>JAJRXX010000053.1 GCA_024276075.1 Planctomycetota bacterium
CCCCTCGACGGCGATCGCTGGGTATAGAAGGTGGCCACCGGTGGTTAGCATGATCAGCAGGAACGCCACACCCGCGCCGCACAGCAGCGGGACGAAGAACAGCAAGCCCCCCAGCACATCCAGGATCGGGAGATTAAACAAGGCGAACCCCGTCACCACAGGCACGACCCACAACACGAACGCCAGGAACAGCGGCATCAGCGGTGTGAGCACAAACCAAGCCCAGCGTGACGCGGCGAAGCGCAGCGCCTCGGCGACGGTAATCCGTTGTCCGGTTGTGGCATCGAGCGCCGCCATGCGCGCGATCGCTCCGCCGAACAAGCCCAAGATCGCTAACGCGATCAATTCGTAAAACAAAAAGAAAAACTTGTGGCTATACAGCGCCCACGTCGGCAGCGTGACGAAGATATCGCGCATCGCGCCTATGGCGCTGTGTGCGTCGGTCCCGAAGTCCAGCCGCGATACAGCGAGCATCAAGCGCTTGAACGCGTCGAGTTTGAACCGAGCTGCCGCGGCGAAGACACCGATCGATTCGGCGTCTTTGTCGTGCATGACCGTTAGCCAGCGGTCGTATTCGGCGCGTGAGAAGCCGGCGAAATGCGTGATCTCGCTTTGGTAAGCCCAGGCACCCGAAAACAAGTCCAATGCGTGTCCTGTCAGCCAGAGAAGGGCCACCAGCATCAATGCTGTCAGCAGCTTGTTGGGGTGGGTCGCCATGCGGAAGGCTGCAGACAGCCGGGACAGCGGCAGCAGTGTGGACCAGTCGATTTCTTCTACACGTACCCGTTGCGTATCCGCTGGCATGATCGTTTCCCTTGTGTTCTATTCAATAGGATCGAGGCTTATATCGAGTCATCATGTCGTGTTTGCAGGTGTGGCAGTTGATGATGAGGTTTGTCAGAGATTGTAGAAACGAGGCGGGTGCGGGGCGTGCTGTGCTTGGCAATGGCGGCGGGGTCAATGAGCCGGTTGTGTCGTGCCGGCGTTCGTCTCTTTCGTGTTGTCGGTTACGTTGGAGGGGTCGAGTCCTTGTTCGATCGCGGAGATTTTTTTGACTCGCCGTGCGTGCCGGCCGCCCTCAAATTCTGTTTCGAGCCAGGTCTGGACAATGCGGTTGATGATGCGCTGGCCGAGCATGTCGGCGGATAGGCACAGGACATTGGCGTCGTTGTGTCGGCGGCTCATGTCGGCGCCGATTTCGTCGTGGACCATGGCGGCTCGCACACCCTTGACCTTGTTCGCGGCGATGCACATCCCGATCCCCGTTCCGCAGACGAGGATGCCCCGATCGATCTGGCCGTCGGCGACCGCCTTGGCGACGGGGAAGGCGTAATCGGGGTAGTCGCAGGCCCGATTGCCACAAGTGGGGTATTCGACGACCTCGTAGCCCTCTTGCTTGAGCCAGTCACACAACTGGGTGTATACGTCTTTGCCTCTGTGATCGGCGGCGAGTGAGACCTTCATGGCTTTTGTTCCTCGATACGTTGGGTGAGCATCCCGCTGATCATCTCCGCGCATTGCCTGTAGGCTGCTTCTCCTGCACCGATGGGGTCGTTTACGTCGTGCCCTTGGGGGTCGAGCAGAAATATCTTATCCCCGGCACCGGGTGAAGCGCGGAGCACCGCGTCAAGATGCGTATGCGTCATGCAGTAGATCACGTCAGCTTCGTGGATCAATTCGGGTGTCAGTGGTTGCGATCGGTGTTCGGAAAGGTCGATACCCAGTTTTTTCATCTCATCGACAGCTTCGATGCTAGCGGGCATCCCCGGCGAGGCATAGACCCCCGCGGACAGCACGGACACGTTTGCGGATTCGAGTACGTCAGCGGGTATGTTCCGCCGCTTGGCGATCATCTGTTTCGCCAGCGCCTGGGCCATGGGCGAGCGGCAGGTATTGCCCGAGCAGACCAGCACCATGGTCCAACGCAACAATTTACGGATAAAACGCTCGTCATACACACCCGCTCGCTCGATGGTGATGCCACAACCGTCTGGTTGCCCGCTCACACGGACGATGGTCGAGGGCTTCGCAAAACGACAGGGCCCGCCGTCGATGACCATCTGGGCGGCACTGCCCACCGATTCAGTGGCTTCCTGTGCGTTGTGCGGTGGGGGTTGTCCGTGGCGGTTGGCGCTGCTGGCGATCACCGGTGCATCGACTGCTGCGAGTACCCGCTGTGTCAGCACCGAGTCGGGGCACCGCAGTCCGATGGTGTTGTTGTGCACAAGGCTATCGCGGGTTTCGCTGGGGAGCCCCAGGGCCTTGAGGTGATCGGTGATGGCCGAGTCGGAGACCTCGACGATCAGCGTCACGGGGCCTGGAAACACCTTGCGGACCAGCCTCCTGACGGCCGGGTCCGCGCCGTTCAGGTAGGGCAGAGCAGCGTCGGGGCTGGGCAGGTGTATCGAAAACGGCTGACTTTCGGGTCGACCTTTGAACTCGCGCAACGCCTCAATCCCTTTAGGACTCGCGGTCGAAGCGGCGATGCCATAGACCGTTTCAGTAGGAAAAACGACCAGCCCCCCAGCTTTGAGCGTCTGGGATGCTTGGTCAATGGTCTGCTGATCGGTTTGTACGATTGAGGATTGCATGGTGGTACACGGGGTCTGGGGCTGCTGTAACGAGACCCAATGGGGTCGATATATTGCCGAATGAGGCTGCGTTACGAGCGATGGTCACGTTCAGGCCGAAACTTACCTCCCGAATTGGGCCATTATCAAGACGACACAAATTGGCGTCGTAAGGCAGATTCAGCAACTCCGAGATTGTCTCGAAGCATAAAATGGATCATTCAACGGGCCCGAACCTAATTATTATAGGCTATATGGGCTGATGGTACAGAAAGCCGATCGCCTGGACGTGCCTGTTTGGATAGCGGGCAGCACCTTGGATGAACGACGTACATTGCGTCTGGATGTCAGGAAACGCGTCACGGCGTGGCGGGATAATTTGCATTAATGTCTCGGATTTGCAAGAATTGCAAATTCGATTGCTTTTAGACCCATTGAGGAGCAGGTATGGCGATTCGGATCAAAGCACGCAGCGGTGAATCGGTCGAGCAGGTTTTGCGTCGATTCAAGAAGTTGTGCGAAAAAGAGGGACTCACCAAGGACGTCAAGCGCAGGGCGTACTACGAAAAGCCCTGTGAGAAGAGACAGCGTGCCCAGCGCAAGTCGCTTAAGCGGATACAGCAACTTCAGGCGCAGCAACAGGGGATTCTGCCGGTCCGCCGCAGCGGGCCGCGGTAATGGTAGCAGTGGAGGGGTAGAGTGACGCACTGCAATTCGCAAGTAGGCGTCACACGATTCAAAAAAAGCCGACCGATCGATCGGAAAAGCCCATTTTTAATGATCGCGGGTGGTTCTCGGTGATAGTTAAGACAGTTGGAAAGCTCGGTGGGCGGATAGGCCGTCTGCTGGGGCAGTGTTTATACGTCTAGGAGGCGTTTCGATGCGACGGATTTCACAAATAGGTATGGGCACGATCAGTGCGATGGGTCTGTTGGCTTGCCCGGCGTGGGCGCAGCCGACCCAAACAGCGGGAGTGGTACTTCCGCCGGCGTTTTATCTGGCGCCGGTGGGCGCGGTGCTAGCACTGATATTTGCGTACGTGTTTTATAGAAGCGTTATGGCGGCCCCGGAGGGTGACTCTGAGATGATCCGT
The DNA here is from genome assembly GCA_024276075.1 of Planctomycetota bacterium. Classification (GTDB taxonomy): domain Bacteria; phylum Planctomycetota; class Phycisphaerae; order Phycisphaerales; family Phycisphaeraceae; genus JAJRXX01. Next base: position 3,664 of record JAJRXX010000053.1, read on the forward strand.
ATTGCCACCGCGGTGCGAGAGGGGGCGTACGCTTACCTGTCGAGTCAGCGCCGGGTTGTGACCGTGGTGTTCGTGGGGCTGATCCTGGTGTTGGTGGGGATCGGGTTTGGGTTGGGACTTCAACCAAAGCTCTCGCCGTTGGGCGTAGCGGTTGCGGGGTTCCTATCAGGCCTGTGTGGCTACTTCGGCATGAAAACGGCGACCAACGCGTCGTCACGCACGACGGCTGCGGCGAAACAATCGCTCAACGATGGGCTGCGCGTCGCGTTCCGTGCCGGGGCTGTGATGGGGCTTTGCGTTACCGGCTTTGCACTCATGGACATCAGCGTATGGTTTTACCTGCTCACACAGGTATTTGATGTGGGCGGGCTGGTGTCGGTCACGACAATTACACTTAGCTTCGCTATGGGCGCATCGCTACAGGCGCTGTTCGCCCGTGTCGGCGGTGGTATCTATACAAAGGCAGCCGACGTCGGTGCCGACCTCGTGGGCAAGGTCGAAGCGGGCATCCCGGAAGACGATGCCCGCAACCCGGCAACGATCGCGGACAACGTCGGGGACAATGTCGGTGACGTCGCGGGCATGGGCGCTGATCTGTACGAGTCGTACTACGGCTCCATCCTCGCGTCGATGGCGCTGGGCGCTGCCGCGGCGTACCGCCTGTCGCTAGAGCCCGCCGAGGCGCTGGGGCTGGTGGTGGTGCCGCCTGCCCTAGCAGGATTGGGGATCCTATTTGCCATTGTGGGCATCTTTACCGTACGCACGAAGGAAGGCGCGTCGATGTCGCAGTTGCTCAAGAGCTTGCACATGGGCGTCTGGGGCAGTTCGATCATGTTCGCAGCCGGGTCGGCATTCTTGCTCAAGATACTCACGACGGACATCTCGGCAGTCTCGTGGATGGGGCTGTGGGTGGCAGTGCTCGCGGGCTTGGCGGCGGGGCTGATAATCGCGTGGGGCACCGAGTATTACACCAGCTACGAGCATGGGCCCACAAAGCGGATTTCACAGCAGGCAGAGACGGGGCCTGCAACCGTGATCATTGCCGGTATTGCCGAGGGGATGATATCGACCTGGATACCGCTTTTAACAACGGTCGTCGCGATCATGGTCGCGTTCATCGCAGCGGGGGGCAACGACACATTCCTGATGGGTGTGTTTGGCGTGGGGATCGCAGCGGTCGGGATGCTCTCGACCCTGGCGATCACACTGGCGACGGACGCTTATGGCCCGATCGCTGATAACGCAGGCGGTAACGCCGAGATGACACACCAGGAAGCGTTTGTGCGCGAGCGCACCGACATGCTCGACTCGCTGGGCAACACCACAGCGGCTACGGGCAAGGGCTTCGCTATCGGGTCAGCGGCGCTGACGGCGTTGGCGCTGCTCGCGGCGTACGTCATTACGGTGCAGGCGAGCCTGACGAAGCAGGTAACCTTGCTGAGCGACGAAGCGGTTGTTGCTGCAGCTAAAGCCGGGGCCAAGGCTGGTGACGATGGCCCAATTCCTGTGTACGTTGGTAGTGGGTTGTTTGCGTGGGGTCCCAATAAGGAAGCGGGCCTGCTGATCGCCTCGCGCAACCACGAACATGTGGTTGCTGCGTTGACCGATCCCGCTGCGCAGATGAGTTTTGTCTGGGACAACCAGAACGGACTTTACGATGCAACAGTAATAACGGAAGAGAAATCGTATGGATTTGAGATCGTCCCTGCAGCGCGTGCGTCACTACCACAGGTCATGAATTACTATGACGTTACTTTGATGAACCCGCGGGTTCTGTGTGGTTTGTTCATTGGCGTAATGTTGGTCTTCGTGTTTTGCGCTATGACGATGAGCGCTGTGGGCCGAGCGGCGTACGCCATGATGCGTGAGTGTCGCAGACAGTTTGACATCATGCGTGAGGGTTTTAAGAAGAATGGCCTAAGCGATGAACAGATCGCAGACCCCCTGCAGTGGCCGTATCAGGTCGAGGTCGACGGCAAGACCTACCCCGACTACGCGAATTGCGTGGCAATCTCGACCGCTGGCGCACAGAGAGAGATGATCGTGCCATCGGTCATGGCGGTGGTCGTGCCGATCGTGGTGGGGATGATCCTGGGTGTGCCGGGCGTGATGGGCATGCTCGTCGGTGCGTTGGTGTGCGGGTTTGCGGTGGCGATTTTCATGGCCAACGCAGGCGGCGCTTGGGACAACGCGAAAAAGTACATCGAGACCGGTCAACATGGGGGCAAGGGTTCTGACAACCACAAGGCCACCGTCGTGGGCGACACCGTGGGCGACCCGTTTAAGGACACCTCTGGGCCGAGCCTGAACATCCTCATCAAGCTCATCAGCGTGGTATCAGTCGTGTTCGCAGGGCCGGTGGTAAAATTCTCGCCGATCGTGGCGGGGTGGCTGGGGCTGGGGTAAGCCTACCAATCGGTCATCTCGGCAGCACGGTGCCTATCATGTAATACCAATCATCCGTCACTGCCCGATGTGCACGGCGATACGCTTCTAATTTTGCACAATGACGAAACAGACCGAACACGAGTTGAAGATGCCTCTGGCCAGCGATGCACGTTCGGCCAAGCGCGGCCACGCGGCGACCGATGCCGGCGTGCGGGAATTTGTCGTCGAGGCGGCACGCCTGTTGAACAGCCTGCATGGTGAGGATGTATTGGTGCTGGACGTGCGTGGCAGGAGCGACGTGACCGATTACGTCCTGATCGCGTCGGGCACCAGTGGTCGGCAGATATTGTCGGTTGTGGACGATGTGCAGAAATTGGCCCGCGAGCAAGGGCTGGGCGTATTTGGTCGGGAAGCAGACGGCGCAGCGACCTGGGCGGTGCTCGACCTTGTCGATGTGATCGTGCACGTATTCGATCCGGTGACCAGGGCGCACTACGACCTGGAGATGATGTGGGGCGACGCTCCAAAGGTGGATTGGCGGACCGCGCCCGATAGCCCCCCGCAACAACAGTAGCCGTATGATCGTCGCACGGTCAGCAGTTGCCGCGCAGCATCGCATTCTTTGCCATCAATCACACCGCCAATCTGGCAACCTCACGCTTTGATATTCGAGACCTCCGCAGCGAGGTGCACAGACGGCCTTGCCTGTTGTGTCAGCGTGATCAGTTCGCCCGTGATTGTGAGAGATAATCCGCCTGGGAATCCAAAGACACGCGTACCGCCCTTGGTATCGCGGATCGCACGCAGCAGGGGTTCGAGCCTGCGTTGACCGATGCGGTCAGCGTCGACGCCAGCGTCGATCAGCACCCGGCGTAGAAGGCCAGCCAATACAATCCGTGGCATGGTTCGGGCGTGGCGACGGGTTAGGGTCGTAGCATTATTCTGTTGTGTGACCCGCAGCATTTGCTGATCGATTTCGGATTCGATGAGTTGATGTGCCTGCCGAAGGTGATCGGTCACAGCGACGGCTTTGTCGGCGATCGTAGGGCGGATCGAGCGCAGCACGGGCAATACCTCGTGGCGCAGCCTCGCACGCAGGCGGGATAGGTCGGCATTGGTATGGTCGTGGCACCAGGGCTGGCCCAGGTCTTCGAGGAAGCGGCAGGCTGCGTCGTGCGTGACCGCGAGCATCGGTCGTAGCAGCTTGAGGTTTCGCCCCGGCATCAGCCTCCGCCGCCAGGCCATGCATCCCACACCACGCACGGAGCTGCCACGCATTAGCCGCATCAGCAGCGTTTCGAGCTGATCATCTGCGTGATGAGCGGTAACGACGTATCGGGCGCCGCATCGGTGGGCCATATCAGCCAAAGAGTCGTATCGGGCGCGTCGGGCTTGTGCCTCCATGTTGCCGTTGGAAAGATCAATGTCCAGGTCTGCGCGCAAGGATGGCAATCGCAGCTTTTCGGCCAGGTCGGCGACAAATTGTGCGTCCGTTTCAGCGTCCTGACGCAGATGGTGCTGTGCGTGGCCAACGGTCAGGTCCAGGCGCCACCGCCGCCGTCGGCTCAGAGCAGTCAGCGCACACAGCAGCGCAACGGAGTCGGCCCCGCCGCTGGTGGCGACGATCAACTTGTGGTCGCTGTGGGGCAGAGCGTGTTTGAGCCCACAGCGGTGACGCAGCGCGTGTGCGACGGCTTTGACGAATGGATGGTGGTGGGCCATCATGATCTGGGTTGGCATCTGTTAATCATACTCCGGCGTGCGGTCACGGCGATTGTGGGTGATCCGACAGCGTATAGGCTCATGGCCCTGAAAAGACAGGGTGATGCCATGGTTATGGCTAAAGTTAAATGACATATTTGTTCCATGTAGTTCCGGTGTTGGCCCAGCAGTTTAAGTTTACCGATGGGATGCTGGTCTTAGGCGTGGTGCTGATTACCACGTCGATGCTCATGATGTTCAGGAAGCGACGCAAGTCACGTGCCCCTGTCCCCACATCCCTCGAGACGGTCGAGCGCATGCGCCAGCAGCGGGGTATGCGAGGCGACCTAGAGGAACTCATGGTCGAGATCGAGCAGTTGTCGAAGCGATTTGCGACACAGCTAAACGCCAAGTCGATCGAATTGGAGCAATTGATCGAAGAAGCGGATCAACGCATCGCCCAGCTCCAGCAGGTACGCGGGCAGCCCGGGTCCGCTGTGCGAGATACCCTGACGATGGACGCCTATTCGCCGTCGCCGGGATCGGGTAGCCCCGCATCACAGACACCAGCCGACGACCCGCTCACGAAGTCGGTGTACGAATTGGCGGATCAGGGGCTGACCCCGGAACAGATCGCTCAGCGGGTGGGTGAGCATGTGGGGAAGGTGGAACTCATTTTGGCCCTACGCAACGCGTGATACCAGTCCCGAGTTTGTCAGCGGGTATCGCTTTCGGACGTGGCGCATAGGGAACAAGGGTTTGTAATAGCTTGCGGCGGGCCGACGGGGAGCTATTGCGTAAACGCGCTGTTTTGCCGGGTTCAGCGATCGGCTCTACCATGACACAGCACGAGGTTCGTAGACACCGGCACCGTATTGATTGCCAAAGTTTTTAGGATGCGCAGCATGATCCGAGGCACACTCACAGCAATGGTCACGCCGTTCAAAGACGGCCGGGTTGACTACGACCGCCTCAGCGCCAACGTGCGCTTTCAGATCGAGCACGGCATCGACGGCTTGGTCCCTGTGGGCACGACCGGCGAGTCGCCGACACTGAGCCACGACGAGCACCGACAGGTGATCGAGCATGTCGTGACCCAAGCCAAGTCGGTCGGCGGGGGCAAAATAAAAGTCGTCGCGGGTACAGGCTCAAACTCGACCGCCGAAGCCCTTCAACTAACCCAACATGCTAAGCAGGTCGGCGCCGATGCGGCGCTCATGGTCAATCCCTATTACAACAAGCCCACACAGGAAGGCCTGTATCGGCACTTCATGGCTGTGGCGGATCAGGTCGGGTTGCCCATCGTGCTGTACAACATCCCGGGGCGTACCGGGATCACCATGTCGCCAGCGACGGTGGCACGTTTGGCTGGGCACACGATGATCGTTGCGGTCAAGGAAGCGACAGGGTCGCTGGACATCGCGTCTGAGATCGCCACACTGTGCGACCTCGATAAGTTTACGATCATCTCTGGCGACGATTCGCTGACACTGCCGCTGATGAGCATCGGCGCGGTCGGCGTGATCAGCGTGTTGACTAATTTGATTCCCGCGCAGGTCAAGGCGATGGTCGACGCCGTGGTGGCTGGCGATTTTGCCTTGGCACGCAAGCAGCACCGGCAGCTATTCCCGCTGTTCAAGGGGATGTTCGTCGAGACGAACCCGATTCCGATTAAGACCGCAATGGCCATTCGGGGACTCGACACAGGCGAGCTTCGCCTGCCCCTGTGCGAGTTGGCGTCGAAAAATCGCGTTGCACTGGAGCAACTCCTACGCGAGTACAAATTATTAAGCTAGAGCAATTGGCGTAATTAATCTTCATTGACCGGGTGGCACGGCTTGCTTGCAAGCTGTGAAATACAGATGTTTGTTACACCTATTATCCAATCAAGATGGAAAATATTGACGCCAGTTGCTCTAAATGATTAAGCGCAGGCCATCCCATGAGCTTGGGCAACGGCAGGATTAACTAATTTTCCCCAGTGTATGTTCAGCGCTGAGGCAAAGGTAGGTCCGCTGGCGACGAGCTTGTCGATGTCGGTGTTGGCCAGCCGAACGACGTAGCTCTGCGTGGCGTGGCACAGGGCTTGGGTGCTCGTACGTCCCACAGCCCCGGGCATGTTCGTCACACAATAGTGTACGACGCCGTCTTCGACGTACGTCGGGTCCTGGTGGGTCGTGGGTCGAGATGACTCGACGCAGCCGCCCTGATCGACGCCGACGTCGACGATCACAGCGCCCGGCTTCATATTTTTGAGCATGTCGCGTCGTAGCAAGACAGGGGTGCGCCCGCCGGGGATCAGCACCGCACCGATGATCAGGTCCGCTTGGACGGCAAACTCTGCGATCGCATAGGGATCGGAGTACACGGTGTGGACGTTTGGGGGCATGACTGCGTCGAGGTGACGCAGCCGATCGATGTTGATGTCCATGACCACGACGTGCGCGCCTAGCCCTGCTGCCATGCGCGCCGCGTTGGTCCCGACGATGCCAGCGCCCAGAATCAGGACCGTCCCCGGCTCGACGCCTGTAACGCCGCCCAGGAGGATGCCCCGGCCCATCATGGGTTTTTCGAGATACTTGGCCCCTTCTTGAATACTCATGCGCCCGGCGACTTCGCTCATGGGCGTCAGCAGTGGTAGGCCAGGGTTAACGGGGTCGGTCAGCGTTTCGTACGCCAGCGCGGTGATACCAGCCTTCAGGCAGGCGTCGGTTAATTCCTTGCTGGCGGCGAAGTGGAAATAGGTAAACACAATCTGGCCGCGGCGCATCATGCCAAGCTCGTCGCCGATCGGCTCTTTGACCTTGACGATTAGGTCGGCTTGCTCGAATACCTGTGCGTGGTCGTCGATGATCGTTGCGCCCGCAGCTTTGTATTGATCGTCTGGGTATCCGCTGCCGGCTCCGGCGCCTCGTTCAACGAGTACCTTGTGCCCGCTCTGCACCAAAAGCTCTACGCCCACGGGGAGCATGGAGACACGATACTCATCGCCTTTCGTTTCGCGGGGGATGCCGACGATCATTGCAGGTTGACCGGCATGATGACGTAAAGGAAGTCAGGCCCGGCGCGTAGGATGCCCGGTTTGTTTGCCGCTTTCAACTCTAACTGCACCTGGTCGGCGTCGATCACTTTCAGTGCGTCGAGGATGAACTGTGGATTAAACCCGATCTCCATCGGATCGCCCGCGTACTGGGGCAGGGGGACATTGATCTGTGCCTCGCCCATCTCGGGTGCTCGGCTCGACAGCGTTAGGCCGTCTGAACTGAAAGCGAAGCGCACGCCCTTCGACTCTTCGTTCGTCAGCAGTGCCGCACGCCGCACCGCGCTGGTGAGCGACTCGGTATCGAGTGTGGCTTTCTTATCGCTGTCGCGGGGCAGCACGTCCTTGTAAGGGGGGAAGTTTCCTTCGACCAGGTTCGACGCCAGGAGCATTTCGTCAGTCGCGAAGAGTATTTTATTTTCCGCCAGTTTGACGCGTACCAATTGTTCCGGGTCGCCGAACATTTTCAGGAGCATCGTGAGCGCTTTGGTGGGCACAATCGCGGAACTGGTCTTGGCTGTGTTGCCGCTGTCGGTTTTGCAGGTGCCCTTGGCCATCGCCAGCCTTCGCCCGTCGGTGGCAACGACGGTGAGCTTATTGGATTCTCGTTCGACCAGTACGCCGTTGATCGCGTATCGGCTGGTCTCCCGGGCTGTGGCGAAAAGCGTCTGCGTCACGATTCGGTGCAATTCGCTTGCTTCGATCTCGAAGTCGGGTGAGCCTGTGAATTCTGGCAGCGGCGGGAAGTCCGACGGGCTCTGTCCGTAGATTTGGAAGTGAGCGTCTTCGCCACGGATGTGCGTGGTTTGCTTTTCGAGCTCGACCGTGAGTGTCGGGTCGAAAGATTCTCGGACGATTTGGCTGAGCTTATCGGCGGGCACGAGCGCCTCGCCGGGCTTATTGACCTCGACGCGCTGCGTGCTGGCCCAAACTGCCAGTTCCAGGTCGGTCGCGGCGAGTGTCAGCGACGCGTCGTTTGCGGTCAGCTTGACGCACCGGAGCACCTCTTTGGGGGTGCGGGTAGCGGCTACGGGGCTGACGAGGTTAAGCAGGTCCGTCAGGGCGGCCCGGTCACAGATAGCTTTCATGATAAACGTCCAATTTTCAGAGCACAGAGCGTACCGTTGCCGACGGTGGGCGCCAAGCGGGGCGTCGGTGCACAGGGGCACAAGGGTGGTCGATTAAGTGAATAGGGCTAAATCAGACGCCTTGGGTGGGCGATTAAGTAATTACAGGCTCGGCCCGTAGTTATACGGACCCGGCCGGTATCGCCGCGCGAGGGGGCCGTGTGGACGGGAAATATCAAATGACAATGACACGTGCCCTGAGAAATCGATTGTCGGTCACGATCGTGGTGTTGGTGTGTGCGCGGACGTTTGCGTGGGTGGGCGTGAGCCGTGCGGAGACGGTCGTTCTAAATGAACAGGTGGTGTCATTGGGTCGGCCGCAGGCGTATTGGTCCCCGCTGGCTGATTCGGTGCAGGCGACCCCGGATTCGGCGCATGTGTTGTATACCGCTTGGCAGGGCAACCAGGTTTCCGTGATCTTCGATGATCGAGTCGGTCCCGCGTTTGCGCAGGTGGTCCGAGCGAGTGTAAGCCCGGACTCGCGTCATTACGCGTATTTCGGTCGGCGTGGCAGCCTGTGGTGGATGGTGTTGGACGGCAAAGGTGTGTTGGCCCTGCCGCCACAGGGGAGCGCTGTATTTAGCCCGGACTCGTCGCGGACAGCGTATTGGGCGACGCAGGGCGAGCAACCGTTTCTCATCGTCGATGGTCAGGCGGGACCGCGATTCGACGAAGTAGCGCAGGACTCGTTGCGGTTCAGCCCGGACTCGACGCGGGTGGTGTACGCGGCCAAAGAGCACGGCCAATGGTTTGTGGTCCAGAACGAAACAATCATCAGCAGTAAATTCGACAAGATCGTCGGGCCTTTGGTGCTCAGTGAGGATGCCAATAGGCTGGCGTTCGTGGCGGGAAGGAGTGGTCGTCAGATGGTCGTCGTCGATGGCAAGCTCGGCCCGACGTACCAATCAATCGGGTTGGGGCCTGTGTTCAGCCCGGACTCGTCACGGGTCGCCTATTGGGCGTTAAAGAACGACAACAAGTGGGTGGTGGTGGTCGATGGTCAAGAAGACCCCGCGTACGAGGCGCAGGCGTTTGATAGTTTGGTATTCAGCTCGGATTCGCAGCGGCTGGCGGCGTTTGTCAAGCGCGACCGATGGTGGCGGCTGGTGGTCGATGGTCAGGCTGGTCCCGCTTACGAGGCGGTGGGCAAAGGCAGCTTGGTGTTTAGCCCGGATTCAAAACACTATGCGTTCGGCGCCAAGAGGGGATGGAAGTGGCACATCGTCAAAGACGGGCGTGAGCACCCGCTGTTTGATCGGCTGCTCAACCACTCGATTCGGTTCAGCCCCGACTCGCAGCGCATGGCGTACGGCGGGCGACGTGGATCGGATTGGTTCGTGTTGGTCGACGGCTACGCGCACCAAGCGATGGGTAAGGTCCGTTCAAAGAGCATCCGGTTCAGCGAAGACTCGTCTAGCCTCATCTATGCGGGGGGCACGGACTCGAAGCAACGAGTCGTGATCGATGGTGATCCCCAGCGGGTAAGCGATGCCGTGACGGACCCGGTCTTTAGCCCTGGGGGGTCGCACGTCGCCTGGATGGCAAAGCAGGGCCAGCGGTGGAGCGTCGTGGTCGATGGCATCGAAG
>JAJRXX010000054.1 GCA_024276075.1 Planctomycetota bacterium
GAGACCCGTTTTGGGATAAGGGGGCGTGTCCATAACAGTGGAGAGAGAAGCATGGGAGAGAAAATTACCCACCTTAACGAGGGTTGTGCGCCTGTTGCAGCCCGATCTGGTTACACCGGTCCTTCATTCAGTAAGGCTCGTTCGTTCACCAAGGTTCGTTTCACCGTAAGTGCCCTTGTTGCGTCGCTGATTGGATACTCTTTTTTCGGCGCGCTGGGTTGCGGATTGAATCAGCCAGCAGTTGACCCGCCAGTTGGTCAGTCGGTGGACGACTCTGTGTTCCAGGGTCCGATCGAGGACGAGTTCAATGAATTCGAGCCTGGTGAGATCATCGAAGCACCGATCGAAGAACCTATTCGAGCAGAAGAGCCACCGATAGCTGCTGATTTCAACAGCGACGGTGTCCTTGACAGTGAGGACGAGGCTGCTTTTCAGAGTCAGTTTGGGAATGTGGATGGCGACGAGGATTTCAATCCTGTGGCTGATCTGGACGGGGACGGTGTTATCTCACTGGTCGATTTCCAGATGTTCCTTAATCTGATGAACGCTGGCTGAGCCGGTCTATCACACGGAATTTGCCTGCCAACAAACGGAAGTACCAGCCTTGCAGTATGCTGAAGGACTTAATGCATTGGGAGATGCAGAGGGAGAGAGACTAGTGGAACAGAATAACTTTTTTGAGATGCGTAGGAGACGCTTTGCGTCGTGTCTCGCGTTGGTGCTTGGGATGGGTTTTTGCCTGACCGCATCTGCGGACTCGATTCAGATTTCGCTGATACCCAGCGATGCGGTCGTGAATCCTGGCGATACGATCGACATTGACATTTTTGCCACGACTGATTCGACGCTGATTGGGTTCGGATTCGATCTGGTTGCCAGCGATGAGCTTGGTTTCGAGGGTTTTACTGTCGGCCCGGCGTTTGTGTCGCCCCTTACGCTGGACGGTGACGGGCTTGCGGGCCTGAGTTTCAGCGGCGGGATCGATGGCGTGAACGTCCTGATTGGTACCGCCCAGTACACGGCATTGTCGATCGGTCAGGCAGTCATTGATCTCGCGACGACGCCCGGCGATCTGACTGAGGGTTTCGCACAAGCTGGTGCAGGGTTCTTTGATGTGACGAGTGAGACCTTGCTGCTGTCGGTGGTCGGTATCAGTGACTCGAATGGGAATGGTGATTCGTCAGTCCCCGAGCCTGCGACAGCGATTCTGCTTGCGACGGGCCTGGTCACTCTTGTCCGCTCGCGGAAGTAGAGACGCCACTGCCTGTCTTGTATGCGACCTGTCTTGTATACGACCTGTCTTGCATGCGACAGTAGGGGGCTGATGTAGCCTCGATTTTACAGCTTAATATAAGCGGCCGGGCGTGTTATGCCTGGCCGTTATTCGTGCGCGGATTTCCATACTCCTTTTTCGATTTCAGAATCCAGGATATGCGCGGTATTTCCACACCCTGAATACGGCATGGTAGAGAGGGGTGGGTATCGCTGCCGAACGGATCATCGACTCCCCCACCTCTGAAGAGGTGGGCCACCCAGCTCGAAGCTGACCCGGGCACCTTCCTGCAGTGTTCGGTGTGGGCCACCCAGCCTGAAGAGGTGGGCCACCCAGCGATCATATGGTCATATCACATGCCGCCCCAATGTTGTCACGCGCCCCTCTGTCTGTCTTGTGCATCGGTGGTGGTGACGTGGCAGTGGTGGTAGGATGCGGCGGGTGTCTCCTTCTTCGTGACGCGAGGGTGATCGCGTGCATGCGTGGTCGACAGAAGGTACAGCCTGATGAGGACGTTTCAGCCATGCTCTTTGCTGCGTTTACATTTTGGCTTCTGGTGATTGTGCTGTCTGCCTGGGGTGTTCAGC
>JAJRXX010000055.1 GCA_024276075.1 Planctomycetota bacterium
GTCGATGGCATCGAAGGCAACAGGCAGTTCGACGAGGTGGTATCCGGCACGCAGTTGGTATTCGACTCGTCGCAACGATTCCACACGCTGATCGCCGACCAACCGGGGCCGAAGTATTCCCGGCTAGAAGTGCAGATCGGCTCGGAGTCCTCGATCAGCACCGTAATGAAGTCACCGTGACGAGGCCGTTGGCTCGTCGCACCGATTTCGATGGCGATCGTGGGTCAGAGATGAGCAGATAAAAAATTATGATTGCAAGGCGATTAATCGTGGTGGCAGTAGCGTTTTTGAGAGCGGTGACAAAGCGGATTGGGCCGTCAGGTGCGATATGGGTAAGTGCTTTTGTGGTGACCCTAGGGTCGGCCCTGGTGCCGACGGCTGTTGCTGCGGGCGATGAGCAAGCGGCGGTTGATGAGCAATCGGCCCGGCAACCTCCTTTTACCGAGCGTGTATTTCCAATTAATTCGGCACCGGATGGCTGGACGATCCTCCGTGATAGTTACGTCGCCAGCCCGGACGCCAAGCGCGTGGCGTACCGTGTGGTGCGGGCGGTGAAAGGTGCGTACGCACAAGCAGTGGTTTCAGACAACCGCGTGGGGCGTACGGGAACGATAGTGTTCGGCCCAACGTTTAGCCCAGACTCGAAGCGTATCGCGACGGCGGTCATTAACGGAGGTAGGGGGTTGCTTGATGTGAGTGGCCGTTCAATGACCCGAACACCCGATCCGGTGTCCGCACCTATTTTCACCCCCGACTCGATGCATACCGCGTTCGTGGCGCGTGAAGCGAAAAACGAATTTGTTGTTTTTGACGGCAAATCGCAATTGGTTGTGTACGACGAGGTGCCCAAGGAGACGCTGGCGTTTAGCCCGGATTCACAACACCTTGCGTACACCGCTAAGCGTGGCGATGCGTGGTTTGTCGTGCTCAACGGCCAGGAAGGCCAAGCGTACGCGGATGTAAGCCAGCCCGTCTTTAGCCCGGATTCGCAACGCCTGGCCTATTGGGCGTTGAAGCCTTCAGGTCTGTGGGTCATCGTGGTAGATGAGCAAGAAAACCAACTGGTGGCTGCGGACGACCAAGCGGGGCTGTGGTTTAGCCCCGACTCGACACGGCTCGTGGGCTTTGCACACCGGGCGGGGCGGTGGCACGCTGTGGTGGATAACCGGTTCGAGCGGGGGTACGACGCCTTGGGGCACGGCAGCGTCGTGTTTAGCCCGGACTCAAAACACCTGGCGTACGGGGCCATGGACGGGCGCAGGTGGAAAGTCGTCGTCGATGGGGAACGAGTCGGTGATTACGAAGCCCTGCTATCGGGTAGCCTGAAGTTTAGCCCTAGTTCAAAGCGGATCGTCTTCGCCGCACGTGACGATGAGGGACGCTGGTTTGTCGTCGAGGATGGCCGGTACCACGGGTCGTACAAGCGCATCGCTGGGGACAGCATCCAGTTTAGCCCCGACTCTCAACGCCTGGCGTACGTCGCGCAGGACGAGACAGAGCTTGCCGCGGTGATCGTGGACGGCCAGCGCTGGGCCCTGAGCCAAGGCGTCGAAAAGCTGGCGTTTAGCCCGGATTCCAAGCACATCGTCTGGGTGGCACGCGAGGGTGGGTTTAGCCGTGCTTACGTCGATGGCGTGAGCAGCGCGTTCGCGTTTGAGCGCATGGTGCCGGGTGCGTCGCTGGTGTTTGGCTCTATGGATCAGTGCAACACGGTGGTGATGCGTCGGCCCGGGCCTGTGTTCTTCAGGCTCGAGTTACAGATGCGTCCCGACGACGGGGCCATTGACCGTTACGCCCACCCCTGGGTGATCGGCGCGTCGGACCGAGACGCAACAGGCCGATAAACGCGGACATCCACAGCATTTCCGTCTGATGACCTTCTGGCCCGATACCTCCGCAGTTGCCAATCAACTTAATCCGATTACAATGCGGGGCTGCTATTTGCCCTAGGAGTGTCGTGCGATGTCTAAACTGAAGTCCCACAAAGGCCTTCTCAAGCGAATCCGGGTCACTGCCAAGGGCAAGGTAAAGTTCCATAAGTCGAATAGCGGACACCTCCGCAGCCACAAATCAGGGTCAACGCTCATGGAGCTTCGGACCAAGAGCGTGGCGAAAAAAGGTGACCTGCCTCGGCTAGAGAAGATGCTGAACCGAAAATTGCAACCCGGTGGGTGACGAATACGCATCCGCGTATGTTTTGACCGCGTCGTAATAGACATAAGTATTTGTGACATCTGATCCCGCGTACAAAGGACAGTCGGATAATACTTGTGGTGATTGGTATAACAATCGTCGTCGGCCCCGTGCCACATGGTGTGTGGGTCGAGACGGATGGTAATTGGGAGTTTTCTGATGCCCCGTGCACTCAAAGGCGCTGCGCGTCGTCAAGCGAAGAACCGCTGGTTAAAAGCCGCCAAGGGCAAGCGCGGCTCGCGCAGCAGGTGTTGGCGTAAGGTCAAGGAAGCCGTCGTCCGCGCAGGGGTCTACGCGACCGAGCACCGCAATCTGGTCAAGCGCGACTATCGCAGGCTGTGGGTGACGCGTCTAAACGCCGCAGCACGTATGCGTGGGGTGTCGTACAGCCGGTTCATCGCGGGCCTCAAAGCCGCCAACATCACGCTCAACCGCAAGATGCTCAGCGAGATCGCCATTGCCGACCCGAAGGCGTTTGACAAGATCGTCGAGCAAGCCACCGGCGCGATGCCATCGCAGCAAAAAGCGGCCCCGTAGAGCGTTTCCATTTCAGATAAAGCAGTTGCTACGAGCCGCGCGCGTCAGCAAGCGGATTCTGTGGTTAGATTTCACTTGTTTGCGATCATGGATCGTGTTCTACTCCCATTCGTCGGGTGGCACAGCTTGCTTGCAAGCTGTGAAGGGGCCGTTCGTGACTTCACTGGTTGCAAGCAACCCGTGCCACCCCTATTTCGTGACAACTAGAGCACCTTGCATAAATAATCGCCATGTCAGTTCTGGAGTAGGGCAGGTCATTGACCTGCCTTCTTCTTGGGGAGATGGAGAATAATTACGCAAGTTGCTCTATTCCCACTCGATGGTGGCAGGGGGTTTGCTAGAGATGTCGTACACGACGCGGTTAATGCCTCGCACCTCGTTGATGATGCGGTTGCTGATCCGTGCCAGCACGTCGTAAGGCAGGCGTGCCCAGTCCGCGGTCATGAAGTCCTGCGATTCGACAGCTCGGATGGCGATCACCTGCTCGTAGGAGCGTCCGTCACCCATGACGCCGACAGCCTTGACCGGAAGCAACACCGCGAAGACCTGCGCGGTCTTGCGGTAGAGATTATGAGCGACGATCTCTTCGAGCAGTATCTCGTCCGCGTCGCGTAGCAGATCGAGCTTTTCGCGGGTAATGTCGCCCAGGATGCGTACCGCCAAGCCGGGTCCGGGAAACGGGTGTCGCCAAACGATCTGCTCGGGCAGCCCCAGCACCTCGCCTAGCTTGCGTACCTCGTCCTTAAACAGTGACCGCAACGGCTCGACGAGCTCGAAGCCGAGTTGTTCGGGTAGGCCTCCGACGTTGTGGTGGAGCTTGATATTAGCCGCGGCGCCGCTGTGGCCGTGGCCGGATTCGATCACGTCGGGGTAGAGCGTGCCTTGTGCAAGGAAGCGTGCGTCGGGCAGGTCGGCGCTGGCGCTCTTGAAGACGTCGATAAATCGGCTGCCGATGCGTCGGCGTTTTTCCTGTGGATCATCGATGCCCTTGAGGTCGCCTAGGAACTGGTCGGTGGCGTCGACGACGCGTAGGTCGATGTCGAAGTGGTCGCGGAACGTGGATTCGACGAACTGACGCTCGTTTTTTCGCAGCAAACCGTTGTCGACGAAGATGCAGGTGAGTTGTTTGCCGATGGCCTTGGCGAGCAGCGCTGCGACGACCGCGGAATCGACGCCTCCGCTCAGGCCGCAGACGACTCGGCTGGTACCGACGGTGCGTCGCACATGGTTGACCTGTGCGTCGAGGAAGTCCGCCATGCGCCAGGTGGTTTTGGCGTGGCAGATGTGCAACAGGAAATTACTGAGGATATCACTGCCGTGAGGCGTGTGCGTGACCTCGGGGTGAAACTGCAAGCCGTAAAACGGCAGGCGGTTGTGTCGCACCGCTGCGTAGGGGCAGGTGGGGGTCGTGGCCAAGCGTGTGAAGTCGTCGGATAGCTGATCGACCTGGTCGCCGTGACTCATCCAGACCGTAGTGGCGTCGGGCACAGCGGCGAGCAGATCGGATTGATCGTTGATCGTTAGCGGAGCACGCCCGTATTCGTGTGAGGTGGATCGTTGGATCTTGGCACCGAGGACTTGGCAGGCGATCTGCATGCCGTAGCAGATGCCCAGAATCGGCACGCCCAAGTCGAAAATGCGCTTGTCGCAACGGGGCGCGCCGTCTTCGTAGACGCTGGCGGGTCCGCCCGAGAGTATCAGACCCACCGGTTTCATAGCGGCAAGCTGCTCGATCGGGGTGTCGGGTGCGACCAGCAGGCTAAACACGCCAGCCTCACGGACACGCCGGGTGATCAGTTGAACGTACTGCGAGCCGAAATCGAGGATGGGCACGACCTGGCCGATCATCTGCTGGGGCAGTTCGGCGAGCTGATCGGTGCGGCGTTGGCTGGGGTTGGTGGCAGTGCTGGGCATCGGTCAAGGGTCCATAATACCAATCAAAATTGGTATTAGCGTGGTATCTGCGAATGCGGAGACAGAACAGACAATAACTTACATCGCCTACGACGCATTAAAAATATACGCAGTGCGTATAGGGAGAATCATAGCATGATCGCAGGGCAGGAGAAGATCACGACGCAGCCGAACGGGCGACGATGATTGGCTACAATCAGCGTCGATGAACGCGGTAATACTAGCCATGCTGTGCGTTGTGATACGGGGTGTCGCGCCGTTGTCGGAGGGGCAGCGTGTGCAATTAGATACTGCGATGGATTTCAATAGCACTTTTGACGAGGCCGGCCTGTACCCGCTGCTGAACAATGCGCTGCAATGGGAAAAAGGCGACGAAGCCGGCGCGATGATCCCGGATTACAAAGCCATCTTCGAGTCGCCCGGCGAGCATCGGGGGCAATTGTTTCTGATCGAGGGCGCGTTTGCGGGCGGCTCGCAACGGGTGCGGCAACTGAGCCGACCAGGGTCTTGGGACGGCAAGCTCAATCAGTGGGTGGTCGTGGTCGACCGGGCTACCGATGAGGTGGCGGTGGTGTACCTCGTGGACCCGCCTCCCGCGCCGAAGGCGGGGGCGAAGGTGCGGACGGTGGGGCGATTTTACAAGGTGCTGTCCGACACCGACCGGGAAGGCCGACCCACGAATTACCTGACATTTGTCGGGCACGGTGCCCAGGTCGAAGAACGGTCGAGTGGCAGTGGCGTCGGTTCGGGCTCCGCGGGCGGGGCACTGGTATTGGTGTTGGTCATTCTGGCGGGGGGTTGGGTGGTGTTGCGGCAGACGATACGTGTCAAAAAAGTACGGACGCGGCTACGAGTTGGCGCGACTGTGGGCGGGGATACAGAAGGGGGGATCGGAGAGGAAGGCGATGAGGTTAATCTGCCAAAAGACCCGGTCCAGGCGTTGGATGTGCTGCACGATCGCCACGAGGAAGATGGGTCATAGGCATTGCGATTAATCTTCGTATTTCAAGCGCAGCAAAGAGGCCCGCTCCCTGACGGTCGTGGCTCGTCGTGAACGCATAAGGATTACGTTAATGCGTGTAAGATATTGTTGTTGCTGTGCCGCGTTCGAACGTAGCGCATGGGTTAAATTCGAGTTGGGCTAAATTTCATGGCCGTTGTCGAAATCAATCTACCTCACCACCGTTACGAGGTGCGTATCGAGCCCGGCGCTCTGAGTCAGCTTGGCCAATGGGTGCATCAGGTGGCTCCGCACGACCGCGCCGCAGTGTTAGCCGACTCGGCGGTGTTCGACTCGTACGGCTCGGCGGCGAAGCAGTCGTTGGGAAAACACTATCGACACGTGACCGTGCAACCGCTAACCAGCGGCGAAGACCACAAGAATCTCGATGCGGTGGAACGGCTGTACAGCGTACTGATCGACGCGAAGCTCGAGCGTGGCAGTCCCGTCGTGGCGCTGGGTGGGGGCGTGGTGGGCGACACAGTCGGGTTCGCAGCGGCGACGTACCTGCGTGGCGTGCCGTTTATTCAGTGCCCCACGACGCTATTGGCGATGGTCGACGCGTCGGTGGGGGGCAAGGTTGGTGTAAACCTGCCGCAGGGGAAGAACCTGGTGGGCAGCTTCTACCAGCCTCGCCTGGTGGTCGTTGATACCGATACGCTCGGGACGCTACCGGAACGTGAGCTGCGGTGCGGCCTAGCGGAGTGCGTCAAGCACGCGGTGATCCGTGACGCGGACCTGTTTACATGGATCGAGACACACGCGGCCGACGTGCTGTCGCTGGAGCGCGACGCGCTGGTCGAACTGGTCGAGCGGAACGTGCGGATCAAGGCGGCGGTGGTCATAGCGGACGAAAAGGAAACGGGCGAGCGAGCGCACCTGAACTTCGGCCACACGTTTGCTCACGCGATCGAGGCGGTCGTAGGCTACGGCGTTGCCCAGGGCTACCACCACGGCGAAGCGGTGTCGCTTGGGATGGTGGCAGCGGCGTGGCTGGCGGTACAGACGGGCCGATGTAGCTCGGAGGTGCCTGAAAAGGTAACGCGGCTGCTCGACCAGATCGGGCTACCCACCCGGGTGAAGGGGTTGCCACCGACCGCGGGTTTGATGGAGGCGATGCAATTGGACAAGAAGGTATCGGGTGGTCGGCTACGGTTGGTGCTGCCGACGAAACTCGGCGAGGTCTCGGTGGTCGATGACGTGGGCCAGGACGAGGTGGCACGTGCGTGGGAGACGATCCGAGGGTCGTCCTGACCGGCTCGACGATACGCTCTAGAATCTAATACGCATCGCGCATGTTTCTAGCGCGATGGAAGGTTGAAAATCATTGTAAGAACAGCACCCGTGATCGGGAGAGCGCCCCAAAACGTTGATGGATTGGCATGATGCGATCAATACGCCGCCACGATCTGTCTCCCCGCGTCGAGATGCTGCCGCTGATCGACGTGGTTTTTTTGCTGCTGACGTTTTTTATTTACAGCATGATCGTGATGGTGCGTGCCGAAGTGCTCCCGGTGACGTTGACGACACTGAGCACGGGCGGGCCTGCTCAGCCGGGCCGGGTGCAGGCGATCACCATCGACGGCGAAGGTGGGCTGTACCTGAACCGCGAGCCGATAGACGACACCGAGTTGAGCCGTCGACTTCAAGAGATGGCCAATGGGCCGGATCAGCCGAAGCTGTACCTGGCACTGGAGGCCCAGGGTACGACCGACCGTGGCCCGCTCCTGATCGAGTTAATCGAGCAGGTGCGCTCGGCGGGTATCGAAGACTTCGCCATCGTGGGCCAACCCGTTACGCCAGACCCGCAGAACACGGAATAACGGTAGGCCGCCATGAGTAACCGCGAACCGATATGGCCGTTGATCGTCGGTGCGATAGCCGCGGTGATTGCGCACGCAGGGTTGCTGCCTGTTGCTGCGAAGTGGTTGGCAGCCCCTTCGCCGGCGTCGCGCTCTGATCGACCCAGCACGCACGCGCTCGAACCCGTTTTACCCGAGCCGAACCCGATCAACCTGGGTCGGGAAGCGCCGCAACGGTCGTCGGTGGCGTGGATACCGTACGATGCTTTTCTCGAGTTAATCGCTCCGCAGAGCAAGACCGAGCAGCCCGCGTTGCAGCAACAGGCTGACCCTGTGCCCCAAGCGCCCATGCCGATCGATCCGACCCCTGCATCAGCGAGCGCGAGCCGGGCTGCCGCCGCTGCGCGTCAGGCGGAAGATCAAGCGGAACCCACCCAGGCGGCTCGTAATGTGAAACCCGCGCCCGCTGCAGCGTCGGGGTTGCCGTTGCTAGCGTCAACCGAGGTGGCAGATGCAGTGTTGGCTGGGGCTCAGCAATCACCGATAGCGGACCGTACCGAAGCCGATCGCGTCGTACCCACACCCGTGTCGAGCGGGGCCCAGGCAAACCGTCGTGCGTCGTCGTCGGCTAACGCGGCACCGTCGAATCCGACTTCCGCTGCGCGGTCCGACCGTGAGTCGTCGCCGGTGAAACTCAGATCAAACCAGCGCGTTGTTCGGCCCGGCGCGGTGATCGTGGGCGACGGCATTGAGATTAAAACTGTTCAGCCGCGGTTCAGTGTCGTCACGCGAGTGAGCACCCTGCCGCATAACCCGTTGGCCAGGGTAACGTTTGATCATAGAGATGGTCGTGTGATCCAGGCGGAGTTGATCCGATCGAGCGGCTACCCAGACGTGGACGGCCCGGTGGAGGCGAGCCTGTACTTGTGGCGTGCCAGCGGGCGACGCTTGGCAGAGTTAGACCGACCGTTTGAATTGAAAATCGAGTTGATTATGACGGGACACTGATCCGAGACCAGCCACAAGCAACAAAGGAGAAACGTAATGCAACGCACGGAGCCTGACGGGGTGGTGATCGCCTGCGACTTCTGTGGCACCGATTGGGACGAGGTCAAGTCCATGGTCGAGGGGCACCGCGGCTCGGTGTTGTGCCTGGCGTGTTTGAAGTTGGCGTTGGATCAGGTGCAGACGGGTAGCGAGGGGTTTACCTGCACAATGTGTCTGCGTGATTTGCCTGCCCACGTGCCGCGGTGGGCGCACCCATCGCCGGGGAGCGGGGCGAATGCGGAAGCGGTGGCGTGCAGGGACTGTCTCGATCAGGCGACAAACACGTTTAGCAAGGACCCGGACGTGGCGTGGGAAAAGCCTGTGTAGCGTGGGAGAGCATTCTCAACGCATCTGTAGCGTTTGATTAGAACTCGTTTCATAAGTCCCCTCCCTGTCAGGGAGGGGGTAGGGGGAGGGTCGTGTGCCCATGATTTACGGGGCTTTCACCCCTCACCCAACCTCTCCCCTCAAGGGGAGAGGGGTTTTGAAACAGCTTCTACAACAAATTGCCCGCTCGCTTACGGTCGCGGCTCGTTGTGTACGCCACAGGTTAATTGAGAATGCTCTAGACACTGCGCATTACCGATCGGTCAGGACGAGGTTGTTACGATGGATAACAGCAGCAAACGCGGGTCGGCCTAAAAGTTTTTCAAATTGGTTTGATCGTTTACCCATGATCAGGTGAGTCTCTTGTGCGGAGTAATTGCTCAGGCCCCGTGCGATTTCGCGCCCGTCGGTGTCTTGCACGGCGATGACCTGCCCGGGGTTGAATCGTCCGGTGACAGCGGTGATCCCGCTGGCGAGCAGGCTCTTGCCCTGTCGGGTAATTGCAGCGGCGGCGCCGTCGTCGACGGTGATGGTGCCTGCCGGTCGCTTGGTCAGCCCGATCCAGCGGTCGCGGCTGTTGAGCTTGCGGCCCGCGGGAGCGAAAACGGTCCCCAGCGGCTGAGCGTCGAACAGTCGCAGCAGGACGTCGGGCTCGCGGCCGTTGGCGATCACGGCGATTTCGCCTGCTTCGGTGACGAGTTGCGCCGCCTTGAGCTTGGTGGTCATACCACCGGTGCCCATCGAGCTGGTGTGTTTGCGTGTCATGCGTGAGGCAGCACGGATGTCGCTAACCAGATCGATCTTGTGCCCGTCTGTGTCGAGCAGGCCGTCAACCGCTGTCAGGAGGATCAACGCGTCGGCACGCAGCGCATTGCACACGAGAGCGGCGAGCAGGTCGTTGTCGCCGAAGCGCAGCTCGTCTATGGAGACGGTGTCGTTTTCGTTGAGGATGGGTACGCATTGAAGCTTGTGCAACTCAGCGATGCAGTTTCGGATATTCAGAAAACGGGTGCGGTCGTCGAAGTCGTCGCGTGTCAGCAGGACCTGGCCGACCTGAAGATCGTGCGGTGCAAATGCGTCGTGCATGCGCGTCATGAGTCGTCTCTGACCGATGGCGGCAACAGCCTGCTGCTGGGCGACGTACCGGGGTCGTTTATCGAGGTCGATCTCGGCGCAGCCGGCACCGATCGCGCCGCTGGAGACGATCGTGACCTCAAACCCTTGTTGGCGCAGTGTCGCGACTTGGCCGGCCATGCTGCTGAGGTATTTCTGATCGAGTCCGGGCTGTGCGGGATCGTGGCTGGTGATCACCTGCGTGCCGAGCTTGACGACGATGCGTCGGGCACTGGCCAACGTGTGTTGTCGGAATTCAGTAGAGGGCATGGCCGAAGCTCGCTGTGTGTTTTTCGGGGCTGTGTCCGTCACCGGGCTTCGATACGAGTATAGGCAGCCTCGGCGTGTGGCAAAGTTTACGCACGACCAACGGTTGCGGGCATGAGTTCCAGGAGCATGTCCGCGTGCCGGTCGGTGGCGCCTCGCCTTGTGAGGATCACACCGCGTCCGCGGTCGGCGATGGCACGGGCACG
Source organism: Planctomycetota bacterium (assembly GCA_024276075.1). Lineage (GTDB taxonomy): Bacteria > Planctomycetota > Phycisphaerae > Phycisphaerales > Phycisphaeraceae > JAJRXX01. The sequence continues at coordinate 10,407 of JAJRXX010000055.1, forward strand.
GTCGGGATGGGCCAGCAGGTCGGACACAGCCTGGCCGGGGCTGTCCGTGACGACGATACCCTCAGCGGCTCGCAGGGCATTGACGATATCGGCGAAATCACTGTGGTGAGGCCCGATGATCGTAGGCTTGCCCAAGGCGACGGGTTCCATAGGGTTTGAGCCGTACATGCCCAGGAAGCTGCGCCCGACGATCGCGGCGTCCGCCAGTGCGTAGGCCTTGAGCAGCTCACCCATCGTGTCGACCAGGAAGAGCTTCGATCCGGCAGGCGGCGGATCACTGCCGTCAGGGTGGCGAGTGCGGCGGACCACCTGGGCAGACAGCGAGGCGACTTCGTCGAAACGCTCCGGCTTGCGCGGCACGAGCACGAGTTGGGCGTGCGGTGGGCAGGTGTCGATGAGTAATTTTTCCTCACCCGGGCCGGTCGAGCCGGCGACGATCACGGGCTGGGTCGTGTCGATGCCCATGGCCCGCGCCAGGTCGGCGGCGCCGGGAATACTGTCGGGGGTGTGCGTGGCCTCGGGTGGGGCGATGTCCAGCGGGGCGGTGTCCCATTTCATGGAGTCGAGTACGCGCACGTGGTCGGTCGGCACGCCGAGCTGAGTAAACCGCTGAGCGTAATCGGGTGTCTGTGCGGCGACGGCGGTGAGCTTGCTAAATGTCGGTCGCACCAGCGGTGTCAGTCGGCGGTACCAGCGGAAGCTGCGTGGGCTTAGCCGTCCATTAATCACAGCGATGGGTATCTCGCGGCGGTGGCATTGATCGACGAAATTTGGCCAGACCTCCAACTCGGTCAGCGCAACGACCGTGGGTTGCACCGTGTCCAAGAACCGTCGCACGCAATGGCCCAGGTCGAAGGGGTATCGCACGACGGTGTGGCGGGGCTCGAACAGCCGGCGTGCACGTGCGGCGCCCGTGTCGGTCGTGACGCTCACGACGATGCGCAAGGCCCCATGTGTTCGCTCGTCGAGCGTATCGACGAGACGGCTCACCGCGTTGACCTCACCGACGCTCACCGCGTGGATTAGCAGCGTGTGTCGCGCGGGGGCCAGCGGGGTGTTGCACCTCCCGAAACGCGCAGGCCAATCGGTGCGCCACTTGCCGGTGCGCGCCATGCGGTATGCCCATACGGGGCTGGTCAGCAGTGCGACGGAGGCATAGAGCATGTCATAGGCGAGGCCCATGGCCGCCATTGTAGGCGGGGGGGTGCGGCAAGCCGAAGCGGGGCGAGCGAGCGGCCCGCGTGCTGTGGCGTATAATCCGCCCCGTGTCATCCGCAAAACCGTTCTACATCACGACGCCGATCTACTACGTAAACGATCGACCGCACATCGGTCACGTCTACACGACGACGATCGCTGACATTGTGGCGCGGTATCACAGGCTAGCGGGGCAGCAGGTGTTTTTCTTAACGGGTACGGACGAGCACGCCGCTAAGGTGGTGGACGCCGCTGCCGAGCGTGGCATGACGCCTCAGCAGTGGGCCGACCAGAACGCCAAGGCGTTTCAAGACACGTTTGCACGCCTGGGCATTATCAATAACGACTTCATCCGCACCAGCCAGGACCGCCACAAGAAGCAGGTTGTTGAATACATCCGTCGGCTGCTGGCATCCGGTGACGTGTACGTAGGCGAATACGAGGGATGGTATGACGCGGGGCAGGAGGAATACGTCCCCGAAAACAAAGCCAAGGAGTACGGGTACAAGTCGCCCGTGAACGGCAAGCCGCTGGTGCGCAAGAGTGAGAAGAACGATTTTTTCGCGCTAAGCAAATATGAGCCGCAGCTGCGCGAGTTGCTCGAGAGGGGTGACTTCGTGCAACCCGAAGCCCGCCGCAACGAGGTGCTGGGGCGGATCAGTGAGGGGCTAAACGACGTGCCGATCTCGCGGACGGGTGCGCGGGGCTGGGGCATCTCGGTGCCCGACGACCCGGATCAGACGGTCTACGTCTGGATCGACGCGCTGTTTAATTACCTGTCGGCGATCGACACGGACGAGCTGCGTGGCTGTTGGCCCGCGGACGTGCACCTGATCGCCAAGGACATCTTGTGGTTCCACGCGGTGATCTGGCCGGCGATGCTCATGGCCCTGGGGCTTGACCTTCCCAAGAGGGTCTACGCGCACAGCTTCTGGATCAGCGAGGGTCAGAAGATGAGCAAGTCGCTGGGCAACTTCATCGACTTGGAGAAGATCGACCACTACGTCGAAACGTTTGGGCTCGACGCGTTGCGGTACTTCCTGGCGACGACGGGACCGATGGGCACGACGGACAGCGACTTCGCGGAGGCAGGGTTCATCGAGGTGTACAACGCCGACCTGGCCAACACGCTGGGTAATTGTTTTAGCCGAATCGCGAATATGACGAACCGGTACTTTGAGGGGAAGCTGCCTAGCAAGAGCAGCAATCCCTATGCATCATCCTTAGAAGGCCCTGCCGCAAATGCGGCATTTGACGTTCAACAAGTTGCAGCAAAACTCGATCTTGCGCAGATGGCTGCCCACGCCCTTCAGCTAGTCCGCAACATCGACGCATTCATTGAAAACACTGCGCCGTTCAAGCTCGCCAAAGACCCCGCCAAGCTGCCGGAGGTGGGGACAATCTTGTACAACTGCGCGGAGGCGATGCGTATCGCGTCGGTGCTGCTGTGGCCGATCATGCCGAGCAAGATGCAAGAGCTGTGGCGGCGGATCGGGTGCGACCATTACACGCAGGCGCTGGCGGATCACGGCACGGGTAAGCTCAGCGAGTGGACCCAGTGGGGCCAACTATCGCCAGGCACAGCGATCCTCCAGGGCGAAGCACTGTTCCCGCGGTATCAAGCGGTGAAGTAGAAACTGTTTTGGAACGCCTCTCCCCTCGAGGGGAGAGGCAGGGTGAGGGGTGAAAGCCTCGTAAATTACGAATGCCCAACCCTCCCCCTGCCCCCTCCCTCGCAGGGAGGGGGATGTGAAACCGGCTCGAATGTATTTCTATTCCGTGGGCGTCAGTGACATCCGGGTCGGGCCTAGCTTGACGATCTCGAGGCGGTTTTCCCGGAGGTACCAGCGGAACCGTTCCGCGGTCAGCGCGGTGGGTGGGCTGTGCTCGTGGATCTCGGTGAGCCTGCCTTGGTCGGCGCGTAGGAGGACCGTCTCGTCAAAGCCGGTGTACTCGAGGTGGTCGGTGCGGATGGTGCGGTCGTCGGAGATGATGCGAACGTTTTCGTCTGCGTAGACGGCTTTGAGCCGGGGCTGGGGTGCGTGCCCAGCCACCCACACGCCCAAGCCGCCGGTGGATTCGAGGTCGCCCAGCAGCCGTTGGCAGTCGACCTGGACGGTCAGTTGTGAGTCGAGTGAGCGGTGGATCATCTGCACGCCTGTGTCGGCACGCATATCGTTGTGGTAGGCGTCGAATGACAATTGATTGCGCCATTTGAGTAGCGTAGCGCCTCGGCCGGTGAACTTGGCCTGCCCGGTGCGCTCGGAGCCGAACAGCGAGGTGGCGCGTTGATCGTGTTTGCGGCGCTTGGACCGGACGCGGTAGTCCTCGATGAGCATCGAGCCGGGGCCGATGACCTGGAACTGTTCAGCGACGTTGTCGAAGCTCATCAGCGGGCCGGCGAGGTGCACGCGGGTCTCGAATGGCCCGCCGGGCTCGTCGGACCATTTTGTAGCCTGGAACACGACGTCTTGTTGCGCGGTCACGAGCCGTACGGATCGATCGGTACTTGTGAATGAGTCCAGCGAGCGGTTAGCCAGGGGGTCGTCCGTCGTCGGCGTGGTGGAGAAGGTCTCGGGCAGTTCGGTGAACTCCAGGCGTAGGTCCTGGGCTGACAGGAGGGTGGTTTCGCGATCCGTCTGTGCTTCGGAGACCACGTCGCCGAGGAACTGCGCCAGGCCGAAGCGGTTGTCGAAGTGCATCGCGTCGGCCCAAGTCACCGTCACGCGCATACCCTGGTCATCGGGTCGTACCGCGGTGATGGCGGGGGGCGCGGGGGGTTGGATTGGTTCGCCGGTATCGGTTGATTGATCGACGGCGGCGACCTGCTGATCCGCAAGGGGTTGATCGGTGATCGGCGGTGGCAGGTCTTCGGGCAGCGGTTGTGCGGGGTTGAGGGGGGTATTGATAAACGTGATTGTACCGGGGCCTGTGACGTGCACCGTTTGGCCCGCTTGGTTCATGATGATGTGATTGCCGGTCAAAGCCCCGTCGAAGCGCTCGACCCGGGCAGGCTGATCGTCGTGGCCAAAGAACTCGATCTGATCGCCCTGCGCGTCGGCTTCAAGACGATCGGCGGTGACGCGGACACCCAGGTCGTTCAGGTGGACGCGCACGTCGTCTCGGGCGGTCATTCGGCTGACCACGAACCGATCCGAGCGTGCTGTGTCGTCGCTAACATCGGGTTTCGTGACGAGGGGCGTGACCTGGACAGCAGTGGTAGGCAGTAATGCTGAATGATCCGGTGTGCCTAGTACGTCGAAATCGGACCACGCATCCGCGTCGATCCAGGACGAAAGCGCGTCGAGGTGGGTAAGGGGTTGAGCGTTGTCCGTATCCAATGTGTCCAACGGTGACGACAATTCAAACATCGGGTCGAGGACCCCGATCGGTTTCAAGATCGGCTGTGCAGCGGCGAGCGAGAGCGGTGCTGGCGGCGGCGCTACCGTGTCCCAGGACAAGGGTGCGGCCTCGAGAGAGGAGGCGGTCTGCGGCTGGGCGTCGATGGCCAATTCGAGGCGCCCCGCGTGCATGGAGCGCTGAGCCTGGCGCGCGACGACGTGCCCGACAGCTATAAGGCTCGTCGGTTGAATCGAGGCGTCGTCGTGTGTCAGTTCGACTTCGAGACGGTCGGATTGGATTTGTGCGGATTGGGTGTCGCCATCGGCGTGGACGCTGACCAGGGCGTGGCCCACAGCTTGGATCGCGTCGAGCGTCTGACGACCGTCGCCCGAGGGTGCATTAAACCTTGCGACGAGCATATCGGTGTCCAGGGCAAATTGACGGTGCTCCATGCGCACGTCGCCGCGGAAGACCGCGTCTTTGAGTCCCGTAATCTGGCTAAACATCGATCCAGGCCCAGCGGTAGAGCCAGCGGATTCAGAATTGAAAAACGTCAGGTCTACGCGGTCGTTCCATGTGATCTGTAACGGCTCGTGGCGATCGGGCTGGTCGGCGATCGTCGTGAGGCTGTCGATCGATTGATCCGTCGTCGCCTGCGCGGGGGTGCCCCCACCCGTCTTGAGGCTGCCGGCACCGATGATCTGGCCGATGCCCTGGTTCTGGTGGATGACCAACCGTTGGCCACGCAGCACGCCCATGTTCGGGGTCGTGATCTCCAGCGGATACGGATCGGTTGCGAACATGCGCACCCGGCCGTCGTTGGCGAGGTAATCCACACTCGCTGCTGTGATCACCTCGTGGCGCACGGTGGTGATACGCACCGGTCGACCCACCAGCACCAGCAGGAGATCGTCAGGCCCGGTCATGTCGATCGGGGGCGACTCCTCCGGCTCGATCAGCAGCCGGCCGGTCCAGGTGATCACGACCTCGTCGCCCTGCGGGGGCGCTGCCACAGCCGTCTCAAGCGACGCGGGTGATGCCCCTTCTGGGTTGGACTGGGCAATGACCAGTGTGACGAGCTGTGTGAGCATGCCCTGGATCGAGCCGTGGGCTGACGGTCGGCGAACGCCTAAGGCGCTTAGAGGCAGGCTCATCACGGATGGTTTGGTGATTGAGTTGGTGTGATGGATTGCAACTTGCTCAGCTTTTCCGCCCCAGCCGCGGCCCAGCAGGTTTAAGCCTTGGTCCGATTGGGCGTCGAGGCTAAAAACGACGTCGAGCCGATCGGCGTTGATCGTGGCGGTGCGGCTGCGGACGCGGACTCCGTCCTCAAACCGGGCACGGTAATATTGAACAATACGATCCGAGGCAGGCTCGATCCGTGCAGGGGCTTGGAGACGATCGCGGGGCTGCGTCATGTCGGCCAGGGGCGACTGCTCGTCTGTGGGCGTAGCGTTGTGCTCGGGCTCTGGTTCGTGGCCTTCGTGGCGAGCGGCTTGTGCGGGATCGGAAGGATCATCATCGCGGGTGGCGGGTATGGGGTCGGGAGGCCCATCATCGTTGGCAATTTGCGCGGAACCGCTGGCGGCTTGTGCGGACGGCGTGAACCGCAACTCCTTACCCTGCATGATCTCGAGTCGATCGATCCGGTGTCGCAGGTTGTTGTAGATCAGGTCCAAGCCCACACCGCTGAAGTCGATGTTCTGGCCGATCAAGTGAACGTTCTTGTCGCTTTCGACCCGTCCTAGCTCGAGATCAAACCGGGCTTGATCGAGGTAGAGGTTTAGCTTCGCGTCTTGGGAGTCGTCGGATAGGTCGAGCTTCCGATCGGGCGGGCTGTGAAAAAGTGTTAAGACGACTTGGTCGTCAAAGTGGCCGCTGCGGACTTGGTTATCGGGTGCGAGGACCGTGCCTTCCTTGGCACGAATCTGCAAGACCCGGTTAGGCTCGAAGTGGATCCGTGCGCCGGGCGAATCAACACGCGACACACCCTCAGGTAGCGGTGTGAGCGAGTCGCCGTACAACTCGACAAGCTGTCCGCGTTTGTTCGTGCTTCTGATCTTGTACTTTTTTGCCTGCCCGCGGGGATCGATTCGGCTAGTCGTGGTGCGGTTGGGGTCGAACGTGGGCATCTCGTCGAGCTTGACGGGGTCGTCGATGGTCCTTTTTGCGACGCGTGGCGTGGAGGGTTCGGACAACAGCGTCAGGACGAGCACAAAGATCGCCAAGACCGTCGCCAGACCAATCACCACAAAACGCTCGACCATGGATTTATTATAAAACGGTTGAAGCTTGAAAGTTCGCGAGGGCCTAATCCATACGCCGTTTCCCGTGACCAGTGACCTGGATAAGGGGGTGGTCGCGGGTGGGCGGTTAAGCGGTTATGATCGGTCCTCTCCTCTCGGGAGAGAGATGGGGTCTGACATAAATGAGGTGATGGTAATGATTAGCGAGATATTTAAAGCCTATGACATCCGAGCAATCTACCCCGATCCGCTCAGCGAAGAAGCGGCGTGGAAGGTGGGCTGCGCTACGGGGCGGTTCTTGGCCCAGCAGGTCGGGCAAACCCAGGACCCGATGATGCGAACGGTGGCGGTGAGCCGGGACATGCGTCCGCACTCCCAGTCGCTGGCGGGTGCGTTGATCGAAGGCGTACGTGCCGCGGGCATGGACGTGATCGACCTTGGCATGTGCGATACGTCGTTTATCTATTTCGCGGTCAACCATCTGGGCTGTGCTGGGGGTATCCAGACGACCGCCAGCCACAACCCGGTCGAGTACAACGGCTTCAAAATTTCAGGCCCCCTGGCCAAACCCATCGGCGGGTCGACCGGGCTCGAGGAGATACAGGTGATCGCGGAATCCCTAGGCACGCCCAGCTCGATCGAAGCGACGGGTAAGCTCGAAAAACGCGACCTGTGGCCGCAGTACAAACAGCATGTCCTGAAGTTTTATCAACCGGGCAAACGGAAGCTAAAAGTTTTTATCGACGGCTCCAACGGGATGGCGGGCAAGCTGATCCCGACGGTGTTCGGCGATCAGCCGGGGCTCGACATCGTCCCGCTGAACTTCGAGATCACCGGCTCGTTCAAGCACGACCCGAACCCGCTGGTGGCGGAAAACATGGTCCCGACGCAGCAGGGCGTGGCCCAGCACGGTGCGGATATTGGCGTGTGCTTCGACGGCGACGCCGACCGCTGCATCCTCACCGATGAGAAGGGCCAGCTTATCGGCTGCGATCACCTCACCGCGCTGCTCACGGAGCACTTCTTGCGACAGTCGCCGGGCGCCACCGTGCTGTACGACCTGCGATCGAGCAAAGCTGTCGAGGAGACGATTCGTCAATACGGCGGCAAGCCGCACCGCGGCCGGGTCGGCCACGTGTTTTTGAAAGCACTGATGCGTGAGACGAACGGCATCTTCGGCGGCGAGCTTTCGGGGCACTTTTATTTCCGTGACAACTTCTTCGCGGACTCGGGCGCGATCGCGTTCGCCGCAGCGGCTACCGTGCTGGGGCAATCAGATAAACCCCTTAGCGAGTTGGTCGCTCCGTACAGGCGGTACCCGCAGAGCGGCGAGACGAACTACCGCGTCGCGGACAAAGACGCAGTCTTGACGTCGTTAAAACAGAAGTACGCCGGCGTGGCCGACCAGGATGACCTTGACGGCATTACCATCGACGCATGGGACCGGAAGACGGGCGGTGGGTGGTGGTTTAACGTTCGTGCCAGCAACACGGAACCGCTGCTACGGCTCAACGCGGAGGCTAAGACTCAGCAGGCGTTGGAAGGGCTCATTGAAGACCTTAAACCCATATTGGGCGAGCCTTTGGTGGGACACTGAGGTTTCTTGGCTTAGCGGTTTTCCACAATTGCGCCCCATCATCCATAAGCAAGACTTCTATGGCCCGCTGATCCGGGGTGGCTCTGGCGTTGTGGCCCCTACTTACTAATATCGTTAACTTCGAGTTTCGTATTCCCAATCACTGCTGCGACGCGATAAGTGTTGATAATCATCGCAAAACAAAGGGCTTCACGATGACACCCAAACAAGTACTGCAATTGATTAAGAACAAAGGCATCGAATTTGTCGACTGCCGTTTTATGGACTTCCCAGGGTTGTGGCAGCACACGACGTACCCATCGAGCGAGCTGACGGAGCAGAGCTTTGTCGACGGCTTCGGCTTTGACGGCTCGTCGATCCGCGGGTGGCAGGCGATCAACGAGTCGGACATGCTCCTGGTGCCGTCCTCGGAAACCGCGAAGATCGATCCGTTTCTCCAGCACCCCACGCTCTCGCTGATCTGCGACATCAAGGACCCCATTACCAAGAAGGAATACTCGCGTGACCCCAGGTCGATCGCACGCAAAGCCGTCGACTACCTGCGCGAGACGAAAATCGCAGACACCGCGTACTTTGGCCCGGAGCTGGAGTTCTTTATCTTCGACAACGTGTGGTACGACCAGTCGGTCAACCAAGCCAGCTACAGGGTGGACTCGCAGGAGGGCGTCTGGAACCGGGGCAAGCAAGACCCGACAAACCTGGGCTACCAGATTCGGCTAAAGGAGGGGTACTTTCCGTGTGCCCCGATGGACACGGGCGTCAACATCCGCTCGGAGATGGTGGACGTGATGCTGCAGTTGGGCATCCCGGTCGAATGCCATCACCACGAGGTAGCGACCGGCGGCCAGGCCGAGATCGACCTGCGGTTCCAGGAACTGGTGCACATGGCCGACACGTGTATGTACTACAAGTACATCGTGAAAAACGTCGCTGCCCGGCACGGCAAAGTCGTGACGTTTATGCCCAAGCCCCTGTTCCAGGACAACGGGTCGGGTATGCACACGCACCTGTCGCTGTGGAAGGGTGGCAAGCCCCTGATGGCGGGTAAAAAATACGCGGGCATGAGCGAACTGGGCCTGTACGCGATCGGCGGGATACTCAAGCACGCCAGGTCGTTGATCGCCTTTACGAACCCGACGACCAACAGCTTCAAGCGCCTGGTGCCCGGCTTTGAGGCCCCGGTCAATCTCGTGTACTCCTCGCGGAACCGTTCCGCGGCGATTCGTATCCCCATGTACCAGGACAACCCCAAGACCAAGCGGCTCGAGTTCCGCTGCCCCGACGCCTCGTGCAACCCGTACCTGGCGTTCTCCGCGATGCTCATGGCCGCTTTGGACGGCATCCAGAACAAAATCCACCCAGGCGATCCGCTCGATAAGGACCTGTACGACCTCGAGCCCCATGAGTACGAAGCGATCGGTTCGGCACCGGTGGACTTGGCCTCGGCGCTCGACGAGTTGGAACAGGACCACAAGTACCTGCTCAAGGGCAACGTCTTCACCGACGACGTGATCCATTACTGGATCAAGTACAAGCGGGATAACGAAGTAGCTGCCCTACGCACGCGGCCGCACCCGTACGAGTTCTGTATGTACTTCGACATCTAAATCGAGCGACACGATTAGGTCGTTTTATCAATGGGTATAAGCGATTGAATCGCTACGAGCCGCGACCGGGAGCGGGCCTGTCTTTACCGAAGCCTACGCATTGAAATGCGTGGGCTCCCACTTAGCCACGGGTGATTACACCCGTGGCATCCAACAGCGGCGTGGCACAGCTTGCTTGCAAGCTGTGGGGGAGGGCTGGTCGTGATTCACGGGTTGCAAGCGACCCGCGCCACCCTTATTTCGTAGCAGCTATTTTGTGCGTCACGCCGCGTCGAGCGTGTCGCCGCCGGAGGTGTCGTCTTCGGGGGTATCTTCGTCGACGATGCGGGGTATGTAGTCGTCGCCGACCACACGCCCGTCGGTCGTGCGGATGTCCGGCTGAGGGTGTGCGTCGTGGTGCTTGTCCAACGCCTCGGTCAGCGCGGTTTGCTTCTCCTCGTCGATGGTGGACCACGCGGTTCGGCCACGGCACTTGGGGAAGCGTGAGCACGACAGCCACGGCCCGCGCTTCGATTGCCGTAGGTTCATCGGGCTATCGCATTTGTTGCACGCCAGGTCGGTCAGCAAAGGCGGGGGTTTGGGCAGCTTGATGGTGCCCTTCTTGGCGTCGATGTTTACGATACCTTTGCACTTCGGATAATTTTCACAGCCGAGGAACGGGCCGAACCGGCCCACTCGCTTGGTCATCCCGGACCCGCACACGGGGCAAAGGATGTCCGATAGTTGAGGAACTTGTGGCTGACCCTCACGATCGACGGGCGCGGCAAAATCACAATCGGGGTAGCGGCTGCACGACAGGAATCGGCCGTTGCGTCCGAACCGGTACACCGTCGAGGCATCGCATTTGTCGCACTTAAACGGCGCGGGTTCCATCTCGGCCTTCGCGTGCACCATCGACTCGTGCGCCGTCTCCAGGTTCTGCTTGAACGGCCCGTAGAACTGACGCAGCATCGACACCCAGTCGTGGTGCTCTTCCTCGATCTTGTCGAGCTCAGCCTCCATCTGCCGCGTGTAGGCCACGTCCATGATCTTGGGAAAACCCTCGATGAGCTTGTCGGTAACGACCTTGCCCAAGTCGGTGGCGTACATACGGCGGTCGCGTGGTGCGAGCTGCTGAACGTATTTGCGGTCCTGGATGGTCTGGATAATCGGCGCGTAGGTGCTGGGCCTGCCGATGCCCTCTTCTTCGAGCTTCTTTTGTAGCGACGCTTCGGTGAATCGTGGCGGCGGGTTTGTGAATCCCTGCACAGGATCGACCTGCATCGGTGCCAAGGTCTGACCTTCTGACAAGGGTGGGAGGATGGCGGTGTCGCCGCTGTCCGGGACACCCGTGGCTTTGTAAAAACCGTCGAACACGAGAGTCCGGCCGGTGGCTTTGAACGCGGCGCGGTGCGGGTCGCTTTCGATCAGCACGCTCGTCGAGTCCCACTGTGCTGGCGTCATCTGACAGGCCAAAAACCGCTGCCAAATCAGTTGGTAGATGCGGAATTGGTCCTTGGTCAGCGAGCTTTTGATCTGCTCGGGTGACAAGCTAGCGTCGGTGGGCCGGATCGCTTCGTGTGCTTCCTGCGCCGATTTGTTGCTCGATTTATAGAAGTTCGGCTTCGCGGGCAGGTAGGGCTCGCCCCATTGGTCGGCAATGTACGAGCGTGCCATGTTGATCGCTTCACCTGAGATGTGCGTCGAATCGGTACGCATATAGGTGATCAGACCGACGGAGCCTTGGCCCCGGACCTCGATACCTTCGTAGAGTTGTTGTGCGACCCGCATCGTGTGTTGCAGCGCGTAGCCCATGCGGTTGGCAGCTGCCTGCTGGAGCGTGCTTGTAATAAACGGCGCCGAGGGGCGGCTGGTCGTGCGCTTGGTCTGGATCGACCGGATGGCGAAATTGGGCGGGCTGTCGAGATGACCCTGGTAGCTCACGCGCTCCTTGGCGGGACCCTTGGCTTTCGGCTCTTCCCACTGGTTGGTTTGATCAACGACAAAGCCCAACTTCTGAACAGCACCCAGCGCGTCGTCGCGGTTTTTCGCGCTAAATGCCTTGCCGTCCCACTCGACCAATTCAGCACGCAGACACTTTTGCCGACCCAGCCAAGCGAGCTTTTCTTTAATCGTGCGGTCTTTGCCCTCCGGGGCCTGTTCGAGCCAGTCACGCCAATCGTCGGTGATCTTGCCCACCCCAGCCACGTCGGTGGCGAAGTACCCGGTGATCTTCCAGAACTCCTCGGGGATAAATGCCTCGATCTCACGTTCACGCCCCACCACGACGCGCACAGCCACGGACTGCACGCGGCCGGCACTGAGCCCGCCTGCGACCTTCTTCCACAGCAGCGGCGAGACCTGGTACCCAACGATCCGGTCGAGGATACGCCGTGCCTGCTGGGCGTTGACCTTGTTCTCGTCGATGGATCGGGGCTGGGAAAACGCGTTTTCGATTTCGGTTTTGGTAATCGCGTTAAAGACCACGCGCTTGGCGGTGTTAACCGGCACGTCCAGCGCCTGCGCCAGGTGCCATGCGATGGCTTCTCCCTCGCGGTCCAAGTCGGTAGCGAACCAGACGTCCGCAGCCTTCTTCGCGGCCTTTTTCAGCTCGGCGACTACCTTCTTCTTCGCGGGCAGGACCTGGTAGGTGGGTTCGAAGTCGTTTTCCAGATCGACTCCGGGGACCGTTTGTTTTACGCCTTTGGGTGCGCGTGCGGGCAGGTCCCTGACGTGGCCGACGCTCGCCATCACCACATAACCGCTGCCCAGGTATTTATTGATCGTCTTGGCCTTGGTGGGACTCTCGACGATGACCAGGTGCTTGCCGTCGACCGGCGCGGAAGGGGCACTCGACCGGCTCTTGGTTTTGGTCTTAGAAGCCCGTTTCGAGCCGGCGGGCGATCGTTTTTTCTTGCTGGATTTGGCCACGATGATCCGTTTTTAATTAAGACAACCTACCCGGGTCAAGGCATGTATTCGTGCGGCTGCGACCGCGTTACCACCCGGTGAAGATCGGTCGGTAACTTGAGCAATCTTTAGCCGTATTGTCAAGCTGTGATCGTAAATAGCGTTTAATTAGCAATTTACGATATCCATAATTTTATCCAATAGCTCCCCAGGCTGGCAATCAGGGGCTTCGAGCCACGCCACGGACCGGAATCGCCGCAGCCAAGTCCGCTGTGTTTTAGCAAATCGGCGGGTAAGAATCTTCGTCTTTTCGTACGCTTCGTCCAGAGAACACCGGCCTTCGAGGTGTTCGAGGACCTGTTTGTAGCCTAGTGCCTCGCGTGCCTGCGTGCCCAGCAGCCCTTGCCGGTGCAGCCCCGCCACCTCGTCGGGTAGGCTCTGCGTTTCGCCTGTGTCGGCGTCGATCGCCAGCTTGGCCAGCGCTTCATCGGTCATCTTATGTGGGTAGAACATGGCCTTGACGCGCAGATTGATGCGGCGGTTGATGGCATCGACGGGCCAGTCCAGACCGACGAGGATCGGGTCGTGACGGTAGAAGGGCGTCTCGCCTGAATGTGCCTGCGACGGGGCGGACTCCTTCACATCCGACGCCGCCTGACTCGCCTTCACGACCGATGCCTGACGACTCGCCTTCACAGCCGATGCCTGACGACTCGCCTTCACAGCCGATGCCTGACGACTCGTCACATTGGCTGGGGGCTGATCCCACTGCGTCTGCTGCTCGCTGATCGTCTTGCCGGTGGCGTGGTAGACCTCCAGGGCACGCACGAGCCTTTTTTGATCGTTGGGGTGGATACGCTGCGCAGCTTCGGGGTCGACGGCTCGCAGGCGATCGTGCAACTGGGTGCGAGGGACAGCTTCGAGGGCTTGACGCAGTTCAGGATCAGTGGCTGGCCCGTCGAACATCCCTTCGAGCAGGACCTTGATATAAAGGTTCGTCCCCCCGACGATGATGGGGCAGATACCGTCACCTTGTAGCTTGGTAATCAGCGCGTCGGCTTGGGTCGACCAGTTGGCTACCGTAAACCGCTCGGTGGGCTCGACAATGTCGATCAGGTGGTGCGGGACTTGGCGTCGCATGGTCGGCGACGGCTTGGCGGTGCCCGCGTCCATGTGTCGGTACACCTGCATGGAGTCGGCGCCGATGACCTGGCCACCCAGCGCCAGAGCGAGATCAACGGCTAGTTGGCTCTTACCCCCAGCGGTCGGGCCTAGGATCACGATCGGTCGGGGCTTGGCGGTGCCTGGCATCTCGGTGGGGTCCTTGTGGTGTGAGCGATCGTCAATTAGATCGAAAATCCGGTCGTGGGTCAGTTTGAATTCGGGCCCTCCCTCCACTTAGCCACGGGTGATTACACCCGTGGCATCTTGATACTGGCATCTCGAATGACAAACCCTGTCAAATATTCAAACTGACCCACGACTGAAAATCCCCGCGTTCCATGCTAGGATTCTTCGCTCGACAAAAAAAGTGAACCCCTAGACGATTGAGGCCATTTATGACCGTATCGAACCCATTTTCCGCTCGCGAGACGATCACCACACCGCTAGGGGAGCGGGTTGTCTACCGGCTCGGTGCACTGCAAAAGGCCGGTGCGGCTAGCGCAGCGGGTATCGATTCACTGCCCTATTGCATCAAGGTCTTGCTCGAAGCGTGTCTGCGTAACGTCGATGGCCACGTGGTGACCGAAGACGACGTGCGAGCGTTGGCAGCCTACGACGCGACGAGCGTCGGGCCACGCGAGACCCCATTCATGCCCGGGCGTGTGGTGCTACAGGACTTTACAGGCGTGCCAGCCGTCGTTGACCTAGCTGCGATGCGCTCAGCCATGGTGCGCATGACCGGCGACCCCGCTAAAGCTCAGAGGGTCAATCCCCTGGTACCCTGCGATCTGGTCATCGACCACTCCGTGCAGGTGGACGCGTTTGCCTCGGGGATGGCACTGACGATCAACAGCGAAAAGGAATTCGAGCGCAACCAGGAGCGATACGAGTTTCTCAAGTGGGGTCAACAGGCATTTGATAATTTCAGCGTGGTCCCTCCAGCCACGGGCATCGTCCATCAAGTCAATCTCGAATACCTCGCCAAGGTCGTCTGGGACAGCGGCGGCGTGCTGTACCCCGATAGCCTCGTGGGCACGGACTCGCACACGACCATGATCAACGGCCTGGGCGTCGTGGGCTGGGGCGTCGGTGGCATCGAGGCCGAAGCCGTCATGCTCGGTCAGCCCATTTACATGCTCATCCCCGAGGTCGTCGGCTTTAAGCTCACCGGCAAGCTCGCACCAGCTTGCACCGCCACCGACCTGGTGCTCTTGGTCACGCAGTTGCTCCGCCAGCACGGCGTCGTCGGCAAGTTCGTCGAATTTTTTGGCCCGGGCCTGACACATATGCCCCTGGCAAACCGCGCCACACTCGCAAACATGGCGCCGGAATACGGCGCGACGGTCGGCTTCTTCCCCGTCGACGAGCAGACGATTAAGTACCTGCAACTCAGCGGCCGCGACGAGCGACTCGTGCAGACGATCGAGCAGTACTGCAAGCTCCAGGGCCTATGGCGCGACGACACACTGCAGATCAAGTACACCGCCCAACTCGAACTGGACATGTCAACCGTCGAGCCGTCGCTGGCGGGACCCAAGCGACCGCAGGACCGCATCGCGCTGGGCGCAATGCAGAGCCAGTGGCAGCAGGACCTGGCCGACACGTTCGGCAAGCCCAGCGGAGCCAAGAACCCGACCGCGAAGTCGTCGCAAGGCCAGGGCGGTCAAGCGGCAGCGGCGTCAGCGGTGGCGACGCCGGCCCCGGCTACCGACGGCGTCGAGGTCGAGTACGACGGTCAGCGATTCGCACTCAAAGACGGTGCGGTTGTCATTGCCGCGATCACCAGTTGCACGAACACGTCGAACCCCGAGGTGATGGTCGGTGCCGGGCTATTGGCCAGGAAAGCCGCTGCACTGGGCCTCACACGCAAACCCTGGGTCAAGACCTCGCTCGCACCGGGGTCGAAGGTCGTTACCGATTATCTCAACAAAGCCGACCTGATGGGCGATCTGGAAAAGCTGGGGTTCTACCTCGTCGGCTACGGCTGCACGACGTGCATCGGCAACTCCGGCCCGCTGCCCGAGCCGATCAGCAAAGCGATTAACGCCCACGACCTCGTCGCCGCCGCGGTGCTCTCGGGCAATCGCAACTTCGAGGGTCGCATCAGCCCCGACGTGCGTGCGAACTACCTCGCTTCGCCTCCGCTGGTCGTCGCCTACGCCATCGCAGGCACCGTCGATATCGACCTGGCCACCCACCCGCTGGGCACGGACAAGGACGGCCGCGACGTCTACCTGAAGGACGTTTGGCCCACGCAAACCCAGGTGCAGCAGACAATCGCACAGTGCGTCACGCGCGAGCAATTCACACAGCAATACGCACACGTCTTCGAGGGCTCCCAGGAGTGGCAAGCGGTCAAGAGCACCACCGGCCCGCTGTATGGCTGGGACGACGCCAGCACCTACATCCAGGAGCCGCCGTTTTTCATTGACCTGACACCTGCTCCCGATCCGATCAAGGCGATCTCGGGTGCGCGTTGCTTAGCCAAGCTGAGCGACTCCGTGACCACCGACCACATCAGCCCCGCAGGCGCGATCAAGACCGACAGCCCCGCCGGCGCATACCTCGTCGAGCACAGCGTGCCGGTGAGCCTGTTCAACAGCTACGGCTCTCGTCGTGGCAACGACCGCGTCATGACGCGAGGCACGTTCGCCAACGTCCGTGTCAGAAACCAACTCGCGCCCGGCACCGAGGGCGGGTTCACCACCGACCTCCTGGACGGCAAGGTCAAACCAATCTACGACGCCGCGATGCACTACAAAGAGCAAGGCATCCCGCTGGTCGTGTTAGCGGGCAAGGACTACGGCATGGGCTCGAGCCGCGACTGGGCAGCCAAGGGCACGTTCCTCCTGGGTGTGCGTGCGGTGATCGCCCAGAGCTACGAGCGCATCCATCGAAGCAACCTCGTGGGCATGGGCGTGCTGCCGCTGTGCTTCAAGGACGGCCAAACCGCCGAGTCGCTTGGCCTAACGGGCCAGGAAACGTTCGAGGTCGCTGTGGACGACTCACTCGAACCACGCCAGGACGTGCAAGTCAAAGCCACGAAGCCCGACGGCACTGAGGTCGCGTTCACCACGATCTGCCGGATCGACACGCCCGTCGAGGTGGACTACTACCGCAATGGCGGCATCCTGCACACCGTCTTGCGCAAAATGGCGAAGGAATAAGCAATCGACCAATCAAGGGTATAATTTTCACATGCACTGTGAAAAAATCCTCGTCACAGTCCGAACCTATCCAACCATCAGTACCAAGTACAAGGAGACTGTTTGCACAGGAGGCGTCACCGATCACGGTGAATGGCGTCGGCTATACCCAGTTCCATTAAGGTATCTTGGAAATAAGCAACAATATAAAACCTTCGATGTGATTACCGTGAAAGTCAAAAGCGGCAAAGATGGGCGACCTGAAACACGAACCCCAGATAATACTTCTATCCAGATACACACACATTTGAAAGAATGGTCGTCTCGTTGCGAATGGATTAACAATTCGATTTTCGATTCTCTTCAAGAAATGATGGGTGAAGAGAGAACTATTGGCCCTGTCAGAGTCCGAAAAGTTTTGGATTTTGTAGCGAAACCAGAAAGTCCCGATTGGAGCAAGGCCGAAAAAGATAAGCTCCGACAGTTAGAGTTGTTTGATTCCCGCAAACCGCTTGAAAAAATACCTTTCGATTTTCGGTTGATATGGCAAGATGGCAATTCAGTTGAACACAATACCATGTTCAAAGCATGGGAAGTTGGCCAGACTTGGCGACAATATCAATTGAGTTACGATGATCCTATCCAGGTTATGCGAGAAAAATGGCTTAATGATATCTGTGGATCAGATCGTGACATCTCATTTTTCATGGGAAATCTAGCGGCACACCGAAGAGTATTCATGGTGTGTGGTATTTTCAATCCCCCTAAAAAGGTCAATACAAGTGAAACACTTTGGTGAGATGGTTGCGAATCGACGTTCCAAAAATGCTGCGGCTTTAAGTGCTTTTGGTGGCTCTTGTGGCTTAGTTGGATCAGCGCACTACCGCACGATTCGAGAAGGTGGAAAAAGAACAATCTTTACGATTGGATACGAAAAACGATCTGGGGATGAGTTAATCAGTTTATTGCTTGATGCTGACGTGGACATCCTAGTGGATGTCAGGGAAAAAGCGATGTCTCGTAAACCCGATTTTCGCGGCTCGGCGTTACAAGCACGATGCGAAGAAGCCGGGATCCAATATGAACCAATCCCTGGGCTCGGGTCCACAGAAGACCAACGATCAGCATTGCGGGAAAGCAGAGATATTGAAACTTTCCAGCGTCGTTTTCGAAAATATGCGAAGCGGCACTGTATCGAATCATTGGATCAATTAGCAAGTATTGCTAAAAAGAAATCCGTGGCATTAATGTGTTACGAACGATGTCATGAAGATTGCCACAGAACTGGAGTCGCGGAACTCGTGGCTGACGCAATTAATGCGTCAATCATTGCAATTACTTAAGTAATGCTATTCCAACGCTCCAGTGCATCTCGCCCTCACCCCCTGCCGTGCAAAATTCCTCACGGAAACGCCGCTTCGAACAGATTCCTACGCTGATTGTGGTCGGTCATCCAGCCGCAGTGGCAGGACGTGCAGCACACCCCTCGCTCGTAGATAAAGGATAATTCCTCTTCCTCGAACGAGTCGATCCGTAGGTCCGAACAGGCGTCGAGCCTGAACGGTCCTTCGAGCCGGTTGGCGGGCAGGTGGTGCCCCTTCGGGTCGAACGCGACCATGACCGTCGGCCCGAACGGATTGACCCGGTTGTGTTTGACGACCACCGCGGTGCACCCGTCCGTGAGTTGGAGCATCGACCCGATCGGGAACGGCTGGATGACCCTACCCAGCAGCTTGACCAGCACGGGGTCGTAGAAGTGCTCGCACGGGCCGTTACCCATCTCCCACAGCACGCACGGGTCGGTCCCCGCGTCGGCGTAGATCTTCCGGGCAGTCGCCGCGGTGAATGCATCAGCGATACGCACGATGCGTGTGAACACGTGCTGGTGGTCGCCTTCGACCCGGTTGGGGTAGCCCGTGCCGTCGAAGTTTTCGTGATGAGTTCTGACGATCATCTTGGCTATCGACGGGAAATCCGCGGGCAGCATGTGCGTGCCCATTGCCGGGTGCTTGGCCAGAAGCAAGCGGTCGCGAACCGATAGCTTGCCTGTATGCCGGAACATGTGTTGCAGCGGAACCATACCCACGTCGGCGAACATCGCGCCAAGCGCCAGGGGCACCAGATCAGCATTGAGGAACGGCACCAGGCCCGGCGGCGACAGGCGCCTGGGTAGGTGGCACCACAGAGCCTTGTTCGACCGAAATGCCAGTGCCATCACCAGGCTCAGGTAGCAGACGTTTACCGAGTGCACGATCAGGTAGTTGTCGTTGTCTACGTCTCGCTGCAGGTAAGCGATCGAGACCGGATGTTCCTGCAAGTAATCAACGACTTCTTGGACCGTGTCGGTGATTTCATTCCACATCGCGGGGCTTACCGGTCTGTCAGCGGCCAGCCGATCATAGACTGCCGCTAGACAGCCGGTAAGTTTGCCCTGGACCATTTCGGCTACGTTCAGGTCGCGGGAGTCGTTCTCAAATTCGACCGCTCGGTCGAGGATCGGGTCACTAACCTGTAGATACGTGCCGGGGAATTGCAGGCAGAGTTTTTCGGCTTCCGGCTGGGTCAGTGTTTTTCCCGCAGGCAGCATGGTGCGGGTGTGGTAGATAAACGGCTCGGCTAGACGCATCCCCATCAGCGCCCATTTGGATTGGATTCGTAGAGGCATGGCTCTTACTCCTTTCATCCGCGATCACGTTCCGTCTCGCTTACTACTTAAATGATCGGATTCAGAAAGGTGCGATGCAGTGAAAATTCTCGGTAGGGTAGCCTGTTCGGCGCTGGGTACGCGTTGTGGTGAAACTGGGCAAGCCCGGCTGGGTAAAGTGGGGAATCTAGCGGCGTCAACTAGATCGAAATAAGGGGTATCCCTATATCCCCAGGACGGATAGAAGTGGGTCGATTTCGTACTCGACGATAGCTGGGCCAATCGCTTGAATGGCGGCGGTATCCAGCGTGAAATCAGCAGGTTACGCCAGCGACCCCGTGCAGCTCGACCCCGCCCCAGCCGTGCAGCCGAAGCAGTGCGAGCCCGTGCCGATCGTCCTGCCGATCAACTGCTGCGGGGTAAAGTCCCACAGCTTTCGGCTGTGCGATTCCACCGCGTGCTCGTCGGTGATGTTGGCAGTGGTCCCCGGGTCCAGCGGCATCAGCAGCATCTGGTTGAAGTCACAGTCGTAGACCGAGCCCTCCCAGCCGATGCTCACGAGGCTTCGGCACATGACAGCATCGACGTTGGTTCCGCTGTGCGCGCCGGTCAATCGCTCCATATACGCTTCGTACTGACCGTCGCGGCGTAGCTGATGCTCAAACCGTTTGATCGGCATGTTCGTGATGGTCCAGAGTTTGTTAAACACAATGCCGAACCGCTCCGCGAGTTCACGCTTGTAGTCCGCTTCCAGTGACCGCTGACCCGGCGGCAGGTCGTAGCCCACGGGGTTGTACACCAGATCGAGGCGCAGCCCCGAGCCGTCGCGTCCGTAGCCGACGCTGTTGAGACGGCGTAGCGTGTCGATCGATCCCTGGAACACGCCCCGCCCACGCTGCTTGTCCACGTTGTCTTCGAGATAGCAAGGCAGGCTCGCGATAATCTCGACATGGTGTTGAGCCAGGAAGTCGGTCAGGTCCTCGTATTCGGGTTCGAGCAGGATGGTCAGGTTGCACCGGTCTAGCACGTGCAGATCACGGTCGCGTAGTGCCCGCACCAGCCGCTTGAAGTGCGGGTTCATTTCCGGCGCCCCGCCCGTCAGGTCCACCGTCGATAGCGTCATGTCGGCGCGGTGCTGATCGATCCAATTGAGGATACGTTCCATCACGGGCCAGGTCATGATCTCGGTGCGGCCCGGGCCCGCTTCGACGTGGCAGTGGTGGCACGCCAGGTTGCACATCTTCCCCACGTTCAGTTGCAGCGTACTCAACTCGACGCGTGTGAGCCGTTGACCGTCCGCAGCCAAACGCCCAGCGAACAGATCGTCAGCGTCGGCGGCAATAGGCAGGGGGATCGTCTGGGACATAGCGTGGATTCTACAGGATAAAACACACCCCAGACGATGATTATTCCAAATCATTTCAAAACCCCTCTCCCCTCGAGGGGAGAGGTTGGGTGAGGGGTGAGAGTCTCGTTAATCACGAACGCCCAACCCTCCCCCTGCCCCTCCCTGGCAGGGAGGGGAGTTATGAAACAGCCTTCTAAAAACCTGCTAATCTACTGCCCCGCTAGATCGTTGCGTGCAGGCGACCAACACTCGGCACCGCGATGTACGCCGAGAACCACACGAGAAAACGGCAATGGGTGAATCAAACAAAGCCACGACCCCCAGCAACGCGGGCAAGTCAATGGACGCCATCGTCGCGCTGTGCAAGCGACGCGGGTTCATCTTCCAATCCTCCGAAATCTATGGCGGTATCAACGGGTTCTGGGACTACGGCCCGCTGGGCGTCGAGCTCAAGCGCAACCTCAAAGACGCTTGGTGGCACGACGTCGTGCGCTGCCCACCCGATGGCCCCGACGGTCAGCCCATCGACATGGTTGGCCTCGATAGCTCCATCATCATGAACCCAAAGGTCTGGGTCGCCAGCGGCCACGTGGGGGGATTCAATGATCCGATGCAAACCTGCCATCAGTGCAAGAAGCTCCTTCGCGCGGACCATGTTCTTGATCTATTGTGGGAAAGCAAATGGCTAATGTCATTAGCTGAATACCTTGACGGCCTAACTAACACCGACCCCGAAGCGCAAGAACGCGCTCAAAGCTGGGCAAAAAAAGAAGGTAAAAAACTTGCTCCGGGTTTGGCATTTGTACGTGGAGACGCGAAAGCAATATCTCTGCTTATTATCGAACTAGCATTATGCCTACCGTCACGAAACAAGCTTCATCCCAACCCTCCATTTTGTCCCTACTGCGGTGGTGATCTGACCGAGCCCCGCCAATTTAACCTGATGTTCGAGAGTCATGCGGGACCGATCAAGGACGATGACAACAAAGTCTACCTCCGCCCCGAGACGGCTCAGGGCATCTTCTGCAACTTCCGAAACGTCGTCGACACCTCGCGCGTCAAGGTCCCGTTCGGCATCGCGCAGGTGGGCAAGGCATTTCGCAACGAGGTGACGCCACGCAATTTCACGTTTCGATCGCGTGAGTTCGAGCAGATGGAGATCGAGTTTTTCATCAACCCCGACTCAGCGAAGCAGTGGTACGCATACTGGCGAGACAGCCGATACGCGTGGTGGCAGTCGATCGGCCTAGCGGGTGAGAATCTCATCCTACGCGAGCACGACAAGGACGAGCTAGCCCACTACGCCAAGGACGGTGCCGGCACCAGCGACATCGAGTACAAGTTCCCGTTCACCGCTCCCGGCTTCGGCGAGCTCGAGGGCGTCGCGCACCGCACCGACTTCGACCTGCGCCAGCACGCCCAACACTCGGGCTTGCGCGACAAGCTCAAGTACTTCGACCAGGACCTTCAGGTGCAGTTGCAAAGCCAGGGCGTGTCGAAGGAAGAGATCGCCAAGCGGTCGAAGTATTTTCCGCACGTCATTGAGCCCAGTGCCGGTGCCGATCGCGGCGCGCTGGCGCTGCTGTGCGAAGCCTACACGCCCGACGACACTCGGCCCAGCAAGGTGTACATGCGGTTCCACCCGCGCATGGCACCGATCAAAGCGGGCGTGTTCCCGTTGGTGAACAAGGACGGCATGCCGGAGGTAGCTCGCAAGCTATACAGAGAACTCCGGGGTAGATTTGCTGTGCAGTACGACGCGAAGCAGAGCATCGGCAAACGCTACGCACGCATGGACGAAGCCGGTGCTCCGTACTGCTTCACCATCGACGGCCAAACGCTCACCGACCAGACCGTCACCGTGCGCCACCGCGACACGCAGCAGCAGGAGCGAGTCAGCATCGACCGCGTACCCGCGTTCCTTGCTGAAAAAGTCGGTAGCCCCTAACCCTCCCACCCGTATGGCTCGCAGCGTATAAGCCTAAACGGACTGTGATTAATGCACTCGGCGAGAGATATTCGAGGTGGCGAAGCGGGTCGTCATTTTCAAGGTACGCAGAAACTTACATAAAAAACGGATAGTATAATTCCGTATTTTGTGGCGTCGCGCTCTAAATACCCTGAAGTCAGACATCAAGATTCGTAACCGTTTGGCCGAAAAGAATTAAAGGTGATTGCCGCGAGGTTTGCCAGTCGATGCGAGCGTCGTTTTTCTAGAGATCCATCCGGGGTAAATCGCACAACATGGATGCCTTGTGGCCGTTTAGTGGTTGATGGTGGACAAGGCTGCGAATTTAGCTGGTGTTCAATTGCCCCGAAGAGATGCGATTGCGTCACGGGCTTGTGGCCGCGGCACCGTCGAGTAATGACCCATGACCGATGAAGCCCAACTCATCATTGATAAGCAGTGGACGTCCAAGCAACTCGAGCGGAACCTGACGCGCGTTTTGAGCCCAGCGGTTTGCCGTCAGGCACTCGACGCGCTGGGCGACCCGAACGCGGACTTCTTACAGTTGGCGACGATTCTTCAGGGCGATCCGTTCGTCGCGGCGAAGGTGGTCGGCATGGCCAATCTGGTCGTGCGCGAGGGCCGAGGCGCGACCGTTCAATCAATCGATCGTGCGGTGCGGGTCCTGGGCACGCGAAACGTGCATATGCTCGTGCTGAGCGTCATGCTTGCCGGGCCGTTGTTGAGCCTCGATGAGAATGTCCCGCGGCGAGTAGACCTGTGGCGGTGGGTGCTGGCGTGCGGGTTGGCGGGCGATTGGTTGGCAGGGGCGGCCACCGACGCTGGGCCGACCCACGAAGACACGCAGGAGCCCGAACAGGACACTACTGGGCACATGGTTAGCGGTTTGCTGCTGGGCTTGGGCTGCTTGGTGCTGCACGCGGGTTTGGGGGCAGCCTACACCAAGGCGCTGGGCACCAAGCTCAGGCCGATGTCACTGTCGCAACGCGAGCAGAAGCACCTTGGTGTGACGCATCATCGGGTGACGCTCTGGGCGCTCGAGTCGATGTCGTGTCCCAAAGAAATGGGGCAGTTATCAGCGGCCCTAGACCGTGCGGACGACAAATCGACAGGTCTGTATGCCCGCGCGGTGGAGGTGATGGGCGCGAAGATCGCAGGCTTTGAATCGGGTAAGGCAGAGGCGTGGCTGATCGATGCGCTGCCGCGGATCGGGATGGACCCAAGCGGGTTGCTCGACGGTGACATGCGAGACCTTCGTCGTCGGCTACGCGAGATTGCGAAAGTCTTTCAGGTCGACCTAGGCGATTGGCGTGGGCAGAAAGACGATTACCAAGAGGTGCTGCTCGCTGCGGGTAGCGCTATGCAATCGCTGATGGTCGACAACCTAAAAATGGCTGACTCTGAAGGTGTGAAAACCGAGGCATCAGAGGCGCACACCGACACGCTCACAGGGGCGGTCGAGCATGCCGGCTGGGAAAAAGCACTGGCCAAACTATCGAACGAAAATGATCGCGTCGGGCTGATGCTGGTCGACGTGGATGGTATGGAGAAGCTCAATAATCGGCTGGGCCGTGCCAACGGCGATCGGGTGTTAAAGACCGTGGCGCAGGCGTTAGGGGCAGCGACCCCGGGGCCGTTACTGGTTGGCCGTTTCGACGGGGATAAATTTGTAGCGATCTTCCCGGTTTCCACGACCGGGCAGCTCAGTGAGGCCCGGGACGCGATCGTGGCGTATCTCAACCGTGGCGAGGCGACGATCATGGGCCAGCAAGTGAGCGTGAGCTTCGGCGGCGTGCTCACGGACTCGCAGACGCTAAAACAGAACTGGTCCGACACCTACCGCACAGCCCAAGAGAGGCTCGACCAAGCACAACGGCAGGGGGCAAACGCATCGGTTCTAGAGGGTTAGAGCGTTTTCTGACTTCGCTTAGAGCACCTTGCATAAATAATCGCCATGTCAGTTCTGGAGTAGGGCAGGTCATTGACCTGCCTTCTTCTTGGGGAGATGGAGAATAATTACGCAAGTTGCTCTAGGGGTTCTCAACGAGCCGCGCCCGTCAGCAAGCGGGTCTTTGGTTTTAGAGCAGATAGCGTAATTAATGGTAACTATATACAAGGCTCATCAATTCAGGATGGGCTAGCGTAATGGTACGCCAAGCCACTCAATCACTTCTTCGGCTTTGGCTTCTTGGGCTTACTGCTCCGATCCTTCTTCCTCTGATCTTTTCGTATCTCGTCCTCTAACTCGTCCTTTGAGACGGCTATCAAGCCCCGCATGAGGCGGTCGAATTTTATTTGACTGCCACGGCTCTTTTTGCGATCATTCATGTCATACCCCTTTCGTGTCGCGCCACGAGTACCAATTTGCCATGAAAGGCCGTAAGGTTACAATACCGCTTGGTTAACATGTATATGGCCAAGATTAAGAAAAAATGAACGATACTCAAACGGCATTATTGGACCACTACCTGAAGCTGAGCGCTCAATTGAAGCGCTACGAGAGGGCCGCGCGTAGGGCTCATGATAAAGCGGAAAAGGTTCGGCAAGCTCGTGACGGCTTGAGGGTAGCGATGGAGCTAGACGGTAGCTGGAGTGATGAATACGAGTCTCCCAACGGCGCTCATCGTGTGCTATCTGATCGTGGAACATTAACTAAAGCTATCCGTGAGGTTTTGCCGGAAATTCAAGGTCTTATTACGGTCAACAACGTGATCGACGCAGTTAATCTTAAATCCCCAGGACTAATCAAACAAGGAAAGGCTTCGAGTGTTTCGAGAGCATTGCGAAGATTAACAGACGATGGCATTTTAGAGATTCTGAAGAAGGGGCATGGCAAAAGACCTTCAGAATATTGTCTCCCCGAAACCACTGGGCTACCTGCAAACAACGATGGGGGAGGTGGTCATGATAGCTAGATAAGCGCCGAACAGACGGCCATGAAAAAAGCGGACATCGGCATCCTTCTTCTCACGGAAAATGCCGTGCCCGCATCTGGGCGCCCTGCAGGGCATCTGTGATCAACTGGGTGACTGTCGTAACTTGACCCAGTGATTCATTGGGATTTAATTCATCGGCTGGATGGTTGCGCATCCAGCCTTTTTTCATCTATCCTCGTAGTACGCTGATATTCTTACCTAAGAATACCAAACGACATGATGCAAGTCAATAGATGTGTGTAAGTTGCGCGCCGCCAACCAGTTGCGACCATGTTAGACGGCATCCAAGGACACGCCCCATAACCCGCTGGAATCGCCCGCCGTCGTCTAGCTTGCGAGCATTGAATCTCTCTACTTGCTCGTCGAGGTAGGCGTCTAGGTGATCCGGGGCTACGGCAACGTATGTACCCGCCAAGGATCGCTTGAGAAGACTCCAGAAGTTCTCCATGCAGTTTGTGTGAACTTCGCCACGAACATATTCGATGGCATGGTCAATCATCTTGTGGACGTAGCTGTCGTGTAGCCCAACATAGCTGGACAAGGTGTCTGTATAGACAGCAGAGCCAGGGTCAACGTTCTCTCGGATTATCCGCTGCAACGTACCACGTTTTTGGTTGGGGACGACTTTGGCCTTTACCTCGCCACCGCGTTCGATGATCCCCTGAACCACGGCTTTGCCAACCTAACCTCGGCCCTTGGGCTTCTTCGCGCGTTTGCTCTTGTGCATGTTTGAGAACTTGCCGCCTACGAAGGTTTCGTCACCCTCGATTGTACCTCTTATCTTTTTGAAGCTCTTGGTCTGCATTGCGAGCCGAATACGGTGCAGCATGAACCAAGCGGTCTTCTGAGTGACCTTGATAGCCCGTGCTAGCTCACAAGAGCTAATCCCGTTCTTAGCGTTGGCGATGCACCAGACCGCCACAAACCACTTCTGTAGCGGCAAGGGGCTATCCTCAAAAATCGTGTCTACCTTGGTCGAAAACTGCTTGCGGCAATCCTTGTCCCGGCACTGTAACATGCAGCGGGATTTAATTTGGCCTACGTTTTCACTCTGACACTTAGGGCAAACGACCACGCCATCAGGCCACTTGATCGACTTCATGTATTCGTGGCATACTTGTGGATCGGCGAAGAATGTGACGGCTTCGATTAGACTGGTGGGGTGTGTTTCACTCATCATGCCCTTATTCTAAGAACATAGGTCTGATGAGTCAAGTATATAATTACCTAATTAATCTCCGTTAGTCGGGTGGCACGGCTTGCTTGCAAGCCGTGAGATACAGAGACGTGGCGCACCAGCGACCCACCGGGATGGCGATTGTTTTTGCCACCTGCTCTAATTGGCCCGCTCCCTGACGGTCGCGGCTCATTGCGGCGACGCTCGAATCCAAGCTGACCCACGACCCAATTTTGCGTAAAATCTTGACGCGGTGGAGACAGGCAGATAGTGTCTATTTGAAGCGGTTTGCCAGCATAATACCAATCGAGATTAATATTATCGCGATATCTGCGAACGCGGGGACCCAACAGACAATAACTTATACATCACTTACGACGCGCTAAAAATATACGCAATGCGTATAATATCCTGCCTTTTTTGGAGCCTTACGATGACGCGATGGATCAGTTTCCCTGCCGTGGTGCTGTGGGGTGTAGCGCTGGGTAGCGCCGTAGCACAGGAGGTCCCTTTCACGGGCGTGGTTGTTGACGAGGCGGTCCCTATCCATGCCGGTGCGGGGCGTTCGTTTTACGTCGTGGGTGAATTGACCGTGGGGTCTGAAGTGAAGGTCGAGGAGGTGGTATTCGGGTGGTACAAAATCGCGCCGCCCCAAGGCACTTACAGCTATGTCTCGCAAGCATTCGTTGACGCCGACAGCGAGGAGAAGCTGGGTAAGGTCAACATCGGCCGCGCCGCGGTCAGGGCAGCGAGCATAAACGGTGCGGTGGAAAGCTACCGCCGACAGATCGATTTAATCAAGGGCGACGTCGTCGAGATTGTCGGTGAAGAGAACAGCTTTTATAAGATTGTTCCGCCCAAGAACGCGTATGTATTCCTGCCGCCGGGATCGGTCCGTGCTTCGGCGGATGATGGCGGTGGTTTGGCTGCCAAAGCCCTTGCCGGCGTGCCCGGGCAAGCGTCCCCGCTGAAAGACAACGCCCAGTCTGTGGCCTTGAACGGCGCCGACACAACCGCCCGAGACGCTCAATCCGATACCGCCGCTGGGGCGGACTTGTCGGTGGTAGGCGGCACATCTGGGCAGATCGAGGCCAACTTTACCCTCGCGCCGGTTTCCCAAGCCCTCAAAGACGCTGAGAAGCAACTCATCGAAGCGCAGCGTTTGCCGCTTGAGCAACAGCCCACGCCGGAGTTGTTGGCTAGCTACAGGTCGCTTGCCCAACAAGAAAGTCTGAGCATCGTGGACAAACACATCATCTTGATGCGTATCGCGCAGCTAAAGCGTAATGTGGCGATCACAGAGACACTTCGAGAAATCGGTTTAGCCCGTGAGGCGGATGCGACGGCTCAAATTAAGGAAGTGACCATTGAACTGTCACGCCGTTTGAAAGCGGGGCAGCGATATGCTGTGCAGGGTCGATTTGTGGCAAGTGGTGTCTACAACGGCAAGACGATGCCAAGGCTCTACCGGATCGCAGCGCCGACGAATGATCGTACGGTGGCGTATGTAAAATTATCGTCGAATACGAAACCAGGCCCCTTCATCGGTCGGCACGTCGGAGTGGTCGGGAAAAGTAAATTTGACCCCTCCGTAGGGTTAGAGGTCATCGAAGCCGATCAGATTGATTTGGTTGCTGTCACTGCAGCGCGTTAGAGCCTGTACATCCTGCATATAGCTCCTGCACCCCACGTCGTGACCAGCCGGTACAAAGCAATGCCTGCGCGTCGTGGCGCCTCGTGTCGAGGCCTGGTTTTACGCCAATTACCCATGTGTTGTAACCGGCCGCGTGCCTGTTGCCTACCTTTCACAGACGTCACAGGCAAGCACGAATGTGGCACTGTGCCTCGGGTCTGCTACACCTCCCCCAAGTCGCGTGCCGATGCCCTTAGCTAGACAGAGGGGTACTCGGTTTTTACGGGGGTAATTGAGGTGTCGAAAGCTATCCATATCGGGCAGATTCTCGTTGAACAAGGTGTTCTCAACGAACAGCAGGTCTTTGAGATCCTCGAAGCACAGCGGAAAAAAAGCATCCCGTTCGGCGTATTGGCCGAGCGCATGTTCGAGGTCACGATCGAGAGCATCGAGCGGGCATGGGCCCAACAGTATCACCGCTACACGGGCACGATCGATCTAGCCACGCAGACGCCGGATAAGAAGGCCCTGGGGCTAATTAATCGCCGTCAGGCTTGGCAGTTTGAGATGATGCCCATCGGTTTTGAATCCACCGGTGAGGTGGTGATCGCCGCGTCGCGTCAGCGTTTGGCCAGGGCGGTGACGTTTGTCATGAACAAGCTTGAACCGGTCGCGTATTTCCGGATCGCCGACCCCGACCAACTGCGGGAGTATCTCAAGAAGCACTACGCCATGCCGGAGGTCTCCCCGGACCTGATCGACCGCGCCAAGAGCCTGGTTTGGCCGCCGACAGCCCACCCGTCGGGGCAGTAATATCTAGAACCCATCCCAAAACCCTCGATGGGGTTTGATTCGGGTGCCACTGGCTGCTTGTCAGCCAGTGTAAATGGCGAAGGTTTACACCGGTGGATTCGTTGTCGGTGGTCTATCGTTTGGGTTTTGGGATGGGTTCTACTGATACCGCGCTGGACGCGGGTAGGTTAGGTAGGTGGTGATCATGGCCGATTCGTTGACGGCAAGGCCAGAGCGTTTTCTGATTTCGCATGCGGGATTCTCAACGAGCCGCGCGCGTCAGCACGCGGTTTTTTGGCTCTAATTGGCTCCTGATAGTCGCGGTCCGTAGCGAAGTCCTGTCAGCCTTACACTCATTCAGAAAACGTTCTATCACTGCGACTCGAAGAACGCTCCCAAGATGACCGCTGCTGCCAATGCGTCGCGGCGTGCACGCTTGCGCTTCCTCGTTAGGCCCGTACCGTTCATCTGTAGGTCCGCAGCGTAGGAGCTTAGCCGTTCGTCGACGAGATGGGTTTTTAGGCCAAACCGCTGCGATAGCTGGTCCGTGAATGCCCGGGCGTGGCGCGCGGGTATACCCTCCGTCCCAGCCATGTCCAGGGGCAGCCCGACTACGAGTGCGTCGGGGTGATGCTCCTGGATAGCCAAGCCGATTCGGCGCAGTCGTTCCTCGCGGTTACTCGTTTCGATGACCGTCAGGGGGCTGGGGATGCGGGTCACGTCGTCGCCCACCGCCAGGCCTGTGCGCTTGTCGCCGAGGTCAATCGCCAGGTAGCGCATGGTTTGGGTAGGCTCCAAGGTCTTGGTCGTACCTCTATCCAGTACCTTATCGCACGATGTCGTCAATCGCGGGCCGTTGATCCAACCAGGGGGGGGATTGGGCTAGAGCATCGCGTCGCCGAACTTTTCGCCGACCATTTTATGCACAGCCTTGACGTCCTCAGCACGGTTGGCACGACAGACAAGTGTAGCATCGGGCGTGTGGACGATCATGAGGTTTTCGCAGCCGACCGCCGCGATCAGGTGGTCGGGGTCGCTCGATGCCAAGAGCGTATTGCGCGTGTCGATAGTGATGTGCCTTGCCACAGCCAGGGCGTTTTCGTGGTCGTCGCGTCGGCAGGTCTCGGCAAACGCGGGCCACGAACCGACGTCCAGCCACTGCAAGGGCATGGGTACCGCCGCGACGCGGACATTCGGATCACCGGCGGCGGGCTCCATCACGGCGAAGTCAATGCTGATCTTTTCCAGGGTCGGATACACCTGTGCGAAGACAGCGTCTCGACGGTCGGTGTGCCACGCCTGTGCGATTTTCATCAGGCCCGCGTGGACGTCCGGCTTATACCGCTGTATGCAGCCCAGCAGTGTGCTTGCCCGCCAGACGAACATCCCGCTGTTCCAGAGGTAGCGGTCCGGCCCGTCCTTGAAATAATCGTGGGCAGTGTCCTGATCCGGCTTTTCCTTAAAACGCGATACGACATAGGCGTCGTCGCGCCCATCGACGGGGCCACCTAGTTGCAGGTAGCCATAGGCTGTGGCGGGGTGCGTGGGGGTGATGCCGAACGTGACGAGCGTGTCGGATTGGTCTTGGGCGAGCTGATATCCCTGCTCGACGATTTTACAAAACTGTTCGATCGGCCTGATCACATGGTCAGCGGTAAATACCCCGACGACCGCGTCCGGGTCGCTTTGGCAGATGACCGCAGTGCCCAGCCCCACCGCATTGAGCGTGTCACGCCCCATGGGCTCGCCGATGAATCGGTCAGCATCCAGATCGGGTAGTGCTTCGGTGATGGCGCTGCGGTGCGACTGCCCAGCACAGATGTAACGTCGGTCGGGGTCGATCAGCCCTTCGAGTCTGTCGTAGGCGATCTCCAGCAGGCTCGTCCCGTCGATAAAGGGGATGAGCTGTTTAGGCAGCCGTTGACGGCTCATGGGCCACAGGCGGGTGCCCGAACCGCCGGCGATGATCAGGGCGTATCGCATGGGTCTGGTGTCTCCAAAGACAGCGTATCGCTGATGCGCCGGTCAGCGCTTTGTAGGGTTGATGGCGGCTGGCGTAGTCGGCGATGAGGTGTCATGGTGTGACCTGCTTCTTTTAGTCTATACCAATCTCCGTAAGTATTGTCGCGGTGCCCATGTACGTGGGAGCGGATATCACAAACACTGATGCCTACTCGACGCGGTCAAAACATACACAATGTGTATAGATACGATCGCAGCGTACCGATAATGAGGCAAGGGCACATATGCCCAACCGACCGCACAACTGTAGGATGAACCGCCCCGACTGCCAAGGAAGGCTATTGGAAGTTACACAAACAGGGTTCTAGAATGGTGGCTTATGGCGAAAAAACTTCCTAAACAACTTGCCCTGCTCGACGAGGACCTCTGCACCGGTTGCGAGGCGTGTGTCTCGGTGTGTCCGGTGGATTGCATCGACACGCTTCCGGGTCCGTCGCACAGCCAGGTGATGCAGAATTGCTCGATCGATCTGCCGCGGTGTATCGGGTGCACCCTGTGCGCCCAGGTCTGCCCGTGGGACTGCATCACGATGGTGCCTACTGACCAGATGCTCCGTGAGAGCAGGTTCGCCCAAGAGCTGGTGCATTAACGCGGAGACCGATCCGATGGACGAGCAAAAACGTAAACAGATCGTCGACTTGCTGTGCGTCAGCTACAACATGGAACTGGAGACGGTGATGAATTACCTCGCCAATTCCATCCACCTCGACGGCATTCGTGCGAAGCATATCAAGGACAGCCTGGCAGCCGACGTGAGCGAAGAACTGGGGCACGCTCAACTACTAGCCAAAAGGATCAAGGTGCTCGACGGCCGGGTGCCCGGATCGATGCAGTTGAAGATGACCCAGCCGATGATGCAGCCACCGGAGAATACGCTGGATGTGAAGTCGATCATCGAAGGCGTAATCGCCGCCGAGCAGGGCGCGATCGATCAATACCAGAAGATCATCGAGGCGTGCGAGGGTGTCGACCCGGTGACGCAGGACCTGTGCACCACACTCATGGGCGACGAAGAAGAGCACCGCAGGTTGTTCAAGGGATTCCTGGTCGAAGCAGAGTCGATGTCTGTGTAAATCGCCTGATACCTGCCTTATACCAATCACCATAAGTATGGCCCTGCTGTCCGTGTATGCGGGGTCGGATGTCACAAATACACGACGCGGCGGCTCTGTTGAAACCAGCTCAAAGGGTGCTGCTGGCGGCTCGCCCGCCAGTGTTTGGCTGACTCATCTCCGTAACGTCGCGTGTTTCTCGCAGTAAGACTCGCCACCCAAGCAAGGGTTTCAACAGGGCCCGACGCGGCCAAAACATACGCGGATGTGTAGAGTTGGTTTCATAGCTCCCCTCCCTGTCAGGGAGGGGCAGGGGGGAGGGTAGAGCGCCCGTGATTAGAGCGTTTTCTCTGATTTCGCATGGGGGATTCTCAGCAAGCCGCGCGCGTCAGCAAGCGGTTTTTTGGCTCTAGAGCAACTTGCGTAATTATTCTCCATCTCCCCAAGAAGAAGGCAGGTCAATGACCTGCCCTACTCCAGAACTGACATGGCGATTATTTATGCAAGGTGCTCTAAGGGGTCCGCTCCCTGACCGTCGCGGCTCGTTGCGAAGTCCTGTCAACCGTACACTCTGCTCTAACGAGACTTTCACCCCTCACTCAACCTCTCCCCTCGAGGAGAGAGGGTTTTTGAAACAGCTTCTAGTACAATGGTCCAGACCTGTTGTAACCGGAGGCATCTTTCATGCGCACCGCTAATCCCGCGCTAAACGCTGGCACGTTTCGTGGCCTTGAACAAGCCCACGCTGATGATCGGGTGATGACCCTTCAGGGCACGGTCAATAAGACCATGATCATGCTCGCGCTGCTGGTCACCTCAGCGGCGTGGGTGTGGAACCTGTTTTACCAGACACAGGATGCGGCTACGGTCACGCCTTGGATTCTCGGGGGCGCCATCGGCGGCTTAATCGTCGGGTTCGTTACCGTGTTCAAGAAAACCTGGGCGCCCGTGACAGCTCCGATCTACGCGATACTTGAGGGGTTGATGCTGGGCGGTATCTCCGCGATGCTCGAGCTGAGCTACCCCGGGATCGTCATTCAGGCGGTGGGGCTGACGTTCGGCACAATGTTTGCCTTGCTGGTGGCGTACTCGACGGGTGTGATCCGCGTCACGGAAAACTTCAAGCTAGGCATCGTCGCGGCGACGGGCGGTATCGCGCTGGTCTATATGGTCTCGTTCGTGATGGGCTTCTTCGGCATGCAGGTGCCCTATATCCACGGCAGCGGGCTTATTGGGATCGGGTTCAGTGTTTTTGTCGTGGTCATCGCCGCGTTGAACCTGGTGCTCGACTTTGATTTCATAGAGAAGGGAGCGCAGCAGCGCGTGCCGAAATACATGGAGTGGTACGGCGCGTTTGGCTTGGTGGTGACGCTGGTTTGGCTGTATCTGGAGATACTGCGCCTGTTGGCGAAGCTACGCAGCCGCAGGTAGTTAGTTCTAAAAATTGAAACGGCCTACAAGAAGCTGTTTCAAAACCCCTCTCCCCTTGAGGGGAGAGGCGGGGTGAGGGGTGAAAGCCTCGCAAATCATGGGCACACGACCCTCCCCCTACCCCCTCCCTGACAGGGAGGGGAGTTATGAACCAGCTTTACATGATGCCGGTGACCTTGCCCAGAATCAGCGCCGATCCGATGGCCAGGTGTGCAATAGCGGTGTAACCGACCATGGTGCGTATGTTATCGGGGAGGGTTTGCAGCGGGCGGTTTACCACCGCACAGACACGACGCAGGACCCGGTCACAGATTACGACCTTCGCGGCTAAGCCTGAGGGCGGGTCCTCAGCCTGATCGGGCTCCGACATCTGTGCAACGCTCACCAGCGACGCATTCTTATCCTCTTGCTCATCGAGTTCCTTTGCCACCGCGTCGGCGTCGGCGTCAAAATCACCAGCTCCACCATTCGCCGATGAACTGCCCTCAGCTTGCGCAACGGCGGTTTTGTCGTCGGCAGCTTCCGGTTGTGGCTGCTGGGTCTGTGACAGGTCCACATGAACCGCGGCTTGAGCTGTCGAGGCGGTGTCAAACTCGTCGCCGAGTGTATCGTCAGCCTGTTCCGCCAACAGCGCATCGATCTGGTCGACGTTTAGGACGGCGTCGGCGTCCGGCGTCAGTTCGGCCTCCGCTTGTACTTCAGGTGAAGCGGCCTGCGGCTTGTCCGCGCCTTGTTCGCTCGCCGGCTTTTCCGGAGCTTTGTCTTGCGGTGCTAAAATTTCCTCGTCTTTGCTCTCATCGAGCAGTTCTGTGAGCTGCCGCGCTAAGTCCTCATCGATTGCTGGATCATCCTCTGCTACAAGGGTAATCTCCTCCTTCTCCTGGGCTGCAGCGGTGGACGCAGTGGTAGAAGGCTGTGCCTGTACCTGCTCGGTTTGGGCGGGAACTTCGGTGGCTTCAAGTGCCTCAGTTGGTGCCTGTGGTTGCGGTTCTTCACTGGCGACGACCGCTTGCTCGACCGGTTTGGCTTCGGATACCTCTTCTGCGGCTACGACGTTCTCGGTTTCCGGCTGGGCCTGTACTTCACCGGAATCAATCGGATCGACAACCGTCGCTTCAGCAATGTTCGACGCTTGAGGCTCACCGAACTCATCTACGACTTCGTGTTGACTTAGTAATGCGTCAAGCGACGCGGCGGTCGGCTCAGGGTCGTCTGCGGCTTGCTCGGTCGGCTCGGCAGAGCCGCCATCGACAGTAGCCCCGATGGGTGGGGCCTGCGCCTCCTCGGACGGTGGCGAGGGCTCAACCGCTGCTGCGGTGGCGTCTGTCGAACCGTTGTCTTCGGCTGCCACTTCTACGGTGGCGGTGTCTTCTTGATTGAGCAATGCGTCAAGCGACGCGGCGGTCGGCTCAGGGCCGTCTGCGGCTTGCTCGGTCGGCTCGGCAGAGCCGCCATCGACAGTAGCCCCGATGGGTGGGGTTTCTGCCTGGTCTTCGGCTGCGGTGTCAAGCTGCTGATCTATAGCCGCGGCGATGGGATCAACCGCGGGTTGATCGGCTTTAGGCTCAGGGGCAGGCTCAGGGGGCGTCTCACTGACTGCGGGTTCGGCTGTGGGTGCTTTTTCAGCTACGACTTCTGCCGGCTTGGGGTCGTCGGCCTGTTTGGGTGCCGGTGTCGGCGCAGCAGCGGGTGGGGGTGTCGCATCCTTCACGATACCCTTGAGCAGGCCGGGCTCGAGTTGCTGAAGCTCAGCGAGCAGGGCATCGAGTTGCTGGTCGATGTCCAGTTCTTCTTCGGTTGTCTCGTTGGGATCAGGCACAGCTAGCGTCTCTCTGTTGTCTGCCTATCCGTCTCAACGGTTGCCCTGGGGTCACGCCATTTTACCGTGGCGAGCGATCCGAGGCAGCCCTTGGTTTACCCAGTTTTATCGGCCTGTTGGGGCTGATACTCAACATAATCAGACAATTGAAACGTCAGCCGCTTTTGGCCTCGCAGCAGGGTATAGTGCTGCGATGCATCGATTTTACTGCCCCGATTTGGCCACGTTGTCGAGTGGCACCGACGCGCCCGTAGCGCTGGATCACCAGCAGACGCACCACGCGATGAGGGTGCTGAGGTTGCAAATGGGCGATCCCGTGACGGTATTCGACGGGCAGGGGGCTGTGGGGCGGGGTGTGCTCGAGCAGGTGGGTGACGGCGTGGCGGTACGGCTGGCGGGAGTCCGCAACGCACCGCCGCTGACGCCGATGATTGACGTAGCGGGGGCGGTCCCCAAAGGGCCCCGTGCCGGCGAAATGGTCAACCAGCTAAGCCAGGCCGGCGCCGACGCCTATATCCCACTGCTCACTCGACGTAGCGTGGTCGAACCGAGCCAATCCCAGCTTGCACGGTTTACGCGTGTAGCGGTCGAGTCGGGCAAGCAGTGCCTGCGATTGCACCTGATGCGGGTCGGACAACCGTCGCCGCTCGATTCGGTGCTGGCTCAACCCCACGACCTGCGCCTGATCACCGCACCGGCCAAACCCGACGGCACACAACTCGCCGGCGCAGCGCTATCGCAGCGATTAGTAGCTGCGAAACGGGTATTAATCCTCGTCGGTCCCGAGGGTGGTTGGGCTGACGATGAGTTTGAATTAGCCAAACAACACGGCTGCGAACCCTGGACGCTTGGGCCTCATGTCCTGCGGATCGAGACCGCAGCGGTGGCGGCGGTGACGATCGCACGGTACCTGACCCTCTCAAGCGACGCCGGGGCAGACGCCTCGATGGTGGCAGTTTGAAATTGATCATTATCGTGACGAGCCGCGACCGTTAGGGAGCGGTCTTCTACTTTTACGCGGTTCGAAAATCATATTGTTTGCCCTGGCATGTTCGATGGCTATCCCTGCCAAAATATTCAAATTGGCCCACCATCGAAAACGCCGTGCTTTGAATTTACGGTTTAGCCCTGTAAACTCCCGCGAACCGTTTCTCTATGGATTTATCAAGACGTACCCTATTTTGGCGAGCCAACCTATGCAGCGTAAACCAATTGAAAAGCCCGACCTGCGAGAGAAGGGCAGCCCCAAGGAAGGCCAACCCCAGGTTTCGGATCGAAGACTGTTCATGCAATTACTGGTCTTTGGCGGCTGCGGCGACGTCGGTGCGGTGGCGCGTAGCCTCGAGCAAGCGTCGGTGCCGGCCGTCCTTTACCAGGACATCAACGACCCTCAAGGCATCGGCCTGTTGACGTTCCACGAGCAGCCGGATTATTTCGTTACGGAATTGCGGGCATTGTTGAACAAAGAGCCGTTCACGACGCTCACTGCCAAGCCTGAATACACCATGTTCGGCAGGACGTACTCGATCGGTTACGAGCCGGACCTTGAAAACTGGCTGATCGATCGGCCCCGTCAGACCGCGCTGAACCCCGATTGGCCCTGGGCGGTCTGGTACCCACTGCGTCGCAGCGGCGCGTTCATCCAGCTACCCGATGATCAGCAGCGAGGCATCCTCATGGAGCACGGCACGATTGGCAGATCGTTTGGTGAAGCCGACTACGCGCACGACATCCGCCTAGCGTGCTACGGGCTCGATAAGAATGACAACGACTTCGTGATCGGCCTGGTCGGGCGTGAGTTATACCCGTTGTCAGCACTCGTTGGCACCATGCGCAAGACCACTCAAACCTCGCAATACCTCGAAAAGCTCGGGCCGTTCTTTATCGGCAAGGCATTCTGGCAGTCTAAATAACCCAGCCAAAACTCAAGAGCCTCAACCACCATGACCACCCCATCACTGACAGATCGTTTCGATGCTGCCCGTGAAACGCTCAAAAATGTGCGACAGGATCACGCCCTTCATTTTTACGACCGCCTCGACGACGATCAGAAGGACCACCTGCTCAAACAGATCGAGGCAATCGATTGGCCGGAGGTGTCGCGCCTGGTCGAATCGCATGTCCAGAGCAAACCTCACTTCGCGCTGCCTGCCGATATCCAGCCCGCGCCGTATTACACGCACGTTCCATCGTCCGAGCTTGAAGGCAAATACCGAGACGCCCGGGCGATGGGTGAATCATTGCTGCGCCAGGGCCAAGTCGCGGCGTTTACCGTGGCAGGGGGGCAGGGCACCCGCCTGGGCTGGTCAGGCCCCAAGGGGACCTATCCCGCCACGCCCATCCGCAAGCTGCCGCTGTTTGCCTGTCTAGCGGAGTACCTCCAGAGGATCGAGCGGAAATACAGCCAATCCTGCCGGTGGTACATCATGACCAGCGAGGTCAACGACACAGCGACCCGAGCGTACTTTAAAGAGAACAAGTGGTTTGGGCTCGACCCCGAATGTGTGATGTTCTTTCCGCAGGCAATGTTGCCGGCCATTGATATCACTACGGGCAAGGTCCTGCTCGACTCGCCGATGAGCCTGGCGTTGTCGCCCAATGGTCATGGCGGCTCGCTCAAGGCATTACACACTAGCGGTGCGATCGACGACATGAAGCGCCACGGCATCGAGCAGATCAGCTACACCCAGATTGATAACCCGCTGGTGAAAGTGGTCGACCCGCTTTTCCTGGGCCTGCACGCGATCGACGGGTGCGAGATGTCGTCCAAGATGCTGCCCAAAGCGTTCCCGAAGGAGAAGCTGGGCAACCTCTGCATGGCCGACGGACGCGTCACGGTGATCGAGTACTCCGACCTGCCCGACGAGTTAGCCGAGCAGAAGCTGCCCAACGGCGACCTGCGCTTCCGGGCCGGCTCGATCGCGATCCACGCCATCCGCGTCGATTTCGTCGCGTCGCTCAACGGCGCAGCCACGGGATTCCAATTGCCCTACCACCGCGCCGAGAAGAAAGTCCCTTACGTGAGCCTCGACACCGGCGACCGCGTCGAACCCGACTCGCCCAACGCGGTGAAGCTCGAAGCCTTCGTCTTCGACGCGCTACCCTTGTGTTCACAGTCGATCGTCTACGAGACCGATCGGATCGAGGAGTTTGCCCCGATCAAGAACGCCGAAGGTGTCGATAGTCCCGTCAGCAGCAATCAGATTCAGATCGAGCGTTCGGCTAGGTGGCTAGAGAGCCGGGGCGTGAGCGTTTCCCGCGATGACCAGGGGCGTGTGGACGCGGTGATCGAGATCAGCCAGATCACCGCCATTGAGCCGGACGATCTTCAAGGGGTAAAACTCCCCGCCGCCATCGACCCCGGAGCTTCGGTCTTGCTGTAGGGTTAGTGTTAGAGCACTTGGCGTAATTAATCTCCATTGACCGGGTGGCACGGCTTGCTTGCAAGCCGTGAAATACAGATGTTTGTTACACCTGCGGTCCAATCAAGATGGCGAATATTGACGCAAGTTGCTCTAGCCACACGGGGATATGTAATATGAAACACCTACGCGAAGAGCTTTGGTTTAAGACGCCCAACCGGCGCGACTATCTCAATATCACCGAAAAGGTCGAGCAACTCGTCGAGCACAGCGGCGTCAAGAACGGGCTGTGCCTGGTCAACGCCATGCACATCACCGCTAGCGTATATATCAACGACGCCGAGTCGGGCCTGATCCAGGACTACGACGATTGGCTAGAAAAGTTGGCACCCCACGAACCGATCTCACACTACCGCCACAACCGCACCGGCGAAGACAATGGCGACGCGCACCTCAAACGCCAGATCATGGGTAGGCAGGTCGTCGTGGCGATCACCGACGGCGAGCTCGACTTCGGCCCGTGGGAACAGATCTACTACGCTGAATTCGACGGCAAGCGTAAGAAACGTGTGCTGGTGAAAATTATCGGCGAGTGAAACTCGGGGAATGGGGGTGATCGCTAACAGCCGTATTCGGGTGGCACAGCTTGCTGGCAAGCTGTGGTGGAGGCCGATTGTCATTCACGGGTTGCAAGCAACCAGTGCCACTCTTATTTCGTAGCAGCTATTCGTGTGTGTATATCACGAGCCGCGACCGTCAGGGAGCGGACCTCCCACGACCGACTCACGCCTTGATGGAAGTGACCTTGACCTTCAGGTAGTCCTGGCGGTGGCTCTTGCGGCGGAGGTAGGTCTTACGCCGTTTAAACTTCACCACGCCGACGCGACGCGTCCGCTCCTGTGCGAGGATGTCGGCTGTCACAGCGGCGCCCTCGACCAGGGGTTGGCCGACTTTTAACGACCCCTTTTTATCCACGTCGGAAACCAGCAAGACCTTGTCGAAGGTGATCGTAGCGGCATCGGCGGGCAGATCGCGTATCGCGACCTTCACCACATCGCCTTCGGCTACCTTGATCTGCGTCCCGCTGTCTTGAATCACTGCATACATATCTAAAACCTCATCAAATCAGGGGCGAAATCCTACCCGATAATCTGCTATCCGCCAAATACCATACCACCCGACAGTCGGGCCGGTCGTGGGTCAGATTTGAATC
This sequence comes from Planctomycetota bacterium, assembly GCA_024276075.1. Lineage (GTDB taxonomy): Bacteria > Planctomycetota > Phycisphaerae > Phycisphaerales > Phycisphaeraceae > JAJRXX01. The sequence goes on from JAJRXX010000055.1 coordinate 50,993, forward strand.
CGAACGTCACCGTAACGAGCCGCGACCGTCAGGGAGCGGTCTTCTTCTGCTTTGAAAACCCCTTGTTACCGTCGTCTTGAACGACAATCCCTGCCAAAACTTCGCACCCTCCTCCGACAGCCCCGTCCACTCGGGGGGGGGGGGCGACTACTGAGCGGGCCTGACCTCCAGCCGCCAATCCTTCGCCTGGTCGTTCGGAGCGGTTCCGTCCATGGACCGTTGAACCCACGCCGATAGCAGCATATTTTGCCACCCCGTCGCCTGGTCTAGCGGGGCGTCGGATTCATCAAAAAACAGGAATCGATACTGCACAGCCAAGTCATTGTCCCCCCTGGCCTGGATTGGAATCACCACACGCATGGGGTCGCCGGGCAGCCGGTCAACTTGAGGTTGGCCAAAGACCAAATCTTTGCCAACACCTTCCAAGGCTGTAACCTGTGGCAGGGGATTAGAAGTGTGTGAACCGCTCAGGCCAGCGTTTGGAACGTAGACGCGTTCGCAGCCTACCACTGCCACCACACCCAAACACACCGACACCACCAGTAGCATCAAATAGCCGCGAAGCATTTAAACCTCCAAGCGTTATAGCCTGACCGGGTAATTCATTACCAGGATACCGTCTAACGAGCATGGCTTACAAACGTAGCAGGTCTACTCTTAGCCGCCTAGGGGTATCCCCGGCTAGTCGGATTCGCCAGGCCCCGCGTCGCGGGCAAGCCACGGCCCGTGTGGTCCAGGATACACACCCCACCCCACCCGGCACAGCGTGGGCGAAAACGGGATTGGTGTTTAAAATGTTGCGTTTCAAGTGATTACGTGCTTCGACGCCCCGTTTTTGGTTGTGGCACGGCTCTTGCGATACCCTTTAGCGTCACACGGACAACAAGGAGAATTGCAGTGACTAAAACGGCGCAACGATACGCAATGATCATCGCATTGGTACACATTGTTTGCCTCGCCCCTCTGGCCACAGCTGAGGCTGGCACCAACGGCAAGGCCCACCGAATGGGTAATCGGCGTGTGTGGGTTTATACACCCGCCGTCAAGCCCGCGAGAGTCATCACAAAGAGCACCGGTGCTTACGCTGATCGCGCGGAACAGATCAAGGTGCGGGTGATCGACACCACGGTCTACCTTGACGCGGATGCCGATTACATCCGTGGTGAAGAGAATCGTATCAGTGCAAACCACTACATCCCAGCCGCCCAGCGTCTGTACCACAGCCTCAACGCCAAGCCCGCTCGGATCGTGCAGAATAGCAGAGCGGTCGAACACTTCGATATACCGGTCATGCAGCCCCGGATGATCTTCCTGAAGCCCAACCACCTTCGTCGTCAACGGCCCGACGATGGCAAGAGAAAGCGGGTCCCGATCCCCAGTGTGCCGGCACCGCCCAAGAAAAACACTCGGCTCATGGCCATGTCACAATAAACTGACAACGCCAAGCCCAATTAAAATCTAATAATGACTGCCCTGGCCAATCCAGCCGGGGCAGTTTTTTAGAGCACCTTGCATAAATAATCGCCATGTCAGTTCTGGAGTAGGGCAGGTCATTGACCTGCCTTCTTCTTGGGGAGATGGAGAATAATTACGCAAGTTGCTCTAACGCAGGGTTGCAACCAAATATGAAAATGCTCTAACCACGGGTGAATACACCCGTGGCATCCCTCGTATCCGGGTATGCCCCCCCGTGGCCACACCCGGGGCTAAGTGTGGGCAGCCCCCTGACCGGGTATTCTGCTACATCACCTGGGTGTTACGTGATCGGGCATCGCATGGGCACAGCCACCTTAGACCAAGCCGTCACGCTTGCGGTCGAGCATCATCAAGCCGGTCGGCTCGCCGATGCCATTACGCTGTACCGTCGAGTGCTTGATGCCGTGCCGCGACACGCCGGGGTATTGCAATTGCTGGGCGTGGCGGAGCATCAATCCGGCCGACACGAAGCGGCCGTCGATTTTTTGCAACGCTCGCTCGCCATCGACGATCAGCAAGCCGATGCCCACTTTAATCTGGGTTGTGCACTGACCGCGCTGGATTGCGCCGACGAAGCGATCGCCGCGTTTGAGCGGGCGCTCGACATCGAGCCCAAACACGCCGCGGCTCAAATCAATCTTGGCAACGCGCTGAGTAGGCGGGGTGAATACGAATCGGCCTTGGCCTATTTTCTGCAAGCAGTCGGCGCTGCACCTCACCTGGCGCAGCCGCACTTCCTCGCGGGCAACATGCTCGACAAGCTCGACCGACCCAGCGAAGCAGCCGAGTATTACCGCCAAGCCATCACGATCGATCCCACCTACGCCCAGGCACACAATAACCTCGGCGTGATCTTGCTAGACAGCGACCTCGACCGTGCCATCGAGCACTACAGACAAGCCCTTGTCTCGCAGCCGAACCACGACGGCGCCAAACAAAACCTCGCCAACGCATTGTCCCCGCGTGGCCTGACAGCTCTGGAAGAAGGGCGGTACGCCGACGCCATCATGGACTATGACGCCGCCCTGGCAGCCAAGCCGACCGACGGCATGCGCATCAGACGCGCACTGGCACTACCCGTCATTCCCCAATCCGTTGACCAGATCGATCTGCACCGTTCTCAGCTACGCGACGACCTGCAATCGCTGCGACGAGAAGGTATCCAGATCGAGGACCCGATCCGCGAGGTGGACGCGACGCCGTTTTATTTAGCCTACCACGGGCGCAACGACCGTAGCCTGCTCGAATCATTAGCAGCTTTGTACCGCCAAGCGTCGCCTGTGTTGACCTACACCGCCAAACACCCCCCACAACACAGTCGGCTGCGTGTCGGCTTCGTCTCACGGAACCTGCACCGTCACACCATCAGTTCGTTTATGGAAGGTTGGATACGCCACCTGGACCGTAAACGTTTTGAGGTCGTTGTCGGGCGGCTGCCCCAACCCACCGATGAGGTGTCCGCTCGGATCGGTCGGGCTGCGGACCGGGTCATTGAATTGCCAAACGACCTGGCGCACGCGCAGCGCATCATTGCCCAGCAAGAGCTTGACGTCCTGATCTACCCCGACGTCGGCATGGAGCCGATGACGTACTTTTTAGCCTTTGCTCGCTTGGCGCCGGTGCAGTGTGCTTGGTGGGGCCACCCGACCACGACCGGCATCGACACGATCGACTACTACCTCTCCTGCGATGACCTTGAGCCCGACGACGCCGATTCGCACTACAGCGAAACGCTCGTACGCCTGCCTACTTTGGCCATGTACACCGCCAAGCCGACCCTGCCCGACTACGCCAAGACACGCCGTGATTTTGGCTTCAACGATCGTGGCCACCTGTACCTGTGTCCGCAGAGTCTGTTCAAGCTACACCCCGATTTCGATGAGAGGCTCGGCAAGATACTCAACACCGATCGCGAAGGGCACGTGGTGCTGTTCGAGGGTCGAAAGCCCGCTTGGACGCAACTGCTGCGGGATCGCCTGACCCGCACAATCCCCAGCGTCATGGACCGTGTCGTGTTTCTCCCGCGTCAGCCGTTCAGCGCGTACCTCGGCCTGGTCGCCACCGCCGACGTCGTCTTGGACACGCTGCACTTCAATGGCGGAAATACCACGCTACAAGCCCTGGCACTGGGCACGCCGGTCGTCACCGAGCCGGGCGACATGGCGCGAGGACGCATTTCGCTGGCGTGTTACCGTCAGATGGGCATGACAGACCTCGTCGCCGACGATGAACAAGCCTACGTCGATTTAGCGGTGCGCCTCGGAACGGATTTAGCCTTCCAAGACGCCCTCCGAGCGAAGATCACGCAGACTCACAGCATGCTCTATGAAAACACCACTTCGGTCGATGAATTAGCCTCGTTCATCGAGCGTGCTGCGCAACGCAGATGATTGAAACGTCCCTCGCGTCTGATTTGAGGTCGTAGTAAGTGCCGGTGAAAGGACTCGAACCTTCACCCGGGGTGAACCGGAGCGGATTTTGAATCCGCCGCGTCTGCCAATTCCGCCACACCGGCTTCTCATCGCGCCGCCGTACCGCGTTGTTTCACACACCGCTGCACGGGGCACCTCTGTCATTGAGTTTACCGCCCACCGGGTCTGATGGCCAAGGCAGCAGAGTTCCGTCCATAAAAACCCTCAAGCCAGCCGACCCAGAAGGGCACGGGCAATGGCTGTGTATGAACAGTTGACTTGTGTTGAGGTCACACCGCCGTCGCCGTCACGCGGTACGCCGTCGTGCCAGCAGCAGGCAGCCGACGACCAGCAATGCAGCGGAGGCGGGTTCAGGGATCATTGAAACTTGGCCCGTCAATCCAGAGGTTGGGGGGATCGTGACCGTCGTTCCGAAATTGGTCAGCAACAGGCTCAGGTCAGCGTCGTCGACCTTGCCGTTGCCGGTGAAGTCGCCGTTGACCCAGGAAGCGTCTTTCTTGCCGAAATTAGTTAGCATCAGGCTCAGGTCGGCGTCGTCGACAGCTAAATCAAGGTTCGCATCGCCCGGGACGGTGGTAAATAGCGTTAGCGTGTTGGGCGTGGCCGCGAAGGGCGTGTTGGCAAAGAGCGAGTCGCTTGAACCAGGAAAGTCGTAGACCGGTGCCAGAGCGAGGTCTTTCCGTAGAACGGAACCGGTGACATGGTCGAAGCGACCGGTGCGCGAGCCGTAGCGGATGATCGAAAACGTATCGCCGTACTTCGGCGTGAAGGACTTGTCATGGTCGTCGTCATCTCCGTCGCCATGGCCTTTGATTTTTAGCTTCAGTTTTAGCCTACTGTCGAAGGTCAAGTTGCCGGTGACAATAATCTGATCAAACTCGACGGGCGCAGCGGCGCTGGTGCCCTCGATTTCAATTTTAACGTTGTGACTGAGTTTGACGTCACCCGGAAACGTTCGAACGGAGGGGGACGCGTGGGCGGTAGTTAAGATGCCCGCTGTCAATATCAGGGCGAGCAAGGGACGAGAAAAATACATGTGGGGCCGCATTCTCTTTCCTCCATTCCAAGCTGGCAGAGTGTAGCGGTGATTGTTTAGGAAAAACCACCCCACCAGTCGAGTAATAAAATAACTGGCACCTATTATAAAGGCAGTGGCCTTTTTCGCAAGGATTTTTTTCAATAAATTAGCTACGGATTCGCCCGTGTCCGTTGCCCTTTGGCTTGACCAGATCGCCGCCTAAAACGCCGATGTAAAGGTTTGTTACGCTAGGATATAGCCACACCAGGGGCCCGTGTCGAGGATGTCAAAATTGGAACCGAAACTCGAGCTGACAGGGTCGCGGCAGTTTACAGCCTGGCTAGCCCAGCAGCGCGTCAGCTTGGCGTTTACCACCTATCAGACCGGAAAGCTGTTCTTCGTCGGGCTTCAACCCGACGCGAAGCTATCGATCTTTGAGCGCACCTTTAACCGGTGCATGGGCCTGTGGTCCGATGGCCAGACCCTTTGGATGAGTTCGCTATACCAGTTGTGGCGTTTTGAAAACGCGCTGCAACCCGGACAACTCGCCAACGGCTACGACCGCCTTTACGTTCCGCGGGTCGGCTACACCACCGGTGACTTGGACATCCACGACATCGCGGTTGATCACACCGGCCGAGCCGTCTTCGCCAACACCTTGTTCGGCTGCCTCGCCACGGTCAGCGAGCGAGAAAGCTTCGTACCACTCTGGCAGCCCCCGTTCCTCAGTAAACTCGCCGCCGAGGACCGTTGCCACCTCAACGGCTTGGCTATGGATAACGCGAAACCGCGATACGTCACCACGGTCAGTCAATCGGACGTCGCCGATGGTTGGCGAGACCGGCGCCGCGATGGGGGATGTGTGATCGACATCCAAACCGGCGAGACTATTTGCTCCGGGTTGTCCATGCCACACTCGCCGCGCGTGTACCGTGACCGATTGTGGCTGCTCGACTCCGGCACCGGCTTTTTCGGTTGTGTGGACATACAGAGCGGTCAATTCGAGCCGATCACCTTTTTGCCCGGTTACCTCAGGGGGTTGGCATTTGTGGGCGATTACGCCATCGTCGGTCTATCGAAGCCGCGTGAGAACCGCACTTTTACCGGCCTTGCACTGGACGATAATCTTGCAACCCGTGACGCCCAGGCTCGCTGCGGGCTGTACGTCATCGACCTACGTACCGGCGACACGGTCCACTGGCTGCGGATCGAGGGGATTGTGTCCGAACTTTACGACGTGGTCATTTTGCCGGATGGGGTCCGCCCAATGGCGTTGGGATTCAAGACCGACGAGATACGCCGCACGCTTTCAATTGCCGACCCCGGTAAAATTTAGCCTATCAGTCTGCCATCGCTGACGTCGACAAACGCGACAAGAAGGTGGGTAATCTACGCAAATCAGGCAAGCGATTGCGCGTTCTGCCGGGACGTTTATGCGTTTCGAGATCGTTCATCCAAGCGTGCCTGTTTTAATTTGCCGCATTTATTGCGGTTATATCGCAAAAAAACCTTCTCGTTTACCCCCAGCGTGGGTATAATTAAAAGAGCGAAAAAACAAGGTGGCCGTCTGTTCGGATGCCCCCGGCCAACTGAGCATATGGATTCGTTCACGTCGCGATCGTTGGTGTTCTAACTGGGTGCGGAAAGAATAGGTTATGTTCTCCGGGTCACGTGCCTATAAATGGCTGCTCGCTAGGTACGCCAACATCGTTGCGCAGCAGCGTTCCGTTAGATATCGGCATCGCCGAAGGTTCGACGTTCACCCATCACCGTGCAGCCTCGAACAGCTCGAGCCGCGCGTCTTGCTGTCGGCCACGTTTGAGCTTTCATCCTTTCTACCGACCAACGGGGGCGACGGGTCCGACGGGGTTGTGGTGAACGGCATCGCTGGATCGGACCAATCCGGCTACGCGGTAAGCTCTGCTGGCGATGTCAACGGTGATGGTTTCGACGATGTCGTCATCGGGTCTACCAAGAGCGGCGCGGGTGAAAGCTACGTAGTATTTGGCCGGGCTGGGGGGGTCAACGCTATTTTCGATTTATCGAGTTTCGATGGCAGCAATGGGTTTGTCATCAGAGGCATCAATGCGGGCGATTTTGCCGGCGGGGCAGTGAGCTCTGCTGGTGATGTTAACGGTGACGGTGTCGGCGACCTGCTCATCGGCGCCCAATTCGCCGATCCGAACGGCAATGTTTTCGCGGGTGAAGCCTACGTGCTGTTCGGTACCACAGGCGGATTCCCTAGTGTCTTTAATCTCTCCGACCTCCTGCCAGCCAACGGCGGTGACGGGACCGGCGGGTTTGTCATCAACGGGATCGACCCCGTTGATCTTACCGGCAACTCGGTTAGCTCGGCGGGCGACGTCAACGGCGATGGGTTCGATGATTTGATGATTGCTGCTAGGGGGGCAGGCCCCAACGGCCAAAGCGACGCGGGTAGAACCTACATCGTATTTGGCAAAAGCGGTGGTTTCACCGCCACCATGGACTTATCGTCATTGCTGCCGACCAATGGTGGTGATGGGACCGATGGCTTCATCATCGACGGCATCGGTTTATATGACAAATCTGGGAGCTCGATCAGCTCCATCGGTGATTTTAACGGCGATGGCTTCGACGACCTGCTCATCGGCGCACCTTACGCCGACATCAACAGACTCGATTCGGGAACAGGCTACGTGCTGTTTGGTACAGCCGGTGGGTTTCCATCCTTTGTTGAACTGTCCGATCTGTTTCCCATTAGTGGCGGTGACGGCACAGCGGGGCTGGTGTTACCGGGGTTCAATGTGGATGATCGGGTTGGCGCGTCCGTCAGTTCAGCGGGTGACATCAACGGTGACGGCTTGGACGATCTGATCATCGCGCCTCCGCGCGGCGATCCCGGTGGTCGAGCCAATGCCGGCCAAGCCTACGTCGTCTTCGGCAATACAGCCGGATTAGGCTCTACGTTCGATTTGTCTAGCCTGTTACAGAGTAATGGGGGTGATGGAAGCAATGGATTCGTCATCAACGGGATCGACCCGAATGACAACATTGGGTTTGTCAGCTTGGCGGGAGATATCAACGGCGATGGGTTCGATGACATTGCGATCGGCACGCCCCTTAACGACTTTGATCTCAAAACAAACGCCGGCACAACCTATCTTGTATTCGGTACCGCCACCGGATTCGGCGCCGAGCTGGAGCTATCAGCTTTGGACGGCACAAATGGCTTGATGCTGCGAGGCATCAACTCCGGAGATATGTCGGGGTTTTCCGTTGCCTCAGCGGGCGATATGAACGGCGACGGCTTCGACGACCTGATCATCGGTGCACGCGACGCCGATCCAAACGGTACGGATTCCGGCCAGAGCTATATCTTTTTCGGTGGAGACTTTACCGGGGCAGTCACGCAGACCGGAGACGACACGGACAACACCCTCATCGGCACCGCGGCTGTGGACATCTTGGTCGGAGGCCGAGGCGACGATGTACTGGTCGGCAACGGAGCCGCCGACACCCTCCGCTCAGGTCAGGGCGACGACACCCTCGCGATCTCCGATACCGCATTCCAGAGACTCGTTGGCGGCAGCGGTACCGACACCCTACGCCTTGACACTTCCAGCTTGACGCTCGACCTCAGGGCCATACCCGACAACAAGATCACCGGTATCGAGCGCATCGACATTACCGGCCTGGGCCCAAACACGCTGGTGCTCGATGCACTTGAGGTGCTGCACATCTCAGACACATCCAACACCCTGATCGTGATAGGCGACGCCGACGACGCCGTCCAGCTCGGCTTCGGCTGGACACTCGCAGGTATCGAGACGATCAACAACCAGCAATTCAACGTATTCAATCAAATCAACGGCATCGCCACGGTCAAAGTCTCGACGACTGGGTTCACATCGTTTGCAGATCAGCCCGGTGACTTTAATAACGACGGCATCATCGACGCGACCGATATCGACCTGCTCGCCCAGGCACGACGCACCGGCAGCACCGACCCCTTGTTCGACCTGGACGCGGACGGCTCCGTCGAGTTCGGTGATACCGACCACCTCGTCACAGTGATCCTCGGCACCGTCTTCGGCGACGCGAACCTAGACCGGCAGGTCGAAGACGCCGACCTGAGTTTGCTGTTGACCAACTTCGGCACGCAACAGACCGCTACGTGGTTACAGGGAGATTTCAACGGGGACGGCGACGTCGAAGACGCCGACCTGAGCCTGCTATTGACTAACTTCGGGACAAACCTCAGCAGCAATTCCCTTGCCAGCAACTCGACGATCGCTTCCGATCCCAGCGCCACGGCCAATTCGTCAACCGCCGCTGTTCCCACCGTCGAGTCCCTGTCATTTTCTTATCTAGCCGTCGTTTTCGCATCCAGCGATGGCTCTACGACTGACACGGACGCGCCCTCTTCCGACTTGAATTGGGACCACATCACCAGCGTGTTGAGCACATGATGTTCTCGAAGCTGTTTCAAACCCCCTCTCCCCTCCAGGGGAGAGGCCCGGTGAGGGGTGAAAGCCTCGCAAATCATGGGCACACGACTCTCCCCCTACCCCCTCCCTGACAGGCGGGGGAGTTATGAAACCAGCTTTCTTGAGAAGTTCACATCGATTTTGGGAACGCACGACGTCTTGCCTCAAGTAACTTGATCACCGACCGCCTCGATTGCGTCGCACGCAGCCCGGATCGCCACGTCCCCATCACACTGGCTTGCTAGTCCCTGACACCGATGCTTCCACCCCGGATCGTTTAACAGGTCCCCCAGCACACCCGCCGCCCGTCCCCGGCAATACGCTCGCGGTGATACCGACCCGCCCGCACCCAATTCCACGATTCGGCTTGCGTTGTCGGGCTGATCATGCGTCAACGGCACAATCAACTGAGGTATCCCCGCCGCCAGCCCTTGTGCCGTCGTCCCGATCCCACCGTGATGCACCAACGCCGCCGACCGCACCAGCAATTGGCTCAACGGGATATAGCTGAAATGCCTCACCGTCTTGGGCAGACCCGACGGAATCTGATCCGCGTATCGTGTCAGCAGTACACCCCGTCGGTTTAGCTGTTGACAAAGGTCAACCGACGCCCCAAACAGTTCCGCCCCCTGCACCATTGCTGAGCCGAACGTAAAAACGATCGGCGCCTCACCCTCGTCTAAGAACCGTACCGCATCGTCACCCAATTCAGACACACCCGTTTCGTCGTACAGCGGGAACCCGGTTAATTCCATGCTCGTCGGCCAGTCCGGCTGAATCGACGCGAACCACGGGGGCCAGACGCCCAGCGTCAGCCCCGGGCTGTGAAGCCAACCGTCCATGATGTGATCGATCGGGGCCAGCCCCAACTCGGCACGGAACACATTGACAGGCCGCGTCAGCACGCGATCGACGACCAGCAGATCACCCAAGCGAAATAAGCCTCGTTTGAGAAGCCGTGGCATACCCCCAGGCATCCACAGACCAGGCAGCACCGGGTTACGCCACACACTGCGCAGCGCGCCGGGCGACAGATTGACCGTGACCGTTTGCACCCCCAACTTTTCCTGAGCCAGCCTTGCTCCGATCGCTAGCAACGAATGCACCACGATGATCGGACCCGCTGCGTGTCGCTGTGAGATCATTTCATAGATCAGCCGCATCGGACCCAGAAACCCGTATTGGGCTACGAATTCAAAGCCTCGCGTTTTGTGCCACAGATCGGGGTTGTGGATCGCTTCGTGGTATTCCTGGGCTGTGCCCTGTTCAATAAACCCTAACCCCACCCGCTCGATCAGTGCCTTGAAATGACCGTTAGCCAGCACAGTCACAACATAACCGCGGCGCTTCAGCTCCAAGCCCAGTCCCACGAACGGGTGTACGTCTCCGCTGCTGCCCCGCGCCACGATGACGATTTCTGTTCGTTTCACAGCCAATATTCTAATTACGCATTTAGATTGGTTCGTGCGTCACCGTAACGAGCCGCGCGCGTTAGCAAGCGGTCCTCTTTTGCTTTAATCTTCGTTTAAATCTACTTTCCGCCAACATCTTGCAGTGATAAATCTTTCTCAATATTCAAACTAGGACACCATCCGTATGCCACCCATTCACCCGTCGCCATGCCTCACGCGGGTTGGTCTGCTATAAATCAGTCATGGTCAACCCTCATGTGGCGATTATCGGTGCCGGCCCCATCGGCCTCGAACTAGCCGTCGCGCTCAAGCGAGCCCGCGTCGATTACACCCACCTCGAAGCAGGACAGATCGCACAGACCGTCGATCGCTACCCCAAGATGACTCGGTTCTTCAGCTCACCCGAGCGTATCGCCATCGCAGGCGTACCCCTGCAAACACCCGATCAGGCCAAAGCCACACGAGAGCAGTACCTCGACTACCTCCGTGGCATCGTGACTCAGTTTGACCTTGATGTCCACACCTACGAGCGTGTTACCAAGATCGACCAGGAAGACAGCCAATTCACGCTCCACACCGACCGTCAAGGCGTCGTCACCAGGTACTCAGCCACGCACGTCGTCCTGGCGGTCGGTGATATGGCGTTCCCAAGGCTGCTGCACGTCCCCGGCGAGGACCTGAGCCACGTCAGTCACTACTTCGATGAGCCGCACCGTTACTTCCGCAAACGTCTGTTCATCGTTGGCGGAAAAAACTCCGCTGTCGAAGCCGCTCTCCGGTGCCACCACGCCGGCGCCACCGTGTCGATGAGCTATCGCGGGGACCGATTCGATCCCGAGCGGATCAAGTATTGGCTATTGCCCGAGCTTGAGTCATTAATCAAGGTCGGCCAAATCGCCTTTTATCCCAACACCATCCCCGCAGCCATGACACCCACGCACGTCGATCTCTCACCAGCTCCGGGACTGATCGGCGATTCCATACAGGTCGAAGCGGACTTTGTCCTCCTATTAACCGGGTACGTCATGGACGCCACACTCTTCAAGATGCTGGGCGTCGAACTCGTCGGAGGCAATCAAGCGCCAGCCCACGACCCCCAGACCATGCAGACCAACGTCCCCAATGTATTCGTCGCTGGTACTGCCGCAGCGGGCACCCAGGAGACGTTTAAGCTCTTTATCGAAAATTGCCACGCCCATGTCCCTCGCATCGTCGCCACCATCACGGGCCACCCTTGCGATACACCCGACATCATTGATACCCACGATGGCCAAGCTCCGGAGAGCTAAAGCGGTTTAGCTTGCACAACGAGCCGCGACCGTCAGGATATTATGCACGTATCACACGGGAATAGTTCTCAAGGAACGGGGGTGGCACTGGTTGCTTGCAACCAGTGAGTCACGACTGGCCCAACCACAGCTTGCAAGCAAACCGTGATTGACGCAAGAGGTTACAAAAAGAGGTTACAAAAATTGGTGCATAATGTCCGTCAGGGAGCGGGCCGGTTATTCCGCTTGCTGTTCGATTTACGCTGCTCGCCCGACGCTCGCCATTTCCACAGCACGCACGCTACCCTATGCTCATAGCCCGTGCCTGATAGCCCAAACATCCTGTTCACTGCCTTCGAGCCTAGCGGCGATGCGTTGGCCGCGCCGATGATCCAGCGCCTCCTCCAGCTCAGGCCCGACCTTAACATCCACGCCTTCGGTGGGCCGAAGATGCGCGACGCCGGTGCGCGACTGATCGATACCACCACCGAACACGCAGCGATGCTCCTGGGTGCCGCATCCCAGATCATGTCGCACCGCCGCCGTTTGCATCGACTCGACGATTGGCTCGCCGACCATCAGATCGCCGCTCTGGTCCCTGTCGACAGCCCAGCCGCCAATTGGTCTATTTGCAAGCTCGTCCGCCGCACACAGCCCGACGCCAAGATCGTCCACCTCGCCGCACCCCAGCTATGGGCCTGGGCACCGTGGCGCATTAATAAGCTCCGACGTCTCACCGATCACGTCCTGTGCTTATTACCGTTTGAGCAGGATTGGTTTACCCACCGCCGTGTTCCCGCCACCTTCGTGGGCCACCCCCTGTTTGACCCATCGCTGTCACACGCCGACAACGCACAGGTTCTGTTCTCGGACGGTCAGCCTCGCCTCGCGCTCCTGCCAGGCTCACGCGCCGGTGAGATACGCGCTAATTGGCCAACCATGTTCCAGGCTGCGGTACAGCTACACACTCGACACCCCAACCTCCGCGCCACGATCGCCGTACCCAACCAAGACCTGGCACAGCTTGTACGAGAAACTTCACGCGCGACAACACAGCAAGGTGGCTGGCCCGATTGGCTCGACATATCGGTCGCAAATACCGAAGCGGTGCTCTCCTGGGCTGATGTTGTGCTCGTCGTCTCGGGTACCGCCACGCTTCAGGTCGTCGCACACCGCAAGCCCATGGTCGTCCTCTACAACGTCTCCAAGCTCACTTGGCACCTCTTCGGCAGGTGGGTCATACAAACCAAAACGTTCTCATTGCCGAATCTGATCGCTCAGTCGGATGGCTTAGACCGACCCGTCCCCGAATTCGTGCCGCACTTTGCTCAATCACAGCCGGTGGCCGAAGCGCTCGAACAGTTAATCCGCGACCCCGACGCCTGCAACCGTCAATTGGCCGCGTTCGATCACATATCCCGCCGATTCGCTGATCGATCTTTTAGCCACGCATCTGCCGGGCAACTGTTGCGTACGATTGAGTGATATGCATTGCAATTTCTGGCGCGTTGTGGAAGCCGTAAGCCGTCGCCTCTCAGGCCTTCGCATCCGTCAATACGCACGAGCTATTAGAGCAACTGGCGAGCCCGGGGCGACTGGGTGGCACGGCTTGCTTGCAAGCCGTGAAATACAGATGTTTGTTACACCTACTATCCAATCAAGATGGAAAATATTGACGCCAGTTGCTCTAGTGGAATAGGCATAACTCGCGAGCCCGGGGCGACCGTCCGATATACCCCGCTAGAGCACTTGGTGTAATGAAGCTTCATTGGCCGGGTGGCACGGCTTGCTTGCAAGCCGTGAGATACAAATGCATATCACACCTGCGATCCAATCAAGATAGAGAATATTAACGCCAGTTGCTCTAACTCCTATAAAAACAGCGGTTATGTAACAAAAAAGAAAGAGGCAGCCCATTCGGGCCGCCTCTTGTTCTAATTCGCTCCAAGGCTTCAATATTCGGCTTATTCGGCCACGACCCGTCAATACATCGGAGCGACGGGTCGTTTCAATTCCGTCAGCGGTCATCCGTCGACCGCAAAGCTGCCCAAACTTACCTTCGCTTGGTAGCCTTCTTACGCTTCTTGGTCTTCTTTTTAGTAGCCTTCTTGCGCTTCTTGGTGGCTTTCTTTTTAGTAGCCTTCTTGCGCTTCTTAGTGGCTTTCTTCTTGGTCTTCTTCTTTTTAGTAGCCTTCTTGCGAGTGGCTTTCTTCTTCGTAGCCTTCTTCTTTTTCTTGGTCGCTTTCTTCTTAGCGGCCTTCTTTCGTTTTTTCGCCATGGCTCAATTCCTTTCAGTTAACCTCGGAGCGTTGCTCAACTGTAACGCGACACGCCAAACAATGTCAACCGACGCGACGTCGTTACGACAAGATTTCTTATCGGCGCCTCGACTTGGTCACCTTTAGCAAACGTTCACATCTCTTAGCGCAGCCGATGGTGATCGATCGGTTACGGCGATGTTCAAATCAATCATGATCGCGTTTACACACACCGATGCGCGAACGTACAACACGTATCAATCTCACACAGTTCGGTCGTAGCAAACCAAAAAATGATATGGCGTACGAGTACGAATAACTCGTTTAGATCAGCACGCCATCCAATCGTGGCGACACGGACTGGAAAGTATTTGAGATTGACGGATAAGAACCAGGGACGGGTCATTCACCCTGCTTTTGGCGGGGTTCTTCGCGGGTAATTCCATTTTCAGGATAAGGGCGAGGGCGATCTGGTCGTTTACACCTCAAAGAACTCAGTCTTCATGGTCCTTAGGCTGGTATTGCGCCACGATCTGCTGTTGAGCTTGGGGCGGCACCACGTCGTAATGACTAAATTCCATCGTAAAGCTGCCTTGGCCGCCGGTCACACTCTTGAGTTGGTTCTGATAATGATTCACCTCGCTCAGCGGCACCACCGCCGTGATTACCGATTGATCGCCGCCCAGCATGTCCGTGCCTTGGATGCGACCCCGCTTGCCCGACAGATCGCTCGTGATATCGCCCACGTGCTCGTTGGGCACCGTCACCTCGATCTGCACACAAGGTTCCAGTAGCGCCGGCTTCGCCTTTTGGATTGCGTCGATCAGTGCACGCTTGCCCGCCATCACGAACGCCACCTCTTTCGAGTCCACCGGGTGGTGCTTCCCGTCGTACACGCTCACCTTGATGTCCTGCATCGGATACCCCGCGATCGCGCCTTGCCCCATCACCTGTCGCACACCTTTTTCTATAGCCGGGATAAACTGCGTCGGGATCGCGCCCCCAAACACGTCGTTGACAAATTCCAAACCCGCCCCTCGCGCCAGCGGCTCCACACGCAGATACACCTCACCAAACTGACCCGCCCCGCCCGTTTGTTTCTTGTGACGGTGATGACCCTCAGCCTTACCCGTGATCGTCTCCCGGTACGCGATCTTTGGCGGCTTCGTGTCCACCTCCACGTGGTAACGGCTTTTGAGCTTTTCGAGGATCACGCGCAGGTGCAGCTCACCCAGCCCGTGGATGATCGTTTCGTGGGTGTTCGCGTCTCGCGTCACCTTAAACGTCGGGTCTTCTTCCGCCAGTTTCGTTAGTGCGTCGCTGGTTTTCTGCTCATCGCCACGCCGTTTGGCCGTGATCGCCAAGCCAGACATCGGTTCAGGGAATTCCAGCGGACGCAGGTGGATCCCCTGTTCGTCTGGCGAGTCGTGCAGCACCGCGTCGTGGTGCACCAAATCGATTTTCACCACACCCGCGATATCGCCCGGGATCGCCTGGTCAATCTCCACGTGTTTGTCCCCGTTGAGCTTGAACAGGTGCGTCACCTTGATCGGCTTCTTGGTGTCACCTTTTTCAGGGTCGCCGATAAACAGCGGTCCGCCCGCCTTGACCGTCCCCTGGTGCACACGGAACGCGCATATCTTCCCCAAAAACGGGTCCACACGTACCAGGAACACGTGTGCCAGCGAGTGCAGGTTCGGGTCGGGTTGTGCGTGGAATTCTTCGCCCGACGCACCGCCTCGCAGAAACGGACGCGGGTTACCCTCCAGCGGGCTCGGTGCCAGATTTACCAGTGTGTCGAGCAGCTCATTGACCCCGATCGGCTGCTCGTGGTCCTCGTGAGGCCGCCCCGCCGTGAAACAGATCGGTACCAGGTGCCCATCACGCAACGCCTTCTCAAACGGGTCGTGTAATTGCTCCGGCTTCACCTCACCCTGCTCCAGGTACACCGCCATCAGCGCCTCGTCCACTTCCACCACCTGATCGATGATGGCTGTGTGCGCGTCCGATACCGTGCCCAGATCGCTGTCGCCCGATGCGTTTAGGAAGCAATCCACAACACCCTTCCCGCCGCTCGTGGGCAGGTTGATCGGCAGGCACTCTTTGCCAAACACCTCACGCACCTGTGCCACCAGCCCCGCTAGATCGATGTTTTCGTGATCGATTTTGTTAATCACGATCATCCTGCACAGCTTTCGGTTCGCCGCCTGTACCATCATCCGCCGCGTCATCGGCTCGATACCGCTCGCCGCGTTGATCACCACCGCCACCGTCTCCACCGCAGGCAGCGCACTCAACGCCTGCCCCGCAAAATCGGGATACCCAGGCGTGTCGATCAGATTGATGTGCTTGCCCTTATGGTCCGCGTGCAGGACCGCGCTGAATAGGCTGTGTCCGTGCGACTTCTCTTCATCCGTGAAGTCGCTGGCCGTGGTGCCCTTGGTCACGTCGCCCAACGTGTGGATCGCGCCCGCCTTGAGTAGCAGCGCCTCAGCCAAGCTCGTCTTGCCCGACCCGCCCTGTCCCACCAGCGCGATGTTACGGATTTCCGCTGTGCTGTAGCTTGGCATCCGGTGTACTCCTGCTGTGAGGCCGTACCGGCTCTGGTCGTGAAAGGTGCATCCACCATTATAAAAAAAGCCGATTGCCACCGCCATACCCAATTAACCAAGCCTCACTCGATCCGGTTGTGAATCCCGCCCCCTCGTGACTATCCTGTCCCCTGCCATGACCGCATCCGACTCCGCCACGCCCAGCCTCGCCGACCTCGATCACCGTCACGTTTGGCACCCTTTCACACCCATGCTCCAGTGGCGTCAGCAACCGCAGCTCGTCATCGACCGTGCCCACGGCCCGTACCTATTCGACACCGACGGCCGCCGCTACATCGACGGCGTGTCGAGCCTCTGGTGCAACGTTCACGGCCACCGCGTCCCGCAGATCGACCAAGCCATCCGCGATCAGCTCGATCACGTCGCCCACACCACGCTCCTTGGCCTCGCATCACCGCCGAGTATCCAACTCGCCGCAACGCTCGCGCGAATCACACCAGGCGATCTGAATAAGGTCTTCTACTCCGACGCCGGCGCTACCGCTGTCGAAGTCGCGCTCAAGATGGCGGTCGGGTATTGGCACCATTGCGGCCAACCACGAAAAAATAAATTCGTCGCATTCCAAGGCGCCTACCACGGCGACACCACCGGTTCCATGTCCATTGGCTACTGCGACCTGTTCCACCGTCTCTTTGGGCCGATGATCTTCCCCGTCCACTTTGTGCCCGCGCCCGACGCCTCGCACCCACCCACGAGCTTCACACCACCGCCCACTCAAACCAGTACCACCACCACCCACAACCACTCTTACACCTGGCCCAGCGAAGACATCGCGCTCACCGACGCCCTCGCGCAATACTGCCTCGATCAACTCGAAGACCACCTGCGCCAGCACGCCCACGAAACCGCCGCCGTCGTCATCGAGCCCGTCATGCAAGGCGCCGCGGGCATGATCTGTCAGCCGCCAGGCTTCGTTCGCCGCGTCGCACAACTCGCACGCCAGTACGACGTGCTGCTGATTGCTGACGAGGTCGCTGTTGGCTTCGGTCGCACTGGAAAAATGTTCGCCTGCCAGCACGACCAGGATGACACCTTCCAAAGCCCCGACATCATGTGTTTAGCCAAAGGCATCACAGGCGGGTACCTGCCACTCGCAGCGACCATTACCACCGACCGCATCGAGCAGGCATTCTGTGGCACAATCGATCAACGTCGCACCCTCTACCATGGGCACACCTACACCGGCAACGCACTCGCATGCGCCGCCGCACTCGCTTCGCTCGACCTGTTCGACACCAACCACCTGCTCGACCACATCGACCGCAGTGCCGCCATCATCGCCGATCGTCTAAACGCGCTGCGCGATCCCGACCGCTACCCCTACGTCGTGGACGTCCGTCAGCGTGGCCTCATGGTTGGCATCGAACTCGCACAGGACCGCCAATCTCGTCAGCCCTTCGACCCCGCAGCACGGACCGCCGCCAACCTATGCCTCGCCATGCGACCCAAGGGCCTGATCATCCGCCCCCTGGGCGACGTCCTGATCCTCATGCCCATACCCGCCATGCCCCAGGATGTACTCAACACAATGCTCGACACCGTCATCGACGCTCTCAGTGGCCCGCTCACGTTCTAGCCCATCCATTCCGGTCCGCCCTTCCTATATAATATAAGCACCGCCCACCCGCCTGACCTCTGCCATATCGACACCCGCTAGCCTTGCCTAGATACCCCCTGGCAGTGTTCCAGCTATGCTCGGTCATGTCCCCGGCATAGCTAAGTCTTTGTATTAAATAGCCCTGCGCGCCGATCCGTCATATCGCCCCGGACCCACAATCGGCACTGGCTTTGCTATCTCAATACCAAGGGAATTGATGTCCATGGTCAGCGTACACACCCAACCCAGCTCTCGGCTAAACGTCCTGATCACCGAGGATAGGCCGCACCCCCCTGAGCACTGGACCTCCCAGTTGCCCCGCCTACTTGAACCCCAGGGCATCGTCGCCTACCTTGCCCGCTCTGGTCGTGAAGCCATCGACTTGACCGAGCGCGTACACATCCACGCAGCCGTGATCGACATGGGCACCCCCTTGGGTACCACCGCATCACCCAAACCTGGATATGACGCTCCAATCCCAGCCGCACCGACCAACGCCGCCGCTGCGGGTATTTGGCTACTCGAGCTGTTTCGTCGCTTGCCGTATCGGCCACCCGTCGTCGTCGTGCGCGGGCCCGCATACAGCAGGCGTCACCTCGACCGCATCATGCGCGAGGCACTGAGGCTCGGCGCATTTAGCGTCGTCAACAAACCCGTGGACATCGAGCAGATGCTCGTCGTCTTCCGCGCCGTGATCGACCGCCGTTACCGCGGCCATTGGCCCGGAGGAAATTGAGAGAGACAAAACATTTGAGAAAACGTTCCCCGTTCACCTAACCACGTAAAGTTAAACCGGCCAAATGATCGGCCACTAAGAGAAAAAGGAGACACACCCATGAAACTACGTCCTCTAGGCGACAAGGTCCTCGTCAAGCGCAACGAAGCAGAAACCCAGACCAAGTCAGGCATCTTTATCCCCGAGTCTGCCAAGGAAAAACCCCTGCAAGCCACCGTCATCGCCATCGGCGACGGCAAGCTACTCGACAACGGCAAACGCACCGACTTCCAAGTCAAAAAGGGCGACACCGTCCTGATCGGCAAGTGGGGCGGCACCGAGATCAAGCTCGACGACCAGGAAATGCTCGTTATGAGCGAGGACGAAATACTTGCCATCGTCGACTAATCCACGAACCAACTCGCGCACAGCGCATGGCGCGCGGCGCAACAACAAATTAACCAGACCCACACACCATTTAAGTAAACACCACAGGAGATACACATAATGGCTGCCAAGATGATTAAGTTCGATTCCGAAGCCCGCGAGGCCATACGCCGTGGCGTCGCCAAGCTCGCCAAGGCCGTCAAGGGCACCCTCGGTCCATCCGGACGCGTCGTCATCCTCGAAAAATCGTTCGGATCACCCACCATCACCAAGGACGGCGTCACCGTCGCCAAGGAGATCGAGATCGACGATCCGATGGAAAACATCGGCGCACAGATGGTCAAGGAAGTCTCTGCACAGAGTTCCAAGGAAGCCGGCGACGGCACCACCACCGCCACCATCTACGCCGAAGCCATCTTCAACGAGGGCCTCAAGAACATCACCGCCGGTGCCAATCCCAATCAGGTCAAGCGTGGCATCGACCTCGCCATCGAAGCCATCGTCGCCGAGCTACACAAGCAGTCCAAGAAAATCTCATCTACCAATGAGATCGCTCAGGTCGGCACCTGTGCCGCCAACCAGGACCAGCACATCGGCAAGATCATCGCCGAAGCCATGGACAAGGTCGGCAAGGACGGCGTCATCACCGTCGAAGAGGGCCAGAGCCTCGACACCAACGTCGAGCTCGTCGAGGGCATGCAGTTTGACAAGGGCTACCTCTCACCCCACTTCGTGACCGACCCCACTCGCATGGAGGCCATCCTCGAAGACGCCTACGTGCTCATCCACGAGAAGAAAATCTCCAGTGCAAAGGACCTCGTGCCCGTCCTGGGTCGCATCGCAGAAGCCGGTAAATCCCTGCTCATCGTCGCAGAGGACATCGACGGCGAAGCGCTAGCCACACTCGTAGTCAACAGGCTCCGTGGCGTCCTAAAGGTCGCAGCCGTCAAGGCACCCAAGTTCGGCGACCGTCGCAAAGCCATGCTCGATGACATCGCCACCCTCACCGGCGGGCGTGCCATCATGGAAGAGCTGGGCATCGAGCTTGAAAAGGTTGAGCTATCCGACCTGGGCCGCGCCAAGAAGATCATCCTCGATAAGGAAAACACCACCATCATCGAGGGGGCCGGCAAGACCGCCGACATCAAGGGCCGCATCGAAGCCCTCAAAGCCGAGATCGATCGCACCTCAAGCGACTACGACCGTGAGCAACTCCAAGAGCGACTCGCCAAGCTCTCCGGAGGCGTAGCACAGATCAACGTCGGTGCCGCCACCGAATCCGAGATGAAGGAAAAGAAAGCCCGCGTCGAAGACGCCATGCACGCCTGCCGCGCTGCGGTCGAGGAGGGCGTCCTCCCCGGCGGGGGTTCAGCCGTCATCCGTGCACGCAAGGTACTCGAAGCACTCGCCAAGAAAGCCGAAGGCGACGAAAAGATCGGCATCGACATCATCCGCCGTGCCGTCGTCGCTCCGATCAAGCAGATCGCCGAAAACACAGGTCTCGACGGCTCGGTCGTCTGCCAGAACGTCGAGACGCACTCCGGTGCCAACTATGGCTTCAACGCTCTTTCCCAGGAGTATGGCGACCTGCTCAAGATGGGCGTCATCGTCCCGACAAAGGTCGAGCGCATCGCCCTACAAAAAGCAGCCTCCATCTCAGGGCTACTGCTCACTACCGATGCCGTCATTTCCGACATCAAGGAAAAGAAGAAAGACGCCAGCCCCGACATGGGCGACATGGACTACTAAATGTCCGTGCGTCATCGCAACGAGCCGCGACCGTGAGGGAGCGGTCCGGGATGAAGGTCAAGCGCCCGTGACTTGCGGGCTTACCGTCGGTGATCGTGACGAGCCGCGACCGTCAGGAAGCGGACCTAGCCGTCGGTGATCTTGACGAGCCGCTCTCCGTAAGGGAGCGGTCCGAAGTGAAGGCCATTTAGCCCGGTGATTCATCGGGGCACAGTTCGGAAAACACACGCAGCCGGGCGGGGAAACCTGTCCGGCTGTTTTTTTGTTTGATCTACAAATTTAGATTAAGCCAAATTGCCACATGGAACAGAATCAAGGCGTTACAGCGTCAGAACGTTACCTTGCCAAATTGTGCAAAGGCACCTTTCTCGATCTTTGGAGCTATCCAAATCCCTATCGTCATCAGAAAGCCTTTCCGGGAGATGCACAAGGCAAAGAGTTATGTGACTTGCTGGTGGTCTTTGGATCAAATGTAATCATATTTTCGGACAAATCATGCAAAATTAATAAAACAGAAAATCCCCAAAATGATTGGAATCGCTGGAAGAAACGAGCGGTCGAAAAATCAGCCCGACAGCTATTCGGTGCAGAACGGTGGATACGGCAAAATCCACATCTCATATTTTCCGACGCCGAATGTACGAAGCGAATTCCACTTACAGTGGATTCAAACAAATTACGAATCCACCGTGTTGTAGTTGCAGTTGGTGCAAAGAAGCTTTGTCAACAATTCTACGGGAGTGGAACTGGTAGCTTGATTATCGAAGGCGGTCAGCGAGATGCGGGGCCGCAAGATACACAGCTACGGTTCGCTGTTGGTCAGCCGAATCCGCGAAAAGGATTTGTGCATATTCTCGACGAATTCAGTCTTGATGTAGTGTTGAAAGAGCTAGATACGATTACGGATTTAGTCGAATACCTTGAGAAAAAAGAGCGATTTTTCCAGTCTTATGACTATATTGTGGCGTGTGGAGAAGAGGAACTTCTAGCGTATTACATGACAAATTTCGACAAGGAGCGTGGTGGCTATGGATTTTATTTTCCGTCAAACATGACGGACATTTCATTGGCAGAGGGGTTCTGGGCTGATTATGTGAATAATCCTCAAGCAGTTGAGCGAAGGAAGCAGAACCAGATAAGCTACGGTTGGGATGAAATCATCAATGATTTCACACAGCACTTTCGTAAAGGTACTTTATTTCTCGATTCAGGCCGATCGCGGGATGACTATGAGCGTGTATTGCGAATTATGGCGAGCGAGAATCGCACTTGTCGCCGTATGTTGAGTCGTGGGTTATACGAACTCGTTCGTAAACCGCTACGTGGAGTAGCTAACAACCGTTGCGCTTTATCTTTTGCGGATCCAACGGTTGCATACGTTTTTGTGTCTTATGTTCCAAGATCAATAGAAACCGACGAAACGGAGTATCGCAACGCGAGGCTTGAGTGGTTGCGGTGCTACTGCACAGTATTTGGGGCGAAGGACCCTAACATACAGCAGGTTGTAGGATTGGCTACCGAACAGGGCGTCGATCGAGAATTTCGATCTTTTGATAATTGTTTTATTGATTTTCGTCATCAACGCGAATTGCTCGAAGAGGACGCACGGAGAATTCAAGCTGTTCTTGGCATCTGCCAAGACGAGAATATGAAAAAAATCCATGAATACGACCGTGATTTTCCGATTGTGACGGATGTTCGTGCACTTCTTAAACAACGTCGAAGAAAATTGCGTTTGAAGAAACACGCATTAAGACAAAATCATGTAGCAGATAAATCGGCTCAAAGCGATGGGGAAACTCGTCGATCACGTCGACGAAAACGACGAAGTCGATAGTAAGTCAGTAGGGCAGGTCATTGACCTGCCGCGTTTCTCTCCTCTCCCTGCCAGGGAGAGGATTAAGGTGAAGGTGGGGTTAACAGCGACCAGCGATCCCAGCACCGCGTGCCGCTGACGAACTCTCAGTAGTTGGCATTGAAGCCCGATCCCAGATGGGCAAAGCAACTCATCAGAAAACCATCACGGCAGCAGAAACGGCGCCGCCGTGAGCAGCACCCCGACCACGGTCATCGCCATCATATTCGTGATGAAGTAGGGAAACACCATCAGCGCCACGCCCGCAGCGAGATACGCGATACGCATATCCTTCTTGCCGTACATGAACAAGCCCATCCCGATCGACCCGAACAGCAGCGACATCATCAGCACATTGGTGTCCATGGGATTCCCTTGTGAAGCCTGTCTCCCCTCACTTATCGGTCAGATCAGCCAACGCAATCAGCAAGTAGGCCCGGCATCCTGCCGGGCAGTCGTCCCCCTCTCCCTCACAACCAGAGCGCCGGGTGCCACTGGCGGCTCGCTCGCCAGCACTTCCGCGCACAAACCCACTCCCCACCCACCAAAAAAAACCGCGCGCCAACCAAAACCCACCATACCCCCGCCGTAGTGGGACGATCAAAATGATAATTTGGGACAGCAAATGATAATTTTGAAATGCGCAATAAATAGTCGCCGCCGACTCTGGAGGGTCTTATCGACAGCTCATGGGCCACCGGAGTGATTGGGCTTGGTCTGGCTGGTCCGGTCTTCGACGGGCCAACAGATGCCGGTTTCGGGTGGCATTATTCAGTTGTCAAAGGGCGTTCGAATGGCTGTCGAAGCAGCGTCGATCGCCCTTTAATACATACTCGATTCTCACGCCTTGCGCGTCGCAAAGGTCTCCTGTGAACGGTCACGGTATCTCCGCAGGTTCGAGCACTTCGGTAGTCGGATCGCTGTTGTTGAACTGCGTGCCGATGATAGTTCTGTTGTCGATGATAGTGACCGGCGCACCACCGCCCAGGATATCGCCGATGCTATTGGCGGCGTCCTGTTCGGGATCGTCCGGTGAAATAAAACTTGGCAGGTTTCCGACGAATGACAGTTTTCTAAATACACCGGGTACGTCTTGGTGCCTGGCATCAAATTCCGCGAGTTCCTCACCCAAAGGCGTCAGGCTCGATCGCTCACGACGAACCTGGGCGGCCAGTTCACGGACGTTCTGACGCTCCTGAGCACGTACAAATTTGTTTTTGGTTATTTCTTCGATCAGCTGTTCAGATGCCTGCGGGTCCAGTAGAGCCTCACGTGCCGCGTCAAGCGCTCCGGGCGTGGCGAGCACACGAGCCAGCGGCACGGCGATACGAGCGTTTTGCTCGCCGCCTACTGCGCGGGAGAATTGACCTTCAGTGATCTTGCCAGCAGCTCGTTGCTGAACGAGAAACTCCAGACTTTCGACAAACCCTTGGCCCTCTGTCAGGCCCAGGTTTTGTAGCTCTTGAGATAGCTCGCCGGATTCTTCGCGTCGTGTTAGGGCACCGATCACAGTGGGTAGTGCGCGACCTGCACGGTTCACGTCTAGGCCCTGCTCCCGTGCTGCCAGCAGCAACGCCAGCACGTCAATACCGCCGACGTTCCCGCCACGCTCGGCGAGGTCTCGGACCGCGCTAGCGTCCACGCCCCGGCTAAGCAGCGCGGCGGCCACGTCGACCGACTGCTCATCATTCAGGTTGAGATTCGCCCCTAGGCTTTGGATCGTGAGGAAACCTTCTCGACCCCCTACACCCGTGCCACGCTGCAACTGTGCCAAGTTGCGTGTCAATGCACCAATCTGCTCACGGCTCAAACCTTCACGGATATCCGTCCCTGCGGTGACGCCTTCGAGTAGCTGCGCCCTGCCCTCTACATTGAACCGGTTCTCAGCAGCGATCTCTGTGACATCCTGAAACACATCCGCCGCCGCCTGGCCACCAATGTTTGCAGACAGACCCCGCAACGAGGCACCGATCTGTGCCACCGCTTTTGCCGCTTCGATCGCATTGCTGGTAATGTCCCGCAGCAGGCCGATGACCGTACCCGCGATGGCGGAGAACGCGATCCAGCCCGCGACCATCGACTTCACGTTGCCAGCCAACGAGCCGAGGACGCGGTCCTTAGCGCTCATCTGCTGCGTCGTGCGCTCGGCCGCGTCACCAGCGCCCTTGGTCGAACCCGCTAGCTCTTGCTCCCCTTGTGAAACCTGCCGCAGACGCTGTTCGGCTTCTTCGGATTCGATCGTAATGCGTTGTTTGATTTCTTCGACCATGTCAGTCTCTATCGCGTATCTAGCCCAATCAATGGACAAGGCCGCTCCCGCAGCCTCTGCATCAAAGCCGCGTGATCCCGGAGGATGCGCCACACCTGTGCGGCACTCAGCCCGAATCGCGGGTCCGTTACTCTAGCGGCGCAAACAATCATCGAATGACAGTCTTCCTTGGAATTCAGGCCGTGACACGCGGCGATGATCCCGATCTGTCTGCCCCACCAGTGTGAGCCACGCAAGCCGAACCGACGGCCCAGTGCTGCCCAGGCGAGACGTACATCGCGCGGCATGGTGAACATCGCAACAAGTGCAGCCACGTAGGCACGCAGCGGCGCAACCACCACTCGATAAATCCTGAATCGCTTAGCTCGTTTTACGTATGATCTCACGTCAATCACCGTTCACGTCTTGGTTGCTTGATGGCCCGATCCGTAACGCGACCCAGTTGCGATTCGTCGACTCCCGTTACTTCCTCTGACGTTTCTTTATCACGGCGTGGAGTTGCCATGGATCGGTTTTCGGGCGTAGCACTACGTTCATTGCTACCGTTTGTAGACGGTGTTGATAGTGGGCTTCGGATCATGTTTGTATCCCCTTGTTGCGGCCCTTCAATCCCCGCCCCAGGATCGGGGCGGGGATTTGAACGGCGCAAGGAATGATCACGCATAGTCAGCGAACAGTAGGCCACGGTGGGTTGACCGACTCGAAGATTCAGTCAGCCGCCTGCCCACCACAACCGCCGCGAGGAATGTCCCGGCCGCTCCGTCTCCGGCTGTTGCCTGGAGCTGCAAAAACTGTTTCCGCGTCTTACGCAGGTCGACACCGAACACGAACGATTTGTTGTCGTCGTTTGCGCCCGGCTTGGTCGTCGCGTCCTTAACCAACGTCGGCGTACCACCCAGTGTGGTGCCGTCGGTCTTGACGTCTGATTCCATGACTTTCAGGACAGCCATGGTCGCGTCGATTGAGCCCAGCACACCGACAAACTCTAAGTAGTCGGCTCCTGGGAACTGAGTCCTATCAATCACGAACGACGTGAACGCCGCATTGTCGACAATAGCAGCCGGGGCTATCGCGGGTTGTATTTTCGTCTCTTGAAGCTCATTTGCCATGAGTATGTTCTCCAAACGGTTTGATTGGTTTGTGTGGTCAACCGCTGCCTTACGCTACGGGCGTGATCAGCCCCACAATCGGTCCGGCGGTCGTGTCGTCGCCGAGGCAGTGATTGCTGATCGCGTGCCGCTGCGTTCCTAGCACGACCACCTGACGCTCAATGAACTTGACACTGTTGTCTTGTTCGATCGTCAGTTGTTTACGCCGACCGTGCGTGGACGACTGGCGTAGATCACCGTACAGAGCACAAATTTGGGAATCCCCAGCCGTGCCCGGCATGGACTGGGTGATCTCGACGGGGTCACCTAGGAACTGAAGAGTACGCCTGCCCTCTATTTCGCCAGCGGTTACACCTCCCTGGCTGATTATGATGTCAACCATGACTGTCCAGTAGAAGGTGTTCGACACATACCACTTGCCGTTGCGCTGGGCGTAGCGTGGTGCCTTACCCTTCATTTTCAAGAAATCGTCA
>JAJRXX010000056.1 GCA_024276075.1 Planctomycetota bacterium
GTGCTCAGGCCCATGTCGATCAGCAGCTTGTTGTCGTCGTCGAAGGTATACGCTGCCAGCGAGGGATTGAGCACCAGTGCCAATGCCGCAATCAATATCAGCACCGTGAAGATAGGCTGACGTATGCTCTCGATAAACGTGTGCCGACTGATGGTGAACAATTGTTGGATCATGTCATTAAGACCGGCGGCACGGTTCGCGTGGCGTGCACCACGGGATTGCACTGGGGTAATACGCACCGTGGGCGTGCCTGGTTTGGAGACACGCGTACCCCGCTGTGGTGGTCGCACACTGATTACTTGATGGTTAGCAGACACGGGAAAGTGGCATGAGTCAAGACCCGCACAGCTACGATCGCGCGAGCCAAGCGGCGTTGATCGGCCTAATGGTGCAGGCGGTATTGACGCTGGTGATGGCGGTGCTGTGTTTTTATACCGCCAGCCCGGCGGTATACGCAGCCTTATGGTACGTGCTGGGAGGGCTACCGATCTGGGCGGTGCTGCTGATGGTCTATCACCAGCACCAGCTCGAACGCGCCGAGGCACTCGAAACCGATCAACTCGCTGGCGCAAACCCGTCGCGTGTGGCGGGGGCGAAGCTTTTCGACGAACAGGGCGATGACCTGCTGCTGGCACGTCGGCGTCTGGGGCATCTATATAAATGGGTCCTGAATGCTGTGAGTCTGTGCGTCGGTGTGTATTTGCTGGCGATGGGCCTTTGGTTGGTATCGGATCAATATGACGCACATCGAGCGGGAAGGCTAATCGGCGACGCGATCGGGCTGGGGGTCAATACAGCGGTGGTGATGGGCGTGCTGGCGGGGTCTGCGTTCGTGGCGTTTGTCGTGGCGAGATACGAGTCGGGTATGACCGAGATAAGCGCGTGGCGGTTGCTTCGCGGCGGAGCGGGGTACCTGATCGGAACGAGCGTGGCGGCGACGCTACTCTTGATAGGGGTGCTGTTCGCACATTATGGTAATCCGGCTGTGCTTGGCGTGATGGGTGTAATCGTGCCGAGCCTGATGGTGTTGGCTGGATCGGAGATGCTCCTGGCACTGCTACTGAGCACGTACCGCCCACGGCGTGCTGGCGAAGTGCCGCGACCCGCGTTTGACAGCAGGCTCATGGGATGGATGACCAATCCCGGATCGATTGCCAAGGCTCTGGGCGACGCGATTAATTACCAACTCGGGTTCGAGGTCTCGCGTAGCTGGTTTTTTCAGTTACTGGGTCGTGCTGTGACGCCCCTGACGGGTTTCTCGCTGGCGGTGCTCGTGGGGATCAGTTGCGTGGTCATCGTATCGCCACACGAGCGTGCGATCGTAACAAGCCTTGGCCGAGTACACGGTCAACCACTGGGACCTGGGCTACACGTGAAGTTTCCCTGGCCTGTGCAGAAGGCAGAAAAGTACGGCGTCGGACGCGTGCACCAGGTACTGGTCGGATCGACCCAGGCTGTGCCGCATGCCGACGACGCGATCCTCTGGGACAAGCCCCATACGCACGACGAGCAATACCTGATCACCGCCCCGACGCCGCTGACTGGCGGAGGAAGCACGAGAGACGACGAGGCGCAGGGGGCGTCGGGTATTTCGTTGGTAGGCGCTGAAGTAGCGGTTCAGTACCGGATCGCAGACCTGGAGCGATACGTGTCGGCAGCTCGGAACGGCCGAGCGATGATTACCGCAATCGCTGAGCGCCGGGTCAACGCGTATTTTTTGATGAACGACATCGACACGCTTCTAGGCAAAGGCCGAATGGTCGCGGGTCGCGATCTGCTGGGGCTTATCCAGGATGACGTGGATGGAGTTGGCTTGGGTATCGACATCGTTTTTGTCGGGTTGATCAGCATCCACCCGCCTGCGGATCAAGGCGTAGCGGGGGCGTTTCTGACGCAGATCGGAGCGATGCAGGAGCGAGGGAGTATGATCGAGCAGGCACGTCAAGAAGCGGTGGAGCTATTGGCCTCGGTGGCTGGATCACATGACAAGGCGCTGGCGATCAATGGCGCCATCGAAGCGCAGCAGGAGGTTCCGTCCGCGAATCACCAAGCGGAAATTGAGAAGCTGCTGACTACCGCTGGGGGCGAGGCGGCGCAGATCATCTACGAAGCCAGGGCTGATCGATGGGAGCGTGTGACCACGGAGCGTGCTGCGGCAGAGCGGTTCGACGCAGAGGTACTGGCGTATCGTAGCGCACCAGGATACTACCGCGCGAAGCGATACCTCGACACGCTGGCGAAGAGCCTGGCGGGGGCACGCAAGTACATCGTCACGACCGGCCGGGACGTGCCGCCGATCTACCGCATCGACCTAAAGGATACGGGGTCGGCGATCGAATCGATTTTTCAGCAGGGCCAGTAGCGTTCCGATGCGCGACGTGCGGGTTGGATTGTTGCTTGATGGATTAGCTACTTATTAAACGGAGTTGTGCCGCGATGGAAGTAAAACACAGATTTACGGTTTTCATCGGCCTGCTGGTCGTCGCTGTGCTGGTGACGTACATGTTCGCGTTTCAGGTGCGATACGATCAAGTGGCTGTATTGACCACGTTTGATCGGGTAGGAACGGACGCGGTCAAACATGAGCCGGGGCTCTATTTCAAGCTCCCCTGGCCCATCCAGAAAGTTCAACAGTACGACACGCGAGTGCGTCTGCTTGACCATCGGCTCGAGCAGGTGTCGACGCAAGACGGCAAGAGCGTGGTGATCCGCACGTACATGGCGTGGCGGATCGACGACCCGACGGCGTTTTTCGTGAATCTACAGAGCCCCCAGGGTGCACAGGCCAAGCTCGCGCCGTTGCTGAGTGAAGAGGTCAGCGGCACGGTCGGGCGCTACCGGATGGACCAACTCGTCAACACCGACCGCGACCAGGTGATGCTCGCACGCATTGAGCAAGAGGCGCTGGCGAGACTGGATCGCCGACTATCGTCGCTGGGGTATGGGGTCAAAGTGCAACAGGTGGGCATCCGGCGTCTGGTGCTGCCACAGGAGAATACAGAGCAGGTGTTTGAGACGATGCGTCAGACCCGTCAGCGTCTGGCGGCACGGGCCCGCGTGTCGGGTGAGGCGCAGGCGAACGCGATCACAAGCCAGGCCGAGTCTGCCAAGCGACGAATACTCGCCTTCGCAAAACGACGTGCACAGGCGATCCGTTCCGAGGGTGACAAGGAAGCGGCTCAATACTACGCGGCGTTTAAGCAGGACGAGGCGTTGGCTATATTCCTGCGACGAATAGAAACACTCGAAAGCGTGCTGCCTCACAATACGACGTTTATCCTCGATGCCGAACAGCTTTCGCTCGAGGACCTGTTTGGTGGCGGCACGGCTGGACACGAGTAATAGCACAGGGTCATAACGTTGAACGAGCAGACGACAAATCGATTGGACGACGATACCGCTGGGGCGGATACAGCCCAGGGACCCCTTGATCCCGCGCAGCGGTCGCTGGCCGATGCGCTACACGTGAGCTTCTGGGTGCTCAAACTGGTCATGCTCCTGCTGGTCGTGCTGTATTTATTTAGTGGTGTGTTTAACGTCAGCGAACACGAAAAGGCGGTTCGGCTGCGGTTCGGTCGTATCGTCGGTGGGACCGGCAGACAGGTGCTCGACCCGGGCGGGCCGTACTTTTCGCTACCATTTCCATTTGAGCAGATCGTAACCGTGCCGACCGCGCCTCGTCAGATCGAGCTGGATCGGGTGTTCTGGTACGAGACCAACGCAGATGGTGGCTTGGCCAGCTCGAGTGACGGCGGCAAGGCGGGGCCGCTCGATCCACGCAAAGACGGCTCGCTGCTGACAGGTGACACGGAGATCATCCACGCGCGTTGGTCGGTGACGTATGTGGTGGATGACCCGATCTCGTATCTGGCGCGAGTAAAAAGTACGGCTGTGGCGGAGCGGATGGTGCGCACGGCCACACAACAGGGTGTGGTGTACGCGGTGGCGGGATTGACAGCTGACCAACTCCTGCGTTCGCAGGACGTAAGTGCTGCCAGGCGCCGTGCGCAAGAGGTGCTCGACAGCCTGGAGTCTGGGATTAAGGTCATCAGCCTATCGGTGCGTCATCCGACGTTTCCGCTGTCGGTTCAACCCGCGGTCCAGGCAGTACTCAACGCTGAGAGCGTACGAGCTAAGCTGATCGAGGAGGCGCAGGAGCAGTGGGGACGCATGCTCATCGGTGCTGCGGGCGAAGGCGCCGATCCGCTGCTGGGTCTGATTGAGGAATACGAAACAGCGAGCTTGTCGAACGATGCGCAGCGTCTGGACGAGCTTGAGCATCGGTTCGACACGGCGTTTTTAGGTCTCGAAATCGAATCGGGTGGCCGGGTAATCGGCATCGGGGGCGAGGTGGCACGCATGATGCACGAAGCGATGACGTATCGCACCGAGGTGGTCGCCGCGGTTCGCAACGAAGCGGACTATTTCAATAGCTTGCTGCCACAGTACCGAGAGAACCCGCATATCGTTCGTAGCCGACTGTGGCAGGACGCCAGACAGCGCATCCTCAGCGGCGATGTAGAAACCATGTACCTCCCACGCGGCCAAGCGTATCTCGACATCAACCGTGACCCGAAAGTGCGCCAGAATCGTGAGAAGAAACGGCTCATTCGGGAAGACGAAGCCCGCCAAGCTAACCCCTAGACCTTTGGCTATGACGCATTCAACGGGATCGGACAATTTGCCACGCGTAAGCCAAGCCGTCGCGCCCGACCGACACGACGCTGCGCTGGTGTCTGAGCACACGGACGGCGACGCTGTCATCCGCTGTATCGGGTTGACCAAGGTCTTCCGCGACTTTTGGCTGCATGGCCGAGTGCGAGCGGTAGACGGCATCGATCTGGAGGTGCGTCGTGGTGAGGTGCTCGGGCTGCTGGGTCCAAATGGATCGGGCAAGTCCACGACCATCAAGATGATCCTGGGGTTGCTACACCCGACGTCGGGGCGCGTGGCGGTGTTCGGCAAGCGCCCGGAGGACGTGGCTACGAAACGGTTCATCGGCTACCTGCCCGAGGAGTCGTACCTGTACCCCTTCTTGAACGCGCGAGAGACGCTTGATTACTTCGGGCGGCTGTTCCACCAGGGACGCCATCAGCGGCAACGGCGCATCGATATGCTCCTGGAGATGGTTGGTCTTGAAGCGGTCGGGCGTCGGCCAATCGGGGAATATTCCAAAGGCATGCAGCGTCGTATCGGCCTCGCGGCGGCGCTGATCAATGACCCCAAACTGCTCATACTCGACGAGCCAACGAACGGGCTCGATCCCCTGGGCACACGCCAGATTAAGGACCTCATCCTAGACCTCTCGCACCGGGGCAAGACCATTCTGCTGTGCTCGCACCTATTGGCTGACGTCGAGGACGTCTGCGATAGGGTGGCGATCATGTTCGGCGGGAAGGTTCGCGTCAGCGGCACCGTCGACGAGTTACTCGCACAGCAAGACATGACCACGCTCCAGATCAGTCAGCTCGACAATCAAACCGTCAGCGATATCGAGTCGCTGCTGCAAGCGCGTGGCAAGCATATCGAGAAAATCGACAAACCGCGTCAGAAGCTCGAGTCGCTGTTTCTCGAGATCGTCCACCGTGCACAGGCTGAGGGCATCACCACGAGCGGTGCGCGCGTCGGCGGTCCGATCGCGGCATTCTTACAGGAAGGGCCCGACCACGAGCCGCAGGAGGAGCGTGCTGGCTCAATCATCGACCGCTTGGTTGGGGACACATCCACTCCACAGACACAGACCCCATATCCCGCGCAGCAAGACGAAGGTCCATTACCTAAATCCGATCGATCTGGCGCCGCGCCGCCGCAAGCGTCGAGCCAACCGCGGGGCGATACGCCAACCCTTGACGGGCTGGTCGAGGGCAGTTGGCAATGGTCCGATCGGGATCAAGAAAACGCCTCAGACGGCGGCGACAGAGACCCGAATTCGAGTCGTGGACCGTCATAGTCGTGTCGGTGTGAGCAGGATTGACGGGTAGACTTTGGAGGTCTTGGACGTGACGGTCATACAAAAGGACGAGCCCTGGCTAGCGAGAGTGGGTGAGCGCCTATTGAAGCGAATAATCGTGGCGTTTATCGTCATTGCGGCAAGCGGTACTGCCTGGTTACTAGACAGTCCGGGCGTCACGATGGCGTTAATCGGCGCCGCGGCGATGTGGCTGGGGTTCGTGCTGGGCGTGTGGTGTATTCGCGCGTTGCTGTCGCCGGGGTGGCCCGTGCTCGGGGTTGCGCGCACGCTCATCGACGAAGCCGTCCGCATGAAGATCGTCGCCGTCTTCGGGTTTGGCTTGCTCGTATTCGTCCCCTTCCTGCCATTCCTGCTGGACCCGAACGAGCAGTTGCGATACCGCGTGCAGTTTTTTCTTACTTGGGCGTTGTCGGGTACGTCGGTGCTCATGAGCGTGATGACGCTGTTCCTGGCTTGCACAACTATTTGTAATGAGATCGAAAAGAAGCGTATTTTCCTGACGCTGACCAAGCCGATCGGCCGTGGTCAATACCTGCTGGGAAAGTGGCTGGGCATAGCGCTACTGAACCTGCTGCTGATCAGTGTGGCGGGCGTGGGCATCTATGTCTTTGCAAAGGTCCTCGCGCAGCAGGAGGCACGAGACGCTTACGATCGTCGGGCTGTGGGTAGGCAGGTCTTAACGGCTAGACGATCGGTCGGCGCAGAACCGCCTGCGGGTATGGACCTGTCGGCGCTGGTCGATGAGCGTTACAAGCAGCTTCGGACACGCGACACGGGCCCGTACCCGCAGCAGGATACGGACACGCAGTTACGCAGAGCAATCGAGCAGGCGGTCGTCGCGAAGTGGCACACAATCCCGCCTCGCGATACGCAGCGGTATTTGTTTACACAACTGCACGACGCGAAGCGCGTCGACGGGTGGCTTCAGCTACGGATTAAACCGGTGTCGTCGGTGGAACCACCAGATCGCTTGGTACGTTTGGCGCTGTGGCTAAACGGGAGACCCTACCCGGTTGACCCACGGATCGGTCGGCAGCTGCCACTCGTGGTGGCGGACAATCACTTCCACGTGATCGACCTACCCGTGTCGGCGATCGACGACGAGGGACGACTGGAGTTGCGCATCGGCAACGTGAACTTGGTCAATCCTCACGCAACGCACGCATCGAGTGTGAATCTGGCACCCGGGACTGGCTTGGAGTT
Source organism: Planctomycetota bacterium (assembly GCA_024276075.1). Classification (GTDB taxonomy): domain Bacteria; phylum Planctomycetota; class Phycisphaerae; order Phycisphaerales; family Phycisphaeraceae; genus JAJRXX01. The sequence goes on from JAJRXX010000056.1 coordinate 7,175, forward strand.
GCTGTACCAAGCGGGTCGATTCGAGCCGAACCTGGTCCGGGGATTGGGATTGATCTGGCTGAGGCTGGGATTTCTGGCCATGATAGGCTTGGCGGCGGGATCGTTATTAGACTTTCACGTGGCGTGTTTGTTGAGCCTGCTGGTCTACATCACCGCCACGGCTAATACCTTCCTCGCTGAGTCCATGCAGTACTACGTGACCATCCCCAGGACGGAGATGTCCCTGGTAGAAATGGCTCTTTGGTGGCCCCAGGTGTTTATCGATCGGCTGATACAGGGCGAAGTCTGGGGCGCGGCCAAGGTCGTGATCCGCCTAATCGGTAATACGTTCGTCTTGCTGGTGCCCTCATTTAGCAAGTACAACCCCGTGCCGCTGATCGCCGACGGAAGACTGGTGGGATACGGCGTGCTGGGCGAAGCCACGGTTTGGGTCGGGTTGATCTGGACCGGTTCGTGTGGCGTCATCGGGTGGCTGATGCTTCGAGGTCGTGAACTGGCACGGGTGACGGTTTGATACGCATCCGTGTGTGTTTTGGGTATGGCGCGACGGTTAAAGCGTGCCCGGGAATCTGTCAGGCAAATCAATGACAAACGACCGCATCAATGTGTGTGTGGCTGTGGTGGTTTTCGCCCTGTGCGTCGCGGGGTCGGGCGCACTGGTGGGCCCGATCAACCGTGACCGTCAGCGGCTGGGGGTGATTTCGATCCAGACGTTTGACCGCACGATGCCGCCGGCTGTGACGCTGGCGACCACGGCGTTGGGGTCGTTCCGGGGGCTAGCGGTCGATGTGCTTTGGTTCCGCGCCAACCGTCTCAAGGAGGAAGGGCAGTTCTTCGAGGCGAATCAGCTTAGCCAATGGATTACCTCGCTCCAGCCACGGTTCCCACAAGTCTGGTCGTTCCACGCGTGGAACATGGCGTACAACATCTCGGTCGCTACGCACACGCCCGAGGAGCGCTGGGAATGGGTCAGCAAGGGCATTGCGCTGCTGCGCGACAAGGGGATCGTCTACAACCCCACGGCCATCCGGCTCTATCGAGAACTGGGCTGGATCTTCTTCCACAAGATCGGCCACTACATGGACGACATGCACTGGTACTACAAGCTGCGGTTGGCATCGTCGTGGCAGGAACTGCTGGGCGCACCGTCGCGCGGCGCCACGACCGAACAGATGGTCGATGAATTTCGTCGGATCGCTAATGCGCCGGTGTCGATCGAGCTGTTGATCGATCAGCACGGGGGCGTCGAGGAATTGCTCGTGGCGTTTAAAAAACTCGGCTACGGGCCCGACGAGACGCTGCTGCGCCAGATCGGCAAGATAGACATGTACAAGGGTTGGTCCGAGCTTCGGCTGATGGGAGACTACCGGTTCGACCCACGTAAGGCATTCGACCCCGGGCTGGCGCAGCTGCTCGCCCAGCCGGCACACGCGAGCGCGGTCGAGCCGCTGGTGGCGTTTCTGCGCAGGGACGTTCTAAGACGGAACTACCACATGGACCCGGCGTTTATGCTCAAGCTCATGGAGCTCTACGGCCCTATGGACTGGCGACACCCCGCGTCGCACGGGTGCTACTGGTCTGAGATGGGCGTGAAGATGGCGGTGAGGCAGGACCAAGCAAAACACCGCGGCAAATTGAGCAGCCTCACTGAGATCGACCTACTCAATACCAATCGCCAATCGATCCAGTCGCTTCAGCAGTTGGCTTGGAACGGGCGTGTGGCGTTTGACCCGATCGCTGGGCGCATCGACTTTATGCCCGATACGAGGTTTATTCCTGCTTACGATCACGCGATGGACATGGCCAAACAGCGCATCGAAAGCGGTGCGTTCGGCGGAATGAACGCCGACAGCTTCGCGATGGGACACGAAAACTTCCTGCTCAAGGCGATGACCGACCACTACCTCTACGGTGATATGCAGCAAGCGCAATACTTTTACAAGAAAGTCCGTGACCTCTACGGCAATCGACCACAGAACCGAGATACCGGCCGATACCGAAAACCGCTGGGCGAACTCGTGACCGATCAACTGATCCATCACCTGGAGTTGATGACCAATACCAGACAGTTCATCCGCGCGATGCTGGGTAGGGCGTTTGACCATGGCCTGGGTGAAAACGACATGAAGGTGTTTGACCGTTACGTCCAGATCGCGAGTGTCGCACACAGCCGGTACCAGGCTGACAAAGACCGCGACCCCACCGCATCGCGAGGACGGATGAGGCTATTGCCGTTTGATCAGGTTCTAGCGGAGACGTATTTAGCTTATATGCAGTCGCCGGACCTATCGCTGCTGACGCGCTCCAGGGCGTGGGGCAACACGCCTCTCGAGCTGCGCCGGCGTGTCTACACGCGGCTGCGTCCGGTAATCGCTCAGCAAGCTGAGGCGGCAGGACTGGTTACTGATCTGGCGTTCCCGGCACCGCTGGGCGGCGCACCCTCGGACGACACGCAGAGGTCGCCGCGGCAGGCAACAGATGTTGAAGCACCCGTACGGATCGAGAGGCAGTGATGCCCGATTCATACGCATCCGCGTCTATTTTGTACGTGTCATATATCCATTAGTATTTGAACCTGTTTCAAACCCCCCCTCCCCTTAAGGGGAGAAATTGGGTGAGGGGTGAAAGCCCCGCAAATCATGGGCACACGACCCTCCCCCTACCCCCTCCCTGACAGGGAGGGGAGTTATGAAACCAGTTCTTGTGACATTTGATCCCACGGACAAGAACTGTAGAACAATACTTATGGTGATTGGTATCACTGAATTGTTATGATCAAACAGAAAGCTCTGGCGGGTGGCTGGGCATGCGACTCATACCAATCAAGATTGGTACTTGCGCAACATCTGCGAACGCAGGAACAGAACAGACAATAACTTACATCACCTACAACGCGCTAGAAATATACGCAATGCGTATCATGACGCTCCGAACACGATGCGATAGGTATACCGGATGAAATGGACTGCGTTGATCACAGTGATGGCGGCGATGGTTCTTTGCAGCGATGCTCGTGCGCAACAGGACCTGCTAGACGAACCTGAGGCCGACCCGTTTGTCATTGCGTTTTACTTCGAGAACGACGGCACGTTTGTGAAACGTAACAAAGCTACCGATCGGCACTACACCAACGGCGTGAAGCTCACGTTGACGCACCAGCCCGCGTGGGCGAAGCGGTTGGCGTCGGTGTTGCCGTTTAGCCCCTCGCGCGAAGGCGAGCAACTCAAGACCGCGGCTGGTTACGCGTTTGGTCAAAACATCTACACACCCGACCGGATCGAGGTGGTCGCCCTTCAGCCAAATGATCGCCCCTATGCGGGTTGGCTGTACGCAGGCGCCTATGTACAACGTGCCACACAGGACGTCTTCGACCATTTCGAGGCGAACATCGGTTTGATCGGGCCGTCGTCGCTTGCGGAAGATACACAGCGTTTGATACACGACCTGTTTGACGCGACCGAGCCGCGCGGCTGGGACAATCAACTCAGCGACGAGGTGGGCTTCGACTTTACATTTCGGCGTCACTGGAAGCTGCCGCTGCTGACGTCTCAAGGATCGAAAGTGGTTGAGCTGATCCCGCAGGCCGGGTTTACGGTGGGTACTGTCCATCGACACGCTGAGGTTGGCGCACTGGTGCGGTTGGGCGTGAACTTTCCCGACGACTTCGGTCCGGGGCGTATCGAACAGCCCGCCGCCGCCACGGGCTTGGGGGCTAAGCAGAACGGTGCATACACCTTTGTGCGTGTAAGTGGTCGTCTCGTCGAGTACAACCTCTTCCTTGAGGGCAATAGTTTTCGCTCAAGCCACGGCGTGGAGCCCGAGACGCTTGTGGGCGAGGTCCAAGTCGGTTTCGTGGTGACGTATGGTCGGCTGGAGCTGGGGTATTCACAGACTTTCTTATCACAGCAGTTCAAGGGGCAAGGCGAAAAAGACAGTTTCGGTGCATTGACGCTCTCCTGGACCAGTCGATTTTGATAGCCACAGACCTCTCCGGAGGTATCCCCCACGGACCCGCATGAGAGATACGACACACCCAATGGGGTAGAGATGGGCAGTACGTTTCTGGCGGGCGAGGCGCATTCGGTTATATTGGACACACGAATTTCATTTGGCGAAATCGCCTTCATATCGTGGGCAATCAGCAAAGGAAACGATCATGACCATCGAAGAACGCCTGGATCACTTGGAAAAAGCCAACCGTCGGTGGAGGGTATTTGCCGTGTCTCTGAGCCTCGTCTTGGCGGTGGGCTTGTTCATGGCTCAGGGGCGAAGCCAAATGGTCCCCGACGTGATCCGCGCTAAGAAGATCGAGGTCGTGGGTAAAAACGGTGCGCCGGTCGTCTCGCTGAGCGCATGGGACCGTGGCGGGCGCATCCACACCATGACCAACACGGGCAAGATGCTCTTCGAAGCCACCGCTGGCGAGGTCAGTGTCTACAACAACAAGGGTCAGAAGCTTGTAAAACTCTCAGCCACCAAGGAAGGCGAGGGTCTGCTTGCCACGTACAACCACAAGGGCGAGGGCGTGGTGGCAATCGGCGCCACCAAGGAAGGCGAAGGCGCGCTGGCGACTTACAACGGCGCAGGGCAAAAGCTCGTCACGATCACCGCTGCGGACAACGGCGGCGCCATCAGTGTCTGGAACACGACGGGTGAGGCGATCTGCACCGCACGGGTCGACGAAAACGGCAACGGCGAGGTCGGCGCCTGGAACCGTGACGGCAAAGGCCGAACACTCACCCCAAGCGAAGAATAAGATCACGATCAGTCGGCGTGAGGCTCGATGAGGATGACGACGTCTTGGAGCACCACGCGATCCATGATCGGGCCGTTGACAGCGGAGTCGACCTCGATCGTCAGATTCGTGCCGTCGACGGGAACGTTGAACTGGGCCACGGGGTCGCGGTGATTGAGGCGCTTTCGAAAAACAACCCTCCCATCCACTGTAAATATGATTTCGAAGTCAGCCCAACCCTGTGAGCGGCTGGGTGCTGACTCACTTACAAACGCGGCCGTTCCAGCCAGGCGGGTCGATCCCTCTGATAAGACATAACGGATGCTCACCGGCGCGTGTAGATAGACGGCCGTACCCGCCACGCGAGGGCCTAGGTCGACGCCGAACACCTCACCGCCACCGACCACCTCGATCGGCAGTTCAGAGAGGTCCTTCAGGTAGGCGCGTCCGATCGACAAATCTATGCGATTGATCTGCGTGAGGGGTACTTCGATGGTGGATTCATCGCCCGGTAGCGCGGGGTGAAACGAGGCGCGCCCCGACGCCACGCTAACGGTGCTGGTCAACACTTTGCTCCCGTCTTCGAGCCAAAGCATATTCGCGTCACCGGCTGGGCGTCGGCGCGGATTTGCAAGGCGCATCGCGCGTATCTGATCGCTGGAAAGCATCAATAGTTGGCCGAGGCCTTGCTGCTCGAACGCCACGCCCGACGCGCTGACCCGAGTGACAAAGCCGGTCAATCGGTCTCCGTTTGCCAACTCGACCCAATCCGATTCCGGGGACTGGACGTTTGACAGCGAGCTACTCGTAGACCACAGCACACGGACCTGATCGAGAGTCAAGGACAGCTCGCCAAGGACGGGGTGGTGCCAACGGATCGTCTGCGTCGGCTCGTCACAGCCAACCCACCGTCCCGCCAACCGCTGCCCATCAGTCAGCTCGACGATACGGGTCGCTTGGCGGGCGTTCTGCTGCGGCTGAGGGTCGTCCTGGGTGAGCGTATCGTTTGCCGACGTGGTCCCTACGGGGCGCCGGATCTGAATAAATTGGTCCAACGGCTCGACACGCAAGCGGCGATCGGCGTCAAAGAAGCTGACCACACCATCATCGAGGCCCTGCAGGTTCACGTAATGCGCCTGGAGTTGGCGGTCGATGAGGACCATCGGGGTCACCGCCCACGCTCGATGAGGCGCCCCCGACACGCACGCAACGACGAGGAGCTGGATGGCGATCAATCCGTAGCGGCGCGTCATTTTTTTTATCGCTCCGTTGGAATGCACACGTATCACCTTTGAAAGATCGGAAGAAGGCGGTTGGGAACCTGAAGGATTAGCATCGCCATGGCTGTGCCGTAGGCGTCGCCGTGGTCGGAGGGCCAACTCCCCTCAGGCTTTTGCTGCTTCAAGAACATTTCACGCACGAACGGGAACCATTTTTCCCAATACTGCCCCCCCGCGAGATACATAGCCTGTACGGCGTAGTAGTGGCCGTAGTAGTAGTGGCCAAAACCGCCGTCCCCGACGCCCTGTTTGTGTCGCAGCAAGTACGCCAATCCGCGGCCTAGCGCTTCGTCCTCGTAGACGCCAGCGTAGTAGAGGCTCGCCACACCGGCTGCTGAGCGTGGAAACGCCGAACCGCCCGATCGGAGCATGTACCGGAATCCGCCGTCAGAAGGGTTCTGACACTGGTGGACGTATTGGACAGCTCGATCGATGGTGTCCTTGGGCACGGTGATGCCCGCGTTGCGCGCGGATCGCAGTGCCATGATCTGACAGATGGTCACGGAAATGTCCGCGTCAAACGGTCTGGGGTGATAGCGCCAACCGCCCTCGGGGTTCTGGGTTGTCACAATCAGGTTCACAGCTTTGATCAGTGCCTCGCGTGCTCGGCGGTCACCCGTCATGCCGTAGACCTCACCCAAAAATAGCGTGGCAAACCCGTGGCCATACATGGGCCCGTGCGAGGTATCGGCGGCGATCAGGCCTGTCTCGTGTGCGTGTTGTAATACAAAGTCGAGTCCCCGCGCAACGTTGTCGCCGTAGGCTCCGCGTCCGGGTAGGTGCCCGTCCGCCATGAACGCCATGCACGCCAGCGCGGTCACACCCACGTGCCGCCCGTAGCGGTCGGCGGTGTAGCTGCCGTCCTGGCCCTGCGCGTTTGCCAGAAATTCCAAGCCTTGCTCTACAGCCTGGCGCAGCTCGGGTGTGATCTCGACAAATGTATCTGCTGCACGAGCCACGCGCCAGACGCCGAGCAAAATGCTGATCATCACCAGAGGGCACACGATGCGCCACACAATGCGACGTCCGGAAAATCTCCGAATAGACCGATCCGTTGACGTACCTGATTTACCCCTGCCGATGTTGTGGTGCAAGCATTCAGGCATGTGATTTGATCATTCCTCTTGTTCCGCCAGGCGACGGTAATAGTCCCTGGTCAACTGCTCGTAAACGGAACTGAAGCGTTCGTTTAATCCTTGGAGCAGTTCCTGTCTCAACCGGGGTGGCAGGTCGCCCCAGCGCTCGCGGCTGGTATTTTCCATCGTCGGGCTGATGTTCGTGCTTGAGGGTTGTCCGCCCGTGGGTGAGCCTCCTCCTTGTGATCCTGAGCTTGCCGCTGTGCCGCTGGATTGCCCGCCTTGTTGCTGTGCTGAGTTCTGGGCGCTACCGGTGCCCTGCTGCTGCTGGCTCTGGGATGAGCCCGAGGACCCCGACGAGCTGCTGGATTGCCCTTGCTGCTGCGCTGCGGCAATTACCTGATCGAGTTTGGCGAGGATCGATTCCTGCATCCGCTGCGTCGCCAAGCCAGGGTCGTGTTCGTTACCGAGTTGATCGGCGGCGTGCTGCATTTCCTTAATCGCCTGCTCAAAGACATCAGCAGCGGGCTCGTCGTCGGAAAGCTCACGCAGGGCATCGGCGTGGCCGACTGGCTGTGACTGAGAGCTTGGGCTCTGGTCGGCTGGCTGGGATTCCGAATATTCGGGCTTGCTAATCTCGATATCGAGCAACTCGTCGAGCGTCGGCTGGGCCTGAGCGATGCAGATCGATATCGATACGCTCGGCGCCGCAGCCACAGCCACGATCCATGCACATCGTCGGACAGCCCATCGCCATGTATCAGTGGTCTTTTTCATCTCAACCATTTTAGTCCTGTTGCGGTCTGATAAGACTGGGATTGCGCTGCTGGGATTGTTCGCGCACTTGCTCCATCAGACGCTCGCTTAGGCCCGCGAGTTCCCGCTGCTGCTCTGAGAGCTCTATCAGGGTTCGGATCATGTGATCCGGTTCAGTATCGCCAGCCTGCCCGTCGAGGTGCCGCGTGTCTTGATACACCATCTCCTGTACGCCTCGCAGGAGTTTGAGCTCCGCCAACGGCGGCATGAGCGGAGCGTCCCCGCCGCCGCTACCACCACCCCCACCGCCACCACCACGCGCGCCGGCGAATTGCTTGGACGACTGATCCTGTGCCAGCGCGTCGGCCATGCGCTTGAGCGTCGAAGCGATCATCGATTGTTGGGTGAGCACGTTTTGATCCGCTTCGACCGCACGCAACCGTGAGACAACCTTCGTCGCGGCGCGATCGATCATCTCATGCAAATGGGAAAAGACCAGGGTCTGCTGCACACGCTCCCGCAACGCCTTTGCAGCTACCTTTAGGTCAGCTTGGCGGTGGCCCAGGCGGATCATTCTGGCACGCTGCATCCGCGTGGGCTGGTCCACGTCGGCGACGTCGGCGGTCTTGGCACGGATGTCCTGCTGCTCCTGTGCCAGACGTAAGTATTGCTTTCGCAATTCCTGACGTTTCTTCGACGCTTCCTGGGCGTCGGCCTGTTGATGAAGTTTCTCAACCGACGCCAGTGCAAGATTCAGGTGTTCCAATGATGCGTCCTGTGCATCACGGACAGCGTGGTGTTGTGCAGCGCGCAATGCCACAACGGCTGACGACTGCGCTTCGACCGCGGCGTCAAGGTGATCGGCTGTCTGACCGGACTCGACCGCGACACGCGCGCGGTCGGCGACGACCATGGACCTGCGGCGCAAACCCGCTGCCTGCGGCTCGACCGCCACGAGATCGATCGCTTCGGCGTCGAGCAGGTCGCGCTGGGCCTGCTGCTGCTTGATGAGCTTGCGGATCGACTCGATGAGCTGGACGTACATCCGGCGGAGTATGACTTGGCGGCGCTCTTGCATCTGCACGAGCTCCTCAAGCATCTGCTCGATGACATCGAGCGCGGCCTGCTGATCGTTGCTCGCGTCGGATAGGCGGTTTTGGCTTGCCTTGTTCCCCGCCTGTTTGAGTGTCGACGCTAGCCCCTGACGCTGTGCGATCGACGCCGCTTCGGTCATCACCGCCGCGGCCGCCTGGTCGTCGGGATTCTCACCCTGCCGAGACAACACGTCGGCTGTGCTGTGCATGCGTCTAAGCAGCGGTTCGATCTGCTTGGCCAACGCTTCCTGACGCTCGGACACGTCCTTCAATGCCTGCCTATCGATCTTGTCGAGCTGATCGACGGACCAGCCCAGCGTACGCGGCATCAGTCGGCGGGTATCGGCTGATAGTGCTTCCTGCATGGCTTTGAGTTGTTGTAGCTGTAGCTGCACCGCCAACACGTCGCGACCCTGGTCGAGCAGCTCGATCAACTCGTCGAGGCTGGCGTCGACTTTTTCCTGGTCGGCGCGTGCCGTGGCGCGGTGCTGGGCTGTTTGTCCCGGGTCGTCCCGCACTAACTTCAGACCGCGCGTGGCGGACCGTGATACCCGCTCGCCTTGATCGAACAACACCGCAGCCCGATCGAGCAACTGGTACATCTGGCCGGCTTCTTCGGGTGACAGACGGTTACGCGATAGTCTTTGATCGAGTTTGGCAATCTGCTGGGCCTGGGCTTTGAGGTAGTCGGTGATCTGTTCCTGTCTGGACTGAGCACGGTTTGCGGGTTCATCCAATAGGCTCCGCTGCTGGGCCCGCATCCGGATCGCTTGCTGCCTGACCCCCGCTAGCTCCGCTCGGGCCTGACCGATCAGCGTGGCGGTGTCGATGATCAGCAACCGCCGAAGCGTCGAGCGAACAGGGTCGTGGCGATCGCCGTTTAGCTCGTACACGTCTTGCGCCACGGCGCCCAGCAGCACCTGGTCACCGGTTTTAAGACCCAACGACTGGAGGTCCAGCGCCTGGCTAACCCGCAGCCTCACGCTGGGGTCGATCACCTGAGCGATTTGAGTCTGCGATGTCGCTGTGTCGCCCCCGTCGGCTCCCCCCAGCGTGACCCGCGACTCCAATACCAACGACTCGACGCCCACGTCGTCCTGCGCGAAGGCTGCGACATCAACCACGGCTGTAGCGAGAACCGCTTCATCGGCTACGGGCTGAGTCATCGACACCGCGGGCGGGGCGTCCGATACCGCTTCGACGCGATACAGCCGTTCCGATAGGTTGCTTAGCCCATGCCGATCAGTAATGCGTACGAATGTTTGGGCGGTGTGGTCTAGCGTAAATGATTGTTGGATGCCCATGGCCCCGGCCCCGCTACCCAAACCCTGTCCCAGCACCACCATCGCGGGTGAATATCCATTCAACCCAGGCAAGAAGCTGTCCCACCCGGCGCTAGGGGTGCGTATCGGCTTATTGAACACAACACGCAAATCGACACGCGACCCCGTCAGAGCGCTGACCACTACAACGCGGCCCTGCTGATCGGACAGCACCGTGTTCTGAGGCTCCTTCAGACCGCGTGCATACATTGGCGGTTGAATCATGGCGGTCACCGACACCACAGCGGGTCGTGCTACGAGCTTGAGAGACTGCGGCGGTGTGGCGTCGTCCCCGGCTGTGAAATAGAACTCTACAGTTGGTAACTCGTCTGCGCTTTGTCGGCCCGACACCGCTTCGGTCATGTCAACCAATTTTTCAAATACCCCTTGCTGCGCGGGTATCTCGCCATCGGAGGCGTCCACCCCAGACTGTACAGCTTCGGCTTGCTCGTTCATCAACAACGAGTGCCAAGGCCCCCGAACCCCCGCTGGCTCGATCAGCCGATATGTCACCCACGTGCGCATGCCGGTGTAATAGCCCCGCTCGACATGTGCTTTAAACCGCACCGGTGTGTCCACGGGCCAGGCATGATCTTCGAGCATGTTGCGTATCTGTGTCCACCGAGGCCACTGGGTATCACCCAACGGGAACGCCCACCTCTGCGCCGCTAGACGGCTAGCATCGGGCGCCGCGAGCACCACACCCCCGAGCACCGCCAAGACGACCCCCGCCAACATCAGCCACTGCAATGTTTGCCTCGGATCAATCAACCGCCGCAGCGATCGCCCCTCGAGCCCGTGCTGCGCCCGGTCGATGCTCTCCTGCATCAACCCCTTCATGACCGATCCGCCTTGGCTGTCGGACCCGCTGTTGGCAAACTCGACGCCGCTGGCGAGCACACCCGATAGCTGCGGATACAGGCGCTCCGCGCGTAGTGCCAGCAAGCTCAACCCGGGACGAAATCGCGCTGCTGCATACACACGGGCCATCAACCACGCCAGCGACAAGATCAATACAAATAGGTCGATCCCCAAGCGCAGCCAACCGGGTAGCCGCAGCGCCCAGTCGAGCACCGCGCACACCAGCGCGACGCTGATCAATACGCTCGCCCACCGCGCCGACGACTGAGTCAGGAGCATCGCTCTGGCTATCCGCCTAACGTGTTCGAGTTGTTTCGTCGCGTCACGCATGCATCGTGCTCAATTCAATGGTCGCCCGTCACGACAATACCAACTGCGTCACGCCAGCCGGATCATCTTTCTGCCTACCCACTCAACGGTTAACAGCAGCATCACCGCGATCAGTGCCAGGAGCGAGTCCCATAGTGATTCATGTACGTCGTTCGGTGTGCGTCTGGCGCGGTTGGGGATTAGCCGTACAAGGTCCTGCATCCGATCCAGTGGGACTAACTGACCGCCCGTTTGTTGTGCCAGCGCACCGAGCCGAGCGTGGTCGGGCATCGGGTGGCGTAGCTCATCATCAGGGTATATCACCTCGATCGGCACGGTGTTATCAAGGTCCGACAAGACCGGCTCAACGACGCGCAACGCCAGTCGCCCCCCTGACGTCGGACGCCAAATCGCGCGGTACACACTCTGGCTACCGTCCCGACCCGATTCATCGATCCCCGCGCTCTCATCGGCTACGGGCAGCAATTCGATCTGCTCGACCACCCGCCCGGCACGATCGGTGCTCGCTGGTTCTTGCCCCGGCGCGGTCACCGATACCACCACGCGGGGCAGGTCACGCTCGAGCAGCGCAGCATCTTCCAACTGTAACTCGACCACCACCGCTTGGTTCAGCTCGACGCGTGGGTGTGAGATTCTTAGTTGAGCGCGTCCGGTTTCTTTTCGGATGCTCTGGCGACCGAGCATCCGGATCAGTTGCAACCAGAACCGTTGGAAATACAGATCACCCCGCCCGTAGCGCCACCGCCAGGTATCGTCGGTCGCCACATACAAGACCTGTCCCGCACCGTACCGCAGGCGCAGCACCAGCGGCACAGTCGAGCCTTGATTAGCCAGCGATGCTGTCATGAGTACGTCTGCCGACGGCTTTAGCACACCCACCGCCTGCGCCCACGTCAGACCCGGCAGTTTTTTAGGCCAATGGCTGTTGATCGAATCCGAAAACTCGTCCGGACCGACGGCACCCTCTTCGTCGAGTATGAACAGGCTCAGCGCCCGTGCCAACTCCGTGGGTTTCGCTGCCATCGGTCCACGCGACCACTCAATCGGCTCGACCATCCCGGGCTGCTTCATGGGCAACAGCTCGGCGAGCTGAGTCGTCTCGTAACTGTAGGGTGTGTGGTAACCCCCGCCGATCCATAGCAGACCCGCGCCGCCTGATGCCACACGGTCGCGCAGCATAGCGCGTTGCTGGAGGCTCAGGTAATCGGAAGGCACGTCGCCGAGAATCACCACGTCGAACATCCGCCACTCCCCGCTATCACGCGGCAACCGCCCGATCGGCAGGTCGCCCTCCTGGACAAACGCCTGATCCGAGCTGATCAGCAGCACGCTGCTCTCGATGCTCTTTTCACGCGCAAGCACACCCTGGAGGTAACGGTACTCCCAACGCGGGTACCCCTCGACGTAGAGCACACGGATGGGGCGATCGATTAACTCGACGCGTACGTGGCGTTCGTTGTTCTCACTGATTAATTCGCGGTGCTTGGTCCGCGGTGTTTGTGTCGTGGTAGTGGTCGCGTGTCCCGGGGGGTCGTAAGTCAGCTCGACGCGCCACGCCGCCGGCCCGGCCACGCCTGATTGACCCGCCAAACGTATCGGCTCAGCTAGCCCTTGATCGCCCGCGGTTGCCTCGTCGAGGGTCTGGCCCGTCTGCGCGTCCACCAGACGCACCCGCACCGCGTGTGGATCGACGTCGGCGTCGACGGGGTAACGATCCACCCAAACGGTGACGGGGACCCTGTCGTTAACAAATGCACGGTCGGGCGCATCGACCCTCGACAGGCTCAGGTCCACCGCGTCCAACGACCCGCCCAAGGGCACAGGGAAAACGCTTACCCCCTGTTGCTTGAGGCGGCGCACCAGGTCCGCGCCCGTGTTTTGGTGGCTGCGCCCATCAGTAAACAGCACGATCCCGCTGACCGGTCTGCCCGCTGCACGCACCAGCGATTGTTCGATCGCTGCGCGCAACGCTGTCGAACGGCCCGCAGGAGCACCTGTACCCCGACCATCGCCACTATCGTCGTATGGCGGATCGATCGGGTAGACCAATTCATCAAATCCAAACCACTTTAGCTGGTGATCGCGTCCGATCTTATCGGGTTCAAACCACTGGGCTTGCTCTTTGATCGCGGTGAGCAGAGCCCTGTCTCGGCTAACGGGGTCTTGGGTATCATTGCTGTCTAACAACGCGTCTTCGATTGTCATCGACGCGCTGCGGTCGACGAGCATCAGCAACCAATCTTGTTCGACCTCTTCCCGGTTGAGCACGAGTATCGGTCCCGCGAGAATCATCGCCACCGCCACGAGCAATACCGATCGGATCACCGTTAATATCACCCGCCCCAGTCCCGGGCCGTGCAGGCGGTTGTAACTCCAACCCGCCATCCCCGCAGCCGCCAAGACGATCAGCGCCCACGCCCACGCGGGCAGTGGATAGCGCCAGTCGAGTCGGGTATCCACCTGGGACCAACTCAGATGATCCAAACCCAGTAAACGATCGATCAACCAAGACACGGGCTTTGCCCCTCAAAATTGGTACACAAATCTCATCAATGACCACACCCGCGTTAGTCGGTCCGTTTGAGCGTGTCACGTGCCAATACCGACCACAGCCTCCCGCTCCAACCTTGGCCCGGAACCGTCGCATGACTAAACCAACGCGCCAAGCACATCTCCGCGATCACCAAACCGAGCGCGATCCATAACAACGGCCACGCCATAGCCGCCGTCACCACTTGCTTCGCTAATACCCGGGTCGGGTCCGTCCAATCCAACCATTGCCATTGTCCCAGGGTATCGAGCCACTGCACAAGGCGCTGTGGATCAACCGATCGCGTGTCGCCGCCATGTGGGTCTGGATTTACCACCAGCGCCTGCCCGACCGACGCGGGCCACGCACGGTACACACCCGGCTGGTCCACCGCGGTCACCGCCTCGACGCCACGATCGGTGCGCCTCAATCGCAGGCGGTTTTCTTCCACACCCCCCGCACTACTACTGACCAACTGCTCCGCATCGGCCCATCGATCACCCAGCACCAGTGCATCACCGCTGGTCCAGGATCGATCACTAGCTGCTCCGGGGTCTCCCAGCACGCCCCGGATCGCTTCGTGCAGCAGTGGGACAAACAACGGCTTGGTGGGCAGGTTCGTCCACGCCGAGTCGATCGCTGTCGTCAGCAATAGCACGGAGCCTTCCCCAAGGCTTTGAACGGCAAGCAACGGGTCACCATCGGCTGTCTTGAGCCAGACCGACTCTTCAGCCACACCGGCTAGCTCCAGGTACCGGCTCACTCGCACGGGTTGTAACAGCACTTGCCAATCAGCGGCGATCAGCGCCAGCGGCTCGGGGACCCGCGTGTCCGTCGCAAGCATCCTGACCGTCTGGTCACCCTGGCCGACCCGGACCGGCTCGATGCCCAACTGCCAATCAATACCCAACCCCTCTCGCAGGCCCGCGCCCCACACCGCCGGCCCATCGCCAGCGGGAGCGATCAACCACACCAACCCCCCACCCCGCGCTAGACGACCCAGAGAACCCCAGCCGTCAGCCGTCAGCAGGTCGGGCCGAACGACGAACACACAGTCAAGCTCATCCAATGACTGATCGTTTAACGACTGGGCGTCGACGGTGCTCAGTTCGATGACCTCACCGCCACTATTGGCGTCAGACGTATAAGCGCTGGGCGCCAGTGCAATGCGTAGCCAATCCCCCGGCGCGAACACGTTTGACCCTGCTGCGAAGCCAGCGTGTTGCCCGATTTCGCTGTCGACGATCCCCACGCGCACACGTGTGCGCAGCTCGACCACGCTCCATCGCTCGTCGTCAGCAGCCAACCCGCCTCGATATACCGTCGCGTCGTCTTGCTCGACGACGCGTGCCCTGATCGCAACGAGCCCGCCCTGTGTAGACGCAGTGTCTGACGTGCGTGCTAGCGGTACAGACACTTGCACCACCGCCTCGCTATGTCCCGCCGACCAGCGATGGTCGCGCGTGACTTCGGCTATCGGCTGCGATGTGCGGTCGCCGAAGACGGTCAGTTGCACCCGGCTGGTCATTCGCGACCCGTCATTAACAAACCGTCTCAAATGCACGCGCACCGGCACGGTGGGTATCTGGCCCGGCGCGACAGGCAGTACCACCCGACGCTGAGGGGTCAGTGCGGACACCTGGACATTGACGATCTGAGGCATCGGCCTAACGACTAGCAACTCCGCACGCTTGGCAAGTTCCGCCACACCAGGGGGCACAACACGATCGACCGGCAAGGCGTCGTTGGCGAAGTCGCTGATCACGACCACCACGACATGCTCCGGACTGCGATCACGACGCTTCAACTCCGCGTTGACCAACTCAAGGGTGCCCACCAGATCACTTCGGCTGTGGCGCGGCTGAATCGACTCAATCAACCGGCGCACCGCGTTGCGGTCAAAACGATCGAGGTTACGCACAGCTTCACCCGGGCGACCGGCGCGCCAAACCCCTACACGATCAGACGGTGTCAGGTCGTCCACGATCGACATCGCCAAGCCTCGCAGCTTTTCAAACCGCCCACGACCCGTTTCATCGATCGCCTGTGTGCTTAGCGAATCGTCGATCACCAGACACACCAATCGCCCCGGTACCGCGCCCAATCCGCCGCTGGCGCAGCCGCTTAGTAATGGACCGCTCAACGCCAATCCCAAGACCATCGGTATCAGGCACCGCACCGCAAGCAGCAGCATCTGCTCAAGCCTGAGCCGCTGACGATGTCGCCGCTGTGCCTCGATCAGGAAGCGCATCGCGGCCCAGACCATGGGCCTGCGGTGTAACTTGGTCATAAGGTGTATCGCCACAGGGATCACGACCGCCGCCAACCCCGCCAGCGCCATTGCTGGGTATCCCAGCGTCCATGCCTGCGCCACCACGCGGATCACCATTATCTACTTCTCCCTTTCTGTACCGCCGCCGCCCGCCACGCCAAAAACCTGCCCAACGGCGCGCCCAATGACTTGGATGTGTCCAGCAGCGTGTAGTCGAAACGAAACTGCCTGGTAATGCGCTCGACTTCCTCGAGGTGCTCTTGGAGCGCTCGCATGTATCCCTCCCGAAGCGCCGACGGGTCGAGACCCATTTCCCCCTCGCCCTCAAGACCTAAAAACCGGCTCGGCGCGCGAAACGGGAATGTCAGCTCAGCGGGGTCCAGCGTCTGCATGACCATGACGTCATGACGGCTAAACTGAGCGCGTGCCAAACCTCTCTGCAACGCGGCTGGATCGTCAATCAGGTCACTGACCAACGCGATGACGCTGCGCTGCCTGAGCTTTGCGAGGACATGCTCGAACACACGGTCCAGCGGCGTGCCACGGCCTTTTGACGGGTCGGTATCCTTGACCGTCGGGAGGTTTGTCGACCGGGACGACAGTGCTTCGATGATCGCGCGCCAATGCCCGTGCGCATTGGACGTGCGCGTGGTCGCCTCGACCGTATCGTTGAATATCACCAAGCCCACGCGGTCTTGCTGACGCAACGCCAGGTGTGCCAATGCGCCGGCAACGGTAGCGGCCAGGTCATACTTGCGCCACGGGCCGGACGTGTACGCCATCGACCCCGACGCGTCGACCAGGATCACCAGGTCAAGGTTCGTCTCCTGCTGATACTGCTTGAGATAGAGTTTGTCGGCGCGGCCGAACACCTTCCAGTCCAGGTAACGCAAATCGTCACCGGGGACGTACTGGCGGTGCTGGGCGAACTCGATGCTAAATCCCTGATGCGGTGAGCGGTGCATGCCCACCATGAGGCCCTCGACGACCATTCTTGCCCGCAGTTCGAGCGAATCGACCGCCGACAGCGTCGCTGGATCGAGATACTCTGTTGCCGTTTTCATAGCTGCTCTCGCCGGTGCTGACCGACCTTACAGAGACGGTGAAGACTCAGCGGGCAGGCTGTGCTGTACAGCCCGCTCAAAACGATTACGGACACCGCGTAACGCTCATCACAAACGCCCGTATCACCGCATGACAGCGTCCATCTGACGCGACGTGGCCGGGTCGGCGTCTTCGGGTGAGATCAGTTCCAGCAGTTGATCGATCAGTTGATCGGCGTTGACGCCGTCGGCCTCAGCATTGAAATTGACGATCAATCTATGCCGCAACACAGGGTGCGCCACAGCACGTATATCTTCGATCCTCACGTGGCTGCTGCCTTGCAAAGCTGCCCTGGCCTTGCCGGCAAGAACGAGGTACTGGCTGGCACGTGGCCCGGCACCCCAGGCTAAATATTTCTCGATAAACGGCGGTCGGTCATCGCTGTGCCCTTTGACGGGCTGACGCGTCGCACGCACCAGACGAAGCGCGTAACGCACCACGTGATCCGCCACCGGCACCTCACGAACCAAATCCTGTGTCTGCTGAACAGTCTGTGCGTCGAGAACCGGTTCGACCTGGGCTTGCGACCCCACCGTCGTGCGCTGCACAATCGTCAACTCTTCTTGCTCACCCGGGTAATCGACGTGGACCATGAACATGAACCGATCGAGCTGCGCCTCGGGCAGCGGATACGTGCCCTCCTGTTCGATTGGGTTTTGCGTAGCCAAAACAAAGAATGGCTGGGGCAGGTCGTTGCACTGACCACCGATGGTCACGTGGTGCTCCTGCATGGCTTCGAGTAGCGCGGCCTGTGTCTTGGGTGGAGTGCGGTTGATCTCATCGGCGAGGATCATATTGGCGAAGATGGGACCCTTCATAAACCGAAACTCACGCCGCCTCGTCGATCGATCCTCCTCCATCACCTCGGTACCCGTAATATCGCTGGGCATTAGATCGGGAGTGAACTGAATGCGGTTAAAGGTGAGGTTGAGCGTGCGTGCAATGGTGGATACGAGCAGCGTCTTAGCCAATCCGGGCACGCCGACCAGAAGTGCATGTCCGCGGCAGAACAACGCGAGGAATATCTGGTCGATCACCTCTTTCTGGCCCACGACTACCTTGCTGACCTGGCTGTGAAGCTGGTCGTAGGCTTCACGCACACGGCGTATACGCTCTTGTGCCGGTCCCGATGCGCCTTGGGCTGATGTGTCTGGCTGATGATCTTCTTGAGGCAATCGAATACCGTTTCAGTAATACTAAAGAAGAAGTATACCATCGCAGCCACTAGAATCGGTGCCCATGCCCGAACTGCCCGAAGTCGATACCCTGCGGCGTTCGCTGCGACGCAAACTGGTCGGTCGCCACATCACAACAGTAATAGTACGACGACGTGACGTCGTTCACGGCTGCGTTACACCGACAGCGTTGCTACGCGGCTGCCATGTGACTCGAATCGACCGGCACGGCAAGCAATTGGCTATATGCGGGTCCGCACAGGACGGTTCTAAACGCTTTTCCAACCCTTGCATCTGTATACACCTGGGTATGAGCGGATCCATGCGGCTGACCCCAGGTGATCGTTCTCCCGACAAGGCTAGTCGTATACGCCGTTTAACTTTCGCACCTCACACCCACGTCGTTTGGCGGCTCGACGATGGCAGCACACTGGCATATCACGACCCCAGACGATTCGGCGGGGTCTGGACGTTCCCCAATATCGCAACGCTACGTAAACAACGCTGGCACCGTCTAGGACCCGATGCACTGCGTGTTACGCCAACCCAACTTCATCACGCCCTTGGACGAACCTCACGACCGATCAAGCCCGCTCTGCTCGATCAAACGCTCGTAGCGGGTCTGGGAAACATCTACGTCGACGAACTACTGTTCGCCTGCGGGATACACCCGTTAACGATTAGCTGCTCACTTGGTGTGAACAATATTCAACTACTTATTGACCACCTCCGGCCATTGCTCCGCAGGGCGATACGTAACGGCGGGTCCACGCTCCGCGATCACGCCGACGTAAATGGGCAGGCGGGTCGATTCCAGCAGCAGCATCAGGTCTACGGCCACGCAGGGCAACCCTGTCAGGCTTGTGATCGTCCACTCAGATCAATAATTGTATCTGGGCGGACTACGGTGTATTGCGAAAGTTGTCAGCAAACCCCTTCTGACTAGTTCTATTAAGTATTAAATATATAATCTTCGTCGTAATAAGAGTCCTGTCGGAATGTGGAAAACCAGGCCATTAACTATACAATGTTTTAAAATACAACCACTTAAGAACACATTGAAAATTGAACAATCTGTCGGAATTAAGGGTGTGACAGGATGGTAACGGACCGCTGTATCTGTGAATGGATGGCGAAACATTGTTCACCACAAGGTTTCGCTTGGCAAGTGGCAATAGGTTGTGTGCATTTTGACTCGTGTTGAAAGCAAATCCACGGGTTATCTACAGGTCTTATCGACAGGCTTCCGGGGGATTTGGGGTGCACTTGGAGCGGATGGAACTGAGGTCGAGAAGACCTTTGATGATAATTAGAGCACCTTGCATAAATAATCGCCATGTCAGTTCTGGAGTAGGGCAGGTCATTGACCTGCCTTCTTCTTGGGGAGATGGAGAATAATTACGCAAGTTGCTCTAGAGCACTTGGCATAATTAATCACCATTGACCGGGTGGCACGGCTTGCTTGCAAGCCGTGAAATACAGATGCCTGTTACACCTACGATCCAATCAAGATTGAAAATATTGACGCCAGTTGCTCTAGTTGCTTGCTGGTAGAGGGGGTGCTGTTTTAGACAGCGATATCGATGCGTTCTTCCAAGACCTCGATTTGATGTGTCATATCGGGGTCTTGTGAGATACGGTCTTCGACGGTCCTGACGGAGTGCATGACGGTGGTGTGGTCGCGTCCGCCGAAGTAGCCTCCGATTTCCTCGAGGCTGAACCTCGTCCATTTCCGTGCGAGCCACATGCACACCTGTCTAGGACCCGCGATCGACTTATGGCGGCGCTTCGATTGGAGATCGCTGAGCTTAACGTTGTAGAAGGCGGTTACAGCCCCGGTGATGTCTTGGAGGGAAACCTGTGATGCGGATTTTGCTGAGGGCTTGCCCAGCGCCTCGTAAGCCAACGTCAGGTCGATCGGGCGGTTGCGGAGCGAAGCGTGCCCCTGGAGCGTGGTGATGGCACCCTCAAGCTCCCGAGCGTTTGACTCGATGCGCTTGGCGATGAATTCGATGACCTCGTCGGGGATGTCCAGGCCCCGCAACTCGGCTTTGGCGCTGACGATCGCGACGCGGGTCTCGTAGTCGGGCCTGCTTACGTGGGTTACGAGCCCCCACTGGAACCGGCTGACCAGGCGCTCTTCGAGTTGGGGGATCTCGGCTGGCGGGGAGTCACTCGATAAGACGATCTGCCGCTTCGATTGATACAAAGCGTTGAACGTGTGGAAGAATTCTTCTTGCGTGCGTTCGCGGTTGGCTAGGAAATGGATATCGTCAATGACGAGCAGATCGACGTGTCGGTAGCGGTTGCGGAATTGGCTCATCTGCCCGCGCTGCACGCAATCAATGAATTGATTCATAAACGTGTCGCATGACAGGTAGCAGATGTTCATCGAGGGATCGTTCTGCATCACTGTCTGGCAGATGGCTTGGAGCAAGTGGGTCTTGCCCAAGCCGACACCCCCGTGGATGAACAGCGGGTTGTACGTCAGGCCGGGTTGATTCGCCACGGCAACCGACGCGGCGTAAGCGAGGTGATTGCCCGGGCCGGTGACAAAGTTATCGAAGGAGTAGTCGGGGCTAAGGACGATCTGGTCTTGGTCATATACATCGTCGTGTTCTTGACTGGCGTATCCGGACGGCGCTGGCGGCGTGGTGAGGTGGTGTGGTCTGCCCCCGGCTGTGGCGACAGCGGCTGCTTCGGGAACCCGTCTTGTGGGCTGGACTGTTGCAAGCTCCTCGTCGCCCACAAATCGTACCGCGACCAGCGCGCCGGTTGCGGCTTGTGCCGCTTCAGTAAATTGATCGAGGCACCGCCTCTGGAGGTAGTTCTGTTGGACGTTGTTGCCGGTGTGTATCTTCAGCAGACCCGAGTCGAGTGAGACGGGCTTGAGCGCGTCGAACCAGCGACGACAGATCGGGGCGTGTCGGCAGCGCAGGTACTCCATTATGTCGCGCCACAACACCGAGTCTAGCCTGGCCATCTCTGGATCACTTAACGTTGGGTGTGTCTGGGTTAGATCAAAAAACTGCAGCCGTCAGCGTCACCAAGCTGCGCTGGGGGGCGATGACCGATTGCTTAACTCAACACAAACAAAATTAAACCGTGATGCCTGTGGTGTCAACTACTTTTTTACGATGTTGTCAGTTTGTGCGTGAAGATGAAAATTGATAAGTGGGCGGCGCATTATAAGGTCGGTATCCGCGCAGAACTGGGAGGGGAGATCAATTTACCCTAGTGATCTTCCCCGTTTTGCGTGAGGCTGTCGTCGGGATCACAAAACGGATTTTAAGGATTCTTTTTTACTCAGCACCGATTCTCAGGGACTCGACCACGGGTAGCGCTCCGATCAGCGGTTGGAGGTATTGCTTAAACGTGGGTGCGATGTCGTTGCCCCCGATGATGAATTTTCGGTCGAGTGTGCGGGTTTTACCCGCGACGCTCTTCAGGTCGATCAGTTGGTACTCGATGCGGTATGGATTATCGCTAACACGCTGGATGGCGATGGACCCGTCAAGGTTGCCCATCAAGGCCGCCTCGGCGGCTTTTCGGCCTACCATGCGCGCTTCCTGAGCGTCGACCGCTGAGTAGCATCCCGCGAAGCTACGCTGAAGGTAACCGAACGTGTCCGCACGGACGCGCGTTTTAGCGCCCATGTGGTCACGGATCGCCTGGCAGAAGTAGTCACTAAGCGCACCGGTGCCGGATAGTTGGACGTTATTGTGGTCGTCTGTATCGATTTTCCCGCTAGACGCCTCCGCTAGTTCGGCGCCCAACGGTTTATCCGCGCCTTCACGGTGTATCCCCTCGCTCACAGCGATGAGGCATCGCCCCAGGCGTTTGTACACGTCCTCGACGTCTTTGAGAAAATCATCAAGGCGGAACGCGACTTCGGGCACGTAGATCAGGTGTGGCCCATCGTTGACGTTGTGGCGTGCCATCACGCTCGCTGCGGTCAGGAAGCCCGCGTGTCGGCCCATGATGACGTTGATCTTGATCCCGGGCAGCGCACGGTTATCCAGGTCGTCTCCCATGAATGCTTGGGCGACGAACTTCGCTGCCGACGCGTAGCCCGGTGTGTGGTCGTTGTGCATCAGGTCGTTGTCGATTGTTTTGGGAACGTGGAAACAGCGCAGCTCATAGCCCTTGGTGTCGGCCAAGTCGTTAACGATTCGGCAGGTGTCGGAGCTGTCGTTGCCGCCGATGTAGAAGAAATACCGAATGTTGTGCTTGGCGAAGTGCTCGAATATGCGTTGGCAGTATTCCTCGTCCGGCTTATCGCGGCTGGACCCCAAGGCGGCGCTTGGCGTCTGTGCGACGCGGTCGAGCCGCTGCTGGGGGACGTCTTGTAATTCGATGAATTGGTCGTTGACGATCCCACGGACACCGTGGTGGCAGCCGAGTATTTTCTCGACGCTGCCATGGCCACGGAGCGTCTCGACAACACCTACCAGGGATTGATTAATGACCACCGTGGGTCCGCCGGATTGGCCAATCACAGCGTTGCCTTTTAGCAAGGGGTTACCAGTTTCGTTCATAATCGTTGTTGCTCCGTCGATAGCTGATCCATATGGTTATCTACAATCAAGCCTGACATTTTAGGGGACATCCCGTATTGGCAAAAGCAGGGTAGGCTGCGGGGTCGTTTACCCTGATATTTCTTGTAGTACGTCTTGGGCTAATTGTTTCTGGTCAGGGCCTTCGAGCCGATTGATCGCTGCGGACAGGAGTTCCTTGGCGCGCTGGCGGCGGTTGAGGTACCGGGCGTAGATCAAACCCAGGATCAGCTCGACCTGCTCACGCTGACTGTAGGCTGTGTAGGTGTTCAGGAACAGCTCGTACGCCTGAGCCGCGCTGCTGTACCGCTGTTGTGACATCAACTGGTTTGCCAGGTCAAGCTGCTGCTGCTGACCCATCACCTGGCCGGCGTCTAGATCGAGTAGTTGCGTGTACGCCTCTGCGGCGCCTTCGAGGTTGTGCGTGCTCACTGCCTTTCCGATCTGGGCGCGGAGCTGCATGATCTGCTCCCGCTGAGGGTTGGCGGGCTGATTGTCGTCTGTGTCGGGTGGCCCCGTAGTATCGCCGTGGCCCCAGGGTTGGTAGCCCTTGCGCGTTAGTGCTGTGAATTGCGCTTTACGCCTGCGGTGTTCGATCAGTGCTAACAGGTCGTAAGGCTCGCGTGGCAGCAGCCCGATCCACATGAGTCCCATCGCGATTCCGAATCCATATGCGTAGCCCGACAAGTGCGCCAGGTACGCCACGCCGCCGAATTGTGCCAGGAACATCACCGCGTCCTGAGCAATGTAGAACAGGATGACCACCATGCTCGACACCTCGATCACGCCGATAAAGATGAACCAATAGACAATTGTGATGTTGCTCATAGGGAACCAGACCAGGTACGCCCCACTGACCGCCGCCACCGCGCCGCTCGCGCCCAGCACGGGGTTCGGCTCGACCAACGCGTGTCCCAGCCCGGCGAGTATCCCACCGGCCAGATAAAAGCACAGGTAACCCAGCTTGCCGAGCCGATCTTCGACGCTGTTGCCGAACACATACAAAAACAGCATGTTGCCTATCAGATGCATCCAACTCGCGTGCAGGAACTGGTACGTGATGAATTGATAGAACCGCGGCAGGGCGGGGTTGAGCACAAACGCCGACACGGACCCACCGCGATTGGATATGAACACGAAGATCAGCACGTTCACAGCAATGATGCTGCGGTTGACCCAGGGCGTGTGGCGCAGTTGGCGATCAGTACGGACCGGGAAGAACATCCCCTCATGGTAATGCTTATCCGTTTCGGGTGACGTTGAGCGGGATTGCCGAGTGCGAGGGGTGGGCTGGGCACCGTTGATGGCTAGAGCAACTGGTGTCATTAATCTTCATTGACCGGGTGGCACGGCTTGCTTGCAAACCGTGAAATACAGATGTTTGTTACACCAATTCAATTTAATACTTGCGCGGCGTCTACGAACGTGGGGATAGGACAGGCAATGGCTTACATCACTTGCGACGCGCTGAAAATATACGCAATGCGTATTACACCTACGATCCAATCAAAATGGTAAATATTGACGCCAGTTGCTCTAGCCTATCGGGTCCCGCGTGTGAACGCACGCTATGGCCGATACGTCGCTTCGCAGCCGGGTGCTTCCTCGACCTGGACACTCACGAGCGACACACCCTTGGGCAGGTTTTTGGCCACGGAGGTGCCGATCCACCACGCCACGCGCTCGGCTGTCGGGTTTACGCTGCCGTCGGCAAACGGGGCTATCTCGTTGAGGTTCCGGTTCCTTGCCGGTTCGATCGCTGAATCGACAAAGCCCTGCAACTCGTGGAAGTCCATGACGGTTTCAATGCTGTCGAGTTGGTTGCTATAGACGGTCAATCGCACGTGCCAGTCGTGCCCGTGTACCGGCTCGAATGACCCGTCGGGCAGCCGAATCGCATGGGCAGCGGAAAACACGCTTGTGACCGTGATCTCGTACATATTTTGTCAAACGCCAAGGATTATTTTTCTTGAAAACCGAGCAACGGATAAAGGTTTTGGTAGCTATGAAGATAGCGGTTGTCGTGCATCTTCTGGCGCCAATTATTGAGAACGAGGGGGTCTGCTTTTAGACGGCAATCACCCCATTTCATATGTTCAAATTGTTTCTGGGAATCCCAATCTGCGTTGGCAATGCTAAACCCTTTGACTTCCGGATTATTTTCTATGAATTCGAAGAAGGGTTTGTACCAGTAGTCCCAGTAGGCCTGGCCGGTTAGCTGTTTTTGACGGGGCGTCCAGCGGATTGCGCTCGCCTCAACAATCATAATGGGTAGGTCCTTTTCCCGAGCGATTTCAAGTATTCGAGCTCGGTTGTGATCGGGGTAGTAACCTTCTTCGTCGATTTGGTAGAAGCTAATTCCGATCCAGTTGACGTAAGCGTCTCCGGGATACCAATCCAACGGGTCACGGTTTTGATAGGTGGGCTTGAGAGCAATTGATTGCCAAATATAAGAAACATTCGTCACGCCATGTTTAACGAACGAATCGACAACATAGCGGTACGCCTTCTTGTAAGCCTCCGGGTCCTTGTACCTGCCGTCGTCACACTCACCCGCAAACCGCAGAAAAATAGGCCTCTTGTACGAAGACAATAATTCAGCAAATTTACGGATATGCTCATCTTGTTCCCCTGAGTTAATCCGGGCTAGCTCCTCTTCATCCGCCCAGATGGAAATCTGCGGAGCCAGGTTTTTATAGTGCTTCAGAACACTTGTGAGGTCTTGGTGGGTATCGCCGGGCCGATTGGCGTGGGGCGTCTTAAACCCGGTTCTGTAGAGGCTCGTGTAAAACGCGACCCCCGCGGGAAGGCCACAGCGGGTTCCGTTTTCGGTGACAGCATCTACATAGTCAGCAAAATCTTCGCCGGTCTGTCCCGCAATGTGCAATACTTTCCCTGGTGGTGGATAGAAACTTGCTCCAAGTTTTTTCGAAGCGTCAGCGAGGCCAGATTCCTGGCTGTAGCTGATGCAAGCGGGCAGCAAGACAAAAAGCCAAATGCTGCGGAGGAGAATTCTTTTCATGCGCAAGCTCGCGGACAGCCATTGGTGGGGACGATTATCTAGACGTGGATTGTTAAAAGAACTCCCCGATCTGGACTCGAACCAGAAACCTAGCGGTTAACAGCCGCTCGCTCTACCAATTGAGCTATCGGGGATCGTGTCAGACCCAATGATACCCACGGCGCCGATCGGGGCAATAGCATAACCGTACCGGGTACCAGCACCTTTGTAGCCGATGGTGACCGCCCGACAGCCGTCGCGCATGGCCGGCGCCAGTCGTGATATTCGTCAACCCCTTACAGACGACACGACCCCTAGGGGTTATAGGCCCTCCTGCAGTGCGATCAACGTCAAGAAACGGCCCGCAAGTCGAATGTAAATAAACGGGTAGCCCGCCGTGGTGCCCAGGCGTTTTTTGGACCCGGGGTATCGGTGATGGGCCGGCGTGGACCGGTCGATACACCTTTTACGCACCTGCTGTGCCCGGTACCGGGTCAAGGACGCTCACCCAGCGAGATGGCGCTATGATTCTCGACGGGGCACGGGAGCGTCAAGTGAATTATAATCTACGCTTCCGCTGCAATACCGATCACACAGTGAGCAAAGGGTAGTAGAAGATGGCTACAAGCTACGGCGCTTTATGCACGGATTTTTACGTTAATCAGAAGCTATCGCTGAAGATGGACCTTCCCAGTGAGCGCGAGACGGTATTGCACCTGTTCGACGCGATCCGCAAAGCTCAGCCCTCGATGGACCGGTTTCGCCGGTACGAAGGTGAACTGGCACTCGAGTCGTCGCGTCGTAGTGCTGAGTATCGTTGGCTGGCACTTCGACGCACGAGCATCCGAACCGGCCACGTCAACCCCGTGGACATGAACGACGCGTACGAGATACATCGTCTTGTGCTGGAGCTAGCACCGTATCACCTGACCATCAGCGCGTTGGACATCGACTACGTGGAGCTAATGCTCGGCTTTGACTTGGAGTGCAAATCCAACCACGACGAGGTCGTCTACGATGCGTTGATCGCGGATTCCCCGATGGCGGACCTGCTGAGAGTGCCCGGTGCGAAGATCACGGAGGTGCAGCCTCTGTTCGGCTTGTCGCTGGATCAGGAGAAGGAGTTGCAGGCACACTTTGAGGTCAGGACCCGTACCCGTAACCGCCGGGGTCGGACTACAGGGCGTCATCGGCAAGAGCCGATCAGCGTCATGGTGACGGTGCGCAAGTTCGGGCCGGTCAATAGAGTCGAGGATTTGCTGAGTGTGTTCGACACGCTCACGAGCCACGCCGAGACGCTCGCCACCGAACGGCTTGTGCCGAGCCTGCTCAACCCGATCGCAAGGCAGATCACGTCGAATAATGCTTAAGTAATTCTAAGGCATTTTCGTTTTTGATCGCAACAGATTCCCACGATGAGCCGCGACCGTTAGGGAGCGGTCTCTTGACACAGGGTTGCAACCAAATATAAAAATGCCCTAAAGCCTTGGTTTTTACACCATAGGCCCCGTTCCCGCGGTGCCAAGAGGACGTACGACCGTGAAAGTGATGGTGCTGGCAGGAGGTCCGGATCGCGAACGCACGGTAAGCCTGCAGTCCGGGATTGAGGTGGTCGAAGCGTTGCGCCAGGGAGGGCACGACGTGGAGCTGCGCGATGTCATGCCCGGCGATCTTTCCGCTCTGGGCGAATGGGCACGCTGGCCCGGTGACGTGATATTTCCGGTATTACACGGCCCGTGGGGCGAGGGCGGGCCACTGCAGCGCGAGTTGGAGGCTCGGCGGATTCCGTTTGTCGGCTGCACCGCACACGCGGCTGACCTGTGCATGGACAAATACCGGACCAAGATTGAGCTGACGCGTCACGGCCTGCCGACGCCCCCATCTCAACTGATTACTGGCACGACGCCTCTGACGTTTAATCCCCCACTGGTGATCAAGCCCCCCCGAGAGGGCAGCAGCATCGACCTGTGCATATGCCACGACACCGACCACGCCCGTGCCACGCACCGCAAGCTCATGCTCGAGCACACTAGCCTGCTGGTCGAACGGTACATCGTGGGTAAGGAGGTCACCGTCGGCATCATCGGGGGACCCAGTGGCGACCAGGCGCTGCCCCCGATCCGGATCATTCCGAGCACCGGATTTTATGACTACGAAGCCAAGTACACCCGCGACGACACGCGATACATCTTGGACCCCCTAGAGATCGGCATCCCGGCGGCGACGCTCGACGCTGTCCGTGACCTGGCACTGCAAGCGCACGAGGTGTTGGGGTGTCGGCACATGAGCCGTGTCGATTTTATGATCGATCAACAGGATCAGCCGTGGATTCTCGAGGTGAACACGATCCCTGGTTTCACGAGCCACTCGCTGTTGCCCAAAGCTGCTGCTCACGCGGGCCTGCCCATGCCCAATCTGGTCGATCGCTTGGTGCGCTTAGCATGTGGAAATTAGACGCTGACCAAGCTGGGCGCTTTGCTCAAAGCGTGCCTGACACGATCAAGGGGGTGGTGATCAGCGTGGCTGTGGGGTCCTGTGCTGTAGCGATTGGCGCTGAGCGGGTCGTATTGCCGACCTTATACCAATCAAGATTAATACTTGCGCAGCATCTGCGAACGCGGGAAACAGAACAGACAATAACTTACATCGCCTACAACAACTTACATCAACTACAACGCGCTAGAAACATACGCAATGTGTATTACAGTCGCATAGGTAGTCCAGTTGCACAGCTAGTCGTTGGAGATGACCGTTTATGAACTGGTTTCAGGGTAAAAACAAAAGGAAACGGCCCAGCCGGTCGCGTTCGACCAGCCATCAGCCTTGGGACCCGCAGCGCACACTCGTCGGGCTCAAGGTGCTGGCGTTGGTGGCTGTCGTTACGGCTGTGGTTGCGGGTTGGGGCTACGCGGAACGTCGTCTGGGCGCCTATGCAGCCGAGTTGAGCGGGCCGACCGTGTACGTCGATCTCACCGACGCGCCGTCTTGGATGAATCCAATTTTACTCGATGAGTTGCGTCGTACGGTGGCCAATCAGGTAGGTCGGGACCCGCTCGACAACGACGGCCTTCAACGCGCGGCATTAGCCTTGTCAGCCAACCCGTGGATCGAACGGGTGGGCCGAGTTCAGCGTTGCCACACCGGTGTGGTGCGCGTCTACGCACAGTACCGCCAGCCCGTCGCTGTGGTGCAGGGCCGTGACGGCTACCACCTCGTGAGCGATCAAGGCGTGCGTCTGCCGGGTCTGTATCTGAGCCACCAGCTCGATCAGCTCGCACTTCCGCTGATCGTAGGGACCTCACAAGCACCGGGACGCGAGGGCGAGGTTTGGCCCGGCGCGGATTTGCACGCGGGGTTGTCATTGGTGGCGTTGCTGCAAGACCAGTCTTATTGGTATCAGGTCAGGCAGGTCGACGTCGGTCATCGCGATGCGCGGGGCCGAATGCGCCTGGTGATGCGTACGGGTGAAGGCGTGGTGCGGTGGGGTTTTCCGCCTGGCGACGAGCGTGCAATCGAGCCGCCTGCTTTAACCAAGAAGCGTTGGCTCGGTGAGGTGTACCGTCAGCGCGGCTCGATCGACGCGGGAGGCAAAATCGTAGAAGTTTTTGGGCCTGCGGTGTTTGTTCATCAACGCTCATATGACGACGAGACCGTCCGCGTTGGCTACACTTGGTCAAGGTGAGCCAAACACTTACAACCGACGCCGCGCCGAATACGCCCGACCCCGCACCGGCTCCAGACGATAGCCACGGGCTATCTATCCGAGCGCTGACGACGCTGTGGTCGTGTTGGCTGCTGGGTAGCTGGGCGATCATCTTAGGCATGAAGCACCACGTAACCGTTGCTCGGGGCATGGCCTTTGCCGGTGTGCTTGGTATGATGCTGTGCTGGCCTGCGTTACGCTTGAGCCTAGGCCCAACCGAGCATCAGGGTAGCGAGGCTGCCACCGTCAGGCCTGCCCGGGTCTTTTTGGAGTGGTCGAGTTTATTTTTCATATTTCAGGCAGTGCTTTGGCCGCTGCGCACCGCAGCACGGTGGGAGTTAGCGCAAACGCTTTGGCTCGACGCCGCGATCGCTGCTTGGGGGCTGATCACCGCTGCCATCGTGGCGTGGGGGTGCCGATCGTTATTACCTAACCATAGGGTTTGGGCCATGGTGGGCTGTGTGCTGCTGCTGCTGGGTGAGCCTGTTCTCATGGCCATGACCGGGAGCGCTGCGTGGTTCATGCGTGTGAGTCCTATCCAGGTGATCTGGGTTTTGTCCGACGGCCCGGTGTCGGAGTTGTCCGGGTCATTAGCCTCGCACATTATCGCCGCCATCACCGCTGCCATTGTGGGCTGGGTGCTGGTCATTATGTTTGGTTTACGCTCTGATAACGCGTAAACCAGAATCAGGGCACGCGGTGTATAATGGAGTGATATGTACGCCGCGGCTTGCAACACGCAAACGGCAACGCGTATCGCATACATGTAACCATTCATTATGAGGAGCGGTCATGGAATTTTTGACCGAAACTGAGAAGCAGGCACTCGATGACAAACTCGAACAACTCAAGAACAAACGGCCCCAGATCACCACGCGCATTGCTGAGGCTCGCGCTCTGGGCGACCTGAAGGAAAACGCCGACTACCACGCCGCACGCGATGACCAGGCATTAAACGAAGCCGAGATCCGCCGGCTAGAGCAGCGACTCAAAACCGTCCAGGTTGCTGATAAGTCCCACGTGCCGGACGGTGTGGCGTTTGTCGGGTCCGTGATACGCCTGCGCGACCTAGGCGACGGCAGCGAAGACCTGTACAAGCTAGTCGGTCAGGCCAGCGGCAACTTCGATGCCGACGAGATCGAAGTGACCTCCACGAGTCCCATGGGTGAGTCGTTAATGAAAGCCCGAGTGGGTGAGCAGGTCAAGGTCGATCTGCCACGGGGTACCAAGCGGTTTGAAATTATTGAGATTATCTAGGACTTGATCGCAAGTTTTGCCGTCCCCTTGCTAATTGTGATCCTACAATTAACAGAGACGGAGGCTCACCCGCATGGTCAACAGCAAAGCCAGATTTACCACTTTCGTTATGGTGCCGTGTGCGATCACGTTGCTACTGGCGCTGCACGTGGCCGCTCAGCAGCAAGTCGGTGACGGCAGGGGGCTCGACGCGAATTTGCAAATCGGCTCGGGTGGCGTTAATCAGCCAGGCGCTAGGGTGGGATACTTAAGGGGCAACGACATTATCACCGGTAACGTGCCCGGTCTGGGGTATTTCCACGGCAGCGTACCCTATAAAGCTGGCAATGAGTTCCGCGGTACGCTCGGCAGCGATACGCTCTTCCGCTTCCAGGCGCGCAGCCTCCCCGTACCACAGGCGCTAGGTACGACCTACATACCCGGAACACAGCAGAGCCCGGTGAGCGTCTACCGAACCTTTTCCAGCGTACCGTCACAA
Source organism: Planctomycetota bacterium (assembly GCA_024276075.1). Taxonomy (GTDB): domain Bacteria; phylum Planctomycetota; class Phycisphaerae; order Phycisphaerales; family Phycisphaeraceae; genus JAJRXX01. The sequence continues at coordinate 38,705 of JAJRXX010000056.1, forward strand.
GCGGGAGTCCCTATCGGTCAATCTCGTCTCACGACCCCGGCCACCCCATACAACAGCGCTGGCGTGGTCGTTTACACCCCTGCTCAAGCCTATAGCAGTCCCGCGTCGAGCATGCGTCGGAATGATCAGCCCGTAGGTGTCTATACCCAGCCCGACGGTCGACTACTCGAACTCAGTGCGTCGCCTCTGCTGGGCCTGCGTGGTCGAGAGGTCGACGCTGCTCGTCTTACCACGGGGCGAACCGACAGCGTCGAGTCCGACGCGGATGAACCCGAGCTACGCCCCCCATCGCCTTATGATCTTCAGCAGCCCGACGAGCAGGAAGAACCTGCGCCGTTACGCTCATCACTGCTTCCGCCGCCGAAACCAACTGCCCGGGCCACCCGCCTCATCGTAGGTACGCGGCCCATCGTTGTACCCGTCGTCCCGCTGGGTACGCACAGCATGGTCCAAGCCCCTGATGCCGTTACGACCAGTCAGGCTTATGAAGACCTTTTGGCGAAGATCGAGCAGAGTCGAAAACAGGCGCGTGACAATGCGGATAAGTCTAAATCGATACTTTCACTGCCGGGTGTGGACCTTCGGCCACGAGCACTGCCTTCGGGTTCACCGACTGTGGAGGTGCCCAAGCCTGTTCAGTTAAAGGCCCCCACACCACAGCAGCTCGACTACGCTCATACCGCCCGGCGCACCGCACAGCAGGGGCAACATGACAGCCCGAATGATACGAAACGTGCGGACCAAACCCAGGCTATGCATGCGATCTTGCAGAAACTTAATTTCACCCTGCCCCCTGTGGCAACACTCGCCGACAACAAAGACACACAGGTCGACCAGATCATGCGCCGTGCCCAGGATGAGTTGACCGCTGGGCGGTACATGGATTCACAAGAACACTATCGTCAAGCCCTGTGGCTACGGCCAAGTGACCCCATGGCTCGCGTGGGCATGGTACACGCGCAGATCGGCGCCGGTATGTTCCTCTCGGCTCACCTGAATCTCCGTACGCTTCTCGAACGCCACCCCGAGCTGATCAAGGTGCAGTATCAGCCCCACCTGCTGCCTAGGGCACAACAACTCGACTGGGTCCGCGACCAATTGGTAGACCTGATCGAGACAACGCAGGAGCCAGGACCGCCTCTGCTGCTGGCGTATCTGGGCTACCAGACCCAATCGCCTGTGGTTACAGAATACGCTCTCGACCTCGCCGCTGCGCGCGACACCGAAGATACTTTGACCAAGCTGCTACGCACCGTTTGGCTCGAAGAGCAACAGCAGTAATACGCATCCCGATTAATTCGCGGTCGGTATCCATGAGGTGTTGCAGATGGAGTGGAGGTCGGCTTCGGCCAGGGCGTTCCAGGCATCTCGACTGGCGTCGAACAGGTCGTCGTAGTCTTCGAATACGCGGTTGGCTAGAGCAACTTGCGTAATTATTCTCCATCTCCCCAAGAAGAAGGCAGGTCAATGACCTGCCCTACTCCAGAACTGACATGGCGATTATTTATGCAAGGTGCTCTAGCCTCCTTGCCAAAAGTTCAATCCGCCCAACTATCCTTAGTCAGGCTACCGACCCATCCTACCAAATCGACCGCGAATTAATCGGGATGCGTATAA
>JAJRXX010000057.1 GCA_024276075.1 Planctomycetota bacterium
GACCCCTCCAGCAGCAACCTCGACCCCGGCCGCTCCAATGCCAGCGGATCATGGCTGGCGCACGAACGGGTCGGCTACAACTACCGTCTCAGCGAGATCGCGTGTGCTTTGGGCATCGCACAGATGGAACGGCTCAGCCAAATCCTCGAATCGCGCCGTCACATCGCGGGCCTATACATACAACGCCTCATGGATTGGACAGACCTGATCCTGCCCACTGTGGCCGAACCGAACGCAGCCGAGATGAGTTGGTTCGTTTTCGTCGTTCGCCTCTCTGATCAATACGGTCAGATCGAGCGAGACCGCATCATCTCCGGGATGCACCGCCACGAAATCGGAGCCGCGAACTATTTCCCGTGCATCCACCTCCAGCCGTTTTATCGTCAACGGTTCGGTTACGAGACAGGGGCTTTTCCTATTGCAGAGTCCGTTAGCCAACGCACCATCGCATTGCCTTTTTACAACCGCCTCGACGAAACACAGATCGAGTTGATCGTGCACACACTGCGCGTCATGATCCAACGGGAACAACTACTCAAACGGCCATAGTGGGCGCCGCCCTTTTGCCGCTACTGCCCCTTTGTGCCAACACACCCACGGGGTGTTATCATCAATCCGGTATGGCTAAACGAAAAAAGAAGAAAAAGAAAATACCTCCCCCGGACGCTGCCTACCCGACACCGCCACACATGATCGGCTTGGACTGGGTAGAGCTACCCGTCAAACGGCCCGCCTACAGTGCGATGATCTACCGCGCGATTGGATTCGTCCCCCGTGGCTCAGTCGGGGCACGCAAAGCCGTCGCGATCGGCGGCACCGTACTCATGTTTAAACGCGCCACATCAGCACGCACCGGCTCAAGTAAATCGCCTACGGGCATCATGCTTCAGGTCCCCGTCGACAACGTCGAGCTCAAACGGCAGCAGCTTATCGATCTGGGGTTTCACCCCGGCCGACCCCGCCGCCAACCTCGCGGTGACAGGGCCTTCGAGTGGCGCGACCCGGACGGACACACCATCCGCTTCGTTGGGCCGGCCAGACAGCCACATGAAAAAACGTTCAACGACTGATCATCAGCAACCGTGTTCGTAAGACCCCGCACAGAACCGCTCGACAACAGACACCGCCTAGGTGTCAGCATCGCTATGCTTTTCGCTCTGTTGCTGATCGGGGCTGGTGGCTTTTATCTTCTAAGCGACAATGCCACGGTCCTCGATTCCATTTACCTTACGGCGCTGATCCTGACCACCGTCGGGATGAAAGAGGGGCGCCTTGACCTGAATACCCCGCAACAAGTCTGGGCGCTGTTCATGATGCTCGCGGGTATCAGCGCCGCGTTATACGCCGCTGGTAATGTCGTTGCGTTTATCATTGACGGCGAGCTACACCGATTATTCGGGAGGCAACAATTGCAAAACAAAATCGACCGCTTACAAGACCACTACATCGTTTGTGGGTTCGGCCGAATGGGCAAAGCTCTGTGCGCAAAGCTAAATGAAAAAGATGTTCCCTTTGTGCTGATCGAGCATGGCACCCCACGTACCGCCGAGGCTCATCAACTGGGCTACCTCCACCTCATGGGCGACGCCATGTCCGAAGACGTGCTCAAAACCGCTCACGTCGAACGGGCACGGGGCCTAGCCACCTGTCTGGGTACCGACGCGAATAACGTATTTGTCACTCTCACCGCTCGCGGGCTCAACGACAAACTGACCATCATCGCCCGCGCCGAAGAGCCCACAGCCGAGTCCAAGCTCAAACGCGCCGGAGCCGACCGCATCATCTGCCTGCCTCTGCTGGGCGCCACGCGCATCACGCACATGCTCCTGCAGCCCGGTATCGACGAGTTGCTGGAATTAACCGTCACCGGACGCGACCTAGAGATATCGAAGGTCAGTGTCGATCAAATCCCCAATGCTGCTGGCAAGTCTCTACGTGACTTGGCGCTACCGCAGAAGACGGGCTCCATTGTCGTCGCTATTATCCATCCAGATGGACAGCGGAGCTTCAATCCACCTCCCGATACACAACTTAATCATAAGGACGAAATGATCATCATCTCGTCGGCTGGCGGAGTCGATAAGATACTGAGCACTCTAGGCGACAAATCGCCGTAGCCCCACTCCCTAGACTAAGGTGCAACCCCGCGATGCCTCCACTCCAACCGCTGCTCTCGCTCGCCCAGGCCGCCACCGGGCAGCCCCCTGCCAATAGTCAAAACTACGCGATCTGGGCAGTGATCCTCTTGGGCGTCGCAGTGGTGCTGTTCTTCACCGAAATCATTGTCCCGTCGGGTGGCGTCCTCGGATTCTGTTCCACGATATCCCTGATCGCTGGGATCGTCTTGCTATTCAAGATCAATACGACGCTGGGTCTGATCGGGGCGATTATCGCGATGATCGCCTTGCCCTTCCTATTCGCCTTCGCGATCAAGGTCTGGCCTCACACTCCGATCGCACAGATGTTGCTGCTGCGGAGCCCCCCTCGCCCTGATGTAAACGCTGCCAACGACCACGCCAGCCCGATACCCACCGATCTGGTTGGCCGAAACGGGTCCGCGTTGACAGACCTGCACCCCGTGGGCACGTGTCTGATTGACGGCCAACGTGTTCAGTGCCTCGCCGAGACCTGCCTGATCCGTTCGGGTACACCGGTGCGTGTGATTGCTGCGGATGGCATCGCGGTGAAAGTCCGGAGCCTAAAACCCGACACCGAATCCGCGACTTAGCCCTCACTCCCACTGATCGCTTTGACGACTTCCTGGGGCGAGTTGATTGATGAGATGCGGATACCGAAGTTCTCCCCCACCTTTACAGCTGTGCCCATACCGATCGACTTGTTGTTGACCAGCAGTTCCAGCTCCGACTCTGCTGATTTGCCCAGCTCAAGGATCGCGCCCGGTGCCAACGCCAAGACGTCGTCCATCGCGATATGGCGTTCGCCCACCTGAACGATCATCGGCACCGTTAACCGCAGCAATGTTTGTAATTCGGTCGACATCTTCAATATCCCTTATCGACGCATCGCCCAGCCCTGCTACAGTCCCGGCGTCCGCGGGGCCCATTCACCGCTGTTCAAATGCCTTCTGGGCCAGGTCCACCGCCTTCGCCAGTGCCGCAGCCTTGTGGACCGTCTCCCGGTGCTCCGACTCCGGGTCGCTGTCGGCTACGATCCCGGCGCCGGCCTGGAGGTACACCGCCCACTGCTCATTCCCCGTGGGTGCCGCATTTCCCAAGGATTTAGCGGGCATGATGACCATCGTCCGTAGCGCAATCGCCATGTCCAGATTCCCCGCAAAATCAACGTAACCCACCGCGCCGGCATACGGACCTCGCCGCGTGGGCTCCAACTCGTCGATGATCTGCATCGCACGCACCTTCGGCGCGCCGCTGACCGTCCCCACCGGCAGCGTATGCCGAAGCGCATCCCAACACGTACACCCCTCCGCTAACTCACCGGTCACCGTCGAGCTGATGTGCATCACGTGGCTGTAGCGCTCGACCACCATCGTCTCGGGCAGACGGATCGAGGCTGGCTTCGACACGCGGCCCACGTCGTTGCGCCCCAGGTCCACGAGCATCACGTGCTCGGCGCGTTCTTTCGGGTCCGTCAACAGTTCGGTTTCCAGTGCCCGGTCTTCCTGCTCGTCATGGCCACGCGGGCGCGTACCCGCTAGCGGACGGGACGTCACCACGCCGTCTTGCACACGGCAGAGAATTTCAGGGCTAGATCCCACCAACATCGCCCCATCGATCTTCCCTCCCTCAGTCTTCCTCCCATCGATCTGCATGTAGAACATGTACGGCGACGGGTTTACCACGCGTAGCGCACGATAAATATCAAACGGGTCGGCATCCGTGCGCCGCTCAAACCGCTGACTGGGCACCACTTGAAAAACGTCACCAGTGGCGATGTACTGCTTGGCCTTCTCCACCGCGCACTGGTAGCCGCCCGGCGGCATATTGCTCGCCAATAGGTTCGTCGGCGCTGAATCCAGATCGACCTCCCCGATCGGCAGCTCGGCACCGACCTTGTCGCCACCGGCTGTAGCTGCACGCGGCGTCTCGATCCGAGCAACCAGGTCGTTCAACTCACGCTGTCCCGCTTCATACGCAGCGCGTACCGAGCGGTGCTCGTCGAGCAACACGTGCGTAATGACTACCACCGTCTTCTGCACATGATCAAACGCTACGATCCGCCTGTATAAACCCATGTGCAGGTCGGGCAGCCCGCGATCGTCGTGCGGCGGGAACGGCAGCTTCGAGCCCTCCACATATCGCACCGTGTCGTACCCCGCATACCCGACCCAGCCGCCGGCAAAGTCGGGCAACCCTTCCACCGAGGCCAACGTCCATTGGGCTGTCAGCTTCTGCACCTCGCCCAACGGGTCCTCACACCGATACGCTCTTGACCGATCCGGATCGATCGCGTCGATGCATCGCACATCGTGCCCATGCGCGATCACCTGTGTGCTGGGCTGCGAACCAAGGTAGCTATACCGGCCCACACGGTCGCCACCGACGACCGACTCGAGTAAAAAACTCGGCGCCATCCGGTCGTCCGACGCCACCAGCCTGCGATACGCCAATACCGGCGTCAATGAGTCGCTCATTAGCCGACGATACATCGGCACTAGCGTAAAACCACCGCTGCCCGTCGACGCGGCCAAGCGCTCAAACGTTTCAAAATCAGGCATATTGTGTGACATCGGCAAACATATCACGGGTGGATTCGGCTGGTCTACTGGCCCGGTTCTCATTCAGGTCGTAGACCGCTCGGCCGTGCACCGTTCATTAATCCAAAGGCTCCGGCTCCAGGCTCGCCGACTCTCCCCTGGCACGTTGTTCGTTGTATTTCTTGACCCAAGTCTCCCAGCTCTTGCCCGCTGCGGTGTCGCGCCCGGAAAAGGTCAACTCAGCAATCGTGTGATAGGGGATGTCCATCCGCTGCTGGCTGTCACGCTCGACCACACGCACGTACGGCTGCGTGGCGTCACTACGCCGGTCAAATACATACGCTTCGATCACCCTGCCATCATCCGTGCGAATCGTCACGTCGCCGCGGTAGTCAAACGCCTCGTCAAAAGCGGCTTTGCGGTCCGCCTGCGTCGCCAACACGGGTACATACCCCTGGAGCGTCTTCTTCTGCGAGTCATCGTGATTTAAATCTGGACCGTCGACCATACCTCTAGTTTACGCGTGCCGACGCCAGCCCGCACCTCACGCTCCCCTCACACTCCCCCGGGTTCGCACAGCACACCCCACAGCGAGTAAGATGGCGCATTAAATATGGTCCAATCCCGGCAGAATATAGGTCCATTAGCGAACGCTTCACACAACGAGTGCTCTGATGAACGCTGAAGACTTTCTCGCACACCACGGTATCGACGAAAACCCGTTCGGCGCCGAAGAAGCCAGGCACGACCCGATCTACACCCGCCTGCTCGACTCGACCACGTCGCACCCCGATTTTGCCAAGATCCTGGGCCGAATCGATCAGCCCCGCACAGCAGTCGTCTTCGGCGAAAAAGGCAGCGGGAAGACCGCCATCCGTATGCTCATTACCAACCGTATCGCCGAGCACAATGCCGCCCACCCCGACCGCCGAGCCCTGCTGGTCGTCTACGACGACCTCAACCCCGTCCTCGATCGTGTGATGGTCCACCGACGCGGCGAAATGAGCTTCCGTCTCACTTCACGCACCAGCCCGGAAAAACTCTTAGATATGGTTCGGCTCGAAGACCACCAAGACGCAATCCTCTCGCTGGCAGTCACCAAGCTCGTCGACGGCGTCTTGGGCACTACCGACGGGTCTGGCGGCGACGCCATGCCCATGCCCGACGCCCATTTAAAAAGCATCAAAAAATGGCCCCGCCAGCTACGCGCAGACCTGGCGGTACTGACCGCACTCTACGATCAGCCACGCAACGGGGCTGTCGCACAGCGCTGGCACAGTCTCCTGTCTAGGCTGCGCATGGGAAGCTGGACACCCCAGATGACGCTGCTGAAACTCGCGGGCACACTGACTGCAATCGCTGCGATCGTCTTGGCGATCTCGGGCTACTGGATCGATACAGCCCCCTTCTGGCTCACACCGCTAACGGGTCTGTGTACTGCTGCGTCGATCGTCCTGTGGAGCACTTGGGCGTGGCGCCATATTTCGCTCTGGATGCTGTGCCAAAAAATCCGCCGGGAGATGGTCGCCTTGCAACGATCACCGAATGAACTACGGTCAATGCTGCTGTCGCTACGCAAGACCGACTTGGCCAATCGCCCCTGGCCTATACCTGGAAAAATCCCAGGCGGACGCGGCATACCGGGCAATCAAGACAGCCGATACCAGTTTATCTCTCGTCTATTGGCTGTGCTCAAGGCACTCGACTACGTCGGTATTATGGTCCTGATCGACCGTGTCGACGAGCCTACGTCGATCTGCGGAAACCCGCAGCGCATGCGATCAGTCGTTTGGCCCATGCTCGACAACAAGTTCCTCCAGCAGGACGCCGTTGGCATTAAATTGTTACTTCCTATTGAATTACGGCATTTGCTGCATCGTGAGTCTGCAGATTTTTTCCAAGAAGCCCGACTCGACAAACAGAACATGATCGATAGGCTCACTTGGTCCGGTGCCACGTTGTACGACCTGTGTAATGCTCGTCTGCACGCCTGCCGAGACGAGGAGAACCCTGATCAGATACAACTCACTAGCCTGTTCGACCCTGACGTCACCCGCGACATGCTCATCGAAGCACTTGATCAGATGCACCAGCCCCGTGACGCTTTCAAGTTCCTGTACGCCGTCATGCAGGAACACTGCCGCACTACGACCCAAGACCACGCTGTGTACAAGATCCCCAGGCTCACCCTCGAGGCCATCCGCCGACAGCAGTCCCAACGGGTTCAGGAGTTGCATCAGGGCCTGGCGCCGGCGTGAACCGGCCCGTTCGACACCTAATCTGTTCTTGACTATTGTAGGGCAGATTCGATAACAACCGATCACAGACAATGGTTATCACTACAACCGTTTACCGCATCAGGTTTCCATTCCAGGAACCTACGCACAAAGGAGTCACATTATGTGCAACCAACGATCCAGGAGGGCTGTTGATTGTTGTTTCGTAGCGCTCACGATCAGCCTGGCTTGGGCTGTATCCACCGCTCAAGCGCAGCAAGTGCAGGATGAGGAAACCATCACACACGTCAAGCGCGCCGGCGAACTCCACGAACACATACCCCAACACAACGCCGGCAAGATCTCTTTCAGCACAGGAGCTGATATTACCTCCGCCTACTTCTTCCGCGGCATCCTCCAGGAAGACCAGGGATTTATCGTCCAACCCTGGATCGACGCCACCGTACAGTTATCCGACGACTCCTCGCTGACCTTCGGCATCTGGAACAGCTTCCATGACAAGCAAACCGGCGCATTAGCAGCAGGAACCGGACCCGATTGGTGGTACGAAGCCGACCTCTATATCAGCTTCGCTACCGCGTTGACGGACACGCTTGGATTCGACATCACCTACACAGCCTACACCAGCCCCAACGATGCTTTCGGTACTATTAGTGAATTCGCGTTTGGACTGATGTACGACGATACCGCCATGTGGGAAGGCACCGCAATCGCCAGTGGCTTGCAACCTTCCATGTTAATCGCCGTCGAAACCGACGGGCAAGCTGATGGGGGTTCAAACGAAGGCATCTACCTGCAACTCGCGATCGAGCCGAGTTGCACCCTGATCGAAAGCCAAGACTCGCCCGTCACCCTATCCGTACCAATCACTTTGGGGCTGAGCCTAGGCGACTACTACGAAGACCCGACCAGCCCGGGCGCTGCAGACGACTCCAACTTTGGATATCTCGACATCGGCGCGGTGCTTAGCATGCCGCTTTCCAGCATCCCCTCTGACTACGGCCATTGGGAGGCCAGCCTCGGCGTCCACTACCTCAAGCTGTCCGAAGCCACCGAAGCCGCCAACGCCAACGCCAAGGGTGACGAGGTTATCTTCACGTTCGGTATCAGCATGGGCTACTAGCTAGCTACGAAGCTACGCAACCTTCAAAACAAAACAGATCCGATTCGGCATCGCCCGGATCGGGTTTTTTTATGCGCCGGCGTCGCGCCCCGCAGATGAAAGTACCACGACATGGTTACGATCAATAGAGCAACTTGCGTAATTATTCTCCATCTCCCCAAGAAGAAGGCAGGTCAATGACCTGCCCTACTCCAGAACTGACATGGCGATTATTTATGCAAGGTGCTCTAGTTTGTAAATCTACCCCGCGACCTGATCCAACGCGTCGAGCAGGGTGTTCAGGTCGTCGTCTGTGTTGAATGGCCCAGGGCTAATACGCACCGCGCCCGACGGTGACGTCCCCATCACACGATGCGCATACGGCGCACAGTGCAGACCCGGCCGAACCGCAATGTCAAAGCTATCATCCAGGATCGACCCCACGTCGGACGCCTCGTACCCCTCGATGTTCAGCGACACCGTCCCGACGCGCCGCGATACGTCCTCGCTACCATATACCGTAAACCGTTTGTCATCGACAAACCGCTCAATGATCTTCGCCACCATCGCGCGTTCGTGTTCGAGCCCCTTCTCGATCCCCTGCTTGTTCAAATACGCCACACCCGCCGCTAATCCCGCGATCCCGACTGTATTAGGTGTGCCCCCCTCGAGGTAATACGGGTACACCAGCGGCTGTGTCGGGCTCGACGAATCGCCACCTGTTCCACCCTCGCGCCATGGTCGCAACCTCGCCGACCGCGCCACGACCTGGTCTGTGTAGCCCGTTTCGTGTGTCGCCGCCACTGTCTCGGCAGGCTCCGGACAACGCGGGCCCACGTACAGACCACCCGTACCCGTGGGACCCAGCAGCGACTTGTGACCCGGAAACGCCAACAGGTCGATCCCCATCTGCTGGATCGAGATCGGCACCACACCGGCGGTCTGAGCCGCGTCCAGACAAAACAACACGTCGTGTTCCCGCGCGATTGCCCCCACCGCTGAAGCATCTTGGATCGTGCCCAGCACGTTCGACGCGTGCGTGATCACGATCAGCTTTGTCGTAGGTTGGATCGCTTTACGGATGTCGTCTGGATCAACGAATCCGTCCTTATCGCAACCGACGCGCGTCAGCTCGATCGCACCGCCGTCAGCCAGCGCCTGCAAGGGCCTGCTCACCGAGTTATGCTCGAGCACCGTCGTAATCACGTGCTGACCACCCCGTACATCCGGGTCCAACACGCCCTTGATGGCCATATTTAGCGCATCCGTACCGTTGAGCGTGAAGATCATGCGTGCCGGGTCCTGACCTCCCAGTAGCCGAGTCAGCTTTAGCCTGGCATCGTCGATCATGCGCTCCGCAACGACGGCCATCCGGTGTCCCGCCCTACCCGGGTTCGCCGCATCCTGCGCTAGGAACGCGCTCATCGCCTGAGCCACGCCCGGCGCCTTGGGAAAACTCGTTGCCGCGTTATCAAGGTAAATCACAGCCGATACCTATACTGATTTGAACGTCTCTGACGCTTTCTCGAAAATGAACACAAACGCACATCGTCTCCACAGCCGACCCGCGCCCGCCACAAACCTAGCCTACACGCTGCCCATGCCCTGCACTCGGCGCCAAGCGCTGAGTTGGCCCAAGTGCGTCGCCTCGTGCAGCGCCATCAGGTACACCAGTACCGCCCCGACCGATGGGAAGTAGTTCTTCCACCGCTCGAGTGTGACCGGGCCGTCCAAGAAACCCGCGGATGCCGCTTGCAGCGCCGCCTTCGCCTCTTCGTGGCCACGGACGAACGCGCCCACCAACTCGTCCTTTGCGGGGTATACCGACGCGTCCGCCTCCGGCTTTGACAGCATGCCGAACCGGTGCTTCCTCGGGTCCCTGAACGTTTCCCCTTTCGCCAGGGACACGATCACCGGGTGGTAGGCGTTGAGGTGCCCCAGCACCCACGCCGGGTGGTTCATCCCGATAGCGGGCTGATGCACCATCCGATCGCCCGGCACATCGGCGACCAGCTTCTGCGCATAGTCCAGATTCTTGTCCCAGCTATAGAGCAGAAACTCCACCACCGCCGCTTGATCACTCATCATTTTTCCCGTCGATGATTAAAATACGCCCGCTCAACCACGATCACATCCCAAGCGCCGACCCCATCCCTTGCGCGCTGCGCCAGGCCATGATCTGACCCAGGTGCATGCCTTCGTGCCCGGTCATTAATAACAATATAAAATCCCCGACCGTCGGGAACATCGGCCGAATCTCTTCCATCGGCAGCGGCTGGTTCAACACCGAATCCGGTGCGTCTTCATAAGCCTTCGCCAAAGCCGTGTGCCCCTGTTCGAGCGCCTTCACAAGCACCGTCTTGTCGGGGTACTTCGACCGGTCAGCCGTTGGCGTCGTACCGAAATTAAACATCTCTTCCCATTGCGACGCGGCTTTCCCTTCCTGCCCCAGCATTTTACACGCGTTGTCACACGACAGCGCCAAGTGCCCCAGTACCCACGCCGGGTGGTTCTTTATGCCTCCGGGCTGCTCGCACATCTTCTGGTCCGGCACATCTTCGACGGCCTTATTCGCATACATCAAAGTAAAACCAAACGCGTTGAGAACACTTTTCTTCACAAGAACTCTCCTTAATGACCAACTGTTTATGACGAACAACCGCAGACACATATATACACAAGTCACTGCACCGCTCGTCTTATTCCCTTTTTCCCGCCTACGCGCCCACGTATTTCGCATAGATACTCTTGGCTGTTTTCGCTTCTTTTGTCCCCTTCACAATCGCCCTGCCGTCCGTGAACAACGTCAGCTCGTACTGCTGACCGTTGTCCTTGATATCCGCTCGGAGCATAAACTTGCTGGCTGTCACCGTGCCGTGCGCACGCAGGCGTTCGGCGATCCGGTCGAAGTCGAGCTTCCCATTCGCGCCCGTCGGCTGTGATAGCTGCACCGCGTTGCGCCCGCACAGCGTCGTCGTCGCGCTGGAATACTTGCCCTCGAGGTGCTCAAACCGACGACCCTTGCAACACACACATTCCCCTACGTCGTACGCACGGCGGACCTTAAACTGCTTGACCGTATTCGACCACGTGTCGATGCTCAGCATCGTCGGGCACACCGCGTCCCAGTTGCCCGTAAGCACCTTGAGCGCTTCGCTCACCTCGTAACTCGAAATAATCGACACCACCGGCGCTAAGACACCCGCTGTCTCGCACGTCGGGTTCATCCCCGGCGGAGGCGCCTGCTCGAAGATGCACCTCAGGCAAGGCGTCGCCACGCCCGCACGCTCCCATGGCGAATCGCCCGTCGGCGTATGAGGCAGGATCGCATACGTCATGCCCACCGTGCCCACCGCGCCGCCGTAGATGTACGGGATGCCCAGCTTCACCGCGCAGTCGTTGGCCAAAAACCGCGTCTCAAAATTATCCACGCCGTCGATGATCGCGTCGCAACCCTCCGCCAACTTTTCTATGTTTGCGTGGTTGATGTCGTCGATGACGGCTGTGACCTTGACCTGCGAGTTGATCTGCTCAATCCTCCTGCGAGCCGCCTCGGCTTTGGGGATCGCGTCCTTCACGTCCTGCTCGTCGAACAGCACCTGCCGCTGGAGGTTCGTCATCTCGATGAAGTCGCGGTCCGCGATAACGAGGTGCCCGACACCCGCGCGAGCTAGCAGGTTGGCGATCACCGTGCCCAGCGCGCCGCAGCCGAGCACGAGCACTTTCGATGCCAACAGCTTCCGCTGCCCGTCCTCACCGAATCCGGGTAGCAGCATCTGGCGATGATAGCGAGAAAGGTCTTGGCTCATCCCGCCACCAAACTCCCGCCCTCGACCGGGTCCACCTTGACGCCTAGCTCGACGAGGTACCGTAGCGCTTCTTCCACGCGGTCCGGCTTACCCGTGAACAACACAGCCATGACACCGATGTCCTTCTGCACACTCGCCTGACGGATATCAAACGACACGTCGGGAAACTTCGTGGCTGTCTTCCACAGACAGGGCTCGTTCTGACGGCCGCTCTCGAAAGTTAGCCAACATTTGCGTTTGATCTTGTCCATGAGTCACCACCCGCTGCGAGCTGTGCGCGTGGCGCAAATAGCCCGTGCTTTTTGCCACGTCTGCAAACAATTATCCACCCGCGATCGCCGGCACCAGCGACAGCTCATCGCCCGGCTTCAACGCGGTGTCCAGGTCTTCGAGGAAACGGATGTCCTCGTCGTTTACGTACACGTTAATGAACCGATTGATCTCCTGCTGCTCGCTGAACAACCGCTTGCCCAACTCCGGGTATCGGCTCGTGAGCGATCCGAGCACCTCACGCACCGATGAGCCCGTCGCCGCGATCGTCTCCTGGTCTTCCACCTGCGGCCGAAGGGCTGTGGGGATCAATATTTTTACACCTTCTGACATGACGTAGCTCCCTTTAACAATATTTCAATCAACTAATGCTAGGCCGTCACCGGCGGACGCGGCGAACCTCCGGATGGTACCTCGGCGATCTGCTGGACAATCTTGTCAAACTCAGCGAGCTTCGCGTCGATCACCGGAGACTGGGCAAACTGGTCCTGCATCACCTCGACCGTCTTGAGCCCGTTGCCCGTAATACACACACAGATCGTCTCGTCTCGCGGAATGCGCCCCGACTCGATCAGCTTCATCGCGCACGCCAGAGTCGTGCCTCCCGCCGGCTCGGTAAAGATGCCCTCCGTCCTGGCTAGCAGCTTCACCGCGTCGAGAATCTCACCGTCGCTGGCCGAAGCGCCGTACCCGCCGGACTGATTCACGTCATTGACCACATAGTAGCCGTCCGCGGGGTTTCCGATGGCGATGCTCTTGGCGATCGTGTGCGGCTTCTGAGGCTTAAACAGGTTCAAGCCACGCTCGATCGCGTCCACCACGGGATTGCACCCCTGCGCCTGAGCCGCGTACACACGGGGCTCGTTGTCATCCACCAGCCCGAGTGTGATCAGCTCTTGGTATGCCTTGTACACCTTCGGCAGCAGCGTCCCGCCCGCCACCGGCACGACCGTGTGCCGCGGCAGCCGCCAGCCCAATTGCTCGCCGATCTCGAAGCCGTGGGTCTTGGCGCCCTCGGTATAAAACGGGCGCAGGTTCACGTTAACAATCGCCCAGTTGTATTTGTCGGCAATCTGGCTACACAAGCGGTTTACGTCGTCGTAGTTGCCCTTGATCTTGACCATGCGTGGGCCGAACACCAGCGATCCGACGACCTTGCCCTCCTCCAAGTCGTGAGGAATCATCACAAACGATCGCAGGCCCGCCGCCGCCGCGTGCGCCGCCACGCTGTGCGCTAGGTTCCCCGTCGACGCGCAGCCGACGGTGTCGAACCCAAACTCTAATGCCTTTGTCAGCGCCACCGCCACGACACGGTCCTTGTACGAAAACGTCGGGTAGTTCGCGCTGTCATCCTTGACGTACAACTCGCGCACGCCCAGTTCCTTGGCTAGGTTGTCCGCTTTGATCAAAGGGGTCATCCCGGACCGCAGGCCCACACGCGGCTCACCTTCGATCGGAAGCAGGTCCCGATACCGCCACAGTGACCTCGGGCCCGACTCGATCGACGCCCGTGTCACCTTCCCGCGCATTGCTTCGTAGTCGTATGCCACCTCCACGGGGCCGAAGTCGTTGTCACAGATCGTGCGCGGCTCGATCGGGTACTGCGTCCCGCATTCCTTACACTGAAGGCTATGGACAAAACTCATGACCAACTCCTAACCGTAACAGTGCTTAATGACACCGTCATCGCTGCTCTGACAGCCTAGGCAGGCTTCCTAAAACCGCAAACTATAAGAAGGGGCTTGGGTTCCGAAGTGGAATTTCAGCCGCTTCTTATCTGCCCCCGCTGATTCCCCGTTATGCCGCATTTATTAAATGCAGCACACGGTCAACGCAGGAGGGATTTCGCACCGGTTCCCCATTTTGATCGCTTGGGGCGGTTGCGGTGGCGTCTTCGGGCCCGTCCCTCAGCCACTCTGGATAAGTCGCGTCGTCACTGATTATCGGCCTAAACTCTAGCCGTCTAAATCAGCAAGTCAATACATCTACCTGGATTTCAACAACCAAACAAGCAATTAATTGCTTGATATTTCTTGTTTTATATCGATCGATACCGCTACCAGGCGAAGTGGGCGAATGCCTTGTTCGCCTCGGCCATCCGGTGCGTATTTTCACGGGTGTTCACCGCTTTACCCTCGCCGTGTGCCGCATCCATCAACTCACGCGCCAAGCGTAGTGCCATCGGCTTACCCTTATCGGCGCGAGCCGCTTGGATGATCCATCGAAACGCCAAGCTCTGCTTGCGCTTTGACTTGACAGCCATGGGCACTTGGTAGTTTGCCCCGCCGACGCGCTTGGATCGCACCTCGACCTCCGGCCTGACCTTCGCCACCGCCATTTCAAAAACTTTTATCGCGGGCGGTTCGCCCTTTGTACGCTTCTCGATCTCGTCAAAGGCTTCGTATACCACACGCTGCGCCACGGCTTTTTTTCCGTCGCTCATCACGCAATTAATGAAGCGTGACAAATCCTTGCTGCCGTACCTCGGGTCTGGGCGTAGCTGCTGGTCTGATTTTGTAATCCGTCCTGCCATCGATTAACTCAACCTCAAACTGGATTAAAACAATTGTCTTTTAACGCTTTATTTGGCCCGCTTGACGCCGTACTTGGACCGGCCTTTCTTCCTGCCGTCCACGCCCAGGCAATCGAGCGCCCCTCGCACCACGTGGTACCGCACGCCGGGCAGGTCACGCACACGCCCCCCGCGCACAAGCACGATGCTGTGTTCTTGAAGGTTGTGCCCCTCACCGCCGATGTAGGCTGTGATCTCTTTCCCATTCGACAGGCGTACGCGCGCCACCTTTCGCAGAGCGGAGTTGGGCTTCTTCGGCGTGACCGTCTTCACCTGAAGGCACACGCCCCGCTTGTGGGGGCTGGCGTCGAGGTCTTTGACCTTACTCTTGGCCTTGGGTGTCCGGCGGGGATTTCTGATCAATTGATTAATGGTCGGCATGGAACTCTTTCACAGTAGATTCCGAACCGTTAATTATAACACTCACCCGCCGGATCAGGCAAATAGACGCAACGCAAGGCCCAATAGGTTGTTGCCTTTCGGCGGGCCTATCCGCTCTACCGCCCAACCCCATACGATCGCTCACAATCGGCTCTCCTGTGCCGCCGCGACAAGCACCCGCTCCAACTGATCGACGTGCCGTTCGATTGACAATGACTGCGCCAACCCGTTCATCGCTTGCACACATTTTTGCCGAGCCGCTGAGTCCGCCAATTCGGTCATCGCCCGCGCCAACGACGCCACGTCGTTTGGGTCCTTTATCACCCTGCCACGATCCGCATGATCTGCATCGCCGAGCACAAAATCACTGGCCCCATTAAACGACGTGGTAATCGCCGGCGTGCCCATCATCAACGACTCGATCACCACCTTGCTCGACGGATCGTAAAACGTCGGGTGCACCGTCACGTCCGCCGCAGCGTAGAGTTCGTGCATTCGGCCCGTCGTGCCCACGATACGCACACGGTCGCGGATACCCGACTGGGCTATCAACGCGTGCTGGCCGTGCCCAACCGTGCCCGCTACCAGCAGTGTCAAGTCCATCCCCTGATCGATCAGTCGCTTGGTCGCTTCGATCAACGGCCAAAAGCCTTTGAGCTTCGCGTTGTGGGCGGCGAAAAGGTAAACCGTCGAGCTCTCAGACACATCAAATCCACGACGCACACGCTGGCGCCACTGATGCTGGGTCTGCTGATCGACGGTGGGCATCTGAGCTGCATTTGGGATCACCACGACCCGCTGAGGGTCCACGCCGTAGTGCTTTACCTGATCCGCTACATATTGGCTGACCGCCGCCACGTGCTTCACGATCGGATCGCGCAGCGTGCGTCGCTCCAAGGCTAATAATATCTGCTGCTTTAGCGATAGGTTTACCAGCACCCGTTTGATGAGCCTATCTACTGCTCCTGTACGGATGGCGATGTTGCGTTCGAGGGTTTCGCGGACGGTACCGCCCCGTGGCTGGACCACCGCGGCCGGTACAGCCGTCGCCACCGATAGGCTCGTATCGTATCCACCCGAAACGATCCGCCCCCTCGCCCAACGTGCAAAAACCGGCACCCACCACGATAGCCGAGGTTTTTTGGTTAATAGCGACTGCACACGGACGCCCGGCTCCTGAACATCCTCGGGCCAGAGACCGGCGATCACCGTCACCTCGTGCCCACGCGACACGAGTTGACGAACAATCTGAGACGTCGACCGCTCAGCCCCGCCTCCCCGCGGGTCATATATCCCTATCGCGACCGCAATCTTCATCGGTTTACTCTTTGAAAACCCCTCACCCCGGCGTGCCGACCCGGCTGGTGCTAGCGATCAGTTGCGCCGCTTTGTCGAATACCATTTCCGCGCTGATCTGCGTCATACACCGATGGTCCAACGGGCACCGCTTTTTCTGGCACGGGCCGCAAAACACGTCTACGCTTACCTGGCGTTCACTTGCAAAATCGATGCGCGTCCACGCGGGATCCGTCGGGCCGAAGATTGCCACCACCGGCACCCCAAGCGCCGCTGCCATGTGCCGCGGCCCCGTGTCGTTTGTGACCACCACGCTGCTGCGGCGCACGACACACTTGAGCAGGTTCAGGTCCACACCTAAGCGCTGCAAGTCGATCATCGGCACCTGCGCCGCCGCCAACACATGGTCTATGATCGCCCGCTCACCAGGCGCCCCGGCCACCGCCACCACAGCGTCCAATTCACGGACACACCGATCGGCCACCTGAGCGTATCGATCCGGATACCAGATTTTCGCGTCGCCGTAGTTTGCACCCGGGCAGATCAGTACCAAAGGCCGTGACGGGGGCCACGGGCAACCCGCTTCTTCGAGCAACTCGCCAAGCCGCCGCTCGTGCTGTGAGCGTGTAAACAACCGCATCGCGGGATCGGGATTCACAGCGCCCAGGTATCTGGCGATGCCCAGGTAATAATCGCGTGTCGACACGGGAACGAATCCGCCTTTATCTCGGCGTGGTAGCAGCCGGTCGGTCAACAGAAACCCCCTGCCATCGCGGTCGTACCCCACACGACGCGGGATACCCGCCATCCTTGCTAATAGCGCCGCTCGAAAGCTATTGGGCAGGAGCACTGCTGTATCAAACCCACCCGTCGCCAACCGCCTCGCCACCGATACCATCCCCGACCGCCTGCCATTCTGCCGACCCCTGCGACCCGGACGAATCGTTACCACCCGATCCACCCACGGGCAGCCGTCCAGGATTGGCCGAATGTTGCTGCGTATCAGTGCGGTAATCTGCGCCGACGGGTATACCTGGCGCAACGCATGTAGCGTCGGCGTCGCCATAACCGTGTCGCCTAGCCAGGACGGCATCACAACCAGCAGGCGCCCAGCCGAGTCGTATTGTTCTACTTTTACCATGACATGAAGCCAAAAAAGGCCAATAGACCTATCAAATTATACACCGCCCCCCGTCGTCGATCAGACAGGTCCACAATACCGTTTTCATAAAGTGCTTTTCTTCATCCTAGGACAGGCATGGATACGGCTTCCGAGCCCCTGCGCCACCCTTAACGGCGAAAAATAAGCATCGCAATCGTAGCCAATTGCAACACCAGACCCACGCCGATCCACCGCACAAATGCCTCAAAATCCGACCCGCCCATCCACAGTGCACCGAGCAAGCATACCCCAGTCACCATCTGCAGCACGATCGCAAACGTGTGCTGGTATGAAAAATCCATGTCGGCTGCGCGTCGATTGCGTAGTTCCTGCAAAATCTGACTAAGCGTCCGCTGCGTGGACGTCACCGACCCCACGACCGCCACGGGCAAGGGCTGATCCTCATCGACTACCGTGATTTCCGGCGCCACGGCTTTGCTTGATTCGGGGGTTGGGGGTGTTTCTTCCTGTGTGTCTTTGTCTTGCTTTTTTTTGGGCTCGTCCTGTACCGCCTGCGCGTCGGGGTCTATCTCCTGGCCGTCCGCCGGTTGGATCAGCCAAGGCCGAAACGGGCGTCGCGACTGAGACTGACGCCCGTGTTCATCCGGCGCAGAAACCACAGAATCCTGCTGGGGGGTATCTGTAGCCGCAACGCCTCTTTTTTTGGAACCGGCAGCCTTGGCCATTCCCCGCCCGTGGATACTCTGTCCGATCCCCGTTGTGATCCCGATCTTCACGCCTGAATCAGACCTGCCTTGCTTGGCAATGATTTTGACCGCTTCGATCAGGCTTGGTGCTTCCCAGTAACTTGGGGTCTGTTCTCCATCACCATCGGCCTGGGTCGTGGCTGGTTCGTCGCGGTCTTCTCTCGGCTTGGCTTGAGCGTCGCTGTGCAACAGTATCGCCCGCACGTCGGCCGCCTGTGCAGACTCGACGTCTCGAAGCTGGTCGCCGACGAGCCAGCACAGGTTCAGATCCAGGTTCAATTCCTCAGCCGCTTGCAGAAGCATCCCAGGCTGAGGCTTGCGCCACGGGTGCTCGCGGCGATACTTCTTTACCTTACCCTGGGGGTGATAGGGGCAGAAATAGAACTGATCGATCGTCGCGCCGGTGGTTGCCTTGATCAAATCATTGATGCGCTGGTGGACTGCGTCGACGTCCTGTTCGCTGTACTTGCCTCGCGCCACGCCGCCTTGGTTTGTCACCACGACGATCTTGTAACCCAGTCCACGTAGCGACGCGATCGCCGACGCCACACCCTTGATCAGCACGACCTGATCCGGATCGCCCAGATCGCCGTCGTTCTGAATCAGCGTGTTGTCACGGTCGAGAAATACCGCTGCCACTGGCATGAGACACCTATCCTGTTAGAAGATCAAACCAACCAAACGGCCGACAGGCCAGTTATATGTTAGCCCTCAATCACGAGCACAAGCGTCACCGGCAACGCCTCATCGGCGCAGGTCCTGCGTGGACGGCCCCTACCCGCCACAGCGGCTGGCCAACTCCGTTCGTACCCGTTCCACGGCCTCGTGCACAGCTGTCTCCAGGTCATCGTTTACGATAAACGTATTGTATACACCGCTGTGCCTGGCGCGGACGATTTCTTGTTTCGCTTTATGGAAACGGTGTTGGATCATTTCTTCATCTTCACGTTTTCGGCCCCGAAGCCGCTGGAGCAACGATTCCTCACTGGGGGGCAATACAAAGATCGCGTATGACTGGGGCATGCATTTCTTGACCTGGACCGCACCCTCCACGTCGATCTCCAGCAACACCAGCTTTCCCGCGGCCAGTGACTGCTGCACCTGCTGTCTCGGTGTGCCATAGCAATGCCCAAACACCTGTGCCCATTCCAGCAGTTCCCCGGCTTCACGGGCTTTATCGAAACGCTGAAGGTCCACGAAGTAATAGTCCTTGCCCTCGGTGTCGGCGGCTGTCTTGGGCCTAGTTGTCATCGATACACTGAACACGCCCCCCAGTTCACGTTCGACGCTGCGCGTAATCGTGGTCTTGCCCACGCCGGATGGCCCGGAGATGACCAACAATAACCCCACAGATTTGTTTTCTTCAATCACCCAAAAACCTAACTATCAGCAAGATGTATGTCTGTGCCTAGACGCTCACCGCTCTTGGAGGATCAACCCTCGCCTTTTCCCTGCGCTCCGGTCACCAGGAACAAGGTCGCCATGCGTATCGCTAAGCCGTTTGTTACCTGTGACAGGATGGCGCTATTGGGCCCATCCGCCACGGCTGAGTCGATCTCGATCCCACGGTTGAGCGGGCCGGGATGCATCACCACAACTTCCGGCTTAGCCAGTGTAAGACGGTGAGTCGTCAGACCAAACATGTGTGTGTACTCACGCACACTCGGAAAGGCCTGGCTCTGTATACGCTCAAATTGCACACGCAGCATATTGACCACGTCGACTCGCGGTAGCACAGAGTCCAGGTCATTCGACAGCTCGCAACCCAACTCGGTAAACCCCTGCGGGAGCAGTGTCGGTGGGCCGACCAGGACCACGTGTGCACCGAGCTTGATCAGGCCATGGATATTCGACCGTGCCACACGGCTGTGCGCGACGTCGCCCACGATCGCCACCGTCACGCCCGACAGGTCGTACCCCTCCAGACCCAACCTGCGACAGATCGTGTAGATGTCCAGCAGGCCCTGCGTGGGGTGCTCGTGTTGGCCGTCGCCAGCGTTGATCACCGAACAATTGACCGACCCCGCTACCTGGTGTGCTGCGCCGCTGAGGTGGTGCCGACACACGATGACGTCGACCCCCATCGCCTCAATCGTTCGCACCGTGTCCCGGAGCGACTCGCCTTTTGACACGCTAGACCCGGTGGCTGCGAAGTCGAAAATATCTGCCGACAAACGGCTGGCAGCGAGGCTGAAGCTCGCACGCGTGCGCGTCGAATCCTCGAAAAATAGATTCACCACTACCTTGCCACGAAGGGCTGGCACCTTCTTGACGCTGCGCGTGCTCACTTGCTCAAAGCCATACGCTGTGCTCAGTAGGAACCGGATATCCTCGGGTGACAGTTCCTCTAGCCCCAGCAGGTGCTTGTGTGGCCAACGATAGTCGGATTTCGCCGCTGTCAAGCGTGCCCCCCTTGCGGCGGTTGGCTCTCTCGGACGACCACAGCGTCCTGGTCATCGGTAGGCTTAAGCTGTACCTCCACCAGTTCGCCGGGCCCCAATTGCTCGTGCGACAAGTCAAGCCCCACATGGTCCGGAGCGATGGGCAGTTCCCTGCCACCGCGGTCCACCAACACGTTCAGCCACACCCGCCGCGGACGTCCCAGGTCCATCAAGGATTGCAATGCTGCACGAACCGATCGGCCGGACATCAACACGTCGTCTACTAGCACGATATTCAGACCGTCCACATCGAAGGGGACATCCGTCGTGCGCACCACCGGCTGGGCCCCGATCTCTGACAAGTCGTCGCGGTACAGCGTAATATCCAGCGATCCCACGCGCTGGCCGAATACCTCGGCGTCAAGCCGCTGTGATAATCGTCGGGCTAACTCGTCGCCCCGGCTGCGGATACCCACCAGCGCCCACTGGGCTGTGGGATCGGATGACGCTACATCCCCACCGATTGCCTGGGCCAGGTCATCGATCAACGCCCCCAAACGTGCTTCGTCTGCAAGTGTCCGCACTACTGAATCGTACCGGACCACCCCCCACGGGGAAAGCCTCGCCGCCACAGCCCGATATCAGTCTCAATCGACCACGCGCCGCTGCCATAGCATTAGTCGAGGCCAGATACGACCTAATTAGCCTAATTGTAAGGATTCCCCCTGGCTGCCCATGCACGGGGATATCACTCGCTCGCCACCAGGGATTGGTCCGCGACGACCTGGATCGGCAGCGTCACCTCATCGAGACTGCCGCCGTGCTGATCAGTGATGCGTATTTTTAGCAGGTACTTGCCCACATTTAGCCGGGCTGGCAAACGAATCATCTGCACCACGAAAAAATCTCGCCGACGGTTGCGTGACTGATCGACGATCTCCACGCGAGGCTGCTGCCACACCGCCAATCCGTCTGACTCGTTGTACAGCACCAACTTCTGCGTAAGCCTCACCTCGTACTGCTGATCATTGGTCTGGGCGACGCGGTAGTTATCCAACTCCGCGTAAACAATGATCGGGTGCTCACGCCCAGCCAAGAACACCCTGCTCTCAAACGGCTCGTAAACCCCGTACCCCCGCACACGCCGACACAATTCCGCATTCGTCACCCGCATCGGCTGGGGTCCAAACAAATCATCGATCCGATCGAGCACCGCCTGCTCATCGAGTTGGCCATCCGCCGAAGCTACGTCCTGCGCTAAACCGACGATCACACGATGATATCGACGGACCTGATCCCGCTTGTCTGGGTCAAGCGCCGACACAGCGTCTTTACTAAGTTCACGGCGTGGGTCCGCCAAGCTCAGCGCCGCTATCGCCATCGCCTTGTCTACCGCCAAGTCGTCTCCGGTTTGGATCACCTTACGAAGCTGAGCCAATAATTGCCGCCTATTCAACTGCTGAGTCGGCGTATCGTCTTCTTTTATCTTTACTCCTAACGCATCCGAAAAAACCTCCAAAGACACCTGCTCCCCCGACGCGACGGCCGCAGCGGCTTGGGTGGTTTTTTTTGTTGGCAGTCTCTCACTCGGTGTTATCGCCGATTCACGGCCCAGATTAAGCCACTGCACCCGCTGCGGGCGTACCTGTTGTGACCACACCTCTTGCTTCGGTGCGGTGCGCTGCGCCATCGCTTCGCTGAGGCGCTGTGCCTGCTGCTGGACAGCCTGGTTGAGAGCCTCGGGGTCGCTGTGATTAACCTGTACTTGTGGGTCTGTACCCGGCGATTCCCAAGTCTGCTGATATTCCAATGCGGATTCGTTGGTCATCGGCGGTTGCTGGTATGAGCAGCCCGACAGCCCCGGCCAAACCACGCCGATACAGACAAACAGACACCTGATAGGGGTTGCTAATGAAAAGGGATACCGCATTATGCCTCCTGCATGGGCAAGCCTCTTTTAATTAGGCCTGCCGGTTCATCCATGAACCTACGCTGCACATCTGCGGCACAATCACCGCGAGATCACAACCTATCTGCTCTCATCGGTCATCGCGGCGCAAAAGCATTCAAGATTTCGCTCGCCTCGTCCCAACCCGGATTTGGCGCGCATGTCCGCCTTGACAATCCGGTCAAATAGCATCGCGGCTCGGCGTTCATCGAGTCGCCTGACCGCATTCATGAAAGCCGTGCGCCGGGAGCCCCAGAGCTTTAAGTGCTCTGCGATCCGCTGATCCCCGTATCCCTGCCGTTGCATCATGACACCCACATACAGCTTCCGGAACAGGTCTGCCACGAAATATAGCACCAGCACTTCTGCCTGACCCGCGTGGTCGATCAACTCGTGAACTTTCTCAATCGCGCGACCTGTACCGCCACCTCGCGCGTTGCCGACCAGTGACGCCAAGACCACCTCCTGCACCGCCCACGCCTGCTCGTCGCTGCTACGCCCCACCAGCGCCTCAACGTGCATCGTCCCGATCGACTCATCGTCGCTGACCGTGGCTGCGAGTTTCGCCAATTCCCCATCGAGCCGAAACAGGTCGGTGCCAAGCCGGTTGATCAACATTGCCGCCGCATCCGATGCCAGCTTTTGCCCGTGTCCCGCTCCTGCCCGATCGACGAGCCACTGCTTCGCCTGTACCGCGCTCAACTGGTCGCACCGGATCACGCAGCCCACCTTGGCAATCAATTTGTCCAGGTTGCCCTTGTGCCACTTCGGCCCGCGGAGCACCAGTGTGGCGTGGTCCACCGGGCTCTGTGCGTATCGCTCGATCGCCGATCGGTGCGTCGTCACAAACCGGTCTGCGCTATCGACAACCACGAGCTTGTACGGGCCAAGCAGTGACATACTCCGCAATTCGTCGAGCACGTCCGCTAGTGAGGCGGTTTCGCCGTCAAACACGATCGTGTCGATTTCACCGTGCTTAGCCTGCAGCGCGTCCCGCAGCGATTCGAAGTGCTGTTTCATGAGCATCGACTCGACGCCGTACAACACGCACAGCCGCGTCTGAGCATTGGGCGCCGAACCAACTCGCCCCCCACCCGTAGCCGATGATCGTTTGGCCATTTTTATGAGCCTCAGAGAAATTCAACAGGTGATTGTACACACCCAACAACCCAAGTTATATCCCCAGTGTCGGCCTAAAGTGAGCCGGTCGCCTGTAGCATGATCTTCGCAAACGTCAGCGCGAAGAAAAACCCACACAAATCAGTCGTCGTCGTCAGCAACGGCCCGGACGCCAGCGCCGGGTCCACGCCGATTGCTTTGAGTAATAGCGGGATCGTACCCCCCATACACACTGCCACCAGGCTGTTCAATACCATCGCCGATGCTACAACCAGGCCGAGGTACGGGTACGCATCGCCTCGCATCAGCCACGCGATCAACCCCAGTGCCACGCCAAGCACCAGCCCATTGACCACGCCCACCGCTGCCTCCTTTACCAACACGTGCAACGCCTCGAACGGCTTAACGAGTCCCAATGCTAATTCACGCATGCTCACCGCCACCGCTTGGCTGCCCGAACAACCGCTCATGTCCGACAGGATCGGTAGGAATATCATCAATGCTGACACCTGCGCCAAAACCGGCTCATAAAAGGCGATTACGCTCACCGCGACCAGATTTAAGCCGATGTTGGGCACCAAAAACGCTAACCGGCGTGCCGCGCGCGATCCCAGCGGCATGGTCCGCAACTCCTCACCACCAATGATGCCGCCGATGCGCAACATCATCTTCTCCGACCGCTCGCCCAGCGCCTCCTCCACGTGCGACCGACGCACCACGCCGATCATGCGTCCACCTTTGTCCACCACGGGCGCCGCGCTAAATGCGTATCGATCAAAAAAATTCGCCAAGCTATCGAGCGTGTCCGTCACACCCACGCTGTAGGTGTTCTTGAGCATCACCGAGGTCAGTTTGGCTGCGCTGGGCGACAGGAGCAGGTCTCGCAGCCGAACCGCACCACGTAATTGGCCCGTATTCCCGTCCACCACGTAGACGTACTGCACGTCGTATCTGGAGTATTTTTCACTATTGCCACGCAGGTCTCCGACAATGTCGTCCGTGGTTATGTGCTGCGGATAAGCCAGATACTCCGTGATCATGATCCCGCCGGCTGTGTCGGGCCCGTACATCGCCAACCGGCGCACGTCCTGAGCCTCCTCCGGGCTCATGTGCTCGAGTATCGCCTCGGCGTCTTCCTCGTGCAGTTGCGCCAACAAGTCGGCCTGCTCGTCGCTGGCGATCTCATCGACGATCTCGGCGGCGCGTTGGGCTGGCAGGTCTTCGAGAAGGTCTGCTGCCTGTACATGCGACAACGCTTCGACCAAGTCGGCTGCCTCATCGGTCGGGAGCAACTCCAGCAATCTTTTGCGCTTGTCTTCCTCCATACGCACAATGGTGTGCGCGGTCTCACCCGCTGGCAACGACTCGAGAAAAGACGCAATCCGGTCGCCCTGACCAGATTCAATCAGGTCCTCTAACTGCTGCCAGGGGCTAGATTGATCTAGCTCATCGGACACGTCGCGGTCTCCACAAGAAAGCTGGGTCGTTGATACGAGAGCATACCACGGTCGACAACGCCCATAAAAAAACCGGCTTGAATTAGCCGGTTTTCCATAAACGTATTATCTATATAGACGCAGCCACAGCTATCCAGCCTGCCCCTGGTCTGACTCCTGAGCCGCGGCCGCCGATTTTCTGCTCCCGCTTTTCGTTTCCTTACGCAGCTTTGCGGCTATCTCCATGCGCCGATTGGCCTTGTCCCGACGACGCGAGTATTGCCCCGACACCTGTGGCCCCGTCTCTTCTTGTCCGACAAGTTGAAGCACACACAGGTCGCCCCCGTCGCCGATTCGGTGTCTGCCGAGCCGAACAATCCGTGTGTATCCCCCCGGTCGGTCTGCGTACCGCGGGGCGATTTCATCAAAGAGCTTCTTCACCACACGTGGCCCATCGACCAACTCGCCATACTTATTACGGGTCACGCTCTCATCCTGGTCATCGGCGACCATGATCCGGTCCTGCAGTGCCGCGATGACACGCCGACGCGCCGCCAAGTCACCTTTACGAGCTGCGCTGATTAGCTTCTCGACAAAAGGGCGTACGCTCTTGGCCTTCGGGATCGTTGTGGTGATCTGGCCATGGGTAAACAGTGCCGTCGCCAAATTGCGCCACAGCGATCTGCGGTGCTCCGTATCTCGGCCTAAGCGATAACCAGCAACTCGGTGTCTCATCAGACCTGTCTCCGTTGCGCCAAACGGCGCCACTCTAAGGCACTTATGCCTCTTGTTTGATCTCGGCGGGGAGTTCCATACCCAGTGTCATACCCATGTCCGTGAGCTTCCTCTTTACCTCACGCAGCGACGTCCTGCCAAACGATCGTACCTTCAGCAGATCGCTCTCCGTCATCGATACGAGGTCAGAGACCGCTAAGATCGAGGCTGACTCGAGACAATTGCTCGCACGCACCGAAAGTTCCAAGTCGGCAATCGACATCTTCAACTTATTGATCAGCTCTTCGTCGACGCGTGCCGCAGCGGAAGCGGTCTCGCTGGCTGTCGCCGCACCTAGTTCGAAGTACTGCACAAACGGGTTGAGGTGCTTACGCAGGATCTTCGCTGCTTCCACCAGAGCCATTTCGGGGGTCACCGTTCCGTTTGTCCAGACCTCCATCGTCAGCTTGTCGTAGTTTGTCTTCTGGCCCACGCGCGTGTCTTCCACGCTGTAACGGACCCGCGTGACCGGGGAAAAAATCGCGTCAACCGGGATCAGCCCGACCTCCTGATCCTCCGTGGAATCGTACTGTTCGCTGGCGGGCATGTATCCACGGCCCTTTTTCACCACGAAGTCGATGTCGAAATCCATCTCCTTCGTGAGCGTCGCCAGCACCAGGTCTTTATTATAAATGGTGACTGATGTATCCGCTTCGATCAGTTCGCACGTCACCTCGCCGGGGCCCTCGGCACAAAGCTTCATCGTCTTGGGCTCGTCAGACTCCTGTGAGACCACCATGTTCTTGACGTTGAGGATGATATCCGTCACATCCTCCATCACGCCGTCGAGGCTGGTGAACTCGTGCTCCGCACCTTTGATCTTTACCGCAATTACCGCGGCGCCTTCGAGGCTCGACAACAAGATGCGACGCAGGCTGTTGCCCACGGTCGTGCCAAATCCTCGCTCAAACGGCTCTACGGTGAATTTCCCATATGTCTGAGTATTAAGCTCGGGGTCTTTGATCACCCGCGTCGGTAGTTCTAGTCCTCGCCATCGGATTCGCATAATTCATCTCCGGGATTCGATTCGCCAAGGCCTGCCGTCACACTTGCGTCGGACACGACACCGGGCTCTTACAACACAGACTTCAGGTCAATTTGATTGCGTCACCACAACCAATCCGCCCGTACAAAATTCAAACGCGTCGCTTCTTCCTGGGTCGGCACCCGTTGTGTGGGATCGGCGTGTGGTCCTCCACCGCTGTGACCCTCAGCCCCGCCCGCTGCAATGCCGTTACCGCGCTCTCACGCCCGCTACCGGCCCCCTTCACACGAACCTCGATCTCTTGCATACCCATTTTGATCGCTTTGCCCGCCACCATCTCGGCTGCGCGCGTCGCGGCAAACGGCGTGCTCTTACGCGATCCCTTAAAACCGATCGTCCCCGCTGAGTCCCAGCACAACACCTCTCCACTCGTGTCGGTGATCGTGACTAGCGTGTTGTTGAACGTCGCCTTCACGTACGCGATGCCCCGTGAGACGTGCTTCCGAACTTTTTTTTGTTTCTTTGCCATAGCTGATCTCAAAACCCAACGGCCGTGATTTGCAGTTCTCTAATCAATCCACCGAGCACGCGACCGACGCACCACTACTTCATTGCTTTAACGCCTTTCTTACCGGCCACCGTCTTCCTCTTGCCCTTGCGCGTCCGTGCGTTGGTCTTGGTCCGCTGGCCACGTACCGGCAAACCCCGGCGGTGACGTTCTCCACGGTAGCTACGGACGTCACGAAGGCGGGCGATATTCTGCGCTACCGATCGTCGCAGCGTGCCTTCCACGACATAGTTGCTGTCAATGATCGTCGCGAGCTGAGCGAGCTGATCTTCCGTGAGCTTATTGGCACGCACCTGACCGTCGATCTTCGCTTCCTTGAGTATCAACTGGGCGTTGGCAGGCCCCACGCCATAGAGATACCTCAACGAAATCCGGATCGGTTTGTTGTCAGGGATGTCCACACCCGAGATACGCGGCATATCACACTCCTACCTTTAGCATACCCGACGACACAATTAGCCCTGGCGCTGCTTGTGCTTCGGGTTTGTGCAAATCACCCGTACCACACCCTTGCGGCGGATGATTTTGCAGTTTTCACATATTCTCTTAACGCTGCTACGTACTTTCATAGCATACCTCAATTAATAACTAATCCACTTGCTCAGTGGCGGTACGTGATCCGGCCTTTCGTCAGGTCGTACGGGCTGATATCCACCGTAACGCGGTCACCGGGCAGGATGCGGATGTAGTGCATACGCATCTTGCCCGATATCCGAGCACAGATCTCGTGATCGTTCTCCAAGCGAACGCGGAACATCGCGTTTGGCAGCGCATCGAGCACTTCGCCTTCGACCTGGATTTTTTCTTCTTTCGCCATAACAGTAATCAAGTCCAATCCTTCACCGCCTGCTTCAATTCCCATCGGTCAGTACGTCGGCACCGTCGGCGGTCACGGCGATCGTGTGTTCGTAGTGTGCCGAAGGCTGGCCATCGACCGTCCTGACCGTCCAGTTATCCGCAAGCGTTACCACGTCTTTTAAGCCCAAGTTGCACATGGGTTCAACCGCTAACACCAATCCCTCTCGTAATTCAATGTCGTTTTTACGCAAGTCACGACTCACAAAATTCGGCACTTTCGGTTCCTCGTGCAGCTTTCGACCGATCCCGTGCCCCACAAAATCCTCAACGACACTCAAACCCGACTGCTGGGCATAGTTCTGCATCAGCATTGCGACCTGGCTCCATTTTCGACCTGGCTTGATGTTCTCAATCGCCAAGGTCAGCATGTGTCGCGTCACCTCACACAGCTTGCGAATCTCCTGTGGGACCTTTCCAACCAGAACCGTCACCGCTGAGTCGCCGCACCAGCCGTCCAACTCCACGCCGCAATCGATCCCAACAATGTCGCCGTCCTTGATAACCCGCCCGTCTGCGATCCCATGCACCACAACCTCATTGACACTAATGCACAGGTTCGAGGGGAATCCTTCCCCGGGGCGATAAGTCGGGTAGTTCTTTAACAACCCTTTGGCACCTTGGGCGGTAAACACCCGATACGCTTCTTCGTCGATCAACTGGGTCGTCACGCCCGGTTGACATAATTCTTCGCACCGCCGTAACACACTGTGCACGACCCGACCCGCGGCACGAATCTTCTCGACTTCTTCTTTGCTTTTTAGAACGACCGCCATCCACGCCCGTCAGTAACACATATCATACCCTGCGCCACAGCGCAGAATTCAATATTATATAAAGTTTTCCCTAACCTGCAAAGCGTTCCGTCACCCCGTCATCACATCCTCTTAGACGACCACGCCTTTCAGCCACACGGCTTTAATCTATTTTCACGTACTGGCTTGCGCCAATAGGTCTTTTTAGGTGCCTCTTGCCCCCCTGATCCGAGGCCCCTTCCCACCCCCACTGGTGCCGAGAAAACCCGAATAATTCCGCATCAGCAGGTTGGCCTCGATCCGCTGGACAAAGTCGAGCATCACGCTCACCACGATCAGTAGGCCGGTCCCGCCCAAGAAGCTCGACACCATAAACGGGATGTGAAAGACTCCCGCCACAATCGTCGGGATCACCGCGATGATTGCCAAGAACCCCGCCCCGACGTAGGTAATCCGCTCCATCACCGTCTCGAGATACTCCGCCGTCCGCGGTCCGGGACGCAGACCTGGGATAAAGCTGCCGTGATCCCGCAACTGCGTGGCCATCTCCTTGGGCTGAAACTGTACCGTCGTCCAGAAATACGCAAAGAAATAGATCATCCCAATATACGATACCACGTAGAGGTAGCCGTCCATCCGGAAATTACGGCCTAAAAAGTTGACCGCCCACGAATTCGGGCTCAACCCCGAGAGATATCCGATGATCATCGACGGAAAGATCATCAGCGAGCTTGCGAAGATGATCGGCATGACACCCCCGTGGTTCACACGCAATGGGAGGTAACTGCGTTGACCGCCATACACTCGCCGCCCCCGGGTGTGCTTGGCCTGCTGGATCGGGATACGCCGCTGCCCTTGGGTAATCACGATCGACCCCGCCACAACTATTACAAACGCCGCAATCAGAAATATCACCGTGTCCACGTGGTAGGGCTTTTCATCTGCGGCGCTTACCGAGAACCCCTGCGCCACCGTGAGGATCGCCTGGGGCATGCTCGCCACGATGCCGGCTGTGATGATCAGCGACACACCGTTGCCAATACCGTATTTGTCAACCTGCTCGCCTAGCCACATCAAGAACACCGTACCCGCGGTCAGGCCTAGGATGCCACATATCCAGAACAGCCAGGCACCGCCCTGCTCGGCGTACTCTGGATATACCAACCCCGACCGGAGCATAAAACTCATCCAGAATATCGCCTGGACCAAGCACAGCCCCACTGTCGCATACCGTGTGTATTCTTGTATTTTTTGCCGACCGGCTGGCCCTTCCTTCTGCATCTGCTGAAGGCTCGGAAGCACCGTCGCCAGGAGTTGGAAGATAATCGACGCCGAGATATACGGCATCACACCGAGCCCAAAGATCGTTGACTGTCCCAGCGCCCCGCCTGTAAATATGCCCACATAAGTGATTAGGTTGCCCGCGGCCCCGCCCGACGCCTTTTCCGCCCAATCCGCCAGTGCCGATTGGTCCACCGCCGGCAACGGGATATAGAACCCGATACGGTAGATCACCAGCATGCCAAGCGTGAACAAAAGCTTGTTCCGCAGTTCGGGCACCCGCCACATGTTGATAAACGCTTGGAGCATTTGAGCTAGAGACTTGCGTTTGCGGTATTGATCGTGCGTCGCCCGCCTTTGGCCGTTGTCCCCTTCACGAGCGGACACCCATGCATGTTTTTAATTACGCCCCACCGGCCCCATCCGACTGCAATTGCGCTGAGCCACCTGCCCCCGCGATCTTTTCCATCGCCATCTTGCTAAATGCAGCTGCCATCACACTCAATTTTTTTGTCAACTCGCCTTCACCGAGCACTTTCACCGGCAGCTTCATGTCGGGGATCAGGCCTACTCGCACCAGTTCACCGGCGTTCACCTGAGCACCGTCTTCGAACCGCGACTGCAATGCTTTCACATTTACAACCGCAAAGTGCTTTTTGTACCTTGCATTGCTAAACCCACGCTTGGGTATCCGGCGAAAGAACGGCATCTGACCACCTTCACGGCTGGCGCGGATGGAACCCGTCGCCCCCGCACGCGAACCCGCGCCCTTGTGCCCTCGGCCACACGTTTTGCCCGAACCCGATCCGATCCCACGCCCGACGCGTTTCGCCTTCCGGTGTCGGCCAACTTTGATTGTAATCTCATGAATCATCATGGCGAATATTGCCTCCGCTGCATACGGGACCCCGAGTCACCCCTGTCAAGACTGCTGATCACCGCTCTGACCTGCTGCGCTGTCGGCCCCACTTGGAGGAGGAGCGGCTTCTGTCTTGGGTTTTTCTTGTACTTGTAATGGTGGCGCCCCCCTGGACTGACCACCACCTTGGCCCCGACGGCCCCGGCCTCGGCCACCTGATTTCTGTTGTTTGCCCACAAGATTCACCGGGCCCTTTGCCTTCACTGTCGACTCGCTACTGCCTGCAGTTGTGTCGTGAACCTTTCCTGCCTCTAAAATCTCATCCACAACGCTAGTGGAAATCGTAACGCCGCGAAGCTGGGCGATCCGCTCTCTGCTGGACAGTTGTTTAAGCCCGTCAATCGTCGCCCGACACAGATTTTTTTGGTTCGTCGAGCCGTATGACTTAGTTAGGCAATCGTGCACACCCACCATCTCCAACACCGCACGCACCGTCCCGCCGGCAATTACACCGGTACCCGGAGATGCGGGGATGAGCTTGATCAGCGAAGCACCAAACTTTCCGATCACGGGGTGTGGGATCGTCCCGCCCTTGAGCGTGTACCGCTTCTGGCTTTTCCTGGCACTCTTTTCAGCCTTCTCGATAGCGGTGGGGACGTTGCGGCTCTTGCCGTAGCCCAACCCCACGCTGCCGTTTCGGTCGCCCATCACGACCAGTGACGAGAAGCTGAACCGCCGACCGCCTTTCACCACCGTCGCAGTCCGGTATATCCCGACCGTCGTCGATTCCAAAGCCTTTGTATCTTCGAGCATCTCTGGCATATCGTTTCCTTGCTGGTGCCTCTGCTGCGTGAAAACCATCAAACCATTAAAACTTCAGGCCCGCTTCACGTGCCGCATCCGCGAGTGCCTTGACCCGGCCGTGGTAACGGAACCCGTTGCGATCAAAACTGACCACGGTAATACCCACGGCTTTCGCCTTTTCCGCTAGTGCCTTGCCTACCTGGGTCGCGGCGGTCTTGTTACCTTTGGAACCACTCCCGTCGAGCTTCATCGAACTAGCCGAGACAAGCGTTTTGCCTGCCAGATCGTCGATGATCTGCGCGTAGGTGTGCTTGATACCGCGGTACACCGTAAGCCGAGGTTGATCAGGTGTCCCGAAGATACGCTTGCGTATCCCGGCCTTACGGCGGGTACGGCGTGCTTGTTTTAGTGTGTTAACCTTCATCGTTCGTCCATCAATTCCAGTTTTCTATACACAACCTTATACATACCCGCCACAAAACGAAGCCGCGTACCGTAGCTCAAAACAGTGGCCCGATTATGCTCCCCCGCCGGCCAGCGCCTTGCCGGCCTTGCGGATAATCCGCTCGTCTACGTACTTGATCCCCTTGGCGTTGTAGGGCTCGGGTGGGCGTTGCGACCGTATCCGCGCTGCCATCTGACCCACAGCCTGTTTATCCGCCCCTTTGATCTTGATCCGGCTGCCCTGCACCTCCACCGTAACACCAGCGGGAATCGATAGGGTCCGCGTATCGGCGTAACCTATATTCAACGCGATTTTATTGCCCTGTACGGTGGCTCCCCAGCCCACACCGTTGATCTCCAGGTCTTTATTGAATCCGGACGTCACGCCGGTCACCATGTTTGCGATCAGCGCCCGGGTTAGTCCGTGCATCGCCTTGGCTGTGCGGCCATCGCCATGCCGTTCCACTACGACCGACTTCGCCGCGTCATCCACCTTCACCGCCACCTCGGGCCGATGCGTGTAGGACAGCTTATTCTGGCCTGACTCAACAACGACCATGCAAGCGTTGACTGCGACCTTCACGCCCGCCGGCAGCGGGATCGGTTTTTTTCCAATACGAGACATCTTCCGTCAATCCTTCAAATCTGTTCAGGTATTTACGTTAATCATTCGACCATGCACAACAATTCACCACCTACATGCTGCTCACGAGCCTGGCGATCACTGAGTACCCCCTTGGGCGTGCTGACAATCGCGATGCCCAATCCCCCCAAGGGACGGGGCAGGTCGTGGAGCTTTGAATACATTCGTCGACCGGGCTTGCTGCTGCGACGCAACGAATGGAACATCGGCTCACCACGCTTGCCGTACCGAAGGTTCAGCCTCAGGATGCCCTGTCGGCCATCGTCGATCACCGCAAAACTATCGATGTAGCCCTCTGTTTTTAGCACGCTCGCGATCCCGGCGCATACTTTGCTGTTGCGGCAGTCCACACGCTCGGTCCCGATCCGGACGGCGTTGCGCACCCGGTTGAGCATATCGGCAATCGGATCACTCAATGACATCTATTCACGCTCCCAATCACTAGCTCTGTGCGCCGCTGATTTTCGTTCAAATCTTTGTGCGACATTTGTTTGATCATAACGAGACACACTGACTACCAAGACGCCTTACGCATGCCGGGGATCATACCCTGCAGTGCCAATTCGCGGAGCATAATCCGCGATATTTTAAACTTCCGGTACACCGCTCGGCTGCGACCCGTCAACGCACACAGACTCCGCACACGTGTGGGGCTCGCGTCCCTAGGCAACCTCGCCAAGGCTGCGTAATCACCTTTTGCCTTCAACTCGCGCCGCAATTCGGCGTACTTCGCTACTGTACGCTTCACACGATTGTTGCGCTGGACTGTCGATTTCGAAGCCATCTTTAACGCTCCCTAGCCCCGTGTTCAAAACAAGGCCACCACCCGCGATGCTCTCGAGGGTCAGTAACGGCGGTCGCCCGCCTTGACAAACGGCACGCCGAATTCTTCGAGCATGAGCCGTGATTTTTCATCCGTACTGTTACGAAATACAAACGTCACATTCATCCCATGGGTAAATTTTGCCCTGGTCATATCCACTTCAGGGAATACACCCTGCTCCGTCAGGCCAAACGAATAGTTACCCCGACCGTCAAAGCTCTTGCCCGGTAGACCACGAAAGTCTTTGATCCGCGGGATCGCCAAGCTCACCAGCCGATCGAAAAACTCCCACATCCGACTGCCCCGCAGCGTGACCATCGCTCCGATTTCATATCCCTCACGGAGCTTGAAGTTGGACACTGATTTTTTCGCCTTTTTCATGACAGGCCTCTGGCCGGTGATCGTGGCCAAATCGTCAACGACCTGCGACTTGACCTCCGGCTTGATCTTAGTGCCGTCTAACTGCTTGCCCAATCCCACGCTGAGCACAATTTTTTCAAGGCGTGGCAGGGCCATGGGATTTTTAACGCCAAACTCCTGTTTGACTTTCTGGGCCACCGGGCCGTCGTATTTTTCTTTCATCCGCAAAGCCATAACACTTCCCAAATCAAATTTATATGCAGCGTAAACACTTCGTCGCTGCGTCTATTCAATACGATCCCATTTTAGGCCTTCGCGCTACGCAATTCCCGACCGATCTGCTCACCACTGCGCACCGAAATCCGTATCTTTGATCCATCAGCACGTGTCTCGAACCGGACTCGTGTCGGCTTGCCGCCCGATACCGGTGACACGTTGGAAATATGGATCGGCATTTCCCTTTCCACCTGCCCGCCCTGCGGGTTCTGATTGCTGGGCTTCACGTGCTTTTTATGAACGTTCACGCCTTCAACAATCACCTGGCTTTTCTTGGGCAATACGGCCAATATTTTGCCCTGCCGACCACGCGCGGCCCCGGCGGTCACCATGATCAGGTCGCCTTTTCTCACATGCCGTCCCATCACACCACCTCTGTCGCCAGCGACACAATTTTCATGTAGTTGCGTTCACGCAGCTCGCGGGCGACTGCACCGAATATCCGTGTTCCCCGCGGGTTGCCTTCGTCGTCGATCAGCACCACCGCGTTTTTGTCAAACCGTACGTAGCTGCCATCATCGCGTCGGACGGGGTAGTTTGTCCGCACCACGACCGCCTTCACGACTGTGCCTGTCTTGAGTTCACCGCCCGGCATCGCTTTCTTGATGCTACACACCACGCGATCCCCAACCGAAGCGGTCCGCCGCGTAAACTGCCCTCGGGCTGTCGAGCCACCTAGCACACGGATGATGTAGGCGATTTTCGCGCCCGAGTTATCCGCGACATCTACTCTGGATTCAACCTGAATCATCGTTTCAATCCTGCTTCTTACACGGCGACTGTCTGCCAGCACCAGGGGTCTATTGCTCGACGCCCGCTTCCACAACACGCACCAGACGCCACTGTTTGGTCTTGCTGACGGGTCGACAGTTTACAATCTCCACCCGGTCGCCCAGCTTGCTGCTGTTTTTCGGATCGTGCACGTGAAAACTCGTATGCCGCTTGAGGAACTTGCCGTACTTTGGGTGGCGCACCTGGTAGTTCACTTTCACCGTTCGCGTCTTGTCCCGCTTGTCACCGGTGACCACACCGATCTTGGTGCCAGCCAGTGGGCCACGCCCCGCTTTGGCACTGTTAGTCTGGGTCGTATTGGTCATGACTTAACGGTCTCCTGGCCACTACGGTGGCGTAGGGCTGTCAACACCCTCGCTACGTCTCGTCGTGTGGCGAGTAACTGCTTGGGATTTTCCAGTTTTTCCGTAACGGCCTGAGCGCGGAGGTCAAACAAGTGCCGCCGAAGCCTCTGCTGCTCTATCTGTAATTCCTGCGTACTCATCTTTTGAACTTCGCTGTATTTCATCGTCGCAACCTTTGATCCGAACTCAACTCTCGGGCGATCATCTTCAATTATATCTCACGCGTGTCGGCGCTCGACAAACCGGCAACGAAACGGCATCTTGTGTGCCACGCGCATCATTGCTTGTCTCGCTACCGCATCGGGTACGCCCGCCAATTCGAAGAGGATCGTCCCCGGTTTTACCCGCGCTACCCAGTATTCCGGCTCAGCTTTACCCTTACCCATCCGTGTCTCCAGGGGCTTTTTGCTGATCGGTTTGTCGGGGAATACCCGCACATATACCTTTCCTTCACGCCTAAGGAAGTGCGTCGCAGCCACGCGACCTGCCTCTAATTGCCTACCCGTAATCCAGCCACACCCTAGTGATTGCAAGCCGAAATCTCCGTACGCCACGTAGTTTCCACGCGACGCCAAGCCACGCACTTTACCACGCTGCTGCTTGCGGAACTTCACTCGTTTAGGCATCAATGGCATTGTTTATCAATCCTCAATTCCGACTATTAATTAGACGCATGCGCCTGGTATCGACCCGCCGGGCGTTTCACTATTGATTACCGTCGTCCCCTCGCACGCGGCCGGGCACCCGCTGCCTTCGACTCGATCTCACCTTCCTTCAAAGTCTCGTACATACCTTTATAAATCCAGACTTTTACCCCGATCACACCATAGGTCGTCTTGCTCTTGGCAAATCCGTAATCCACATTTGCCTGCAGCGTCTGCAGCGGGATCGCACCAAGACGCAAGTCTTCGGATCGACTCATCTCGTGCCCGCCAAGACGACCTGAAAGCTGAATCTTGGCTCCCTTGGCGCCAGCCGTCATGGCTGCATCAGCCTTCATCTTCATCACACGCCGAAAACTCGCACGCTTTTTGAGCTGCTCTGCGATGCTCTCAGCGACAATCTGCGCGTCGGCGTCGGGAGTGCCCACCTCGATACAACTGATCGAAACGTTCCGCCCAGTGATTGCCTGGAGGTCTTGCGTGAGCCGATCTATCTCAGAACCCTTGGGCCCGATCACCAATCCCGGCCTGGCCGTTTTGATAATGATCTTTAGTTCTTCCCGTGTGCGCTCGATGTGGATATCCGACACCGCTGCAAACGGGGGCTGACGGTTGAGCCTCTTATCGATGTATTCCCGGATGCGTTGGTCCTCGACCAATAGCACGCCGTACAACGCCTTCGGGGCATACCATCGGCTCTTGTGCGCCTCGGTAATCCCGACTCGAAACCCAAATGGATGGACCTTCTGACCCATAAATTACTCTCGTTCAATAAAACCTATCAAACTCATTGTCCGGCCCCGATACAACAGGGGGCCAACCTGTTTTACTTCTTCTGATCCACCGCCACCGTGATGTGACTGGTTCGTTTCATGATCGGGTGCGCCCGGCCACGGTCTTTGGGCTGCCAACGCTTGAGGGTGGGTCCCTGATCCACCCGCGCGTCGGTCACAACCAGCCGACGTACGTCCGCCTCCGCCTGATCGGCGTTGGCGACCGCCGCACGCAACGAGCCGGTGATATACACGGCTGCGCGCTTCTTCGACAGCCGGAGGATCGAAAGCGCCTCCTCGACACGCTTGCCCCGGATCAGGTTCATCACCGGGCGAACCTTGGTCGGGCTAATCCTCGCACCGTAATGTGTGTTCTCAAATGCCATCGGATTAAATTGATCCCTTCGCACGCTGGGCACGCGTGCCCGTGGTGTGGCCGCGGAACGTCCGCGTGTGGCTAAACTCACCGAGCTTGTGGCCGACCATATCTTCAGTCACAAACACGTTGTTGAATATTTTTCCGTTGTGTACCAAAAATGTATGCCCCACAAACTCCGGCACGATCGTGCACGCCCGGGCCCACGTCTTGATCGGCTCGCGTCGGTCCATCTGCGTGAGCTTCTCCACCTTGCGATAGAGTTTCTCGTCGATATAGGGTCCTTTTTTTAGCGATCGGGGCATCGTTTTTCCTTCACAATCTGCTGTGTATTCCTAGATCACGAAAGCTTTAATTGTCCGTATCGTTTGCTAAATCGCCTGCGGATGATGCGTTTGTTCGACGCCTTGCCGGGCTGACGCGTCTTGCCACCCTTTGCCTGAACACCCGTCGGCGAACACGGGGCTCGGTTGCCCTTGCTGCGCCCGTCGCCGCCACCGAGCGGGTGGTCGTTGTGGTTCGTTGCCACGCCACGGATATGTGGCCGAACTCCCCGATGCCGATTTCGACCGGCTTTGCCTAGCTTGATGTGCTGGTGATCAGGATTGCCGACCTGACCGATCGTTGCCTGACAATCAACCGAAATTTGTCGAATTTCACCTGACGGGAACACCAATGTCGCCCATTTACCCTCTTTATTGCTGAGCTTGGCAGATGTGCCCGCCGCCCGGCATAGCTGTCCGCCACGACCAGGGGTCAACTCGATATTGTGCACCGTCAAACCGGGGGGTATGACCCGAAGCGGCATCGTATTGCCTGGCTTAGGCTCGATGCGGTCGTTGCTGGACATCACCGTATCGCCGTCGGTCAGCCCCACGGGTGCCAGTATGTATCGCCGATGCCCGTCACTGTATTCGACCAACGCCACGTGGCAGGTACGGTTCGGGTCGTACTCGATCCCCACAACACGGGCTGGTTCATCTCGACGGTTTCGCTTAAAATCCACCAATCGGTATCGCTGCTTCGCCCCGCCGCCGATGCTACGCTGCGTGATAATGCCATGGTGATTCCGGCCGCCCTTCTTAGACTTAGCGCGTAGCAGGCTTTTTTCCGGGCGACGCTTGGTCACCTCACTATGCAGGTTCACCGAAGCGTTGCGGCGCCCCGGACTCGTTCTTTTGTAAACACGTACCGCCATAACCCGTGTATCCCTCGGCTCAACGAGCCAAATATCCCTTAGAACAGATCGATCTTGTCATCTGGATACAATTGCACAATCGCTTTCTTCCAATCACCCGTATTCGCCACTCCGTGCCGCGTTCGATACGTCCTGCCTTTGCGGATCTGCGTCCTGACCTTTGTCACGCGTACACTAAATAGCTCCGCGACCGCAACCTCGATCTGCTTCTTGCTGGCACGCATATCTACCAAAAAACTATATCGATTTCGTGCAGCGCCCTCCCACGTCGACTTTTCCGTAACCAACGGCCGTTTAATAATCTGAGTCGCATGCAGCATCAGCTGGCCTCCTTGGCGGAACCGTTGCTAGCTTGTTCTATCCATGCTTTAAGTTGGTCCTTCTGGACCAGCAGGTACCGATGGTTGAGCAGGTCGAAGGCATTGAGCCGTTCGATCCGCGTCACACGCACGTCCGGCAGATTTGCCGCTGACTTCGCTTCGTTGCCCTGATCCGACGCTACGACGACCACGCAAGAACGATCGATCTTTAGCGCTGTCAGTAGTGACGCGAATTGCTTCGCACTGGGCTTATCAAAGGCCAATTTATCCAGTAACTTGACCTCGCCGTCGACGGCCTTGGCCAGTAATGCGTTTCGGTTCGCTAGACGGCGCATCTTCTGAGGCATTCTCTGCCGCCAAGACTTAGGCTTCTTCGCAAACGCCACACCGCCGCCACGCATGACATTGGTGCGTATGTTGCCACGACGGGCGTTGCCCGTTCCCTTTTGTTTATACAATTTGCGCGTCGAACCCTCTACTTGGCCACGCCCCTTCGTCGCGGCGGTACCCTGACGCCGGTTGGCGTGAAAGCGTACGTATGCTTGCTTGAGCAGTACGTGGCGCACCTTCCCGCCCAAGAGCTGCTCATCGAGCTGCAGGCTATCAACCTGCTTACCCTTTTCGTTATGTACAGGGATCTCGATCATTTCTTACAACCTACGGCCCTTCTGGACATCAGGCAGGGCTACCGCTTTGTTCGCCGCAACAGGATACACACCCGCGTTCACTGGCCATCCCGCGGATGCAATCTCTCACGACTCGGCTCACGCCAAGTTGTCTTGGCACCGCAGTATCGACCCATACAAAGTCAATCCGGACAATGATTTGCCCTTAAAATGATTAGCTTTTGGACTTACGATGCCTTGGCTAGTCTAGCCTTCGACTTACAAAGCCGTTTGGCCTCCCTAATATACACCAATCCTTTGCAGGCCCCGGGCACCGCGCCCTTGAGTATCAGCAAATTCTTTTTCACGTCTAGGCCCCACACTTCCATCGAACGGGTGGTAATCCGTGCATCACCCATGTGCCCGCTCATATGCAGGCCCTTTTTGGGGCGACCCGAAAAACCACGGTTGGAGGCGTGGCTACATATCGAGCCGGGCGAGCGGTGCTTGCGCTCGACGCCGT
The DNA here is from genome assembly GCA_024276075.1 of Planctomycetota bacterium. Classification (GTDB taxonomy): domain Bacteria; phylum Planctomycetota; class Phycisphaerae; order Phycisphaerales; family Phycisphaeraceae; genus JAJRXX01. Next base: position 40,116 of record JAJRXX010000057.1, read on the forward strand.
GCGATGCGGGCTGGCCCTTATGCCCCCATCGTTTCATCGTGCCCGCATACCCTTTGCCCTTGCTCGTACCCGTCACGTCTACGAAGCCAATCCCCTCGAACGTCGCCACGGTTACTTGCTGGCCCAGTTCTAGTTCACCCGCCACGGACTCTGCCACGCGGAATTCACGGTGCACGCGCTTTGCGCCAAGCCCGGCTTTGGCGTCGTGGCCAATCACCGGAACCGTCGAGTTGCGGGGTTTGACGTCTTCGTAAGCCAGTTGTACGGCGCTGTAGCCATCGGTCTGAGCAGCTTTGACCTGGCTAACAAAGCAGGGCCCCGCCTCGATGACTGTCACAGGCACATTACGCCCAGACTTGTCGTACAAGCGGGTCATCCCGATTATTCGCCCTATTAATCCCGTAGCCATCCGGCCAATTCCTTCTAGACTTATGTAATGCCTTAAGTCCTTTTGGCACCTAATGATTCGTGCCGAATACAACACTTTCCCAATCGACCATGCCGTCGAGGCTTGGCCTCTTGCGATTTTCAACACCTACCCAATCAAAACCAAAGGACACGCTCAGGCCTTGATCTTCACAAACACGCCCGCAGGCACGACAAGTCGATTCAGAGCTTCGACCGTCCTCGCGCTGGGCTCCACGATGTCGATAATTCGTTTGTGGGTGCGGATTTCGAACTGCTCACGGCTTTTCTTATCGATGTGCGGACTCCGGAGTACCGTGTATCGCTCGATCCGCGTCGGTAGCGGCACTGGACCAGATACCCTTGCGTTGGTCCGCTTTGCGTGGTCCACGATTTCTCGCGCCGACGCGTCCAACGCCTGGTGGTCGTAAGCCTCCATCCGGATACGGATCTTATTCGCCGTCATCGTCACTCCGCTGTGTCGGTGCTTTTTCGACACCAACCGTTAAGAACCACATAACGATACCATCTAGCCTCCCGAGGAAGGCCAGAATCGATTAGTTTACTGCCCTGTCGCCTGCTGTCAACGCAGCCGATGGCGTGCCCGTATCACTAAATTTATGGGTCCCTCACTCCTGGCCAACCACGGTCTAACTTTACGACCGGCACACCTCATCCAAGACGTGCTCTTCAACATAAATTGGTATGTCCGTCGCGGCGCCAAGCGCGATCGCATCGCTTGGCCGAGAGTCGATCTTTTGTACTTGACCGCCCTGTTTGATCACGAGTTGGGCATAGAACGTGTGGTCTTTTAAATCACAGATCACAACCCGCTCCATCTTGCCGCCTAGTTGCTCTATCACGTTAGCTAGTAGTTCATGTGTCTGTGGCCGAGGGGGCTGTTGGCCCATCAAGCGGCGCTCGATGGCGGCTGCTTCGTTGTAGCCGATCACAATCGGGAACTTGCAGCCCCCATCCACCTCACACAACTCCACAATATGCGTGTCCTGCGTCTCACTCATCAACACACGCACCAGTTCCATGCGTACAGCCATCGTCATTCACCTGTTTCTACTGGTTATAAATCCCGACTTCGGCGTACGGTCAATAAGGACACCATTCAAAATAACTCGCAACGCCCAAGCTGGGCAATGACCGCTGTGAGTGTATATATTTTAGCGCACCTCACCCGTGATTTCCTCTAGGTCTTGCATGCTAGTAAAGCGTAATACCCGCCATCGTGATGCGTCGTGTCTGACCCGTCAGGCAGTGTCGTCGACTGCTGGATCACCGTAGCTCCATACCGCTGCTCGATCCATGCTACCTGATGTTGGTTTTCCTCTTGCTCCAGGCTACATGTGCTGTACAACACATGCCCACCCGGCCTCACCAGACCCATTGCCCGTTCGACGATCCGCCGCTGAAGAGTCACCAACGAGGACAAGGTCTGGTTGCTAAACCGATACCTCGCCTCCGGCCGGCGCCCGAGCACGCCTGTGTTTGTGCATGGCACGTCCAACACCAGCAGGTCCGCACACTCCTGCCCGCAGGCACCCCCGACATTGTCAAGCCCCACGACCTCAACTGCATGATGCTGATCCAATGATTGTCGCAAGTCCGCGAGACGACCGGGGTCGGCATCAGTGGCGATGATTCTCGCTTTGGTGTGGGTCATCGCTAATTGACGTGTCTTCGTGCCCCGGCCAGCGCAGTAGTCCACGCAGCAGCACGGGCTAATTCCCGCTGTCGCCATCACCGGCTTGGCCGACGTGGGGTCTTGTACCCGCCGTACCGGATCATCTTTCAAAAAACCAACCAGTTCACGGTATCCGCCACGCCAGACGACAAAATCTGGCTCTTGGTGTCGCCCCCACAGCGGAGACGGCGCTTCGTCACCTTCTGACGCGGCCACGTCTTCCATCGCCACGATCGTTGGTGGGTTGAGCACTGCGTGTAAACAAATCTCTCTGATTGCGTCGCGTTCGTACGCTTTGCTCCACCGAGACACCAGTTCCCGGGGATGGCTCGTCACCACAGCCAAATACGACACCCATTCGGTATTCGGATCGGGCAGCGCGGCGTCGCGCAGCTTCACGTATCCACCGTCGAGCGGTAGCCGGTCCTGTGTTGGCTCCCAGGGGTCTTTGCACAACGGCTGGGCTACCATCTCGCACAGACGGCGCAACACCGCGTTAACTAATTTTGCTGCGCCGGGCCCCGCCATTCGACGCGCCACCGCTACCGACTCGTCGACCACCGCGTGGTGCGGCAGCCGATCCATGAACAGCACCTGCGCCCCGCCTGAAATCAACACGCTCAGTACATCCGGGTCTAATCGTCGCACCGGTCGTTTCAGGTGCAGGTTTAATAAGTATTCGATTGTTATCCACCGCTGCAGAGCGCACCGATGGATCGCCACCGCTAGCCTCGCCTCACGCGCATCGAGTGCTGAGGTATCGAGCACCGAACGATCTAAATCGGGGAATCGACTGGCCGCTTCTGTAAGCGTCTGTGCCACCACCCACCGAGCTGTGGGGCGTGTGTGTGTCGTTTCAACCATCGGTTAGTGAGGTGTATCCGCCGACTTGGGTGTCGAGTCGGGCGTCGGTTCAGACTGGGCGCCCAATGCTTTGCGTACAGATTCGAGCAATTGAGATACCTTGAAAGGCTTATACATGACACTCGACAGTCCCTCCTGGCTGGCACGCACGATCGAGTGGTTTGGGTCGTAGCCAAACCCCGTCATCAGTACCACGGGCAATTCTTCATAACGGCGACGCACAGCGGCAAATATTTCGTAACCATTGCGGTGGGGCATCTTGATATCCGAAATCACAAGGTCAAACCCCTGCTGCTCGATTAGGTTCACCGCCTCGTAGCCATCCTTGCAGATGGTGCACACGCAGCCGTATTTGTTGAGGATGTCGCCGATCGTCTTGCGAATGTTCAACTCGTCGTCGGCGATCAGGATACGCTTACCGGTTAGCAGCGAGTCTTCCTCTTTCTTGTCGGTCACGTCGCCTGAGCCGAGCACTGTCCGCGGCCCGGCCGCCACGTCACGCAACGTATGGCGTAGCGACTCGACGTGCCCGGTAATCTGATTGAGGCGCCCCCGCATCGTATCGTCGCCGATGTACTCCTCCATGAGCGTCTGCGCTTCGGTCACGATGTCGTTCAACGGCTGGGCCATATCCTGCACCACACCCTGTGCCAATTGGCCGCTGGTCGTGTAGCGTTCGACTATTAACAGGTCAAGGATATTCAGTGCCAGCCCGACGTACCGGCCGAAAATTTCGGCGAACTGGCGGTCATCTTCGTTAAACGTGCCTACCGCCTCTGATTCAATATTGAAAATCCCTACGATCTTGTCGTGTACCCGCAGCGCCACCGTCAGCGAACTTTTGCAGTGCTCAATCCCCAAAATGTAGCGAGGGTCTTTTTCCGTATCGTGGCAGATATAGCTTCGGCCCGTGGCTGCGACGTAACCGCTGATCCCATTGCCCTCGGGCTGCGCGTATAGGTCAATGTCCAACGCCTCGGTGGGAAGGCCCTCCGCGATTACCAATTCTAACTTGTTTGTCCGCTTGTCAAGCACGCGGATCGCAAAGTGATTGAAATTTAAAAGGTCTTTGCAGTAGTTGATGATCTTATCGCGCAGCAGCTTGAGCCGTTCATTGGGCGACAGCTTGGTAATCGCATCCCCCTCAAGCCTTGATAGCTCTCGCCCCGCGGAGTCGATTGCTTCGATTTGCTGCTGAAGCCGGCGCCCGCTGGTCGCGTCCCAGACCACCGCCACGACTTGGTGCACTTGGCCGTTCTGATCAATCACCGGCGAGGTCATCACCTCAAAGTATCTATCTGATTCAGCTACGAGTGAGTATTTACGGTGTGGCGGCTGATCCCGGTTTGTATCCGGGCCAACCTGCTTCGAAAAGACCACTCTCGCCTGATGGCAAATCTGTTTAACTTTTTCAAACACCTCCGGGGAGAAGCTGCGCATCCGGTTGTTGGACCACACGCACGATCCCTGCACGTCGACGACGCACACGCCCTCACCGATTGTGTTTAACACAAGACTCGATTGCTGGGCTGCGAGCCCCCGCTCGAGCGGGAGGAAGTCACTGACATCGGCGAAGACCGCTTCGTAGCCGTCGCCCCGCAGCGCGGCCAGCGCCCGGTCCGAACCCTCGAATGTCTCTACCTGAAAATGTTGCGATAGTATCTGCGCGACTGGGTGTTGGCTGGTAACCCTGCCACCCAAGATCAATACCCTTGGCCTTCGGTCGTCGCTCATAGGTTGATACCCGCTTGGCCCCGTCTATACCATCGACGAAAACGGGCTCTATCAATTCTTATTACTGTTGTCCTACGAAGACAAGGCCTGTCATCGGTGTATCTGACAGTAGTTATTGGTCATTGGGCCTGGGTTCATAATCAAAACTTTCGCGTCAACACCTTGTCTGCCATTCCGAGAAGCAGGGTACGGGCGGACGAGTTTCCGAGACAGTTGAGCGATGCTTTGGCCTGATCTATGAGGCGGCTAGCCCAATCCATGGCGTAATCGACTGAGCGATTTTCAACAAGCATCTGTTTGATCTGATCGATCTGCTCTTTACTGAGCATTGTGGAACCGTTACCTGTCGAGAGCGATTTGCCCTGCCCAGTGGTCTCAAGTAGTTGTTTCAATTGCTTGCGATCGCCGGTGCCTGCAGACTTTAGGAAGTGTATGACGGGCAATGTCAGCTTGCCTTTTTGCAGGTCTCTGCCGAGTGTTTTACCGACGGTATCCTCTCGGCCGACCATATCCAGCAGGTCATCTACCACCTGAAAAGCGGTTCCCATTTTTTCGCCGTACTGCACAAGACAATCTGTGACCTTGTCTTGTGCCCCACTTAGCTGCGAGCCTAGCAGGCAACACGTGCCACATAGGGTTCCGGTCTTGCGGCGGATAATCTCAAAATAGGTTCGTTCGTCGAGGTCGGCGTTGCCTCTGTTGGTTAACTGAAGTAGTTCACCTTCGCATACGGTATTTGTGGTGTCCGCGATCATTCGGCTGATGAGCGTGCTGTTTAATTTTGAACACAGGTGATAGGCGTGGCTGATAAGGTAATCGCCGAGCATGACTGCGGCTTCGTTGCCTTTGAGGTGATTGATAGTGGCGCCGCCACGGCGAATTTTCGCATCGTCGAGCACATCGTCATGCACTAGCGTGGCCATATGGACCATCTCCACGACCGTCGCGACGATGATGTGTGCATCTGTAAGCTCTTGCCGGTCTTTGGCGGTGGCCATTCCGGCGACGAGCACGAGCATGGGCCGAAGCATCTTGCCTCGATACCTCTCGACGTGCTCTACGAGTGTATTGACACACGGCAGATCACTAATCAACTGAGCAGAGAAGCGTGCCTCGACTTCCGTCAGTTCCGCTGCCACGCGCTCGCTGATTGCCCGATCTTCACCGCATCTTATTAACAGCATAACTGGGAACCTCTGGCCACCCGTTGACCCACCGCAGAAAAGGCATTCTAGCCGGATCGCCCGCGGCTACGCCAGCACACCTGGTCATTTTTTCAAGCTGTGGCACCCACGACCGTATCCAAAGCGTTTTTTTTGCTCGGTTGACACCGTAATGCGGGGTCCATAACGTCAAATGGCTTTTCAAACACACAACGTCGCTGGGTTCTTCACCACCTACAAACTCATGCGAGCCTATGCCTGAAACCGCCCCTAACAACCAAGACCCTCTACTGTGCAGGCTCATTGTACAGCAAGGTTTAGCCACCGCTGAAGAGGTGCGTGACTGCCAAGCATTTCACCAAGAATTACAGCATCGACGTGACACCGACAACGACCGTGGCCTGGCGGATATTTTGGTCGCCAACGGTGTCATCACGCATCGCCAACTCGACCGGTTACAGGCTCGTTTGGTCACCGAATCTCATGACTCGCCGCAGGTGCCCACAGACCTGCATATCCCTGGCTTTCAGATCATCCGACAATTGGGCACGGGCGCCATGGCAACGGTCTACCTAGCAAACCAGTTGAGCTTGGACCGTCTTGTGGCTCTAAAGGTGCTTCCGCGCGAGCATACCCACAATCGTGAATTCGTCGATCGGTTCTACGCAGAGGGCCGAGCGGCTGCAAAGCTTAATCACAACAATATCGTCGGTGCACTAGATGTGAGCAGTGCTGGCGACTTCCATTATTTTGTCATGGAGTACGTCGAAGGGCATACGGTGCTAGACGACCTGACGCTTAATAAATTTTACAACGAGTATGAAGCACTAGCTATCGTAATCCAGATCGCACGGGCTCTGGATCACGCGCACAAATCTGGTTTGGTCCACCGCGACGTGAAGCCTAAAAACATCATCCTAACACCCCAAGGCGTAGCGAAACTAGCGGATATGGGCTTGGCGCGCATGCTCACCGATCGTGAAGCTGCGGAGGCGGAAGTGGGCAAGGCGTTTGGAACGCCATACTACATTTCCCCCGAACAGATCCGAGGCGATCTCGACATTGACGCGAGGGCGGATATTTATGGTTTAGGTGGCACGTTTTATCACATGGTCACAGGGCAGGTTCCCTTTGAAGGGCCAAACCCCTCTGCTGTCATGCAGAAACACCTCAAAGCCAACCTTACTCCGCCTGACCACCTTAATACGAGCCTTAGCGCTGGCGCCGGTGAGATCATTGAGGTCTGCATGGCGAAGGACCGTCGTCAGCGTTATGCGACGACGGCCAGCCTACTTGAAGACCTAGAAGCTGTCTCGCGTGGCGACCCGCCCATGATCGCACGTCGTAAGTTCGATCTAGCAGTCCTGGTTGATCTGGAACAGTCGTCGGCGAGCCCTGATGCAACACGAACACGAGGTATGCACACGGACGGTCCGATTTACGCTAATCCGTTGTTTTGGATTGCAATGGCAGGTTGGTTGCTGGCGGGGACTATTTTGCTGTCGTATCTCTGGGCCATCGCGTGATGACCTGGTAGAGCGGGATGCGATTTTGAAAACCAATAACGGTACGGCTGCGGCGTCTTACCCACTAACAAATAAGCTGCCAACCACCACCTGCTGGCTGGCCTCCGAGTCTTTTTGATATGTGGGGGTTCCCAGAGATGCGGCTTCTTGATCGATCTTGGCCATGAGCAACTCCCATGACTGCTTCTCAAAGGCGAAAAGACTGAGCACCTCGTCGAGTATGTTGGGGTCTCGCGTCACATTGACATCGACCAATCGCTGGTAGATGTAGATGTAAAGAGCGTTTAATTTTTCACACAACTCGGGTGCGGCTTCGGAACGCATACTTGCCGAGAGCTCGAGTACGATGTTTTGCGTACGTAGCAGCGCGTCGCAAAACGCCTCCCAGTGTTGCTGTGTCAATGCCTGCTGTGCCTGACGGGCAAACCGCAATACGCCTTCATACAACATCAGCCTTAGTTCCTGAGGGCTGGCGGTCATTACTTTTGTCTTGAGGTACGGGTTGGCTGACTTGTCTTGTCCCGCCTGCATTACAAACCGTCCTTGGCTCGGCTACGCTGAAAACAACCCCAACTACACTTGGCAGACCTCAACCCTCACGATCTATCGGCGATCTGCTGCCAATCCCCTTAACTGTGGGTTCGAATGTTGATCGGCGTATCGTGTCAGCCATATTTATCGGAGAGGTCTCAGGCTATTACGATGGGCCAATCCGGATGTCTTTGATATGGACTTCGGCGCGGCGTCGGCCTTGCCACGTCGATATCTTGGGTTCGAACGCGACATCCAGTATCGCTCCCACCGACACCTGCTGCGCTAGATCGCCCATACCAAAACCGACCGCTGAGACTGACCGACCACCATCCCGCAGTGTCATACGCAGGTGTCGCCCCGCGCTACCCATGCGCTGGGCGGGTCGATCGTTCCTCAAACCCCGCGCACAGAGCACCGGAGAAGGGTTCGCTCGACCAAAGGGCGCAAGGCGTTGTATCTGTTCAAAAAGGTCGATTTTCACCTGATCGAGTGTGCACTGAGCGTCGATGTTCAGCGTGCTGACAAGGTCCTTCGTATCCAGACGTTCGTTGACGAAGTTCACTAGGCGCTGACGAAAAACGTCAATATTTGCCGCATCCATGCGCATCCCCGCAGCCATCGCGTGGCCGCCGTAACTACTGAGCAACGGCGTACAGTGCTCAAACGCTTCGTATATCGATACGCCGGGCACACTCCTGGCCGACCCGTGTGCCATGGTTCCGTCGGAGCCAGATTGGTAGCTGAGTACCACCACGGGCCTTGTAAAAATCTCTGCGAGTCGGCTGGCCACAATCCCGATCACTCCGGGGTGCCAGCCTTCCTTACCCAAGACGATCGCACGCTGATCGGTTTGGTCATAGCCGTGTTGCTGGATCATGGCCTTCGCCTCGTCCAAAATCGCCCGTTCGGTCGCTCTGCGGCGGTCGTTCTCTTTTGTCAGGAACGCTGCTATCTGCTGCGCTTCATCGCTGTTAGCGTCAGTCAACAACCGGGCAGCTTGCATAGCGTGTCCCATACGTCCACAAGCGTTTATTCGCGGGCCAAGCACAAAACCTACGTGATAGGCGTCGATCTTCTCGTTGCGTAGATTCGTGGCATCGATCAGGGCATTTAGGCCGACAAATCGTGTCCGCTTAATCTGGCCTAACCCGTGCATCGCCAGAATCCTGTTTTCTCCGATCAGGGGGACGACATCGGCAACGGTCCCCAGCGCAACCAAGCTGAGCAGGTCAAGGAGCAAGTGTTTGAATTCGTCGGGCAGGCGCTGCGACCCGCAGTGTTCCTTGGCAAACTGCCACGCGAGTTTGAACGCTACCGCAGCGCCACACAGGTCGCCGAATGGGTAGGCTGAACCCTTGAGGCGAGGATGGACCAGCGCAAACGCGTCGGGTAGTGTGTGTGCCTCACCATTGGATGCAAATTCATGATGGTCGGTGATGATCAGATCAACCCCAGCCTCTTTTGCGACACGAGCGGGCTCAACGGCTGTGATCCCGCAGTCCACAGACACGATCACGGGTTTGTTTTTCGCCAATATGGTTAATGCTTGACTGTTTAGGCCGTAGCCTTCCTCGACGCGGTGAGGTATGTAGACACTTACGTCGGCACCGGCGAGCTTGAGTACATGCCAGAGAATCGCGGAAGCTGTAATACCGTCGACATCGTAGTCGCCATAGACGACGATCGGCTGGCCTTGTGCTACTGCTAGTTTGAGTCGTTTGGCGGCTGAAATCGCGCCTGGGAGCAGAGCGGGATCGTGCAGGTCGCTAAGGCGAGGTCGTAGAAAATCCTGCGCGGTGAAGACGTCCGTCAAGCCACGCTTGTACAAGAGCGCCCCCACTAGCGGGGGTACGCTGACTTGCTGCGCCAAATCACGCCACAACGGCTCCGAAGCACCGCCGTCTGCCCCAAACTGCCAACGCCTGCGTAACCCTATTACCCGCATAAACGGCCCATCATAACCACAACGCGCCATACAGTCGGTCTAGAGTCACGCCTGCCATCAAATACTGGCCCCTCTCTACACAGACTACCCCTTTTGATATTCGATAATTAAGCTGAACTTATTGGTGTGGAACCGACGTAGCCGTATCTATATTAAAACTAAAGCTATTGCATGGTGATCTAAGATAGCCCCACTGTGAGCTTAGGACACGAGTATGAACCTCATTCGATGCTGCCCGTCGCAGGTGCGACTGAAGACCTCGCAAGGCTTTACTCTAATCGAAGTTATGATCGTCGTGGTGATTTTAGGTATCCTCGCGGCTATTGTGAGTCAGAAGTTTGTCAGTGCATTTACTGAGTCCCGGACCAATGCTATTCAGATGAACCTTCATCGAATGCGCTCACAACTCGAAATCTATCAACAACACCACAACGCTTATCCAACCTTTGCCAACTTCGTAAATCAGATGTCTATGGCGACTAACGCAACGGGCAACACCGCAGCGGTCGGAACCCCCGGCTTCCCATTCGGGCCTTATTTGCGTAATGTCCCGCCTAACCCTAATACCGGAGCCAACATTCTTGGCAATGGCGCAGTCGGTACCAGCGACTGGTTCTACGATGAGAATACTGGCGAGTTTCACGCCAACGATTCCGCCACAACTTTCGCCTTTTAACCGCACACGTCTTGCCTGTCGCGTGGCTCATTTGCTACGAAAGTCATCGCGTGTTCCACACCTCGCCTACCGTCTAATTCGGTGACACACACCATCTCACACCTCGGGACCCTGAGTTTTATTTCGACGATCCTAACCACGATCAGGATATAATCGATACGCTACAGCGTGTATTAGGACGTTTTTATATTTGATTGCAACCCTGCGTTAAGAGACCACTGACGATCATGGCTCGTCGTGGGAATCTGTTGCAATCAAAAACGAAAATGCTCTAAATGGTTGCTTTTTGCCATCACAGCAAGGATCGGTCCAGGATGAACCGCCAACCGCTGATGACTCTCTCCTCACACGGGCGCCCATGCCGACGGGCTCGATATCACCGGGCCATGGTATCCCGATTAATCACGACGCTCGCTGTAGTGTATCTGGCGGTGTTGGTCTTGCCAGCTTGCCAACCGGTGCCAGACTATAGAAATATCTTGACCTCGGTGGTATCGAGTATCTCACGAGAACCGGCGATCCGTGTCCGGATTGCTCGGGGTACAAGCAATGTAAAAATAACTGGCCCAAGTCAGTTATATATAAGTCCACTGAAAAACTCATCCTCTGATAAACGCTGGCTATTCGCTACGCCTGTGACAATCACACATCAGGCGGACGGATTCGTTATTCGCTCGTCGCAAAGCCCCGCGCTGGTGTGGAAACAGAGTGCGTTGAAGGTTGAGGTCGAGGCAAACGATATCATTCACGTCGATCAGACCGGCTACGCCGGCTGGATCGCATTACACGCAACAAAACATACCGGCAATGATAGGTCTCAATTCGACGTAATCAACCACTTACCACTTGAAAGCTATCTCCCCGGCGTGCTTCACAAGGAACTGTACAAGAACTGGTCCCCCGCCACGTTTAGAGCCCAAGCGATCGCGGCACGGTCATACGCCATTGTCCAGGGCGCGGCGAACCGGTCGAAGTATTTTGATGTCGAATCCACCACCGCCAGTCAAGCTTATGCTGGTGCGGGAGCACACAACCGTGCTCGCCGAGCGGTGCGGGATACACGGGGATTGGTCCTGACATACCGGAACCGGGTTCTGCCGGCGTATTATTCGAGTAGTTGCGGCGGGGTGGGGCAGGATGCGAGTGTGGCCTTTCCATATGGCCAAAACATCCGCCCGCTGCGTGGTTATAACCACGGTGCTTGGTGTGCAAAGAGTACCCGCTTTCGCTGGGGGCCCGTGACACGTAGCCGACTGCACCTTCAGCAACGTCTGGCTGCGTGGGGTCACACGAACCGTCACGCCATCGCCAATCTCAAGACCATCGCCACGATTACGGTAAGTTCGCGTAACGCGGTCAGCCGACCGGCGCGGTTTACTGTAACCGATATCACTGGTCAATCGTATGGCTTGCCCGCTGAGTCGTTCCGCTTTGCGTGCAACTATCAGGCTCCAAGTGTGCAGCGACTATCAGACGCTGCACGACTGAAAAGCAGTGATGTAGACGTGCACCTAAACGGTGACATGATTTTAATAACAGGGCGCGGCTATGGTCACGGGGTCGGGCTGTGCCAATGGGGTGCGCAGGCTCTGGCGCGAGCGGGACACCAGGAATACACCATTTTATCTTTCTACTACCCCGGTGCGGGTGTCACCAAGGCCTACTGACTAACAGCGGCTGTGCAAAATGTTTCTGGGTATTGAACGGCCTGATGTAGAAGGCGGGTGCGCTAACGGTCGTTTTTATTTTTGTGATACGCATTGCGTATATTTTTAGCGCGTCGTAAGTGATGTTAAGTTATTGTCTGTTGGGTTCCTGCGTTCGCAGATATCGCGCTAATATTAATCTCTATTGGTATGGTTAGGCCCAAACTTTAATGGCGTACCGGGCAGACCCGGGTCGATGCCGACGCGCGTGCCTTCCGCAGTCTGTTCGCCAGCCGGTCCGGTGACCTGCATTGGGCGAGACCCGAGCCAGCACTTTTCGTCGCGGCACTTGCGGAGTATCGATACCGCCTCGGCCACATCGTCGGTGACGTGGAACAACTCCATGTCAGTCGGATCGATGTTGCTAAACCGCTCAATCATGGCGGAGCGCATCCAATCGATCAGGCCATCCCAAAAGCTATGCCCCACGCACACGACCGGGAACGGCGCGATCTTGAGCGTCTGGATAAGTGTCAGGCTCTCGAAAAACTCGTCCATCGTTCCAAATCCGCCAGGAAAAATGATAAACCCCGATGCGTACTTAACGAACATGACCTTGCGCACAAAGAAGTACCGAAACGTCAACTCGTGAGTCTGGTAAGGATTCGGCTTCTGCTCCATGGGCAGGCTGATGTTTAACCCAATCGACCTGCCCCCCGCTTCGATGGCGCCGCGATTGGCGGCTTCCATGATGCCCGGCCCACCGCCCGTGATCACGGTGAAGTCGTTTTCGACGAGCAGACGCCCACACTGACGTGCCTCCTCGTAATAACGATTGTCCTGAGGCGTACGAGACGAACCGAAGACCGATACCCCTGACCCGATCTCGCTCATCACCTCGATCCCGTCGACAAATTCCGACAGAATACGAAAGAGCATCCACGTTTCTTTGCCAAGATTTACGTCGTTATCTACCGGCACAATATGTTGCTCCGAGCCAAAGGCTTAGAATTCCACTCTGCACCCCACGATACAATGGGGGCCGTTGATGAGATATCGGCTATCTCGCTGCTTATCCTGACCTTCTGGTAGCCCCAAAACAACTGCTGGTGGTGTAACTAAAACAGGCTCTGGGCCAAATCGCAAAATATAGGGACTATTTAAGCTAGGGTAGTCCACCCCTTGTTCTATTTCCAGCCATTGAAGAGGTGGCGAGGGTTCACTTTAACGGCAAATAATTTGCGAGCCGCTCGCTGAGTCGGTTCCCTCGTCTTCAATCATCTTATCTAGCCCCCAATATGGTCATCGATCGGCTGACGTCTGCGATAGCCAAACGGGGCATGACACTGCGCCCTCGCTGGGTGTACGTAAAAACATAAACCAATCGAGATCATGCGCACAAAGAGTCGCTTGACAGGGAGAAACTCCCGGCGGCTTCGCTTTATTTTTATTGCTTATTACATCGTTGTTTTGGTCAATCCGTGAATTTAACTTGCGTATTTGTGCGCACAAAAGTGTCCCTGCGAGCCTATGTGACGGCGTAACAAACATGGGGTCTCGTGACACGGGTAATTCTATGAAATTTGATCCTACTGAATTGTCCACGATAGGTGTCGATGCTGACCTGATCGATTTTCTGATCGATGAACACGTTAGCCAAACCGTCCCCCGTCTCGATCGGCTGTGGGATTACTACCGCAACGATATGACGTACGACAATACGGTGGATGCAGTAGGACAAGGGGCACGCATGGCTCAGGCGCAGGGCCTACCCGATCGGCTCATCCACGGTGGGGCTTTGGGCCAACCTCAGCGAGAGATCGTGATCGAGAACGACATTGCGTGGCGTATTCACACGCTGGTTGACTTCTTATTCGGCAAGCCTCTGGTCGTGAAAAGCTGTGCGGCTGACAAACAGCGGGCGGGGCTGATTGAGAAATTTATTGGGCAGGTATTCGAGCTCAACGGAGGGTTGGGCTTTTTCCAAGATTTGGCGCTGCTGGGTTCCATTTATGGGCATGTGGATATTTTGCTTCGGGTGGATGCCCCGGCAAACGGTTCTCTGGGCGTTCAAACTGCTGGTGATGCCGAAGCGTGGATACTGAAAACCGCTGAGCGTTTTGTGCTGGAAATTATCGAGGCTCCGCGGGCGATTCCAGTGTTGAATCCGGATGATTATCGCGGGCTTGACGCGTATGTCCTGCATTACCGGCAAGTGTTGAATCAGGTTGAAGAATCGGGGCTGTTATCTCGAGTGCGTCACCGTGTGCTGGGTGGGTCGGCGGCTCCTCGCCGGGCTGTGATGGATCGGACACAAGTGTGGACCGACGAATTTGTGACGACGTTTCACGGGACATCCTCGAAACAGGTGTTGGTCGATCAGTCGGCAAATCGGCTTGGCTTAATCCCACTGGTGCATATTCAAAACATGTCCCAACCGTTTTCGTTCAGCGGTCTGAGTGAGGTTGAGCCGTTGATCTCGTTGCAAAATGAGTTGAACACTCGGCTATCGGATCGAGCCAACCGGATCACTTTCCAATCCTTCAAGATGTACCTGGGTAAAGGTATTGAGCAGTTCACCGATCGTCCTGTGGGTCCGGGCCAAATGTGGGCAACAGACAACCCCGACGCGAGCATTTTGGAGTTCGGCGGGGACTCGCAGAACCCATCGGAAGATTCGCATATCAACGAAATCCGAGAGGCAATGGACAAGACGAGCGCGGTGACGCCTGTGGCTGCGGGATTGCTTCGGGGCAGAGTCGGCAACCTCACTAGTGGGAATGCGCTACGGATTACGCTGATGGGCTTGCTTGCAAGGACTGAGAAGAAGCGTGCGACGTATGGGGCTGGTATTCAGAGGTTGAGCGAGTTGATCCTACACGCGGCGGATGTACACGGAATTTTGCCGAATGGTCCAGATGAGCGTGGTGTCCGTTTGGATTGGCCAAGCATGCTGCCAGAGAACGAAGAACAGCGCCTCAACGAAGCGAAATTAAAGCTCGACATCGGGGTCCCGAAAGACCGAGTGCTAACCGAATTGGGCTACGGCGATTGCGTGGACTCGGTGTAACGGGCGTGACCGTCAAGACTCTAGGGAGATATGAAATGAAAAAATCTGAAGATCGCGTTGAGCAAATCGTGTCCATGCCGACGGAGCCGGATTCGACACCAAAAAATACGGCTGGCAATCAAAACGGGTTGTCGGGTGATGGGAGTGATCGGCTGGTACCCGTGAGCGAGGCGATCCGCTATCGGAAACGCGCGCAAACGGCTGAACAAGAACTGGGCGATCTAAAAGGTCAATTCCAGGATGTAAAAGTGGAGCTAGAACAGGCTCGGCAGGCGATGTCCCATCTTGAACGCCGTCAAGCGATCGACGAAATATTGACGGACGCTGAGACTGTAGACCTGGGTGTCGCCCGTCTGCTTACTGAAACAGCGGTGACGATGATGGACGAGCCGGATATTCGGCTGGCGATCGAAGACCTGCGTCGTCACAAACCCTATCTGTTTCACAAGCGTCGATCCGATGCGTCGGTGATGCCGGCTCGGCACCGTGATGGCCCGGGGTACCGGGCAGAAGAAGCGGCGGAGCGTGCCGCGGTGAGTGGCGATCGGCGTGATCTGCTTAAGTATTTGCGGTTGCGTCGTAAACCCTAGCGTGGTCGGGCTGCGTGGCCTGAATGCCGCATCAATCAAAGACTAGACAAAGAGGAGAAATTTCATGCCTTTTACTGGAAAAGCAACTTATTCGGCGGGCCCGTCTCTGCCTGAAACGGCAGAAGACGTATCAGATATCTTGAGCTTGGTGAGTCCATTTGAGACGCCGTTGTTAGATCATTTGGGTGATCCGCAACGGGCTGCGACAAGCACCGTCCATGAATGGATTGAAGATGAATTATTTCCGAATTCCGATTTTGTGAACGATGCTACTATCGCGGACCCGTTGAATGACACGGCTTTTGATGTCGCGAACGGCAATCGGTTTCAGGTCGGCGATCAGATCCAGACGGATGGGTCTCGTGAGGTGATGCTTGTAACGTCGATTTCGGGAAACACGATCACCGTGGTACGCGGCTATGGCAGCACGCCGAATCAGTCACTCTCTAACAATACGGCAATACACATACTAGGCAATGCTGCACTAGAAGGTGGCGACCGACCTGCTACTCGGTTTACCAATCGAGTACGGAAGAACAATTTCACCCAGATCTTCACCGCAAGCGTAGAAGTGTCGGGGTCTCAACTCGCGGCTCAACAGATCGCGGTCGCGGATGAGATGGATTACCAGAAGCAAGAGCGGCTGCGTGAACTGATCCGAGACCTAGAAAACAGTGTGATCAACGGTGTATCGCCCACGAGCAGCCCGGAAGGGTCCTCGACGGTACGGCGGACTATGAAGGGTGTCATTCCGCATATTGTCACGAATAATTTTCAGAATGGCGCAAGCGGATTCCCCTCCGGCGGTGGTGCGGGCACCGACGAGTTGAACGAATTACAGATCAACACGGCGCTTCGAAACATCTGGGAGAACTCCGCAGGCCAAGTCGACACTATCGTGGTCAACGGCTTTCAGAAACGGCGGATTAACTCTTTCATCACGGCGTCGCGTCGCTTTAGGCCAACTGATGAGAGCTTCCGTGACTTGGTTAGCGTGTATGAGAGCGATTTTGGTGTTTGTCGAATCATCATGAGCCGATGGGTGCCTGCAGATACGGTGCTGCTGCTGGATTCGTCTCGTATCGATGTGCTGCCGATGGCTGGGCGTAGCTTTCAATTTAAGAAGTTGGCGTCTGCGGGTGACAGCGAGGTCGGTCAGGTGATCGGCGAATATACGCTGGAACTCCGTAACACAAACGCGCATGGTTTGATACGGGGCTTGGCGACTTCGTAATTGTGGCCTTTCCTTTCACGGGACGGGGTCGGGCGGCCCGTCTCGTTGCTGGAGCTGTGATCATCCCTCACGGCGATAGACCCACGTTCCGTCGGCCTAACCGCTGGCGGAATGTTTAAACCGAGAACTCGTAGATAAGAATCCGTAAACACTAGGGCTTTTGGGGTAATCAGGATGAACTTTTCGACGGACCGCGATCTGCTTGTAATTGAGCCAAATGTCTTTCGTGACGTACCGGTCGTGGGTCAACAGCGATTAAAGACGACGGACGGAGTCGTTAGCGGCGTGATGCTGACGAGCGCTTCTGCTGATTTTGTCATGGGGCAGGTCGACACGGGCGGCGTGGTTCTCGTGGCGGGTGAACCTCTCGAGGTCTTGAGCCGAATAGACAGCAATACATTGACGGTTTCCAAGCTGAGAACAAACGCGGCTGATGCGTCGATCCCTCCGGGAGACGGCTCTGGGCTAGAGGTCATCGTGCGTACATATGCACCTCAAGCGGCGGTGGTACATGAAAACCTGCTGCGTCTGATGGGGATTGAAACGGATGATCCCGAAAACAACTTAACAGAAAACTCGGTGATATCTCGGCACGTTGCGGCACATCTGGAAGCGCTGGGCACGCTCGAAAGGGTATACGAAGGTGCGGCGGCGTTGGTCGGTGACAACGATGAAATTCGGAATAAGGCTCGGGGCTTTGGAGCAAGATTTGCCACGGCGTGCCGGGTAGCGATCGTGCTGCTCGACGCTGACGGAGACGGTCAGCCTGATATTCAACGGCGTTTGGGCGTGTCCACCTTTACACGAGTATGAGATTGAAGATCGTCGCGTCGGTATCGGTTTGGCATTGGGAGAAAGTATCAGATGAGTCGTTTTGGTGGGGAAGATTTATTTGGCAGCGGGCCTCACAGATTCGAAGTGGGTGGTCTGTCACTACGTCACGTGCTGCACGAAACACCGGGGGGACGAGGGGTCGAGTTGAGCAGCCTTGGCCGAAGTGGTCGTTCGATCAAACAGGCGGGCGATCTGGTCGCGGATGACCCTAATCAGTTGCAGGGGCTAATCGGCGTGATTGAAGCCAAACTCGACGGTGGGATTCATACCCTAATCGATGACACGGGTCGATCGTGGCTCAATACGGTCATGCTCAGCATTGATCTGTCACCCGTAACACAAGTGGGCAACCGTGCACGAGTGTCGTACCGGATTGCATATCTGCAGGTAACACCGTGATACGAACGGTGGTTGATAGTCATTACACAGGAACGAAACTGTGACGCTAAACGCTACTCAGAATGTATTCGAGCTTGTACTAGCGAGACCCGTGGTGACGGCGATGGGCGAACATCGGGCGCTAGTACATCTGTGGTGGTCGGCACCACAACAGGGAAATCGATTGGTGCAGGTCTATGTAGACGGGACGCTGACGGAAACAAGCCACGATCCAGGACAACGGGAACTATGGCTGATGTGTGATCGCAGCAGGGGGCATCGGGTCGAGCTGCTGGCAGTAGACGCGGCTGACCCGGATACGCTGACGCGGGAACACCCTGAGTTACTCAATAGCTGGGACCCTCCGATCAATGGCGAACTATCGCTTTCGTTGATCCGAGATTTACGGCTTCCGGTAGACACACGGGTAGTAATTGAGGTGGATGGACAACAAGTGGCTGAGGAGCCGATGTGGCCGGCGACGGAGCATAGGGGAGGATTCGGGGCTGTGTTTGGGGAAGGTGAATTTGGCTACGACGCGGTGACGGGCCCTGGGTTAGGGAGGGGGGAGTTAGGGATGGGGCCTCTTGGAAGCGATGGGACCGCGTGGAATTGGCGATCGTCAGCAATAAATGTGGGGTCGCATACGGTGGATGTCATGGCCTTGGACAGCAGCGGGCAGGTGTTGGTGAATAACGTATCGACGACGGACGTTGTGGTCGATTCCTTGCCCGCACCTGCTGCATCCTTTTCGATCGATCCTGATTTTACGCTTCGGTGGACGAACTAAGAGGGGCTGAACGACTAACTCGTGAGAATCATCAATGTCTGAACGATACCCTGACGACGCAACACTTTTGGCACTCAATGAAGACTCGGTCACCGGGGTCAAGTATATCCCTACGGGGAGCAGCCCATACTTTTTAGAGTTTCGTAGGCTGCTGCAGAGGACGCTATTGGCAGCACAGCGAGCGAATGACTTGCGTGTGTACCAAGACGGTGATCTGACGATCGGGGTGCGTCCCGGTCGGTGTTATGTGAACGGGTCGTCTATTGATTTCGTTGGGGCGGTGGGGATACCCGTCACCGGAGGCGCGATCACCCATTTGTGGCTCGATTCGGCGGGCACGGCCCAATCGGGGACGTCTGGCCTACCTGCTGACCGAACGGTGTTTGTACCGCTGGCAGAAGTGACGGCTGGGGCCTCTACGATCACGGCGATCACTGATCTGCGAGGTGAGGGATTCCTGCAGATACCCAATTTGATTTCGATGGGAGTGGGTGCCACAGCGACAGAGATCACACAAGCTTTGGCGGGAGTTAATTCCAGTGTAGACGCGACGGCTTTGAATCGGTTAACCGCGGGCCCCGCTAGTACTGCGGATAGTGATCATCGACACGTTCAGGTGTTTCACGATCAAGACAGCAATGCGTTTTTTACTCTGGTCAACAATCACAGCGGAACGAATGCTGGTATCACGCTGGCCTTTAGCCTCCCGAACAAGTTGGCGGACGATACGTGGCTGTCGCCGAATGTAGTTAACGGCTTTTTAACTCAACGATTTAATGGAACGGCCTACAACTTGGTCGGCACTGTGCATGTCGCATTCGATCATGAGGGTAACGTCACCACAAGTCAGACCGGAAAACTCATGGGCGCGGTCCCGATCGACGGGGTGGTAAGCGACGTCATCCTGTCGGTGGGAACCAATATTCAATCCAACACATCCACGGATGGCTTAATCGCTACGGTGAAAGCCAACGGCACGGGTTTGGCGGTGACCAATCCGCAACTCACGGCGGGTGACGGAACTGGGTTTCGAAGCACGGCCCAAGGCGACGGCACGGCGGCGGTGATCAAATCAGACGGCACACAAAATGTTACGCAGGGTGACATGTTCACTGTAGACCTAAGCCGGACCGCTGGCGGCAGTGTCAGCGTCGAAGCGGCCAACGCGGTTGTTATGGTCGTTATCCGTGCTAATCAACCGGAATAAAGCAAGAGAGGCTGCAATGTGTAACTGGCGTTCATGCTGCTGTGGCATTGGGCAAAGCAAGATAGGTATTTGATCTTTCGAGATTTTCCGTCGGTCATCGGGGGACATCGACTTGTCGGCACGAGGTGAGAAGACATGACAATACAAGAACTATCTACGGGTGAAATCGAATCTCTGGTAGGAACCCGTCACGCGGCTGGAAGATTTGAGTACCCCGCTAACGGGCTTCAACCTTATTACCAATGGCTGGTTGCTAGTTTGCATCTGTTGGGCGAAGCTTCGGCCGGTGGATTTAGGGTTGATCGAGACAACGCAAACGGAACCACGGTGGCCATTGCCCCCGGCAGGGCCACGCTAGACGATGTCGTGCTGGTTTACCTGGGAGGCACCAATGATCTAGCTGTCTTCAACAACGACACTGTTTATATGTGGCTACACAATAATGGGGGTGTTGCTTCGATCGGGCAGGGCTCAGCGGTGACGGGCTGGCCAACAGCGGTGCATCTCAAGCTAGCTGAGGTCACGCTTTTGGATGGGTTAATCACCCAAATACTTGATCGACGTCATGAAGCGATCTTTCAGGAAGGACTCGACGGCACCGTCTTGGGGACACTGATTGGGTATACGCTCAACATTACCACTCAAGGCAGTATTTCCACACTGAGTACCATCGAGATTACTGCCCAAGATCTTCGCGGAACCGCGGTCTCGGGAACGGATTTTCTGCGCATGCGCGTCTGCGACGGTGGTGGGTATACGAATGCTACCAACGCGACGATCGCTGCGGGCGCCAACACGACGATGGTCGAAACGATCGTCGCAGGTAAGGATCTGGTTCTTGAGAGTCATACGGATGGGACGTTTCGGGTAGATGTCACCAATGGTGTGGCTGAAACCATCACGCTACGAATCGGATCGGCAGTGTTATCGTCACGCCGAGGCGACTATTCGTCAACACAGGATGTCACACACAGCTAACAGAGGCTAAGAGGCGACGGCGGCTCTTTGTCGAAGGCGGCGGGAACATTTCACGGAGATACGAACATGAGTTTTTCTGATTACCTAGAGGACAAGTTGCTTGATCATGCCTTTAAGGGTGCGGCGTTTACTCAACCGGCGAATGTCTATGTAGCGTTATTCACGGCGGCGCCAACTGATGCTGGGGGTGGTACCGAAGTATCCGGCAATGGGTATACGAGAAAACTGCACAACACTTGGAACGCGGCTAGCGGTGGGACTAAGACGAACAACGGCGAAATCCTGTTCGATTCCGCTAGTGGCGGCAACTGGGGAACCGTGACGCACGCAGGGTTATTTGACGCGGCGACGGGCGGGAACCTGCTGGCATGGGGGGCGTTAGCTGCGTCGAAAGCTATCAACGACGGTGACCAGGCTCGGATTGCGGATGGCGATCTGAGTATCACGCTGGACTAATCGGGAGATCATCATGGCATATGCATTTATTGAGGTACGAGGTGTCTTGAGGACGAACCAGGCGTTGGAGTTGCTTTACAACTTTGATATGGACGCATCGCCGACCCGCGAGATCACAGCGGGTGATTACACACCGGTGCCGCTTGATGTCGCAGCTGAACCGGCGACCCTACTGGGAACATTAACCTGGACCGATCCGGAAAAAACAATGCTCCGTAGCGGTCGGATCATTCAGTTTCAAGAGATGTGGGAGCCACGCAAAAAGGTGGTCGATCGGGGCGTCAAACGGTATGACTCGATCGCCACAGTGGCCGAGTTAAAAAAGGAATTAGAGGCACGTTATCAGCGTGCACGCGTCGAGATGATCGTGCGCAACCAGAGGCGTTTTCAAGGCCACATTGTCGCATTTCGTCAGGCTGACGGTGTATGGGGGACTCAATAATGGCGATTACACACAACGAAGTTCAGGTGCAATGGTCTGCTGCTAACAGCGCGTCTGTGACAGCTGGCCTTAGCTCGACGAGCGACGCGGTCTTGTTCGCGACGACGGCGGTCGAGGCGATGGTTCACGTCAAGGCGGACAACAACGGCACGCCTTCATCGGGCGATACGATCGATGTGTTCGCGCTCTACACGGGCGGTGACCCGGATGGGACCGGAACAGATGAGTACGACACGACGGGACACCCTGTTTTTTTGTTGAGGCTGGATACGAATAAAGAAGACCCGGCCTTGGGAAGTGTACCGATCAGCGTAGCAGCTAAAGGAATAAAGCTGTATGCGTTTAACAATGCCAGCGTCGACTCGATCACTGTGTCCGCGACTATTACAGAGGTACGTGGTTGATCGGCACACGCGTCCATCCTTCACGGTTTCGCCAGGTAATGCCGGCACGAGAATTCGTGCGGGCGTCGTCTGATCAGCTAACCCTTGGTCTCACATCCACGATCACGGCGCTGCCCGTGACGATGTCGGTTTGGATGCGTACCAATCAGTCACTGCACCAAACCGTTATTCGGCTGAGCCATACGACTGGATCGGGAATGGTCCAGGTATTTCTCCACCCCACGGGCAGCACCCGATTACAGGTGCGAGACGATGCGGGGACAACAACAACGTTTTCCGGTGGCCCTGGTTACTCTGTAGGCGTCTGGCATCACATCGTGGGAAGGTTCACGGGCGGGTCTGCTCGTGAGATCTTTGTTAACGGTGAGAAGCGGGTTCACAGCCTTAGTCACGGGGCGATTACTCTCAATCAAGCACATGTCGGATTTGACACGAATCAGTATTTAGATGGGCTTATTGCGGAACCTTGCTTTTGGGATGTAGGCTTAACCGATGAGCAGATCGGGTCGCTCTACCGGGGCGTGCCTTACTGGCAGGTCGAACATCGCCAGATCATTGCCGCTCCTGATATGCATGGTCTGTACGACCGTTATCAGTCTAAACACTGGACGTCCAACAACCCGGGTGTGGCGGAGCCGATTCGTCTGGGCCGGGGTACACACAGACTGATATCGGTGCCGCAGTTGACGGCTGGGGTCACGGTAGATGTATCTTCATCGATCTCGACAACGAGTGGGGTATCGGCGGTGCTATCGCCTCTAAGGGGTGTATCGGGCACCGTAGCAGCGACGTCGAGCTTAGCGGCGACCGCGAATGCTACGAGAAATTTGTCTCTGTCTGTAGCGGCTTCAACAGCAACGACGGTTGTGGTCGGTGAGTTGCGATGGCTATCGGGAACCTTTGATGGAACATCTACAACCTCGGCTGTTCTAACAACCTCATCCCTTACCGGGTCTGTGGTTAGCCAATCGGTAGTAGCTGCGTTTCCCGATCAACCCGTGCCAGGAGGATCGGGCCTGCTTGTCACGATGGGTGTCGGAAGCGGTGGAGATCATATTGAGCATGATTGCGGCGTTGAGCTATCTATCCTACACACGCGTGTGTTATTCAATCCTGTTGATGCGAATAGTGGCACGGTAGCCCTATTGGTCGGTCTTGATTTGGGAAGCATAGAAACGTTTCGGGCTATCTATGACACCGATACCCGTGTATTGGATCTGAAGCTTGCGACCGGCGAAAGCATCACGCACACACTGCTGGCGGGGCTGCCTTGGCATTGCATCGAGATAAGGATAGATAGCAATAACGGGCAGGCTGAATTGTGGATCAACGGCGAGTCGGCGGGGACACTAACGGGCTCATTTGGGGCGCTAGCGACCCGCAGGCTTCGGCTGGGGGCTGTATTCAAAGACATTTCAACAAACGGTCAACTGTATCTTGATGAATGGTTGACCGCAGTTGATTACATCGGTCCGGTCGTGGTTGATCCGGTTAGCCCTCACGCGAACGATCCAGCTCGGTGGCTGGTTCTCTTCAATACGTCTGAAGCCGACTCGGTTACTTGGGCAGAGGGCTATCGGCAGGCTAGGGGAATTCCGTTCGCTAACCTGCTGGGGCTGAACTTGAGCACCGCTGAGACGATCGACACGACGCAGTGGCTGAGTCTATTTAATGCGATCGAAAGTTATCTGACCCGTAATCGTCTGGCTGACA
This sequence comes from Planctomycetota bacterium, assembly GCA_024276075.1. Lineage (GTDB taxonomy): Bacteria > Planctomycetota > Phycisphaerae > Phycisphaerales > Phycisphaeraceae > JAJRXX01. Next base: position 64,401 of record JAJRXX010000057.1, read on the forward strand.
GTGTTCTTGGATTGTTACTGGGTTATAGGGTACCTGGCTACGTAGACTTCGGTGGTTCCGGGCTGATCGATTCGGTCCCAGCGCTGCTGCACCATACAAGCACCACGCCCTTGTCTAATCCATTATCAGTAGATGGTACGCCGACACGGCCGACCAAAAATAATCTCAGTGGTTTTCGCCTGACGGCGCGAATCGACGGGCTGACTCTAGCTGACGCCGATGCACTTGTGTCCCGTGCCGACACGATTATTTCCAGTGGATTAGGTGACGGGGCGTCTAGTACGGTATGGCTGGACCCGTATACCACACCAGGCCCGGGGACCGACCCGCACATCGTTTCGATGAGCCAGTGGGCTGGAAGCGTAGATCGTATGCGTACACGGCTACCGTTGCAGTTGAGTGCTGCTACGGACCCGCAACAGGAAGTTCAATTCGGCCAGATTCAGGATGACGGCTTCTTCTGGGGATGGTCTGAGGCTGCCCCGTCTACTGGATTTTTCGGTACGACGGGCGGTGACCGAGTGTTTTGCTTTCAACTACATACCATTTCGGCCACGGCCCCGACGCTGCGCAGCGGATCGGCGAATAATTGGGCGGGTGCGGCCATTGTGTCCGGATATGCGTCGGTGGCAGGCTCAAGCAGGCCCTACAGCGTATCGGCTGTGCCATTGGTTCGTCCTTTTTTTGAGGGTCTGCGTCAAGGCTGGACCCTGGGAGAAGCATGGTTTGTCGCCAATCCGGTTCCCGGAGAAGGGCTATTCCTGGTAGGCGATCCGCTCATGACCGTAAAGCTACCTCAAGCGGGTTGGGATATTTTTGGTCCTTTTGCCCGCCTTGAAGAGGCTGACCCATCAATGCCGAGTCTAGCGTTACGCGAAGACGAATTATCTGCGTCAATGACGGGCCAACTGCTGCCAATAGTAAGCGACGAAGCGGTATACCTAATCCGTCATGTGGATCAGTCGGGACGATCGGAAGCGGGAACACGGGTGGTTCGAGTGCAAAACGTAACGGGTCAGGCGATGTTGCCGCCACTTGCACCCGTATGGCCTGACGTAGCGGGCTGGCGTGTCCCGATTGAAGATGGTCTTACTAGACCAAGCGTGGCGTGGGAGCGTGCAGTTGATACGAATCGGGTCCAGACTGTTGATCTCGAAGGCGAAATCGATGGTGGGCCGGCACAGGTGCTGCAATCCATCACGCCAATGCAAGACGATCGGTCGATTGAACTGCCACAGGGTTTACCAGGTCAATCCGTTCGCTATCGCTGGGTAATCCACAGCACCGAAGGGGCATCGATGCGTACGCCGTGGTCGGAAATGATAACGCCGGCGGTTCTGTCACCGGTATCGCTGCAATTTATTGAGGTATCCCATTGAAAGCATGTGCTTCTCTGCCAAGCATGACACCCACGCCCGCTGGTCCCGAAGCTCGGCCCGTGGTGCTGATCGATGGCGTGCCAGAACCACGACTGTCTGCGCGCGAACTGCGGATGACCGGCCCGATCGACCGCAGATCGGCGACACTCGATGTGGTGCCATCATCCGACAGAGGAAAACTAATAGACCATTGGGTCAATAGTGACATTGCGTTGGCAATTCCCAACCGCTTGGTTGATGAGACGATTCGATGGAGTGTGCTGCTTCACGGCCGATTGAACGGTGGCGAGATAACTTTATCCGCCGGTGCGGATGACCATGCTGTGGAGTTGGTCGATCACTGGACCCTTTCGCTAGACAAACCGGTAAGAGCAGCCTGGTGGCAAACGAGTGGTGGGTTGCTGTTTGATGATGCGCGTCCGGCTGTAATGAAAATAGGCGATGACGCCAACCGGTCAGAACAGACTTGGGAAATCGGTGGGCAAACGGTGCATGTATTTCAGGGTAATGGACAACAGTGGACGATCATCACGGCATTGGCTTCACTGAACGCGATGGCGAGCTTGGCGTTGTCGTTGAAATTGATCCCGAGCGATATACGAGACCAGCCGTTAACGCGGGCGGTAGACCTGGGCCGATCGATTGGCGACACGATCTCGACGATCCTTGAGCCATTTGGACTGGTGGTGCAGCGTGATCTAGCGCGTGAATCTGGTGTCGTTATCGAAAAACGAACCGTTCGTGACGCAAATCATGGAAGGATCATTTCACTGGCTTGGACGGACAATCAGCGACCGGTGGGACAGGTATCGCGTGTGGACACGAACCGACCTGCTGAAGGAGGGCAACAATGGATTGCGCGGACAAATGGATGGAGAGTCGAATCGACATTTGACATGGTCAAGGGTTGGGACCCAAGTCTGGAAGGCCAACCCGACGCCACGTATGACAAAAACAACAACCCTAATTTCGGTACATATGCCAACGTGTTTCGCCTGTGGGCTCTAAATGAAGACGGTCAGCTCAGCGGGTCTCCCTATAATCAAGGTACGCCTTTTGATCTGGGTCAGTTTTTCGGCGTAGCCCTGATACGGCCACGGGCGCTGCGATTTCTGCCGACACTCACGCTTGACGACACGGGTGACGGCCGCCCACCAATCGTGGAAATCAGTAACGACGCGGGAGTCAACTGGTCAGTTTATCCCGGAGCTGTGGTGATCAGCACGGGTCAGGCGACGGTGTATCTAAACGATGCGGCGTTGCCTGTGTCGTTCTTAGCGGCGGCGAAGGTGGGGAATGCAAAAGTTCGAGTAACCGCAAGCCTCCAGAGTCCGGCTCCGGTGCAACTCAGACGATGGTCGGGCAACCCATTCGTTGGGATTAAACCGGCGAAGGTGTTTGAATTGGGCGACGCGTTTAGGTTTCAACGAGTATCACCGGGAAGCATTCATTACAACGATCTTGTGGCTGGTCAATTGGCGGCTGACGAGATCAATCAGACAAACGCGTTAAACGATTGGTTGTTCGGCAAGATCAAACGCTCGGCAGGGACGGTCGAAGCGCAGCCCGGCCGAACCCGTTTGACACTGGTTGGCGCTTGGCCGTTATTGCGTCCGGGTGATCAAATTATAAATACTGGAAACCTTGACACGGACGCTGCTGGTCGAAACGAGGCTGTTGGCGGGAGCGGCGCGGTTGTGCGGGCGCTACGTTGTCGCTGGCCAAATGGCATTTTTACGGGCAGGGCTTCGGTTAACAGTTCGCCACAGACCGTGGTTGAGGTCAGTTTCTGATGTATGGCCTGCCCTTGCCAATTGAATTTATCAATATGCTGACGCAGTTCGGCACGGCGGGATTGATGGGAATGCTGTGGGTGTGTGAGCGGTTGCTGTCACGCCGTCGCGAACGGCAGCTCTCTGAAGCGCACCACCGACTTATTGAGCAGCAGGAACAACTCACGGTGCTCGTCAAGTTAGTGCGTAGGAACACCCAAGCCATTGAGCGGTTTAATCAGACACAAACCCGGCTTATCCAGATACTCGAACAGGTACAGTACGAGATCAGAAACAAGGCGGCATAAGGGTCCGATCGACAAGCCACACGGGACACTTTCCGCTGCTGTAGCTGTCTGCGAAACGTGTCGCTGTTGAAGCTGATGGTCTGTGCGTCTATCTTCACCTAAATGATCTGTGGCGTACTGCGAATCGGGTGCCGGGTGTTGATGGTATTTGCCGGATCAGCGATCCTGGCCGGGTGTATCTGGAAAGGAGGAGAAAGAGTTGGCGATTTGAGTAACCTGGACATTTCGTCGGTCTGGAAGATCGAACCCGTACGAATCAGGGTCTATCCCTCGACACGTTTTATAGCAACGGATGAGCAATCTATTCTAGAGGCAAGGGTCGAATTGATCGACGAGATGGGAGACCCCATCAAAGCAACTGGTCTATTGCGGCTGGAACTTTTTGCGAGGCATATGGCGGGTGATCCGGGTATCGGCCGACGGCTCTACGTGTGGGACGCGTCGATACTGACGCTCGAAGAGCAACGATCGTATTACGACTCGATTACACGCACTTATCTGTTGCGGCTGAAGCTCGATGACGAGGCCACGGCACGGCGTGACACAATACTAGATGTCACATTCACTTCGACCGAGGGGCAGCGATTGGAAACACAGTCGGCTTTGCCGATAGATTTTCGTGCAATTGAATCGCCTCCGTAGGACTCGTCACTGCTGTAGGGAGCAGGTTCGTCAAATACCTACGACTTGTTTTATCTCTTCTATCGTTTGTTTAGAGACGGCGGCGTCAGTAGCCTCGGCGATGATACGGAGTATCGGTTCGGTATTGCTGGGACGTACGTGCACCCAACGGTCGGGCCAGTCGATGCGCACGCCGTCCTGTAGGTCAATTTTTTGATCGGCGAAATGCTCTTTCAATGCTGAGACACAACGGCCGGCCATGCCGGGCTGAATGTCGACTTTATCCTTGACAATCGCATAAGCGGGTATCTGATCCACAATTGAGCTGAGCGATTCGTCGCGTTGGGACAATAGCTCCATCAACAAACCGATGCCTGCCACGCTATCTCGCACATGAATTACTTTTGGCCAAATAACACCGCCGTTACCTTCACCCCCGACAAGGCAGCGGTGCTCACGGATCGCCGCGGCCACATTGGCTTCGCCTACGGACGTACGAACCACACTCGCTCCTGCCGCTGCTGCGATGTCGTCGATCATGCGGCTCGTTGAGAGGTTTGCAGCCAAGACCGCGCCAGGGGGGTTGCCGTGCTTCTGGAGCAGGTGAAGCGCGGCTAATACCAGGGTGTATTCTTCACCGATATAACGTCCCTTGTTATCCACAACCGCGAGCCTGTCGGCATCGGGGTCCTGAGCGAAACCGACATCGGCTTTGTGTTGCAAGACGGCGTCACACAACTCGGTGAGGTTTTCACGAGTGGGCTCGGGTGTATGAGGGAATCGACCGGTCGGCTGGGCATAAAGATGGACCACGTCGGCGCCGAGTTGGCGTAGGAGCATGGCCGTCACCGGTCCGCCCGCGCCGTGGACGCTATCGAGCACGACCTTTAACTTGCGCTGCCGAATCGCTTGGACCTCTACGTGTGCCAAGACGCGATCCACGTGCAGGCTGTGGGTGCTATCGTTCTGTTCATGTGGGACTAGCCTTTCAACCGGCGCGTAATCCACGTCATCATTTTTGAATCGATTAATAATCTGCTGTGCCTGCTCGGACGTCGGCGCGACGCCGTCGAACCGCAGCGACTTGATGCCGTTCCATATAATCGGGTTATGGCTGGCGGTGATGACCATGCCCCCTTGGGCGGCGAGGTGTTCGGTCATGATGGCAACGCCCGGAGTGGTCACGATGCCAAGGGTCGTCACACGGCAGCCGACGGCTATGAGCCCCGACACGGCTGCCATCTCGACCATCTGCCCGGAGGGTCGGCTATCTCGTCCCAGGACAACGTGTGGGGATGCGTTCTGATCGTTTTGCTGGGATTTAAGCCACTGGCCAAACGCCGCGGCGTACCGTGCCGCGACCGACGGCGTCAGCTACTGACCCACCAGACCTCGCAAACCACTCACACTTAACATCAGCGGCGCGTCACTCATTTGCAACATATCCCCTTGAAATAATTATTCCTGGCTAACCGTTGCGAGAGGTTAATCATAAGGCAAACACGATCGTTGGACGACCTCAAAACTCGCGAGCAAACCCTGAATCACAAGCTCGCTGTCAGGGTGTGAAGATTGTGCAGGTGCGGCTTGAGTAACCGACAGCTTTCGCTATTGAAATTGCGACTTTGGCATAGCTGAGTCTACAAAGCGAAGGTTCACTATCGTGTTCTCTATTCAAACCAATCGCACAATTGATTGAATGTTACGCCTTCCGTCGTTTGTACCACCCCGTCAGCGATCTTGAGTTTCTCGGACGGATAAGTGGTTGCGACCCCGAGAGTCTTGAGGCCGGCCCGTTTTGCAGATTCGATCCCCGCAGGCGTGTCCTCTATAGCTAGGCACTGGTGCGATTGGATGGCTAGTTCCGGTCTGCGGGAGGCAAGTCCGTTAACCGCTAGCGTGTAAGTTGCCGGGTCCGGCTTGGACCGTTGCACATCGTCGGCTGTGATGATCGGATCGAATTGCCCCGCCAGGGCCAGTTTGTCGAGCACCAAGTCGATATCCCGTCTGGTCGCGCCGCTGGCGATGGCTATCGGGGCTTGTTGTCCAATATCGCTGATCAGATCAATCACGCCCGCAATCGGCTCTACCCCCTGCCCCACCACGTCCTCGAATACTTTGGCTTTTTGTTCACAGAGCTTGGTTATCAAGGCTTGGTCGTTAGCATCGAGGTGCACCAGAGCTGGCATATCGAGGAGTATGGCCCGAAAGCCGTCCCGGTCGTCAAATCCAGCGTACCGATCGAGATATTCGTCGTAGCTGAAATGCCCCCCCATCTCTCCGATAACCCTCGCAAAGGCGCGATAATGCAACGGCTCCGAATCCACAATGATGCCGTCAAAATCTAATACGATGGCTTTGGGCATTGACGGAATTTAGGGTCAACGATACCGATTGACAATTCGAGTCAGATTGTGGGCCCAAAGCAATATGCCTGAGTTCGGGCCCGACACTCAAAAAACCACTGCGTTTCGGCAAGCCATGGGAAGATTAAAAAAACCAGGAACATCCCTTAGCCGACCTTCTCTCGCGACGGTAGTTATCTGACCAGATCAAAATAAAATGAAAAATTTTTACGCTGCCCGATAACGCCCGAACGGGTTATCGTGTCGTGATCGTCTCTCCGCACACAGCCCGCTGTTGATCGCTCGACGCGAGGCACGCCGCCCATGTCCCCGCTCGTTATTACGATTAATTCCGGGGCAAATGAGTGTAACTCTGTCGGGCGTCAAACGACCTATTCAATCGAAAATCCAAACCGGTTCCTGTGTCGGTACGACCCGCTTAGACCGAGGTCAAGGTTCCGGTATTTTCACCTTGTTTTTCCGGGCCGGTCTTTCGTTTCCTGACGGTTAATTCGAGCGGGAGGTTTGCCGATCAAGATATTACTGACCGGCCCGCCGGGGCTGGTCACAGGGAGAAACTCAAGGAGAAAGGTGCACCTGCATGCCGCGTCAAAAAGACATATTGACTACCGGAGAGGTTGCTAAAATCTGTAACGTGGCACCGCGGACCGTCAGCAAATGGTTTGACTCAGGTCAACTGCGTGGCTATCGGATCCCGGGGTCAAAAGATCGTCGTATTCCTTTAAATTCACTGATTCGGTTCATGAAGTCTCATAACATCCCGCTCGACGGCCTACAGAGCGGCCGGACACGCGTGTTGATCGTTGATGATGAGTCTGAGATCGTTGACGTGCTCGAAAAAGTCCTGACCGAACAGGCAAACTACGAAGTACGCACCGCTCACGCCGGTTTCGCCGCTGGGATCGAGTGCGAAAAGTTCCGCCCACACGTGATGCTCCTGGACATGCACCTAGGCGACATCAACGGAGAAGGCGTCCTGAAATTGGTACGCGATAACGCAGACCTGCAACTGACCAAAGTGATCGCGATGAGCGGCAAGCTCACCGACGGCCAGGCCAACCAACTGATTCAGAAGGGCTTCGACGGCTACCTAAAGAAGCCGTTCCACGTCCGACAGGTCATCGACTCGATCGAAGAAACCACAGCGATCGTGTACTAACGCCTCGGGCGATCAGACAAAAAGGCAACACCTCAAAGGGACCGTTTGGTCCGGATTTATACCGGATTATGAATGGCTACCCCTATAACCTCTCGGCGATGCTGAGAGTCACCCCACCCAATTAAATCCCACTTTTTCGGCGTCCATGACAATCGCCTCAGACCAGTCTTAGATTGACTTGTTGCGATAGGTCTGGCTGTACAGCTATGCTGACTTCTCCTACCAATGTCATATTGATCCCTCAGGAGACGCGACATGCGCCGAATCACTGCGTTGCCATACCATTTGCTTGCTTTTTCGATCGTCTTATCGGCTGCCACAGCCGACGCCGCGATCCAGACCCAAACGATCCAATACCACCACGAAGATACTGCGCTCGAAGGCTACCTCGCCTACGACGACGCGATCGACGGACAGCGACCAGGTGTCTTGGTCGTCCACGAATGGTGGGGCCTAAACGACTACACCAAGATGCGGACCCGTAAGCTGGCGGAGCTAGGGTATATCGCGTTCGCGTTGGACATGTACGGCGACGGCAAGACCACGACCAATCCTGACGTAGCGGGTCAGTGCGCGGGACAGATCGGCGGCGACCCGCAGTTACAGCGTGAGCGCGCCAAGGCGGGACTCGCTGTGCTGGCGGGCCACGCCCTGGTCGACCCGGATCGTATCGCGGCGATCGGCTACTGCTTCGGCGGGACCACCGTCATGCAACTAGCCTACAGTGGCGCAAACGTCCGTGGCGTCGTCAGCTTTCACGGCGCGCCCGCCGACCCGATGCCCAAAGACATCCCAGGCGTCAAGGCCAAGCTCCTGATCTGTCACGGTGCTGATGACCCGATGGTCACCTCGCAGCGCATGACGGCATTCACGCAAACCCTACGCGACTCGGGCCTGGATTGGCAGATGATTCAATACGGCGGCGCGGTCCACAGCTTCACCAACCCGGGCTCCGACCAATTTGGCATTAAAGGGATCGGCTACAGCCCTGACGCAGACCGCCGATCTTGGCAGCACATGAAACTCTTCTTCAAAGAGCTATTCAACCCGCCCAACAAATGATCTCAAAGACACAGCAGACGGCCGCCTACTGCGTACCTTCACAAGAAGTCGAAATCGATTAGACGTAGACGTCAAGCAGCCGACCTGAGGATTGGTTTTCTAATGTGCTGGTACCGGGGCTGCTCTGCGCCGAGAAATCGGTAGACGATGAACCAGGCGCTGCTGCGCCAACCGCTTCGGAGCCGACCGCTTCGTCTTGGCTCGCGTCGGAGGTCTGCTCCGTTGCACCCGAGGCCCCATCCACAGAGGGTGCGCTGCCAGCCTGCTCACCGTTGTCTGCCGATTGCTCCCGTAGTTCTTGACGGGCCTGCTGGGCTGCCCTCGCCGCCTGTGCGGCCACGGAACGGTCTTGAGAAGACGGCTCGGCTGGGGATAGCGCAGCACGACGCACTGCTTGCATCTTTCTGATCGTTGCTGCGGGATCACCGTCAACGGGACTGGTGTCGATCTGGACCTCACCACCTACCGCGTATTGCTTGCCGTCGGGCCCCCGCTGAAATGAAAAGGTCGGACCACCCTGCGCCAAAGAGCCAGCCGACCCCTTGTGCGCCTGCTCGTGCCGACGCACTTCTTGGTCTCGCTCCTTGAGCTCGTCAACCTGCTCCTGATCTTCCTGGGTCAGTTCCTGACCATTCGTGGCTTTGTCCCGAGAAGCCTCGGCACCGTTATCAGACCCTTGTTCCTCACTCGTGTTTTCACCCGTGTTCGTGCCAGAGTCCGCCTGCGCCGCCCTCGCTGCCTGCGGAGACAGTTCCACGATCGCATCGGGCCCACGTGATGGACCGTTATCGGAAGACTCTGCCCGGACCGGCGACCCGTGCCCACCCGGCTGGCGCGCCTCCTGAGGTGCCACAAGAGCGGGACTAGCCGCAATATTAATGCTCGCTTCTGACATAACAATACCTCGGCCCCGCAAGTGCGCAGCAACCACGGTATCCGTGTCATCGGCGTAATTACTGAAGCGCTAAATCAGATTTCGGGGTGCGTCCGGATAAGCTGCCCAGCTTACGCTGCTGCACACAACGCATCATCAGCTAAACCGAGACCACCTCTTGCCCACGCGTCCGCGCCTCGCGTGCCGCTTGATCGACAAACTCATTGAGCGGCATCGCACCCAGATCACCCCGTGCCCGGTCGCGCACGCTGACCGTTTTCGCCTGTTCATCCCGCCCGCCCACCACGAGCATGTACGGGACCTTCAACTCTTGAGCCACCTTAATCTTGGCTTGGACACGCTCGCTGGATCGGTCCAGCGTGGCCCGCATCCCCCCGGCTGGGCCTTGAGGGTCCTGCAGCGCTTCGAGCACCTGTTGGCCATATGCTGCGAACTTATCGCTGATCGGCAGCACTCGCACCTGCTCGGGCGCCAGCCA
>JAJRXX010000058.1 GCA_024276075.1 Planctomycetota bacterium
AAGACCGGGCGGTTTGACGATCGGCTCGCCGAATTGATCCGCAAGGGCCACGACGACGAAGCCATCGCGTGGGAGCTGACCGATTACCTCGTACGTTCGGCGCAGGAGGTGTTCAAGCCCGTTTGGGACCAGACGAACGGCAACGACGGGTACGTGAGCTTTGAACTCGACCCGTTGCTAGAGGACCCCAACGACGGACCCGCTCACGACGTGCGCGTGGCGAAGTACATCGAGCTGGGCAAGAAGTGGAGCGCCGGGCACACCAATCGGATGATCAAGATTCCCGCTACGCCCGCCGGCCTGGACGCCGTCGAGGAACTGGTTGCCGCGGGCATTACGCTCAATATCACGCTGATCTTTACCGAGCGTCAGTACGAGTTGGCGCGGGATGCCGCGTGGCGAGGTGCGCAGCGCAGGGCGTCAACCGATCAGTTTAAGAGCGTGTACAGCATCTTCGTGTCGCGCGTCGACGTGTACACGGATAAACACGCATCGCAATTGAGCACCGCGGCCCAGGGCATGGTGGGCATCGTCAACGCCAAGCGAATCTGGGCGCTCAACAAGGCGTTCTGGGCGGACAAGGGCTTGAAGCTACAACAGGAGATGATCTTTGCCAGCACCGGTACGAAGAAGCCCGAGGACCCTGCGGACAAGTACGTAGCCGCTTTCGCTGGTAGTGACATTGAGACGAACCCCCCCGCGACGAATGATAAGGTCCAGGCTGGTGGCAAGACATATGCCTCGCAGATCAACGAATTGCCGTCTAAGGAAGTGCTCGATGAGATCGACCGTGTCGTCGATATCCAGCACCTCGAGGACACGCTCATGTCGGAAGGCTTGAGCAAATTCGCCGACCCGCAGAAGGCGCTGCTGAAGCTGATCGCTGACAAGCGACAATCGCTGTCAGCTGCGGCGTAAGCCCGGTTCATCGGGTTTATTTTAAGGCTCTTGGCGTCTTAATCTCCGTTGGCCGGGTGGCACGGCTTGCTTGCAAGCCGTGAAATACAGATGTCTGTTACATCTGCGATCCAATCAAGATGGAGAATATTGACGCCAGTTGCTCGTAAGAGAGCGATGTATCAAATTCCGCCTAACCCCTGGGCGGAGTTGCCCCTATCGTACTTACAAGTGTGTATGGGTGGTGCGTGGACCTACTGTGCTACGTCTATCGTTGCGTGGGCAAATTTTGTGGCCCTAGGAGTCTGGCAGGTGTTCGGAGCGGTGGCTTGACCGCGGCAGCGGGTGGGTCGATACTCGTGCGTCTTTCACGGGATGCATAATCCCGGAACCAACAAGGCGATCTGTACGTTGCAGATCGGGTGAGGTGTCTGTGCATTTTGAACGACGAAAAACACTGGAGATGGTCAGACGCACAGCGGCGTTGGCTGTGCTGTGCATGGCGACGGTGCCCGGGTGTGAGTTGTTTAGCCGTGGCGGCGGTGAGGCGCGGTCGATTGAGCCTGCGTCGCTGATTGATCCGTTGGTGGCGAAGAAACTGGGTTACGCGCCGCGTTGGGCGACGGACCTGGGTGTGCCGGCAGGGCAGACGTTGTCGCACGTCGAGGTGCTTGGCGACGTCGTGGTCTGCGTGGAGTCGCCGTCGAATATGGTCACCGCGGTGTCGATGCGCGATGGGGGAATGCTCTGGCGTCAGATCGTGGGCAAGCCGGCGGATGAGCTGTTTACCCCTGTGCGCACCGGTGATAGCGTGTTGATTAACTCCGAGCAGGTGCTGTACGTGTTGGCGATCGACACGGGTAAGCTCTCGGAGATCAGTGAGCTCAAGACACTGGTGCACCACGCGCCAGCGGTGGTCGAGGGTCTGGCGGTGTTCGGTGGGATGAACCACCGCGCGTTTGCCCACGACGCACGGGCGGGGTACACAAAATGGGAGTATCAACTCACGGAGCGGGTCTTTGCGCGTCCGACGGCGTTCGGTGAAAACGTATTCGTGGCGGACGGAAACGGTGTGTACGCGATGTTTGTCGCCAGGACGGGGCGGTTGCTTTGGAAGGGGCGGACGTTTGCCAAGGTCTCGGCTCAGCCGGCGATCAGTCACATGGGTGTGTTCCTGGCGGGCGAGGACCATTCGCTTTACGCATTGCACGGCGCCACGGGCAGGGACCGGTGGATATACCACACGACCCAGCCGCTGACCCAGAGCCCGAAAGTGTTTGGCAATATCGTAATCCTTCCGATGGGACAGCGTGGATTGGTGGCACTCGACGCGAGGACGGGCGAAGAGACGTGGCGGCTGCCGTTTGTCGCGGACCCGGTGATGCAGTTCGAGGAAACGTTGTTGCTGCTGGGCGACGGGCGGCTGCTCACCATGGACATCGGTACGGGGAATGTGCTGATGGAGGTCCCCGTGGCGTCGGTGAAAAAAGTGTTGCTGGGACCGGAAAAGCAATTGATCTTACTATCACCCGGCGGCCGGCTGCTGCTGCTGGACCCGTTGCCGTGAGTCATATTAATCGATGGGCCGCGGCGCAATCGGGCTTAAATTCATGAGTGATGTGATCCCTATCAAGCGAGCACTGGTATCTGTAAGCGATAAGACGGGGCTGGTGGAGTTTGCCGGTCGGCTAGCCAAGCACGGGGTGCAGATCATCTCCACTGGAGGCACAGCCCGCGCGCTGGCGGATGCGGGTATCGACGTCACACCCGTCGAACGGGTTACAGATTTCCCCGAAATGATGGATGGTCGGGTCAAGACGCTGCACCCGAAGGTCCACGGCGGGCTGCTGGCACTACGCGACAAAGACGAGCACACCCAAGCGATGGCCGAGCACGGGATCGAGCCGATCGATCTGGTGTGCGTCAATCTGTATCCCTTTGAGAAGACGGTAGCGCAGCAGGACGTGGCGAAAGAGGAAGCCGTTGAGCAGATCGACATCGGCGGCCCGAGCATGATCCGTAGCGGCGCGAAGAACCATCGGTTTGTCGCTGTGGTGACGGACCCGAGTCAATACGAGTGGGTCGGTGACGAGGTCGACAAGCACGGGGGCGCTACGACGATCCAGACCCGCGCGGAATTAGCTGCTGCGGCATTTGCACGCACCGCGGCATACGACGCGGCGATTGCTTCGTGGCTTGGTGCCCACGTGACGGGGGGTGCTGGTGACGATGGCGAGAGCCTGTTCCCCGATCCGCTGATGCTACGCCTCGATCGGCTTGCGGTGCTGCGCTACGGTGAAAACCCGCACCAGGCCGCGGCACTCTACGGTCAAGCGGGCTGTCCCGAGGCGAGCGTGGCCACGGCGAAACAATTGCACGGCAAACAACTGAGTTTTAATAACCTCAACGACGCCGCTGCGGCGCTGGAGTTGGTCAAGGAGTTCGACAGGCCGGCTGCCGCGGTGATCAAGCACACGAACCCATGTGGGTGTGCGGTCGGCGATAGCCTGGCTACAGCGTTTGAACGTGCGTACGAGGGCGATCCCATGGCGGCGTTCGGCGGGATCGTTGCGCTGAACCGGCCGGTAGACCTTGACACCGCGAACCGTGTCACGGGGCCGGGGCCCGACGGCGGTCCGAAGTTTCTGGAGGTGGTCATCGCGCCGGAATATCACGAGGACGCGCTGACGGTGCTGCGTGATCGGTGGAAGAACGTACGCCTGTTAGCGGTCGGCGAACTGCGGGCTCCCGATCAGCGCGACGCGAGGTTAGTTGACACACGATCTATTACGGGGGGATTGCTGGCGCAGCAGCGAGACTTGGCGGATATGACCCCGCGGTCCTGGCGTCACGTGGCCGGGCCTGACCCGGACGAGGCGACCATGACGAGCTTGTACTTGGCGTGGTGCGCGGTTAAGCACATCAAGTCGAACGCGATTGCCATTGCGCGTGACGCGGTACTGGTCGGTGCCGGGGCAGGCCAAATGGACCGAGTCGAGTCGTGCAAGATTGCTGTGGCGAAGTCCAACGCGCGTGGCGAAAACAGGACGCAGGGCGCCGTGGCGGCGTCGGATGCGTTTTTCCCGTTCCGTGACGGCCCGGACGTGCTGATCGCGGCGGGTATCAAGGCGATAGTGCAGCCGGGCGGCTCGAAGCGGGACGGTGACACGATCGGGGCGTGCGATGAGGCGGGCGTGTCGCTGCTGTTTACGGGGCGTCGGCATTTCAGGCATTGAAGCCCAGAGGTGCTGTAGCCGATCGAATCGGTAGGGCACGTGGGTCGGGGCGTTTTCGTTCATAACCAGAGGCTACGCTTGTGATGACACTGCTGACGATCGCCGGGGGTGTGGCACTGATCCTATTCGGCGTGCGGTACCTGCGCAAGGGTCTGGATCGGCTGTTCGGCACGCGGCTGGGTACGTGGCTAGCGGGGTTGGGTAAGAACCGGGGCAAGGCGTTTTTCAGTGGTATGGGCGCGGCGATAGCGGTCCCGTCGAGTACGACGATTTCTGTGCTGGCGGCCCAGACGGTGCAGGCGGGGCACATGACAGCCAAACAGATGTTGGCGGTGATGTTCGGTGCGAATATTGGTCTGACGCTGCCGGTGATCCTGATCTCGTTGCGCCTCGAGCAGTACGCGCCGGTGTTCGTGTTGGTGGGGGTGGCATTGTATCAGTTTACTAGTGGTACCAAGTCGCGCGGGATAGGCCAAGCGGTATTGAGCCTTGGTTTTATTTTTCTGGGCATCGGCACGATCAAAGCAGCGGCGGCGGGCGTGGCGGATAGCTCGGACATGATGAAGCTAATGGAAATCGCCCAGCGATACCCGATAGGGATTGCGTGCCTCGCGGCGGTGACGACGTTTGCTTTGCAATCCAGTACAGCGACGATCAGCTTGGTGCTGGGCCTGGGTGTGGCGGGCGCGGTGGAACTGCCGTTGGCTGTGGCGGTGGTGGCGGGGACGAACGTGGGCATTGTGTTTACGACCCTGGTGGTGGGTTGGCGTAATTTTGAATCGCGGCGGCTGGCGGTGGGCAATCTGTTGGCTAAAGGTGTGATGATGGGAATGGCGCTGGGCGCGTTGCCTTGGGTGGTGCAGGCGCTTCAATGGCTGCCGGGCGGGTTTGACCAGCGTGTGGCGTACGCACATATCGGTTTTAACGTGATTGTTGCGGTGTTGGGATTGCCCTTGGTGAGGCTGATAAGCGTGTTTGCGGTAGCGTTGGTGCCCCAGCCGCCCGGCCGAACTCAGTCGGAATTTGGACCTAGGTACATCAATACCGGTCCGATCGACAGTGCCGCGGTGGCACTGGAGCAGTCGATGCGCGAGATCATGCACGTGGCGGAGATTGTGCGGGGTATGCTGGGCGACCTGTGGAAGGCGCTCAAGACGGGTGATGAGCGGTTGGCGGTGAACGTGAGTGAGCGGGACGATCGCGTTGACCTGCTCGACGCGCAGATCAAGCGGTTTTTAACGCGGCAGTTGACCTTTCAGGGCGACAGCGACGACCCCACCGAGCAGATGACGCAACTGCGGTACCTCAACGAATTAGAAAACATCGGGGACGTGGTCGACAAAAATCTGGTGGAGTTGGTGCTCAAGAAGATCAAGCTGGGTGCTGAGTTTTCGGAAGAAGGGTGGCAGGAACTCGACGAGATCTATGGCAAAGTGATGGAGAACATGCTGATCGCCGACACGGTGTTTACCACGCGCGACCGTGCGCTGGCCGGACAACTACTCAAGAACAAAGAGCGGCTAAACCATCACGAACGCGACCTTCGTGACAAGCACTTCGCCAGGCTGCGTGAGGGTTTGTCCGAGAGCCACGAGACCAGCGCGATCCACCTGGATTTCCTCACACACCTCAAGCGGGTCAACAGTTGCGTGTCGCACGTGGCGTATGCCATCGTCCAGGACGAAAAATCGACCAGTGTCACGTAGCCAGCGTGGTCATGGCCTGAGCATCGACGCGACCTGCTCTTTGAACTGTTTTGCCGCGGATTCGACAGCCCCCTGCCAGTTGTCGCCACCTGTTTTTTCGTAGGCGTAGATGACGGATCGACTGGCGGTGATGACCGCGCCGGTGCGGTCGGGCTTGAAACAGGCTTTGAGGTCTTGGGCTTGTCCGCCTTGCGCGCCGAAGCCGGGTACCAGTAAAATCTGCTGAGGCATGGCGTCGCGCAACGCGGCGATATCGTCGGGCTTCGTGGCACCGACGACGGCGCCCAGGAGGCTGTAGCCGGATCGACCCACGAGGCGGGGGGCGGCACCGAGGTCGGCGAGCATGCGTGCGGTGGCTTGGGCGACGGTTTGGCCATCATCGAGCTTGGCACTCTGGAGGGTATCGGAGCCGGGGTTGGACGTCCGCACCAGCGCGAACAGGCCCTTGCCTTGCTCGGTGGCCAGGTCGATGAACGGCTTGATCGCGTCGGGGCCTAGGTAGGCGTTGATGGTCAGGGCGTCGGGTCCGAGCATCGTGCCCAAGTCGGCAAAGGCGGGGTCGGCGAGACACCCAGCAGCATAGTGAGCGGCGCTGATGCCGATGTCGCCCCGCTTTGCGTCACCGATGACGATCAACCCGCGCTGACGCGCTTCGTGTACGAGCTTGTGGTACGCCTCGACCCCCGGCCAAAGGTAGCGCTCAAAGCACGCGGACTGTATTTTGATGCACGGCACGTGTTCGCGGACAGCATCGAGCACGCCGAGGCTGAATTTCAGGAGTGCGTCTGCAGCGTCCCGCGCATCGGGGCCATCCGCAGAATCGGCGCCAGCTCGCAGCGACCGGGGCAGACGTTCGTAGACGGGGTCGATTCCGACGCAGACCGGGGCGCCGGTTTGCACGAGTCGTGTATTGAGTCGATCGGCGAAATGGTCGATGACGCAGTCCCTTCAATTGGCGGGTTATACGCATCCGCGTATGTTTTTACCGCGTCGTGAGTGCATCAGTATTTGCGACATTTGCTCCCACGTACACGGACAATACGACATACTTACGATGATTGGTACTATTGAATACCTCGGCCCAAGTGTGGGCGGAGTATCCAGACAAACACCGGCCCACCGAGCACAGCAGTAAAGATACCTAATGGCAAGCGTCCCTGGCCAAAGTCCAGGCATACCGTGGCGGTGTCGGACAGCAGCACGAGCATGGCACCGATCAGCGCTGAGCCGATCAGCAGGGTCGAGTGGCCCGGCCCCAGCAGCAGCCGGGCCAAGTGGGGGCAGATCAATCCGACAAACGCGATTGGGCCTGAGAGGACCACAGCCCCGGCAGCTAGTGCGCTGGCGGTGACGAATAGCACGGCGCGTAGCCGACGGAGGTTGACCCCCAGGCTCTGGGCCTCCTCATCGGAAAAACTGGCGGCGTCCATGGCGCGGCTGTGACACAGCAGCACCGCTAGCCCCGCGGCAGTCGCCAGCGTGACGATCAACACAGTCGGTGAGCCCATGACGGTTTCGTTGAGGTAGCCCATCATCCAGCGTGCCAGGTCGTCGCGCAGCCCAGCGGATCCGGGGATGTAATTCAGCAGGACAATGATCGCGCCGTTAATGGTGCTCAGCACGACGCCAATCAGTAATAGGCCCACCGGGTCGATCAAGCCGTGTCGCCGGCCCGCGGTGTAGACGATGAGCATGCTGACCGTGGCACCGACGAGCGCGCCGATGTGGTGTGCTCCAAACGGTCGATTCAGGTAATAGCTGGCGACCATCTGCGCGGTGACGCCAACGCCTGCGCCGCTCGATAAGCCCAGCAGGAACGGTTCGGCTAACGGATTACGCAGCAGCGCCTGCAGTGCCACGCCGCTGGTGGATAGCGAGACGCCGACGAGTAATGCCAGGACCAAACGGTTGAGCCTAATGTCCATTAGTGACGCAAAGCCCGTGTGATCGAGCCAGCCGAATAGGTACATACGCTGCGTAGCCCCGATCAGGCTGCCCGGTGGCCAACCGAAATCCTCACCGATGCACAAGCGTAGCGCCGCCAGTGCGAGCAATGTGAGCGACAGAGCGGTCAGCGTGGCTGCGGTGTGCCGGCGGGTAGCGGAATTAAGTGGTGAGGTCGTCAAGGCAGCCTCGGTTCGGTGTGTGGGCGTGGCGTGTGAGGGGATCGGTTTCGTGCCGTCGCGGACGGGTTGGCTGATGTAGCGCGATTAATGGCGTCGGCGAGTTCGGGGTGGATGGCTTTGGCCATGGCGACGCCGATACGCGGCAGGGAACTGCTGGGCAGGTGCACCAGGGGGTCGTTGATCAGGACGATCCGGTTTTGCTCGACAGCGGTGATTGGTACGTCACGCAACTGCGCCAGTCGAGGGTCGGTCTGGAGCGAGCCCAGGGGAGCTGCACCGGGCAGGAGCATGAGGATCACGTCCGGGTCGGCACGCAGAAGTTTTTCTTTGTCATAAACAGGTGCTCCGACGGTGGCGTTGGCGGCGGCGTTTTCCGCGCCGCAGAACGATAGCAATTGGTCGAGGGTGGTGCCCGGTCCGCTGGCCATGAGCGGGTTGACCCCGATGACCATTAAGACGTTTCGCACTTTCGCGTCAGCGGTCAGATTCGCCAGGCGGGCCAGACGCATACTCATTTGGTTGACCAGTTCCAGGCCGCGCTCGTGCGTGCCCAAAACGGCGGCTAGACACTGGGCGGACGTGGGGTTGAGACCTGGGATGAGTTCCTGCTCGTCGTAGATGATTTTTACGATGTCAGAGACGCTCAACGGTGGGGGATAGGCGACGAGCCGAAACCCACCCGCCGCTGCGATCCGCGAGAGGTGCTGGGGCACAGCGTCGTGGCTGGTCATCGTCAGGACGTGTGTGGGCGCGACTGACAGCAGGGCTTCGGTGTTGATGTCTTGGTAGTTACCCAGCACGGGTAGGCCGGGAGGCGCTGCATCGTCGTATTGCGCGACGCCGACGATCAGATTGCCTCGGCCCAAGTCGACCACCATCTGCGTCAACGCCGGCGCGAGGCTGACGATGCGCATCGACTTGTCTGTACGGGCTTGAGGAGGGGTGGGGGTCTGCTGGTCGCATCCCGACCAGAGCATCAGCGCTACGACCAGCGGTGCGGCAAGGGTCACTGGCAATAGGCGTGTTCCCATCAGAGCCATCGTAGAGGTCGGTCAACAGGGCTGTCAATACATCACGGGTATCGCGTGCTCAGGCGTCGGAGGGCGTGTCTGGCGAAGCGTTTTCGGCGTTTTTCATGTCGTTGATCGTCTGGTCGACTTCGGCTGGCGCGTCGCTTGTGGCTGGCTCGTCGGGCGCGTTTTCTTCAATAAAGACGTCATCAAAGGGGGTGTCGTCGGTTGCACGACGCAGCAGCAGATAGATGTAAGTATTGGCGCTGATGTAGAAGCTCACCGCGTACGCCGGCAGCAGCAGGAAGACCAGATGCACCCACAGCCAAACGAATCCCGCTGAGGTCTTGGCCCACAAGCCTAGCTGTGACCACTGCGCTTGGTAGCCGACTTGGCCAAACTGGGGCGGCGGCATGATCGCGTCGAATCGGCTCAGGCCCGGCGCCGCTTCACGCACGACCCACGCGCCCGTGGCGCATTGGGTGATGCAGACGGTCAGGAAAATAGCGGCACCGAAGACCAGCAGAGTGATCAAGCCGTACACCAGTGCCGCGAGGTTGTACGTCAGCCACTGCCAGGGACGACCCAGGACGTATCCGAATGCACGGCTAATCGCGTCGAAGGCGTCGGTCCCCT
>JAJRXX010000059.1 GCA_024276075.1 Planctomycetota bacterium
ATTCAGCAGCAACGCGAAGAGCTCGCCGGGCAGAAGCAGCGGCTTGAGCAGGTGCAGACAGACCTGACCGACCAGCGTGATCAGGTCGAGGACCGTGCTGCTGAATTGGACCAGCGCAGCGACGAACTCGATACCAAGCAGGCAGAGGTGCAAACGCTCCACGAGGCAAACGTGAAGCAGCAGGCCGCGTTTGAGCAGCAGCGGCAAGAGCTGACCCAGGAACAGGGTTCCATCGATCGGCAACGGAAAGACCTGTCCACGCTCCAGGAAGAGCGTGCGATGCTCTTGGAGGTGAAGCGTCTGCTCGACGAGAGCGAAGATCAGATGATCCGTCACTGGGCGACGGGTCGGGCGTCGGAGGTGGTGATCCGCATGGCGCTGACGCTGGTCATGCTGGTCATGTTTAGTGCGGTGGCGAGCCGGTACCTGTCGACACAGTACACGCCGAAGATATTTGCGGACGCCAGGTTTGAGTTGAGCGTGGTGCTGTTTAGCATTTCAGCTATGTGCGCTCTGTTTATTGGGCTGCTTAAACGCAAACAGTTTGCCACCAGCAAGCGTGAGGTTAGTGAGACAGATCAGGCGTTGCTCAAAGAACTCGAGTAGACCCAACAAGGTTGACCCCACGGGGTGAATCGTGTTTCGCATCCGTGTCGTACCGCGTACTCACATACAAGCAAAGTCAATATCCAAATCAGGCAACGCCCGCACCGAATTTCACGGCGGCGGGTATTTTGTAATGGGTTTGGTACGGTTGTTTTAACCGTTGGTGCTGGAGGGTCGAAGCGACTTGGTCAGGTTACGCCGAAGGATTTTGCCGGTGGGGTTGCGGGGTAGGGCGTCGATGGCGCGGATTTCACGCGGGACCTTATACCCGGCGAGGTGTTTGCGGCACCATGAGCGCAGCGACGTCTCATCGAAGGCGTGGTCGTCACTAATCTCAACGAAAGCGATAGGGACCTCGCCGCGGAGGTCGTCTGGCATCCCGATGACCGCTGACGCGCGGACCGTCTCGTGTTGGTTGAGCACTTCCTCGATTTCACGCGGGAAGACGTTTTCGCCGCCGATGATGAGCATCTCTTTTTTGCGGCCCGTAATGAACAGGAACCCGTCTTTGTCCACGCGGCCGATGTCACCGGTACGGAAAAATCGGCGGGTTTGACCGCGAGAGCCTTGTGCGTGGCGCGGGTCCAGAGCTAATTGCGTGAACGCGTCCCGCGATTGTTGGGGCAGCTTGTAGTAGCCGCTCATGACGTTGGGCCCGGCGATGAGGATTTCCCCTTCATGGTCCGGTGGCAGGGGTTGGTCGTCGTCACTGACGATTGACACCGTCACGCAGGGTATGGCTGTACCGACGGAGTGGCGTTTGTTGTGGTGTGGCGTGGACCAGTGGGTGATCGGCGCGGTCTCGGTGAGCCCGTAGCCTTCGAGCAATTGCAGGCCGAAGCGGTCGAGGTATTGGTTGAAAATAGCTTGCGGCAAGGGTTCGCCTCCGGAAACGGGTACTCGGATCGAACGCAGATCGTCGGGTTGGGCGTTTTTAAGGCTCAGCAGCGCGCCGTACATGGAGGGAATCGCCACAAAGATGTCGGGCTGATGTTTGCGGATGAGGCTGAGTATTTTTTTGGGGACGAAGCGGGCAGAGTAAATCGTCTTGGCACCGATCGCCAATGGCAGCAGGGTCAGCGCGGTCAGGCCGAAGCTGTGAAATTGAGGCAGCACGCCCAGAAACGTGTCGGCACCGGTCAGCTGCGCGTGGCGGACGGCGGCGTCGACGTCGCTGTGAAAGTTGCCGTGGGTGAGCATGACACCCTTGGGCCTGCCGCTCGTGCCGGACGTGTAGAGGATCACCGCCAGATCGTCTCGGTGGTACAGGGGAGGCCACCGCAGCGGGGGGCCGCCGGTGAAGTCGGTCTGGTCGATCCGCAGCAGCTTGACGTGTGCGGGTATCGGTCCGGTGGGGTGGTTGTCACCGGCTGCTTTGGCTAGGTGGTCGATCATCACGTCGGCTGTGATGATCGTGTCGATGTCACTGTTTTGGATGACATAGTTCAACTCTTCGGGTGCGAGCAGGTAGTTCAGCGGGACCGCGACACGCCTTGCTAACCATGTGCCCAGGAGTGACATGGAAAACGCACCGCTGGTGGGCAGGAGTATCCCAACGTGGCGTGTGGCTGTGGCTTGATCGATCTGTTCAGCTAAGAACGCGGCACCGCCCAGCAGTTGGCCGTAGCTGTAGCTTCGGCGGTCGTCGATGGCCGCGGTTCGGCCCGGTGAGCGGATCGCTTGACGGATGATCGGCCACAACAGGCTCATGCGCGGGGTCCGAAAGTGATGTGCGTGCCGTGGTGCAACAGGAGGCTTGGCGGCGAGAGCGGCGTGTGTGCGGTACAAAAACCGTAGCGGATTTATCCCGCGGGGGGGGCTTCCGGTTCGGCGTTCGTTACAGGCAGGGTTGTGTACGCCACTTCGCTGCCCACGGGCATCACGTCTGGGAAGAAGGTCTTGCGGGGGTGCTGGTCACGAGTGACAAACGCCCAGAACACCACCCCGATCGCCGACGCCACGATACCCACGCCCAGGATCGTCAGCACGATCTGCGTGACTAGCTGAAGCCCCGGTTCGGTGCTGGTGAGGTGGCCCAGCCGCATCATTGACTGCCCGTCGGCACCGATGCCGGCAGCCGGCTGCGGCACAGCCCAAATCCACACCGCGGTACCCGCCAGTGTTACGATGCTCAGAGGCAGCAGCACTTTGACGCAGGCGTACAACACTTGATCGATGCGTATGCGTGGCAGTGTCCACCGCAGCCACATTTGAATAAAGACAAGGGTCATCACCTTAATCACGAACCAGAGGGTGGCGTAGAGGTTCAGGATGATGAGGCCAGCAGCCGAGAGGCCCATTGCTTGCGCTGTTTGGCTCCATCCGCCGGTGAGGCTGCCGTCGAAGTAGGCCTGTCCCGCCATCACCGGATCGTACGCCAAAGCAGTGTAGATCGGGTCGATCGCTCCCAATGGGCTGTTCCAGCCACCCAGGAACAACGCGGTCTGGATCCCGCCGACGACGAACATGCCTGCGTACTCGGCGAAAAAGAAGAAGCTGAACCGCAGGCCGCTGTACTCGGTGTGGAAGCCAGCGACCAATTCGCTCTCGGATTCGGGCAGGTCAAATGGCGCGCGTTTGTTCTCCGCTAGGCTCGAGACGTAGTAGAGGAAGAACGCGGCGAAGACGAATGGATTATTAAAGACGAACCAGTCCCAGATCCCCGCACCCTGGAGATAGCTCAGCTCGACCAGGTGCAGCGTACCAGCCGCGAGCACGCCGCAGAGGATCGACATGCCCAGCGGGATTTCGTAGCTGACTAATTGACAAGCCATACGCATGGCGCCGTAGACGGACCACTTGCTGTTCGACGCCCACCCCGCGAGGATCACGCCCATTACCTCGACGCTCAGGATCGCCAAGAGGTAGAGCACGCCCACGTTTAGTCCGGCCTCGAAGGTAAATTGCGGGCCGAACGGCAGCGCCACAAACGCGGCAAAGACCGGGCCGAACGCGAGGTACGGCGCCAAGCGGAACAGGAAGCTGTCAGCACCGGCGGGGATGAGGTCTTCTTTAAGGATCAGTTTGAGCCCGTCGGCGAGCGATTGCGACCAGCCGTGCCAGCCGCCGGTGTGCATGGGTCCCAGTCGCGATTGGATATGCCCCGCGACCTTGCGCTCCCACCAGATGCTGAACATTGCGATGAGGCTGATCGCCGGCAGGAAGACCGAGCCGACGATCGCTGTTTTGAGCCCGATAAGCAGCCAGATATTCCCGTCAGCTAGTTCCCGGATCATGCGTATCCTCGCAGCTAGATATTCTGCTGATAGATAGATCGTCAATCGTGATGAGAGTTTAACAAATTATACGCATCCGCGTATGTATTGACCGTGTCGTATATCCATACGTATTGGTGACATTTGATCGGGCGTACAAGGACAGCAAGATAATACACATGGTGATTGGTATTACGAGGATCGTGCTGCGTGTTGAGAGGGTTGCCCGGTCACGCTTGGAGCGAAGCACTTTTAATTAGAGCAGATGGCACAAATATTCGCCATCCCGGTGGGTCGCTGGTGCGTCACGTATCTGTGTCTCACGGCTTGCAAGTAAGCCGTGCCACCCGGCCAATGGAGATTAATTACGCCAAGTGCTCTAAAGGGATTGGTCGTTGCTGTTTGTGTGGTGAGTACTCGAACATTGCGGGTCACGGATCTGGATCCCGAACGTTTCGCGGACAATGAACAAAGGTCGTCGCTTGACCTCGTCGTAGGTGCGTCCGAGGTATTCACCTAGCAGGCCTAGAGCGGTGAGCTGGATACCGCCCAGGAACAGGGTCAGCGTCACAAGCGTGGTAAAGCCGGTGGCCGCCACCTCGACACCGGTGAGCCTCTTGATGACGAAAACCGTTGCGATGAGAAACCCCACCAAGCTGATGGTCAGGCCCGCCCAGGTCATCATGCGCAGCGGCTTTTCCGAGAAGCTAAACACCCCGTCCATGGCGTACGTGACCAGGCGTTTAAACGTCTGTTTGGGCTGGCCCGCGGCACGGTCGTCTCGGTCGTAGAGCACCTCGCGTTGCTCAAAGCCGATCCACGCGCGTAGGCCGGGCAGGAATCGATGCCGTTCGGGCAGAGACTTGAGGTGCAGCATGGCTCTGCGGTCGAGCAGGGAGAAGGTGCCGTTGTTGGCGGGGATATCAAAGTCACTTATCTGGCTGAAGAAGCGGTGGAACAGATCGAATCCGATGCGTCGCAGCCCGGTTTCGGTGCGGCTGCTGCGGCTGGCCAGGACGACTTGTGCTCCGTCTCGCCATGTTTGTACCAGTTTGGGGATCAACTCCGGGGGGTCCTGAAGGTCGCCGTCCATGATCACGGATGCGTCGGCGTCGCTGTACGCCATGCCGGCGGTGAGGGCTGGTTGATGGCCGAAGTTACGCGAGAGGTTGATCAGGGCGAACCGCGGTTCACGCTCTTGCTGCTTGACGAGCATGGGCCAGGATTGGTCGGCGCTACCGTCGTTGACGAAGATGACGCGGCACCGCAGCGGCGCAAGCTCGTTGCAGACATTTTTTAGGCGCGTGCAGAGTTCCTCTAGCAATTCCTGTTCGTTGTAGATGGGAACGATGATGTCGAGGGTGGGGTCAGGCATATTTGTAGCTAGCGAAAGTCTACCTTGTCTGACCGGCGATTGACAAAGAGACTTGCTGCGTAGCTTGTGGATACGCGGGGGGCGTGTGGTGGCTGCTGGGTCGAGCCGGCGAGAGATTGTGGGTCGGCATGGAGGCGGCGGTGCTACGCAGGACCCAGACGTAACGGACTGACCACGGCAGCCAGGGGTCGCAGTCCAGACGCTCGATGACGTCGTGACCTTGCAACGGCTCGAAAGCAATAACGTAAGGGCTATCCGGCTTGCGCACCACGCCGTCGACACCGCCTGGCCTGAGGTTGGCTTTGTTCGGGAAGTACTGATTGAACTCAAAGCCCCCGTTGACGTCTTCCACGGGCAGCCCTACTTCCTCAATTAAATAACGCCCGCTTTGCCATCGCATGCGGTTCCAGTTCAGGTAGTCGTGCGTAGCGCCGATGCTGAACCAAAAGCAGGCAGCTAGCAAGACCACGGATAGGCCCATTGCCCACTTGGGCGGCGGCGCGTGTTGGTTGTTTGAGGCACCCAGCAGCAACGCGAGACAGAACGGCAAAAGCAGCAGCAGGTAGCGGTCGAAGAAGGCCGTGTACATCCACGAAGGCGGACCGATTGCCATGACACAAAACAGCACCAGCATCACAAAATGCCAAGCGTGCAGCCCCGCGTGATGCGTGTGGCCAAGCAGGGCGCTCCAGGCGGATGCTATCAGCAGCCCAACAAACAGAACACACCCGATCGCTGAAACCAGTGTGACCGCGATCCAAACCTGGGCCGGGGCTTTGGGTGCTTCTCCAGCGAGTGACCGCAAACCTAGGCCGAAGTCAACGAGGTTGTTGCCTATCATCGGCATGGTCAGGCCCGTCGCGACGCACGCGGTCGTGGCACCAACCACAAAGATTGCGCTACCTATGCCGATACGCCGGCGTGCTAGGGGTGTCATCGTCTGCCACAGTCTAGGTACAAGTAAGACAGACAAAGGAAGGGTAAATAACCCAAGGTACATGAACGTGATAAAGCTACGTTTCGCGGGATAAGTCAACGCGCCCAGCCGCAACTGAGCCACGTGCCCCAGCAGGTTAAACATCGACGCGCCTTTGGTGTGGTATACCGCGGGCAAGCCGATCGTGGATTCGACCAGCTTGGTGTAAGCGACCAAACTTATACCGATTAACAGTGTCGGCAGGACGGCTTCGAGCCACCAACGGTGACGGTAGCCGTTTTTGATAAGCCAAGCGATACAAAACGAAAGAGGTATGGCTAAGCCGAGCTGGCGCGTCAACGTCGCGAAGCAAGCCAAGCTTAGCCCAATGGCACAGTACCAATGTTTGTCCTTGTCCAGGCCGGTGATTAATAAGAGGATGCTAACCACGCACAGTGTCAAGAAGGGCACATCGGTCATATAGGTGAAAGAGAGATTTACAAAAACAGGGTTGGCCACAAGTGCCAGGGTGCCAATCAAGGCAAGGCTTCGTTTGCCTGTAAACCGTCGAAGCAACCAGTAGACGGCGATCAAGCCAATCCATCCGGCTGTCAGGGAGGAAAAGCGTAATACAGTGAAAGAGGAGCCGAACAGCCAGCAGAACGCGCTACCCCACAGGACGTGGGTGAATAAGGGCACCGCCTGCCGATCGGTGAATAGCAGGCCACCGTCGTTTGCCATCGCCATCGCTGGCAGCCCGTAGCCCCAATCGTCGTCGATTGGGAAGTCGCCCACCGGGTTGATCAGGTAGATCATCCCCAGCCAGAGACAGCTTAGGAACGCAACGATCAGCGCGTCGCTGCCGGTAAATTTGATATTCGTTGATGGACTCATATGGATTTCCAAGTGCCGATAAGTTAGTTGATTACAGTATTTTTTCAACCTATCCAATCGTGGAATGCGAGGGCGGTAAGCGGTGTAGTTGAGACGAGGTGGCGTTTAGAGATTCTAGAGTTGTATCGCCGAGAGCGGATGCCCCATTGCTGCTAGCTCAGATGTCTTCTCGGACCCATTTAATCACTTCGGACGGGTTGACGGGGCACGTATGTTTTCAGGGTCGAAACCAGCCGATAAAAGCAATCACGTTAAATAGGTTTTAGGGAATTATTATGGACGTAATGTAACGATGGCTAACGAGTCAGATAATTATCATTATGTCGGCGAAGAATTAGACGTCTTTGCCCATGCAGTCAATTGGAAATCTTATTTTCGGTCGGTCCTGCGGCCCCTGCTACGCGGAACGGTTCTCGAGGTAGGAGCCGGTATTGGGGGCACGACGGCTGTGTTGTGCGAGGAAGGCCACAAAGACTGGCTCTGTCTGGAGCCGGATGCGGGGCTTGCGGATCGCCTGCGTCAGCGGGTGGGCGAACTGGGACTTTCTGTTTCGCCAAGGGTGGTGTGCGGCGATCTGGATTCGCTTGAGCAAACCGATCAGTTTGATGCGATTATTTATATTGATGTTCTAGAGCACATCGAAGATCACAAGGCGGAATTAATATCGGCAACGCGATATTTGCGTGAGGGTGGGGCGCTAATCGTGTTGTCTCCGGCACACCAATATCTGTATACGGAATTCGACCGCGCAATCGGGCACTACCGCCGTTACAAGCGAGCTATGATGGAAGAAATTACCCCTCCAGGATTAGAGGTTGAAAGAATATGGTACATGGATGCGGTGGGGATGTTGCTTTCGTTGGGGAACCGATTACTTCTTCGAAGTGCCCAACCTACCGTAAAACAGGTCAAGCTCTGGGATCGGCTCTTTGTCCCTTGTTCGCGATTGATTGATCCGTTGACAGGCTGGCGATTAGGCAAGTCAATAATCGCAGTGTGGCGCCGTCCACTCACCAACGCTGGGAAATCCAGCAGTGAGTAGGACAAAAGGGTGCGGCGACACGCGCTGAATCTAACTCACGTTCCTGTTAGAAGACGTTACGGGGCCATGGTGGTGGTCGGAGGTCGGCGTCTGCTTGGGTTTAGTAGGGTATCGGCTATAAATCATCTAGCAGAGCAACGCATTTTGTAACCCTTAGGTTGGTTAGTATGCCTTTGGCACGTGGCTAAGCGGACAATTATACCAATCAAGATTAATACTTGCGCGGCATCTGAGAACGCGAAGGCAAAGCAGACAATAACTTACATCCTTTACAACGCGCTAGAACTATACGCAATGCGTATTACTCTCCATTTAGGTGCCTTTCTTAATATAAATTCAATGGGTTCACCCGATCTAATGTCCTCTTCAATCGTGTTTAGATGATTTGTCTGAGCTGGGATTAGATTGAGATTTATCAAAAAAGACGTTTCGAGTTAGTGAAAAATAACAGAGGACACATCGTCAATTTTATAGGGTGACAAAAGCAGGCTAGAATCGCGACGAAAATAATAGTTGTTTAGGGAGAGGAGATTACGATAAACAGGGGGAACGAATGATTGTGGCGTGTACAGTTGAGATTTGTTTGCAGCAGGCTGTGTGAGGATGATGAGGTCGGGATAGGTTATCGATGGTGAACATTTTAGGTATATCAGCGTTTTATCATGACAGTGCCGCGTGCCTGGTGCGCGACGGTGAGATCATTGCCGCTGCGCAGGAGGAGCGCTTCTCGCGGAAGAAGCACGATTATCGCTTCCCGCAGAATGCGATCGACTTTTGCCTGGGCCAAGGCGGGATCGGGCCCCAGCAGATCGACTACGTGACGTTTTACGACAAACCGTTGGTCAAGTTCGAGCGCCTGCTGGAAACGTATTTGGCTTACGCTCCGGAAGGGTTCAAGTCGTTTGTCGCGGGCATGCCGTTGTGGCTACGACAAAAACTCTATCTGCCACGCGAGATGGACCGTGGGTTGGGCTACCGGTACAAGGGCCGGTACGTCTTCACCGACCACCACGAATCGCATGCTGCCAGCGCGTTTTTTCCGTCGCCATTTAACGAAGCAGCGATCCTGACGCTCGACGGCGTCGGGGAGTGGTCCACCGCGACCTATGGCACCGGGCGGGGCAATAAAATCGAGTTGACACACGAGCTACGCTTTCCCCATTCCCTGGGGCTACTGTACTCGGCGTTTACCTACTTCACCGGTTTTAAAGTCAACTCCGGCGAGTACAAGTTGATGGGCCTGGCGCCGTACGGCAAGCCCAAATACAAAGACCTCATCATCGACAACCTGATGGACCTGAAGCAGGACGGCTCGTTCCGGATGGACATGTCGTACTTCAACTACTGTCAAGGGCTGACCATGACGGGGCCCAAGATGGAGCAGCTATTCGCAGGCCCCGCGCGCAGGGCAGAGTCGAGGATTACACAGCGTGAGATGGACATTGCCGCGTCGATCCAGGCGGTGACAGAGGAGGTCATGATCCGTACCGCTCGGCACGTACGCCAGGAAACGGGGATGAAGAACCTGGTCCTAGCGGGCGGGGTGGCGCTGAACTGCGTGGGCAACGGGAAGATCATGAGCGAAGGGATATTTGACAATATCTGGATCCAGCCGGCTGCGGGTGACGCGGGTGGGGCGCTGGGTGCGGCGCTGTTTGTGTGGTATCAGCTTCTTGAAAACGCTCGCGTCGTCGATGGCGTGCACGATTTGCAGAAGGGCTCGCTGCTGGGACCACATTTCAGCAACGACCAAGTCAAAGAATACCTCGATAGCATTGGTGCGAAATACCACCATTACGCTAATGAAGACGAACTGCTGGACGTCGTGGCGCAGCAGATGGCCTCGGAGAGGGTCGTGGGATACATGCAGGGCCCGATGGAGTTTGGCCCCCGTGCGCTGGGCGCCAGATCGATCATCGGCGACGCTCGTTCGTCGAAGATGCAGTCGGTGATGAATCTGAAGATCAAGTTTCGTGAATCGTTCCGCCCATTTGCACCGTGCGTGCTGCGTGAAGACGCAAGCGAGTGGTTCGAGCTACGCGACAAAGATGAGAGCCCGTACATGCTGCTGGTAGCACCGGTTCAGCAGGAAAAACGGCTGCCGACGGACAGTGCAGCGAACGGCCTTGAGGGTATCGAACTGCTGAAAGTATCACGATCCACGGTGCCTGCGGTTACGCACGTGGACTACTCGGCCCGCGTGCAGACGGTCGACACCGAGCGGAACCCACGCCTGTACAAGTTGATCAAGCGGTTTAAGGACAAGACCGGCTGCCCGGTGATCATCAACACCAGCTTCAACATTCGTGGCGAGCCGATCGTTTGTTCACCCGAGCACGCGTACCGCTGCTTGATGGCTACAAACATGGACGTTTTGGCGATCGAGGATTTTATTCTGTACAAGCACGAGCAGCCGCAAGCCAAGCAGCACGAAATCGACGACTATATTGCCCAGTTCGAGCTGGATTAAAGGTAACGTTGTTATGTCCCTCATCGAGATCAACCTGGACCCGACCCGTCGGCAACTGAGTCAATTTGGCTGGATGCTGTTGGCGTTTGCCGGGGCGTTGGGCGTTATGGCGATTTGGAAACCGCACGGTCTGATCGACGCGGCGTGGATACTGGGCACAGCTGTGGTGGTGAGCCTATTCCTGAACACCTCGTCGCCACGATCCCGCCAGGCGTTGGGATTTCTCCTGCCCGTGATCTTCGGGCTCATCGGCACCGCGGTACGTGATGGGGTCCCGCCGTTGAAGGTGGCGGGCGTCATCTGGGGCATGGGGGTGGTGCTGAGCACGGTCGTGTGGGCGTGGCCGGCGTTTGCCAGGACTGTATTTATCGGGTGGATGTCCGCAGGCGAGCCGATCGGCTGGACCATTTCACATCTGATACTTGCAATAATATTTTACCTGGTGATCACACCGATCGGCGTGGTGATGCGGTTGTTGGGTCGCGATCCGATGCAGCGTCGATTCGAGCCGAACGCCGCGTCGTATTGGTCGCCTCGTAAACAGGTGAACGACGTGAAACGCTACTATAGGCAGTTTTAGGCTACAATTCTGCACGCAGGGCATCATTGCTGGAAAGGGACGGGTTTATGTCAGAACCCCAGGAATCTTCGGATCGATCACAAGCATTTCAGGCAGAATCGCAGAGCGCCCGAACCGGGTTGCTGGCGGAGTTCTGGGACTTCCTCAAGCACAACAAGAAGTGGTGGCTCACGCCGATCATCGTTGTCATGTTGCTGGTGGGTGTGTTGGTGGTGCTGGGCGGGACGGCTGCGGCACCGTTTATCTACACGCTGTTCTAAGCAGAGCGATGCGGCTTGGCGTGTAGGGTTGTCGCCGATAAACGCGGGAAGCTATTTTAAAGCCCCTCTCCCCTTGAGGGTAGAGGTTGGGTGAGGGGTGAAAGACTCGTAAATCACGGACGCACAACCCTCCCCCTGCCCCTCCCTGAAAGGGAGGGGGGGAAGAAGTGTCTCTAGTCTTACCGTTCTTGTGAAGCGAGGCGTAGCTGTTCGTAGATTTCCAGGGGCACGTTTTGGCTGCCTAGCTCAGTTCGTCCCTGGGGGCTGTGAAAGTCGCTGCCTCCCGACGTGAGCAGGTTTAGTTCCTGGGCTATTCGTTCGAGCTGTTGGGTTTGTTGCGGTGTGTGGTCGCTGTGACGGGTCTCGATGCCATCAAGACCCAGTGACTTTAGGCAGTTGATAAAAGCCTTGAGCGTGGCGGGGTCAGGGCACCGCAACTGGACGGGGTGGGCGAGTATGGCCAATCCGCGGGCCTGATGGATCACGCCCAGGACGTCATCTATGGATAGGAGTTGCCGAGGTACGTAGGCGGGACCGCCACGTCCGATGTACCGGCCGAATGCGTCGCCCGCAGAGTCGGCGTAGCCCTTGGCGACCAGGAGCCCAGCCAAGTGTGGCCGAGTGATGATGACGCTGCCCCGGCTCTGCGCGAACTGCGCGACGTCGTCGTAATTAATTTCCAAGCCCAATGTATTGAGCTTTTCGATGACGCGCAGGTTCCGCTGTCGGCGTGTCTCGATCATCTGTGTTTCGATGTGTTTGAGGCTTGTGGCGTCGGGGCGCACAAATAATCCCAGGACATGCAGCGTGCAGCGGGGGGGTATCGCCATTTCGGGGCAGTGGGGCAGTAAGGTATCGGGCCCGGCTGAGACCTCGATGCCCGGGACAAACGCGATGCCCAGTTCTCGGCAGGCGGCTTCGCAGCTAAGCAAGCCGTCCGTGGTGTCGTGATCGGTCAGAGCGAGCGCGCCCAGGCCCACTTGTTTGGCCAATCCCGCTAACGCTTGCGGCGCGACCGTCCCGTCCGAGGCGGTGGAGTGTACGTGCAGGTCGCAGTACATGGTCGAACACCTAGGTACGTTCAGTCACGACCATCCGCCCGCGGGCTGGGTGGCACAGCTTGCTTGCAAGCTGTGGTTGGGCGGGTCGTGACTCACTGGTTGCAAGCAACCAGTGCCACCCCCGTATCGTGACAGCGATTTCCGTGTGATACGTGCATCATGTCTTGACGGTTGTGGCTCGTTACGAAGTACCTATCGCAAACAAATCCAAACCGCTCTGATCCGCTTGCCGTGGTTAGGCGGACAGCAGGCTGTGGGTATCGAGTAGGTCCAGTATCGCTTGGACCGACTCGGCGATGGAGAACTGATCGGTGCGAAGGTGTAGCTCTGGTTTTTGCGGGGCTTCGTAGGGGGCGTCGATACCGGTGAATCCCTTAATCTCGCCTGCGCGCGCCTTTTTGTACAGGCCCTTGGGGTCACGTTTCTCAGCTTCTTCGAGCGAGCAATCGACAAAAATCTCCAGGTAGGGGATCGTCGCGTCGCTGTGGAGCTTGCGCACTGTGTCGCGGTCGCTAGCGTAGGGGCTGATGAAGCTGGCGATGGTGATAATCCCCGCGTCGGCGAATAGCTTGGAGACCTCACCGATACGGCGGATATTCTCAGCGCGGTCTTCAGGACTGAATCCGAGGTTCTTGTTCAAGCCGTGGCGGATGTTGTCGCCGTCGAGCCGGTATGCGTGCTTGCCTCGCTGCAGGAGCACCTGCTCGAGCGCGACGGCTACGGTGCTCTTGCCACTGCCAGACAGGCCTGTCATCCAGAGGGTAACGCCTTTTTGGTTCAGGTTTTTGTGCCGCTCGTCGCTGGAGACGGTCCCCTCGTGCCAAGTGATGTTCGTCGATTTGCTTTGGGTCATCGATTCGGTCCTTTACAAAGCCACATTGTGAGTATTAATAAGATCAATCCTAGTCGAATTGATGCGTGCCGCAAAGGGTGGCAATGCGGGGCCTGCCAGGGGCTATTCACCGGGGGGCTGGAGGGTTTGGAGCAGCACGACGATAACGTCGTACATGGCGTGCGTGCCCGCTACGATGCCGAACCCGCGCAACACGTACACAACGGCAAAATAGACCCCCGCACCAGTGTAAAAAGCGCATTTGGCCCAGGTGAACGGGTTATTCTCAGAAAAATGGTAAAGCGCAAACGCCAGCGCCGAGACCACCACAGCCGCCGTTGCTCCGACATTTTTAGGTAGTGCTAACACGTCCACGAAGATCATGTGCAGCAGCGCGATCGCAATGAGCCGGAACAGCAGTTCCTCGTAGATACCCGCGCCGATGCTGAATACCAGCCTGGCCTGCCAACCGTCCTGTGTGGCTGCGGCGGCGTTCGACGCAGAGATAAATTGCGTACCCGTTAGGGCGTCGATCCATGACTGTGCCATCAGGCGCAGCGCGGGTTGGCGGAAGAGCAGCAACGCCAGGACAAAAAGGGGCAGCGCCAGGACCGCCGACTCGAGCCACATCATTACATATAAGCGTGGTTCGATACGCCAGGGATCGCGTTCGACCAGGTGCAAGCCACCGAGCACCGCCACGACGATCAACCCCGGTAGGTAATAGCCCGTGACGCCCAGCCATTGAAAAAAGTCTCGAAGCAGCGATCTTGCGTAGATGTAACGCGTGACGCCTTGGACATGGTCGGTGGCGTAGATCAGCGTGCCCAGTTCGTACAGCAGGATCATAGGCAGGAGAAAGAACAGCGCCTGCAGTGGCCGTTGAGTGCGGTGCCAGTAGTAAGGACTGTCGTCGGCGTGGGTGCTGGGGTCTGTCATAGACATCGCCGTGGAAGTGTCCCGGCGGGGCCGGGGTCAGTATCGGATTACAGCCTGGATATTGTCGTAGGGCGCTAGTTTTTGGGATCCATTCAGATCGGTCAACTCGATCAATACAGAAATCCCTGCAATATTGCCGCCGAGCTTTTCGACCAAGTCACAGCAGGCACGCATGGTGCCTCCGGTCGCCAGCAGATCGTCGACCATCAGGACGCGTTGCCCGGCATTGACCGCGTCGGTGTGCACCTCTAGCGTGTCGGTGCCATACTCCAGGCCGTATTTGATCGCGTGGGTGCGGTGCGGGAGCTTGTTGGGCTTGCGGATGGGTATGAATCCCGCCGAGAGCGATTGAGCAATGGCGGTGCCGAAGATAAAACCACGGCTCTCAGCGCCGGCGACCAGTTCGATACCCTTGCCACGAAACGGGTTTGCCATCCGTTCGACAGCCATCGCCAAGCCCGCGGGGTTTCTCAGCAAAGGGGTGATATCCTTAAACGCGATGCCCTGCTTGGGCCAGTCAGGGATGTCGCGGATCAGCGGTTCGAGTTTCATAGGCAATAGTCTTCGTGAATTAGCGGGCTAGAGCTTAAGGTAAGCAGATCGATTTGTCTCGGCGGTCGTGGCTGCTGCGTGGGTGTGTGTGGTTCGACAGGGTGGCCTGGTTGCTTGCTACCAGTGCGCCACGACCGGCACACCACAGCTTGCGAGCAAGCTGTGCCACCCAACTGCCGCGCATAGGCGTATATGGCCCGACGCGGTAATGCAAAGACTTGCCGGGGAAGTCACGATCTGGGAAAACGAAGATTATGGATGCGTTTGTCATTAAAGGCGGAAAGCGGCTACGTGGCCGGGTCAGGGTCAACGGCTCGAAGAACTCGTGCTTGGCGCTGATGACGGCTGCGCTGCTGACGGATGAGCCGATCGTGTTGCTGGACGTGCCCAACCTGCGTGACACGCGGAACATGGCCAACCTGCTGGGCACGCTGGGCTGTGAGGTGGAGGCTGATTCCGGGCGTGTGCAGTTAAAGGTCACGGACCGCTCGCAGAGCTTGGCGCACTACGACATCGTGCGGACCATGCGAGCTAGTGTGAGCGTGTTGGGTCCGTTGTTGGCTAAGCGCGGCGCGGCGCGGGTGTCGATGCCAGGCGGCTGCAATATCGGCGACCGTCCGGTGGACTTGCACTTGCGCGGGCTCAGGTCGCTGGGTGCGAAGATCAATCTGGACCAGGGTTACATCGTGGCCGAAGTGCCCGATGGGGGGCGGCTGCTTGGAGCGAGGGTATTTCTGGGCGGCGCGTACGGGTCGACCGTGTTGGGCACAGCCAACGTCATGAGCGCCGCGACCTTGGCGCGTGGCACGACGGTGATCGAGGCGGCGGCGTGCGAGCCGGAAGTGGTTGATTTGGCGCAGATGTTAAATGCTATGGGCGCGCGGATCAACGGCGCGGGTACGCCACGGGTGGTGGTCGAAGGCGTCGACGAGCTGGGCGGGACCCAGCACAGGCTAATGCCCGACCGTATCGAGGCGGGGACGTACATCATGGCGGCTGCGATTACGAACGGTGAGGTGATGATCGAGAATTGCCCGACCGATGCCTTGACCGCGGTGCTTGATCGTCTCGCTGACGTGGGCGTGGAGGTTGACCCGGTTGACGGCGACGCTGGCGATCAGAACGGCGACCCGATGCGTCAGACGGTGCGGGTGGGCAGCCACCGCAGGCTCGACCCGGTCCAGGTCGTGACGCAGCCTCACCCCGGGTTTCCTACGGATTTGCAGGCTCAGATCATGGCTCTGTTGTGCCTGGCCGACGGGAACTCGATTATTACCGAAAAAATATTTCCCGATCGGTTCCTGCACGTCCCGGAACTGTCGCGCATGGGTGCGAGCATGGTGCGCAACGGCTCATCGGTGCTCGTGAGCGGTGTGCGGAAGCTCATCGGCGCGCCGGTGATGGCCAGTGATTTGCGAGCGTCGGCGGGGCTGGTATTGGCGGGATTGGCGGCGGACGGGGTCACGACCATTAATCGTGTCTATCATTTAGACCGGGGTTATGAGAGGATGGAGGTTGCCCTCGCACAACTGGGGGCTGACATCGAGAGAGTAGACGCGTCCGTGTAGACACAAAAATTAGACGGCTGTTCAAACACAACAAGGATGGGCCCAGCCATGAATCAACCCGTAATCACCACAAAACCACAGCAGAATCAGATCGATCCCGAGATGCTCAAGATATTGGTCTGCCCACTGACACGCTCCGAGCTTAAGCAGCAGGGCGATGAACTGGTCGGCTCAGTTGGCGGCCTACGCTACCCGATCAGGGAGGGCATCCCGATCCTGCTCGTCGACGAGGCGAAGCTACCCCAGGGGATCAACAGCCTAGACGAGTTTAGGCAGAAATTCGCCGACCAGATACCGGATTAATCCACGACCCGCGCCCGGCATGACACATCAATCCCGCAGGCGCCACACCACACACAATAGAAAAAGAGTGACCCGTGACAGACCGCATCTTAATACGTGACATGCAGGCGAACCGGTATGTCGACGGGGTTTTCGCGATCCATAATTGCCAATTGGCGCAGACCAAGAACGGCAAGCATTACCTCAAATGTTTAATCAGGGACCGCTCGGGCCAAACACCGGGGCGCATGTGGAACGTCTCCGAGGAACTGTTCCGTAGCCTGCCGACCAACGGCTTCGTCTGGGTCGAGGGTCAGACCC
>JAJRXX010000060.1 GCA_024276075.1 Planctomycetota bacterium
CAACGGGACGAGCGCACGCTTCGACGTGTTGCCCACGCAGTCCGCCACCATTTCACAGGTCGAAGTACTCAACGGCACGCTAGCCGTCACCGACGCGAACTTAACCAGTGACACCCTGCAGCTCGGTACCAACGGCGTGCTGCGTGCCAACGGCGGGAGCGTTACGGTCAATCAATCCGCCACCAATTCCGGCGGCAAAATCACCGCCACCGACAGCACCGTCACGATTGCCGGATCGTTCTCCAACGCAGCCAGCGGCAAGATCAACGTCACCGACGCCAGCTTTACGGTGGGCCAATCGCTCACAAACAACACCGGCTCACAGATCAGCGTCGTCGACGGGACCCTCAGCGTGGGTGCGGGGCCGGCATTTCTCACCGACCGGCTTGAGTGGGAAGGGCTCGTAGCGGGGATCGAAACACTCACCACCACCGCAGCCAACGTCGCTATGGCCAACGAAGCCCCCTCTGGGCTCACCGTCTCAAGCGTCGACGTCCCCGTGAGCCAAACACTGACGTTTGACGCGGCGAACACGGGTTTAACACGCAGCTTCGGGGTCAGCACGCTTCAGGCGGGTTCGTCGTTCGTGTTCAACGACGGCGAGTCGATTGTAGTGGGTGTCCCGCCCACCGCCGCTCAGATCGGTTTCAACAACGCATTGTCGGTGGGAGATATCAACGACTTTACGGATGACGATTGGGACCTGACGCTCCAGAGCGGCCCGGACCTGTTCGCCTTCGGTGTCATCCTGCGAGACAACGACACCGCCGTCGGCGAGAGCATCAGCGTCTTTGGCCGCGACAGCACCGGCGCCGAGATTTTCCTGGGCACCGGCACCGCAATACCCACAGCCAACAACACCGGCGCATTCCTGGGCATCATCTCCGATCAGCCGATCACCCGCGTCCAGTTCGACGAGGACACTGGCGTTGACGACATTGCCATTGCCGACTTCCGGTTTGCCACGCTCAATCAGTGGGGGCTCACCAACGAAGCGGGCGCCACACTCACAGCAGTAGACGCAACCCTAAACGTCGCAGGCAACGGCACCGCAGACGACATCGGCCTGGTCAACCTCGGCACGCTCAACCTCACCGACACCGTCGTCAACGGCGACGTGAAGTCACCCACAGGCTCCACGCTCAACGTGGCAGGCACCGTTACATTTAATGGCTTCGTCAACGGCGCCGCCGCTTTCACAAGCAGCACCAACAGCCTCGTCATCTTCAACGGCGGGTTTAGCCCAGGCGACAGCCCTGCCGAACTGGTCGTCAGCAGCGACGTCACACTCGGCACCGCGAACACATTGATCCTCGAATTGGGCGGCACCACGGTCGGCATCGACTACGACAAGCTGGTCGTCCTGGGCGAACTGACAGCCCACGGCACACTTGACGTCCGCCTCATCGACGGCTTTGCACCCACGCTGGGCAACACCTTCGACCTGCTCGATTGGGATACCCTCGTGGGCACATTCGACGCGGTACGCTTACCAGGACTGGGAAGCGGGCTGTCGTTCGACACGACGTCCCTCCTGACCACAGGCGTCATCTCAGTCGTTCCTGAGCCGGGTACAGCCGGGATGGTGCTGATGGCGATTGGGTTGATCGGGTGTCGGCGTCGTGCCCGCAGGGTAAAATAACCTGCGGCTAAGCGGGTGTGCATACCACTGACAATTCAACCGGGCTGTTCTACGACGTGATGCTCAATGCGGGGTTGCTCGGCTGTAGGATCGTGGGCTCGAGCAGTGAGGGCTGACGACTAATCCAGGCGTCGAGTTCGGGGAGCGTAATGGCTTGATTGCCGATCTTGCCTACTTCTAATGCCGCAGCTGCGGACGCAATAAAACCGGTCTGCTCGATGGTAGCGTCGGCGGTTAAGGCTAGCGTGGCGGCAGCAAGATACGCATCACCCGCACCCAGCGGGTCGACAGCGTGCGTGGCCAGTGTTGGAAGGTATTGGCTACGCAGCCGCGAGTTGAACCACTGCTTCGGATCGTCCTCGCGGGGACTGAACAGCAGGCACCCGTGGTGGCCCATGGTCACGGCCAAGTTCGCGAGGTTCAACTTTTTCATAACGCTGAATGTGACCGACGGCAGGCTCTGCTCGAAGTCGCCGATCACAGCACGCAGCTCACGCTCCGAAGGGGTCAGCAAATCGAAGTCGTGCATGGACAGCAAACTCTGCTGTGGCCCAGAGACGTCGCCTACTAGCGCCGACACGTGCCCACGCAGCAGAGGCACCGCGTGATCGAGCAGGGTCGAGGTGACGCACCCGTAGCCGAAATCGACGAAGATCACCCCATCGAGATCGCCGCGCAGGTCCGCCAGGACGTCGATCATCTTGCGTTCGGTAGTGGAATCGAGCGGCTGCGGGTCGCCGTGATTGATCTTGAGTAATTTTTGCGACTCGACGAGGTACCGTTGCTTGACGGGTAGCTGTCGGCGTGTGGGAAACGTCGTCGCGGTGACATTGCGTGAGCCGAGTTGTTCGATCAGGTCGGTCGATGCGTCGTCCCAACCAACGGTGGTGATCAGGTGCGGCTGTGCGCCCATGGCCTTGAGGTGTGCCGCGATGATGGCCGCCCCGCCGAGGTAGTGCGTCTCTTTGAGTGGCCTGACCGAGAGGATCGGTGCTTCGCCCGCCACGTTCGCTGGATCGCAAAAAACGTAGTGGTCTCGGATGGCATCACCGATCACAGCGATACGCTTGTTGGCGAAGCCACGGTGGATCAGCTTGTGCATCGTGTGCGAAGTCACATTCCAGCGTTTACACGACGCCGCGATACGGTAGGTGGCGTCAAGGCCCTGCGCTTCGAGTGTCGGTCCCAGACGGTCGAGCAGGTCAGTGGATGAAAAGACGACCTGCCCGGACGAATAAATGACACGCCCGCCGTAGGATTCGACGAGTTGCTTCTCAGCGAGGAAGCCGGGGTGCGCGTTGTGTTCGTATTCCTTGCCCTTGACGTAGACGCTAGGCCGCAGTGCCGAAATGATGGGCTGTGCAGTCGGGCTATCCGCGATGACGACGTGGTCGACTAGTTCTAACGCTGCAAGGTTTTCCGCTCGCAGTTCCTGGGGGACGTAGGGCCTCGTGCCGTCTGATTTTTCGATCGCGTCGTCACCGGTGATCGAGACGACCAGGGCGTCGCCTTGGCTGCGTGCGAACTGCAGATACCGCAAGTGCCCGGGGTGGACAATATCAAAGCAGCCGTGGCACAGCACGGTAGCACGTCGGCGCCCGTGGTATTTCTCGGCGAGCTCCTCGAGCTG
This sequence comes from Planctomycetota bacterium, assembly GCA_024276075.1. Lineage (GTDB taxonomy): Bacteria > Planctomycetota > Phycisphaerae > Phycisphaerales > Phycisphaeraceae > JAJRXX01. The sequence goes on from JAJRXX010000060.1 coordinate 3,273, forward strand.
CGTCAATGAGCATATCTTACGCGTAAGGTCTAAGGACATACTCTATTACTATCGGCACGGAAGGGTATAGTTAGTTGAATTCTGGCGTCGCGTGGCTAGGTAAACGGTGTATCGCACCCTAGCCAGCGTCTTTTTGAGTGGCGCTAGACGCTGCTGTGGCGATGGTGACCTCGACGCGGAATCGGCCCAGCGTCGAGTCGCAGGGGAGCACAAGCGTGGGTTGCTTGGTATCGAGGGTTTGCATCTGGGACCCGATCACGACGTTGGGCAGCGAGATGTTGGCCACCACGCCGGTGAACAGAGATTTAGCCTGGCCGGTGACCATGTTGATCAGTTCGCCTAGCGCGTCGCCGAGGTCGGGATGGTCGATGCCCATTTCTTCGCCCGTCAGGGCCTTGGCAATCTTCAGCGCCGTGGCTTGAGGGAACGCGATGACAATCATGCCCATAACCTGGCCCGATAACCCAATCATGGCGTAGACGTCCGCGTCGCTGGCGTCGTCGGTGCCCTTCAGAAAAGGCTTCCCGATAATCGTATCGGTGGCAATCATCGTCTTAAAGACGTTCTGGATGGCGGTAACAAAAGGATTAACAAAGCGGATGTCCATCTTCAGATACAACTCCACAATGGGTGGCAGTGGATAAGTGAATGCCTGTAGATGGATCGGAGAGAAATGGGTAAGACTAAAGCAAAAAGTGTAACTAGGAGGGGGATGGGCGGTTGCGGTGCGGACGGGTTATGATTGATGATCAAACATTAGGAAGCCATGGCATGACATCATCGTCTTTGGAACGTATTGGAACATTGATCCAGCCACGGATTGCAGTTGTGGTGGGGTTGTGTGTTTGGTGCGTAACTGTTTCGGCGATAGCACAGCAAGCTGGTGTAGGCGTAAGTGCTGAGGTTGGCATCGCAGATCAACTGACAATCGAACAGCTACAGGCGAAGATCAAAGAATTAGAGGGCCAAGGCGTTGGGGATAAAGACACCGATGTCGCCAAAGCGTTGGAACTATATAACCTTGCATTGACACGCGTCCAGGCAACCGAGGCGCACAAGTCGTCGGCCCAGGCGTACAAACGGTCGATTGAGACGGCTCCGAAAGAAGCCCAACGGCTGCGCAAAGAGTTGGCTGCTCAAGAAGCCAAAGGACAGGTGGCGATCAAGGCGGCTGCGACGCCCGGCGAGGTGGAGCAACAACTAGCCAAAGAACTCGCCGAGCTGACCACAGCCAAGAACCGATTGGCAGAACTCGAATCTCAGGTACAAGCCCAGCAAGATCGTCCGGCACAGGCACAACGGGAAGTTGCGACGGCGAAACAGAAGCTCGACGAAGTGGAGCAGCGGCTCAAACCAGTCGTGGTAGACGACAAGCAGGTGGTGGTGCGTGCTGCGCAGCGTGTGGCGGACCAGGCGTGGAAGCAGGCGCTGCTGGCGGAGATACACATGCTCGAGCAAGAGCATGTAAGCCGAGCGGTAAGGCGGGCATTTTCAATCGTGCAACGGGATGTCGCTTCGAGGCGAGTGTCGCACGCAGAGGTGCGGGTCAAGGACTTGCAAGAGGCGTTGGCTGACCGTCGACGCGCCGATGCGGCTCGTACGAGCCAAGAGGCGGAACTCGCAAGGTTAGAGGCGATTGGCAAGCACTCGGTGATACAGAATTTGGCAGAACAAAACGCGGAGTTAGGGCGTGAACTAAACCGTGTGGTTAAGCAAATGGAAGACGTAGCGGGGTCTCAGGTGTCTGCCCAAGACCAGGCCAGGCGGATTGAGCAAGAATTTCAAAATGCCAAACAGAAACTTGAGATCGCGGGCTACAGCGGTGTCATCGGACGAGTGCTGCGTGACGAACAGAAAGAACTCCCCAACGTACGCCGGTACCGTGCCAGCGTCGCGCAGCGGAAAGAGCGTTTGGCGGAAGTAGGCCTAAGACAACTTAGACACGATGAAGAGTTGTCTGGGCTAGAAGACCTGTCGGCGGCAACGGCCCACGTGATGGCTGGGCAGGTCGATGGCCGGCTTGCCCAACGCCAGCGAGACGAAATCGAGTCCCGCGTGCGCAAACTGCTGGGCGATAAAAAAGACCTCTTAACGAAGCTGGAGAGTGCCTATCGCCGTTACCTGCGTGAATTAATTGGACTCGACTATGCCGAGCGTCGGTTGGTTGAATCAGCGGGCCGGTATGCGTCCTTTTTAGACCAGCGTCTGATGTGGATACCCAGCGCCGGTCCGATCAAGATAGAAGCCGTGGGCCAAGTCCGTCAGGGGGTCTCATGGTTCGTCGATGTAGACGCTTGGCGAGAGGTATGGCAGGAGGTGTCGGACTGGAGTCGTCCGGGTGTGGAAACGGCGGTTGTTTCGGTGGTGCTGTTGGGCGTGGCGGGGCTGGTATCGATGCTAAGTCGGCTGCGTGTTCGGTTGGGGAAGGTAGGCGACCGGGTCGGGACGGTGTACGCGGATAGCTTTTGGCTGACGGTGCAGGGGCTGGCGATCACAATCTTGTTGGCGTTGCCTTGGGCGAGTTTGGTGTGGCTGATGGCTTGGCTGGTGTTGTGGCCCGGGAGTACCAGCGCGTTTGCTTGGTCCGTGGGGTGGGCATTGGTGTGGTCGGGCGTCCTGTTGTTTGTGTTGCAGAGCGTGCGTGTGCTGTGTCGGCCAGGAGGGGTGGCTCAAGAGCATTTCCGTTGGCCCACCGAGACGCTGGGGCGTATACGCCGTGACGTGTTGTGGTTGGGGAGTATCGAATGGGTGGCGATGTTTGTCGGCGTGGTTGCGGAGCAATTCGACGAAGACCTGTACCGCAATGGCTTGGGCAGGGTGCTGTACATCGTGGGTATGGTGGCGATGAGTGTGTTTCTGCACCGCGCATTAGGCGGGGGTGCGGGCGTGCTGGGCCAATCGAGTCATCGTGGCAATCGTAACGAGGGGTGGTGGGGTATACGGTACGTCTGCTACCCGTTGGCGGTGCTGGTACCCTTGGCTTTAAGCATGCTCGCAGCGGTGGGATATTACTACACAGCGTTGCAACTAAATCATCGTTTGGCGTGGACCTTGGGACTGGCGGCGGTGGTGGTCGTGCTTTACAGCTTGGCGATACGCTGGCTGGTGGTGGCGAACGTGAAACTAGCGGTGGCGCGGACGCTTGAAAGCCGAGAGGCGACGACGGCTGGCGGCCAGAAGGCAGGCACACGCGACCCCAAAGACAAACGGGCATTGCCTGAGTACGACCTGGCAACAATCAGCGGACAGAGTTGGCATCTGCTTCGGCTGGGGCTGTGGCTGGTAGGCGCGGTTGGGTTGTGGGCGATCTGGTCTGATCTGATACCGGCGCTTGGGCTCTTTTCATATGAGGTCTGGGGGGTGTCGGTGTCGAACGCATTGGCAGGGGTGTTGGCGGGGGTGGTGACGTGGGTGGCCGGCAGAAACGTGCCCGGGTTACTCGAGATGGCACTGCTTCGACGCCTACCGATCGACGCGGGCAGCCGATATGCGGTAACGACGATCAGCCGGTACACGATCACAGCCGTGGGCGTAGTAGCGGTGTGCCAAGTGGTGGGAGTCGATTGGTCAAAGGTGCAGTGGCTCATCGCCGCGCTGGGCGTGGGCTTGGGGTTCGGCTTGCAGGAAGTCGTGGCAAACTTTGTGTCGGGCTTGATCATCCTCTTTGAAAGGCCTTTCCGCGTGGGTGACACGGTGACGGTCGGTGACGTGAATGGCATGGTGTCACGTATTCGCATCCGCGCGACGACAGTTACAGACTGGGACCGAAAAGAGCTCATTGTGCCCAACAAAGCTTTTATCACCGATCGGCTGATCAACTGGACGCTATCGGACAAGGTCATCCGCGTGGTCGTGCCAGTGGGGATCGCTTATGGGTCGGATACGCAAAAGGCTCACCGGGTCTTGCTGGAGGTGGCGCAAGCGAATAAGTCGGTTCTAAAAGACCCTCTGCCGACGGTGCTGTTCCGTGGATTCGGCGACAGCACGCTGGACTTTGAGCTGCGTGCATTCGTGGAGCAGACCCGGCCCCAGGGATGGTTGGCGGTGTCGAGCGAACTGCATATGGCAATCGATCAAGCGTTCCGAGAAAACAGCATCGAAATCGCCTTCCCGCAACGCGACCTACATGTGAAGTCGCTCGAGCCGCGTGTACTCGTATCTCGCCAGGAGAACACGCTGACGGTGCGCAGCGAGTGAATCACCGAAGATAATTCATAATTGAGATTGTCGGGCGTCGCACAAAAGGCACCCAAAGAACGTGTATGACATCTGAACAAGTAATCGTCGCGTTGACAGGTGTAATCGCGCTGGGGGTCTGTGCGCAGTGGGTGTCGGGGCTGATCGGCGTGCCGTCGATCTTGTTGCTGGTGGTGCTGGGGGTTTTAGCGGGACCGGTGACGGGTTTGCTCGATCCCGATCAGGTATTCGGTGCATCGCTGCTGCCACTGGTGTCGATCTCGGTAGCACTAATCCTGTACGAGGGTGGCTTGAGTTTGCGGATTAGCGAGTTGCGCAAGGTTGGACGTGTGGTGGGGAAGCTCCTGACACTGGGTGTCCTGGTGAGTTGGGGCGTGTCGGCGTGGGCCGGGTACGCCATTTTGGACCTTCAACCACGCCTGGCGGTGCTCCTTGGCGCGATCCTGGTCGTGACAGGACCGACCGTTGTAGGGCCTCTGCTTCGCCACGTTCGGCCGGTGGGCGCGACGGGATCGGTGCTCAAATGGGAAGGCATCGCGATCGACCCGGTCGGTGCGTTGCTGGCAGTGCTCGTGTTCGAGGCGGCGGTCTCGGGTGATGGCAGTAGCGCTTGGGCGCACAGCGTCTGGGCGCTGGCGAAGACAATCGTGGTGGGCGGAGGCTTGGGGTTGGCTGCGGCGGGCCTGTTGATACTCGTACTCAAGCAATACTGGGTAGCGGACGAGCTGCGCAACGGGGTATCGTTGATGTTGGCGGTGGTTGTGTTCGCGGCGTCAAACACGATGCAGGAGGAATCGGGGCTGTTGGCGTCCACCGTAATGGGCATCGCCATGGCGAACCAAAAATGGGTGGACGTCGAGCACATCGTTGACTTCAAAGAAGACCTGCGTGTGCTGCTGATCGGAGTGCTATTCATCCTGCTGGGTGCGCGGCTGGGCCCCGACGACTTGGCGCAGGTGGGCTGGGAATATCTGGTGTTTATCGTGGTACTGATCGTGGTGGGGCGCCCGGCGAGCGTGTGGGTATCGACGATCGGGTCGGGGCTAAGCGGGCGAGAACGAGTATTTTTAGCCTGCATGGCACCACGAGGAATCGTTGCGGCGGCAGTCGCCAGTGTCTTTGCGATTCGGCTAGATAAAGTGGGCTATGAGCAGGCAAACGTACTTGTGCCAGCCGTCTTTTCAACGATCGTCGGCACGGTGGCGTTTTACGGCTTGGCCGCCGGGTGGCTGGCGCGGTACTTAGGGCTGGCGGATCGCGACCCGCAGGGCGCTATGATCGTGGGGGCGGACACCAGCGCCTGCGCAATCGCACAGGTGCTCAAAGAACGCGGCTTCCGCGTCTTACTCGTCGACACAAACCGCGAATTGATCACCGCGGCACGCATGGCAGGGTTGCGAGCGTATCAGGGCAGCATCCTCTCAGAGCATCTGCTCAACGAGGTAAACCTTGGCGGCATCGGACGGCTGCTGGCCATGACGCCCAACAATGTTGTAAACGTCCTATCGGGGCAGCGATTCTCACGTGTGTTCGGCACCGCAGAGGTCTACAAGATCGCTCTGGATCGCCCGACGAGCGTTGACGGCGATAAAAAGCAGCGTGCTCAGGAGCGAGTGTTGTTTGGGCAGGACATAACGCGGCGGGTATTGACACAGCGAATCGCCGGAGGAAGCGTAATCAAAGCGACAAATCTCACCGAAGAATTCGGATGGGAAGACTTCTGTAAAATGTACGGTCAATCGACTGTTTTGCTATTTTTAATCCGTGAAACCGATGAGTTGACGGTCGTGACTTCGGACAAAAAAGAAATTGAGCCGAAGCCGGGGCAGACGGTGATTGCACTGGTAGACCCAGTGGACGATCAGGCGGTGTGACACGCATTGCGTATAGTTCTAGCGCGTTGTAAAGGATGTAAGTTATTGTCTGCTTTGCCTTCGCGTTTGCAGATGCCACGCAAGTATTAGTTTTGATGGGTATCAATTGCAGCTTGCAAGCAAACCGTGGTTGACGCGAGAATTTAAAAAAACTGTGCATAATGTCCGTCAAAGAGTGATTTTCGGCGGCGTGCCCGGAGGGCTTTGTCGGGTACGTGAACGCGATGTTCAAGAAAGGACACAGGCGTGCTTCGATTAATTTCTAGCCGATGGGGATACCGAAAAACAACCAGCGTTGCGAGCGTCGCAGCAATGGCATTGGCAATTTGTGTGGCCGGTGCGTCTGGCGGGGCCGACAAGGACGACACCAGCAGCCCGCAACCGTTCGCAGCACAGGGCCATGCGCGGGTTGTGCGAGAAGTATTCGCAAACAAATGCTCACAATGCCACGCACCCGCTTCCAAGAACAAACACGCCAAAAAGCATTGGAAAGATTGGCACGACCTCAAGCAACTCAAAATAAACTACGTCCTCGAAAATGGCGCCATGCCCGACACCCCACAGGACACCATGCTCTGGCAGATCATCACCTCCGACGACGAGGAGATACACATGCCGCCCAAGAAGGCAAAGAAAGGCCAACTATCGGAAGATGAATTTGAGACGATTCGCCAGTGGCTACAGGCTGGTGCACCGACCGGGTATCAGTGAGTCGTGTTGTGGGCTAGTTTGAATCCGGGAATATCTTCAACCGAAGCCCACGCATTGCAATGCGTGGCCCCCCATTTAGCCACGGGTGATGATACCCGTGGCATTCGGCACCGTCATTGACCGCAGTAGGGTCTGCTGTGCGGACCACTCCAGTCTGTAGGTTTGGGTCTGCCCAGACACATCCACTCCAACACGCAAAAGATGCGCTAGCGATTACACGTTTTCAGATAAATCCGGGCGTCACCGCGACTGTGAAAGAGGGGTCTTTTCTTGAATGGCAATACGTACAAATTAATCTGAAAGCGTATTCCCCGACACCGAAAACGTAGCCTTGGGCGATCGCCCCATGGCATAGACCTGCCCGTCTAGCCGGACAGGCCAGACCTCAAGCGAATTGTTTTCGAGCACCACTGCCAGTGGCTTCGACGGGAAGCTATACGCTCCGGTATTGACAATCACACGCTGGGGCGTTTGCCAGATACCGCGTCGGTGGTAGTGTCCGAAAATGAAAAACCGCGCCTCGGGGGCGTGCTCCTTCGCAAATTGATTCGCCCGCCGGTATAGCGTCACCCAGTGCCAGCACGCACGCGCCGCCATGCACCCGTACGACAACAGGTTGCCAACCTTCGAGCGATGTGCGTATGGTTCGCTGGCCATCTGGTCCCACTTGATGTGTTCGGTGTGCTGAGCAGCGGTGAGTCGGCCCTGCAAGTCGGAGGGCTCATAGGGCGCTACCGCTGCCAGTGCCGCTTGGTTCATCGCACGCAAGCGAGGCGCGTTCGCCGTCCAGGGCGAGATCGCCGGGTGCAGAATATCACCGTGTGTGACAAAGACCGCTCCGTTTGCCAGGTACAGGTGACGCTGGTCCGAGATCATCGGATCGTGGTTGCCAGACAACACGGTTAGCTCGACGCCGTCGTCGTCGCAGAACTGTTGGAGTTCGAGAAATTGCTTCGCGGCGTTCGCACGCCACGTGGGGTCGTGCACCTCGATGGTATCGCCGTTGAGCACCAGCCGCGTTGCACCCGCCCACAGCGGACGCAGCGCCTGGGCAGAGACCGCCCCTCGCCCGGGGATACCCAGGTGCGTATCCGAGAGGATCACCGTGCGTTGAAAATCAGCCTCGGGCATGGAATGTGCTATCGGCGTGTATCCGACCCGCCAGCACACGCTCTCACAACTCATTACGATCAATCTACTACGGATGTGGGACAACCGTTACAGAACGTAACTTGGCCAGGATACTGGTGTTTACAGCCAATCGTCCATCGATTGTCTCAACCTGACACTGATCGCCCCTCATATCAATCAAGATTATTACTTGCGCGACATCTGCAAACGCGAAGACAAAACAGGCAATAACTTACATCACTTACGACGCGCTAGAACTATACGCAATGCGTATCAATCCATCTTTTTACAGGATCGGTTACTCGATCACTTGCCAATACTAAAATTATTCTAAAATACCGCTGCTGTCTCACATACCCGAAAGAGGCGTACACATGCGCAGATTCAGGTACACAATGATCATCGCAGGAATGTCGGTCTGGGTCTTAATGTGGGGGCTTATCGGGGGCGCAACCGCCGAAGCTGATAAGCAAGCTCTCGACGCTGACAACCCATTGCGACCCCTGCCCACCATCCCCCTCGGCGTCAATAAAACTTTCGATCAATTAGACAAACCTCCAATCCCACAGCGTGTCCGCCTGGGACGTTGGCTGTTTTTCGACAAGCGCCTGAGCATCGACTCGACCGTGTCCTGTGCCACGTGCCACCGCCCCGAGCACGGGTTCTCCGAGCCGACGTCTGTTTCGACGGGTGTCAACGACATGAAGGGCAAGCGCAAAGCACCGCCCGTACTCAACCTTGCCTGGACCGTCTACCCGCACTTCTTCTGGGACGGACGCGCCGGGTCGCTCGAGGATCAAGCGGTGGGACCGATGATCAACCCCGTCGAGATGGCCATGCCCGACCACGACCTCGTCATCGAACGCATCACCGCTGTTAAAGGCTACGCCAAGTATTTCAAGCAAGCCTTCGGCGACGAAACCGTCACGCTCGATCGTATCGCACACGCCATCGCCGACTACGAACGCACGCTTCTGAGCGGCAACTCACCCTGGGACCGTTGGACCGCCGACATGACCGATCACGACCGCGATCAACTCGCCATCGCACACGACCAGGACGACGACCCCTACAGCGACGGCGAGCCCGATTACCCCGCCTTCAAAGACGGTCAGCACGTGCCCGCGCAGGTAAAGCTCGGCCACTGGCTGTTTCACGGTAAAGCAATGTGCAACCAGTGCCACCTCGGGTTCAATTTCACCGATCAGCAGTTTCACAACCTAGGCGTTGGCTACGACGCCCAGACCAAACAATTTAATGACGTTGGTCGTTTCGACGTCACCAAAAATCTCGAAGACACCGGTGCCTTCAAGACGCCACTCCTGCGTGACGTGTCCAAACATGCACCCTACATGCACGACGGGTCGATCCCCACGCTGCGCCAGGTGGTCGAGCTCTACAACCGTGGCGGCGACAAGAACCCGTATCTATCGCCCAAAATTGAACCGCTTAACCTCACCGACTCCGAGATCGACGCACTCGTCGCCTTCATGCGGGCCCTCGACGGCCAAGGCTACGACGACCCCGGCCCAACCGTGTTTCCGCAATAGAGCGTGTTCTCAATGGGTATCATGTATTGAAAGGACTTCGCCACGAGCCGCGTTGCACCAGTCCAAAGCGGACACCGCACCAGGGTAAGGCTCAATCTTGGTGCCTACAGGTCATTGCCGATCCAGCGGCGTCTTGAACAGGCCCGTTAGGCTCTGATGGTCAGCGTCGTCGAAGCGGTCGAGGCCCAGCTCGATCGAATGAGGGTCCGCTCGCAGCCGAAACGAGCCGAACAATCGGTCCCAGATCGATAGCATGGACGTGTAATTCGAGTCCGTTTCCACTTGGACACGCGAGTGATGCACCTTGTGCATCGCCGGAGTCACGATCAGCACACGCAGCCAGCGGTCGAGCCTCGGCGATAGCCCGATGTTCGCGTGGTGAAACTGCACGATCGGAAACATCACCGTTTCGTACAGCGCCACATGCCAAAGCTGGGCACCGAACAGCACAATCAGCGGCACACGCAGCACCGACGACGCCAATATCTCTCCGAGATGAAACCGGCTGGCTGTGGTCACGTCCATCTGAGCGTCGCTGTGGTGTACACGGTGGAATCGCCACAACAGTGGGATGCGATGGTTGATCCGGTGCCACCAGTACGTCCAGAAGTCCAACAGGAGCACCGCGACAATCGCTTCGGCCCATTTGGGTAGAGCCACCCAGTGCAGAATGCCCACGCCGTGGTCAGCGACGAATTTCGCAGCACCCAACCATAGCGCCACGAACACGACCGCGACCATCGTGGCGTTTACAAAACCCAACACCATGTTCAGCAGGCCGTGGACGAAACGCTCACGCACCCGTTGCCGAAAAAATGCGAAGAACGGCGAAAACGTCTCCCACCCCAGCATCAGCACCAGCACCGCCAGCGCCGCCAAGTTCCCATTGCGATGAAGCAGTTCATAGTCATAGTGATCGAGACATTCCATGATGACCAGCTATTGTAAGTATGCGGGACGCATGTGGCAGAGGCCATCGCCAGGAGTGTGATATTTCCGTCCTATCCCCGCCGCTACTTTTTCACCTTCAGATATGCCAAATGGTTCACCGGGCTGTTCCCGTGTCCCAGGCTCGTCGTTTGGCGAATTGCCTCTGACACCACAGCCTTTGCCGTTTGAATCGCCTCATCGATCGGCTGCCCCAGTGCCAGTGCACCTGTTATAGCGGCGCTGAACGTACAGCCCGACCCGTGCGTGTTCGACGTGAGCCGCCAATCGCTGGTGACCTCACGCACCTCTTTCCCGTCGAAGTAGATGTCCACCGCTTGCCCCTCGTGGTCGTCAGCCTGCTTGAGACCGGTCACCACGCACGCTTTGACACCGAACCGGTTGCAGATTTCTCTAGCCGCGTCGGTGGCTGTATAGATGTCGTTAATCGCATCAGCATCCTTGCCCAGCATGCGTGCCGCCTCGTGCGTGTTCGGCGTCACCGCCGCTGCCAACGGCAGCAGTTGATCGCACAGCACCTTCACCGCATCGTCGTCGAGCAGGGCCGCGCCGGTCGTAGCGACCATCACAGGATCGACGATCAAGGGCGCCAGCTTGTTGCGTTTAATCGCCCCAGCCACCGCCTTGACGATCTGTGCGTTGGCGAGCATGCCGGTCTTGGTTGCTGCGATGGGAATGTCCGACGCCACCGCATCGATTTGTTGAGCCACCAGATCGGCGTCCAGTGGCTGCGAGTCTTTGACTGCTGTAGTGTTCTGGACGGTGATCGCCGTCACCACCGCACACCCGAAGACGTCGAGCGTCGCAAAGGTCTTGAGGTCACCCTGGATGCCCGCTCCACCTGACGGGTCGGAGCCAGCGATGGTCAGTGCCGCTTTGATCTCGGGCGTGGTGCGTTCAGACACGTGAGTACTCCGTAATAGTTTTGCAGACGCCTTGCCTTGCCTAAAAGCGTCTAGGTGGACTTAGTGATCGGATTAATGGCCGGTCGCAGGCAAAAATTTCAGGTGCGGGCGCGTACAGCGAAGGCGTGTAGCACGAATGCGGGGGCCAAGTGTTGCATCCATAACGCAGGGGCTCTAAACTATGCGTTATCTGCACCTAAATGGTGAATACTGGGTCTTGAAAGTAGGACATTATGCCACGAGTATGCGAATTTACGGGTAAGAAAACGGTTGCGGGCCGAAAATACACCCACCGGGGCAAAGCCAAGTACCTCGGCGGCGTGGGCACCAAGATCACCGGCAAGACCAAACGCACCTTCAAACCCAACATCCAGACCGTCGCCGCGGTGATCGATGGTCAGGTGCGTCGCGTCAAGGCGTCGGCCAAGGCCATCCGCATGGGACTGGTCATCAAACCGCTCAAGCGGAAATACGTCTACAAGGCTGGCTCGGAAAGCGATGCGGGTACGACGTCCACAGCATGACCCATAGGCTAAGGGCAACGCCGCGATGGCGTGTTCGCCAGTTAGCCTGACGAGTGTGTGTTGGCTGACCATCGGAATGCCCAAGTATATAGGGGGGGGCGTATCGTACCCGGACCGGGTACAACAGTAGAATACGAAGGTGGGTTTGTAGGGGATACAGGGGTTAGGTGAAATGTGATGGTTTTGCTGACTATGACGATTTTAGGTTGACTGTCGGTATGGGGATGGTATGTCTTAAGAGGTTGAAATCAACCACTTGCGCAGGGTCAACAATCGGGGCCAGTCAATTATGACACCGCGGACCGATTGCTAACGGCGACCCGGATTCGGCTACAACAACCAAGTGTGCTGCGGGGCGATGTGAATTGTCGCTGCCCGATTTATCGGAACCGGTTACGGGGCTGTGCGGGTTGTTTATGATCAGCGGTATCGATCAAAAATTAGAGGTCCAGCAAGCCACGGACATCGTTCGTCTCATTGGCGAGTCGGTTTCACTGCGCGCCAAGGGGCGGGAGTATGTGGGACTGTGTCCGTTTCATGATGACCACAAGCCGTCGATGAGCGTGTCGCCGACGAAGCAGATTTATAAGTGCTTTAGCTGCGGCGCCGGTGGAGACGTGTTCAGCTTCATGATGAACTATCACAAGTTGACATTCCGAGAGGCGCTGGTGCACCTCGCAGAGCAAGCGGGGATCAAACTAAAATCCGGGTCGGGCGGCGGTGGGGACCAGGGTAGAGCCAACGACCGTGAGATGATCGCGGCTGCGAACGACAAGGCAGTAGGGTACTACCGAGCGGTGTTTGATCGTGGCGACCAGGGACAGGCGGCTCGGGCCTATGTGCAGGGCAGGCGGATCAGCGAGGAGATGATCCGCACATTTCAGATCGGTTGTGCGCCGGACGACTGGGAAGGCTTGACACGGACGGTGGGGCAGAAGGGCTGGAAGCGTCACGGCTTTGAGTTGGCGGGCCTGATCATGGCAAGGCGCAGCGGCGACGGTTGGATCGACCGTTTCAGGCATCGGCTGATATTTCCCATTCTCGACGGGTTGGGCAGGCCGATCGCTTTCGGCGCCAGGCGGCTGCGTGAGGACGACGACCCGAAGTACCTCAACAGCCCGGAGACTGCGTTATTCAATAAGTCGACGACCCTGTACGGGCTGCACGCATCGAAAAAGGCGATCATCGACAGCGGCACCGCGGTGGTGGTGGAGGGGTATACGGACGTGATTGCGTGCCACCAGGCGGGCGTGCAAAACGTGGTGGCGACGCTGGGCACGTCACTGACGCGTGGGCACGCAAGCGTGCTAGGGAGGCTGTGTGAGCGTGTGGTGTTGGTGTTCGACGCCGACGCCGCGGGTCAGAAAGCTGCTGACCGTGCTGTCGAGGTGTTTTTGACCGGATCGTTGGACGTGGGCGTGGCGGTATTGGCACAGGGCAGTGACCCGGCGGAACTGCTGACGCGGGATGGCGGGGTTGAGGTATTTCGCGGGGTGATCGACGGGGCGGTCGATGCACTGGAATACAAGCTCTCTCGCCTGAAGGATGAACTCGAACAGACGGACACCCTCACGGGCAGGGAGCGTATCGCCCAGCGGTTTTTGGGCGACCTCGTGGCTCTGGGTGTGCTCGATCAGGGCTCGCTGCGCAGGGCGATGGTGGTGGGTCGTGTAGCTGGTTTGTTGGGCGTGGGTGAGCGCGCGGTGTCGTCTGAGCTAGAGAGACTGGGTCGCAGCCGTGGTCGTGCGCCTAAGGCTACCGCTGCGGGCGAGGGCGATAACCATAACGAAGAAAATAATTCTGAAAATAAAGTTGCCCCACATGAAAACGCGCCTAGAATTCGGGCTCTGCGATTGGCGGAGCGACAGGTAATCGGGTGTGTGCTGCAACAACCGGACTTATTCCACCATTTACTTTCTGATGGCAATGCTTTGGATGAAGCTCTAACGCCGGGGGAGATGGTTACCCCCGATGCCCAGCGTTTGTATGAGTGTATCTATGACCGTCTAAGCGGGGATGAGCAGGTGACACTGGCGGGGGTGTTGGCGGATTTGGCATCAGACGATGAGCATGATCTGGTGAAGCTGGCGACGGATGCTGATGCGGAAATTGAAGCGTGTTGCGGCCAGGATAATGAAAAATTGCTCCAAATTTTAGATACCCAAACTGAAGCGATCCTCAGATTCCGCCGTGAACGACAGTATGAACGGAAGCGTCCGCAAATCATGGAAACGGTTATTACTGCTGCGCGGGGGTCAAGTGATGAGGCTCTTGCAGAAGTATGGAATCATCAGCGTGAGCACCCGTCAGTCGTAAAGATCAATAGATTAGAAAGGAGAAAATAAGCGAGGATACAAAGGGTGTGTCAGATATGGGTTGTTACAGGGAACTTTGGTCAATGTAAGGAAAGGCAGGCAGGCTTGATCACACAAGAAATGCACGAATCGGTAGTGGAGCTGATTGAAACGGGAAAACAACGCGGCTACATCACCTACGACGAGTTAAACGCGAAATTGCCCGATCATATGGTGGAGCTCGACGAGCTCGATCGGCTGCTGATGCAGCTTGAGCAGTTGGGCGTTCAACTCATTGACAAGCAAGAGAAGCCGGTATCCGAGACGCCTCGTCGTGCTGCCGAGTCGGAGAAATCCGAATCGGCACCTGTTGAGGTTGACGAAGAGGCGCAGCTTCGCCGCGACTTGGCCGAGGCGCTCGATGAGGCGAACAACCGCCGAATCGACGACCCCGTGCGCATGTACCTGACACAGATGGGCGAGATCAGCCTGCTCACACGCTCTGAGGAAATCCGTCTGGCCAAGAAGATCGAGACGACACGGATGATCTTCAGGCGTCGGGTCTTGGAAAATGATTACTCGACCGGTGCGGCCGTTGAGATATTAGAAATGGTCGCTGCGGGCGAGCTGCCGTTTGACCGGACGATGAAGATATCGACCGCGGAGGAGGATGCGAAGGAGAAAATCGCGGCTCGCATCCCTGTAAACCTCGAGACGATCAAGACATTGTTGGCGCTAAACCGCGACGACTGGCAACTGCTCGAGGAGCCTGGTCGTAAGACGAAGGCGTTTGTGTCGGAGGTGTGTGGGAGGCTGCGCGCCAGGCGCCGAAAGATGGCGACACTGCTCGAAGAACTGTCGCTACGGACTAGCCGTGTTCAGCCGTTAATGAAGAAGCTGCGAGCGATCTGCGAGAAATTAAATCAATTGCAAAAGCAGCTTGCGCAGGCAGACGAGCGTCCCGAAAAGTTTGACCCCGAAGACGTGATGGTGATGCGTGAGGAGCTGTCGGGTTTGAGGTCGCTGGTGCTCGAGGAACCCGAGGGGCTCACCAAGCACATGCACCAGATCAAGGTCGTGTTCGACGAGTACGAGCAGGCGAAGCGCGACCTGTCGGGCGGGAACCTGCGTCTGGTGGTTTCGATCGCGAAGAAGTACCGCAACCGTGGGCTGAGCTTTTTGGACATTATCCAAGAGGGTAATACGGGCCTGATGCGTGCGGTGGATAAGTACGAGTACAAGCGGGGATATAAGTTTTCGACCTACGCCACGTGGTGGATTCGCCAGGCGATTACGCGAGCCATTGCGGACCACGCTCGCACGATCCGTGTGCCGGTGCACATGATCGAGACGATGAGCCGTCTGCGAAACATCGCTAAGAACCTGCTTCAGGAGCTTGGCAGGGAGCCAACGATCGAGGAGATCGCCCAACACGCGAAGATGCCCGTGAGCGAGACGCGGCGGGTGATGAAGATCAGCAGGCACCCGATTAGCTTGGATCGGCCGGTGGGTGAGTCTGAAGACTCCTACTTCGGTGATTTCATTGAGGACGAGAGCGTCGGCAAGCCCGCCGATACAGCTATGCAGGACATGCTGCGGTACCGGATCGAGCAGGTGCTCAAAACGCTCACGTACCGCGAGCGTGAGATCATCAAACTGCGGTACGGTATCGGCGACGGCTATACCTACACCCTCGAAGAGGTTGGCAGGATATTTAAGGTCACCCGAGAACGTGTGCGTCAAGTGGAAGCAAAGGCGATCCGTAAGCTCCAGCACCCGGTGCGTAGCCGAAAGCTCGCTGGGTTTATCGACGGGACCACCGAAGAAGAGTTGGCGGATGAACGAGCACGTAAGTGATGTTTCGTGATTGACAATTGAATAATAATCAACCCCGTCCTAACCCGGCGGGTTTTTTTTTAATCCTGATTATACGCATTGCGTATAGTTCTAGCGCGTTGTAAAGGATGCAAGTTATACGGATTCTGATTAATCCTTGTGTGTACACAACGAGCCGCGACCGTCAGGAAGCGGGCCTCTTTGCTGCGATTGAAGCACGAGAATTAATCAGAATGCGTATTATTGTCTGTTTTGCCTTCGCGTTCGTAGATGCCGCGCAAGTATTAATCTTGAAGGGTATTAATGGCAATTGCCGCGGTTACGCCAGAGCGGACCACACGGGTCCAAACCAACGGGGGCTCACCCACCGTAACATTAGCAACCCCGCCAGCGTGATACCGCTGACGATATTGATCCAATAGACTAGCCGGTCAATCGGCAGATTCTCGATCGGTCGGCCCCGCAGACTACGCAGGTACGCCTGACGCCAGTAGATCGAGCCGTGCCGCCAACTGTGGCGTCGTGTCGGAATGTTATTGAGGTCGGCGACCCGCTGGAGCGCATCGGTCATGACGGTGATCGATCTTTCGTCGAAAGCCAAATGCTCGTCCGGGCTTGTTTTTAGTCTGTTGTAGGTGACGGTGTGTTTGACCGCAAACGTATCAGCTTGACGCTCGAATTGCCGCGAGACCCACCCAAATACCACGATCCAGATCGCCGCTGTGAGCACGATCACAGCCAACGCCTGCAGCGCCGGCTCAGCAATGATCACCGCAATGGCGTTCGGCCAACCCGATACCTGCGACGATTCGGCTACCAAACGGACTACGATTGATACCAAAATTACCGTCGTCCCTAACGTCGCCACCGCCGCCACGACCAGCCAAAACATATGCCGTCGCTTCACGTGTGCTAGTTCGTGCGCCATGACCGCCTCGACGCGATCGCGCGGTAGACCTTCGAGCAGAGCATCGGTCAGCAGGATGTATCGCACGGGCGCGATCAACCCCATGACAGCCCCGTTGATAAGTCCTCCGAACGTGCGCCATAGCAGCAATTCACGCACCCCGACGCGGTACTGTTGGCACATGGCCATGAGCCGGTTACGAAGCTCGCCGGGCGGTAGGGGCACCGTGTCCCACAGATAACGTATGACCACCGGTGCCATGAGGAATACGACCACGGACCCGGCCAGGACGATCATCGGTTGTGCATCGATCCCGATGATTGACCAATTTTCATCCGTCCATCGATTGACGCCTTCGACCCAACCCATCAGTGCCAACAGCGGCACGAGCATCAGCGCTACCTGGTGGCGTAGCTGGGAGATCAAAAATTGGCCCCGCGTCCAGACAGGCGCAACAGGCATCCCCTGGTCCAATTTTCGGATTAGCGGCGCCTCACGCAGACGCAGATCGATCGGGTAATACACCCACCATCCCCAAGCGATCATAGTCAACGGCACGATCAAGACAGCCGCTTCGTCGAGTAAAACCAGGTCGCCGACAGTCTCGCGTATGGTCATCAGGCTGCCTTGCCAAAGCCCGACGCAATACAGCGCCAGCACGGTGAGTTGATAGACCAGCGTCATCGTGTCCAGATGTCGCATGGCTGCGGCTGTACGTTTCGTGCCTAGGGCACGAAACGTTCGTCGGCACACGATCGTGTACAGCATGGCCAGCACGAGGTGCGATATCACCAGGCCCAGCGCAACGGGCCAACCCATCGTGGAGATCCCCAAACCTGAGTCAAGCTGCGCATCGTGTACGAAGACAGCCAGGACAAGCGCTAAAATGAATAACTGCATGGGAACCAACCCGTCACAACATGATCACAGCCCGACGTGCCTGGGTAGCCGTACGGTAATGAGCAGAAAGTGCGGCTAGTATATCTTCCGCAACTGCTCGGGTGTCATCCGTGCCGCTGCAATACCGGCTTGGACGACCAGCGGGTCTGAACTGCTCTTGGCCTGCTCAATGGTCGAAAGGATCACGCGCCGGTTGCCCCGCCCACCGGGATTGAATTTTGCCACCCCCAACTGCAATGTGGCTGCGACCCGAAACGAGATGTCGTTGTCATTACGAGCAATATTCAAAAGGTCGCCGATGTGAGGCCTAAGCCGGGCGGTCAATTCGTATTTTGTCCGCCAGACCTTGTCCGTCTCGTGGATGGTCTTCATCCATTGGCGCACGTTATCGCTGTCCGCAGCACGCGATTCGGATATCCACGACAGGAGTTTTTCGCCCGCATCGAGCATGATGGTTAGGCCCTGAGCCCGGTTGTATAAACGCTGGTTGTTCTGAAATGCCCGCTGCCCAAGCGCCCAGACAGCCCGTGTGGCGGAGATCGCCAAGGCGGTGTTGCCTTCACGGTACATCTCGTCGGCACGGATCAGCACAAGCTCGGGGATCGCCTCAAGCGCTTCCTGAAAGTCGGGTGTTGCTCCGGGCTGAACGGGGATGTGGTCGTCAAGAAACCCTTGCTTCACTTTTTCCTGTTGCATGGCTTCGATCATCAGGCTCACCATCGCATTTGTCAGCGACGTCGGGGGGTAGTCTTCGGTCATGAAGGTATCGCGGTGGTCTTGATACAGGTCTAGGACCCTGTCATAGACACGAGCCGCGTCGCCTTGAGGGGCGCTTGGGATAAAAATCGGAGACAGGTCCGTAGGCAAGACCATCTTTTCGAGATGAACCGGAGAGGTGGCTGCGGTGGGAGGATCGGCTACGCCCCAGTAGGCAAAGAAGCCTAATAATCCCAAAAAAACCACAAGTACCATCGAAATCAATACGCCCAGCTTCATACTCACCATACTCCCTTGCGTGTGACCGCCCAAGATCGCGTCTAAATCAGAATCCGCAACGGCTTATACATCTGTCGTCAAACCCAATGCCTTCGTTGCTCTTATTATCGACACAGGGACCCTAAATATAGACCCATTCGTCAATATGGTATAAATGTGGAAATTCGAGCTATACACATTGCCAAACCAGGTAAAAGTAGTCACTAACTCAATAAAATACAAACAGCTAGATCGTCCCGCCTAATTCCAGCCTCAATCAAAAATCACACCGAAGGTCAATTTATGTCAATGCCTCCCGAATCTGATCCGTCGCCGAAAAACGGTTACCAGACCTCGCAGTCCCAACCGCCTATCGAGCCCATCGGCGTGGCTACGCCTCCGCCACCACCCCCGAATTACCCGTATGCCGCCTATCCCGCACCCGGGCCAGCATCCAAACGAGCGGGGGTTGTCAGCAGGGTGTTTGGCGGGCTGATCGGCTCTGTGCTGCTGATATCTATCGGCATGAATATCTATTTTTCCATATGGTTTGCTTCGATCATGGCGGGACCTACCGAGTCGGCTTACATGGAAGGTGACGTGGACAGCCGCATCGTCGTCATACCCATTAAAGGAATGATCGACAGCAGCACCGCTGATTTCGTGCACAAAGTATTCAAAGCCCTACGCGACGATCTGCCCAAGGCCATTGTGCTGCGGGTCGATTCCGGCGGCGGGAGTGTCGGGGCGTCGGACCGCATCTGGTACGAGATCACGCAATTTAAGAACGAGACGCAGGTCCCGGTCGTGGCCAGTTTCGGCTCCGTCGCAGCGAGCGGGGGGTACTACGTAGCAGTACCGGCCGACTACATCATGGCCGAGCCCACAACGATCACCGGAAGTATAGGCGTCATTGTCGAGGCGTTTACCGTTCAGGAATTGTTAAACAAAATAGGCGTGACGCCGGAAATAGTCATCGCCACCGAGGCGACCAAGAAGGACATATTCAGCCCCTGGCGGTCGTGGACCGAAGACGATCGTCAAGCCCTGCGATCAATCTTAGATTCAGCCTACGATCGTTTCGTCGATATCGTAGCCAAGGGTAGGAGCGACTTAGACCTAGACAGCGTCAAGCGTTTGGCCACCGGTGAGGTCTACACTGCCCGAGAAGCCAAAGAAAATAAATTAATCGACGGCAACGGTTATCTCGACGCCGCCATCGATAAAGCCAAGGAATTGGCCGGCATCGCGGTTAAGGTGCAACCGATGGTCACGGTCATGTCACCTCCGCATAACTTGGGACTACTCGGCTCGCTAAGCACAGCCACACCGAATCCCAATTCGATCACCGGACGGCGGATCCAGCAGTGGGTCGGCGAACTAAGCACGCCACGCATCGAGTACCGCTGGGTGCCGTGACAAGCATACGCCAGCTTTGGAGCCTTGGATGTTTTTCCGGAAATGGCTCAATAGACACAGTGTTTTTACCATTTCAGTAGCCGCGGTAGTCATAATCGGCTCGCTGCTGTGGATCGTAAATGAGTCATGCCCAGGCTGGTTTAGTAGCCGGTCAGGCCCACGCGTGTGGTATTACGATCTAAATACCACGCAGTTATTCATCGCAAGCGGCAAGCTGATTCCACCGATCAATGCACCGTCGGGGCCTTTACCAGATGGTGCGCATGCGGGGGTTCGAGCCAGGATTTTTGCACTAGGCGATTGTTCAGATGAGTCGAAGCAGTTTATTGGTTGGCTAGAGATGCACACCCCGGAAGCGAAAGCCGAGATGATCCGTCGCCGATCGAGCCAGGGAACAGACGATGAGACTTCTGTTTCGTTTATGGAGGGTCTGTTGGTCAGAGCGGTTGACAGCGACCAATGGTTCCAAGCCAACAGCGATCAGGCCAAGGCGCTGTTCCTTGGACCGCGCCAAAAATGTCCGCCCGGTGTGATACTCAGGTCTTGCTTGCCTTGATACCAATTCCACGCTCTCTGAGGGTTCTTGTGCACAGCAGCAGCGGGGTTCGTGTTGCCGTGGCGGTTGTGTCTGTGATGATGTGTGCTTGGTCGGCGTCGTGTGCCGTCGGTGTATACGGCGACCCGATCGCGGTGATGCTCGATCGTGATACGGATTTCCGGTTCCGCAGACGAGCTGCGCAGCAAGCACAGGCACAGCTACGAGAGGACCCCCGCTGGCCAACGGCGTTGCAATCACTGCTGTACAAACCCGCTTACCCTGCTTGGCAGCGCCGGTACGCCATTGACCAGCTCATCGAGCGTGATGAAGACGGATTCCACCAAATGTTGGCCAAGCGCATCACAGCCATCACCGATGCTCAGACCCTCGATTACGTATTTCAATTGGCACGAGAACGGGGTTGGCCGGGGTACACCGCTGCGGCTATCCGTCGGTACGGACGACCGCTGCCGGGCGTGCCCGATGCCGACCGCCCCGATCGACGGTTTGTCGAGTTGGCACACCCAGATCAGCGCCTCGAAGAGGTTGCGTTCGAGGTCTTTGCGAGCCAACACAGCGGCGCTTCGATCCGAGATCGCGCTGCTGCGTGGGAAGTCTTATGCCGTCTTGTGGACCGTCCCAGGGCCGAATCACTGCTCGAACAGGCCGCTGATTCGGGGCCTCTGGTTGTCGACCTGAAAGCCGCTGTAGCACAACTGCACGTGCTGCCGACCACCCGTGAGCAGTTGCTGTGGCTGGGGCATCTGCGTGATCCTATCCGACGAGGTTGGTGGGAGCGTGCCGCGGCAATGGTGGCGCGTTTAGGTGCGGATCAGCGGAGCGGGCTTGCCCTGCGCCATCTATCCATATTGTTAAACGTCGACGAAGCCATGTTCTCGTTGGATCGTAGCGCTTTGCTGAGGCGCCTTGTGGGATTGATTCGAGGCGAGCATCACCACACGCCGCGCCGCGAAGGGGCGATCGAACACGTGCGTCAAGACCTGGGCTATGGGTCCGATCAACTCTCCTGGGCTGACCTGGCTACATTGTGTCTGTTGACTCAGGCGCTGCGAGATACCTCTTTGACCCAACATCTGTTCTCGCAAGCCCAAGCCGATCGCCTCGACACCAGCAGCGAGCACGGGGGCGTACTCGATCAGGCGGGTGGCACGATTGTCGCCAAAACCTACGCGCCGGCGATTCGCCGACATGATCGGGTGTTTTACCCGCCTCAAGAGATGATCGATCACCTGTACACAGCCTTGGCACACTACCATTTTCATGCGCAGCGCTACGCAAACCACGAGTACGCGGGACCCGGCCGCGGCGACCGCGCGTTCACCAAGCGCATGGGGTTCAACTGCCTGGTATTCACATATGTCGGGCCGGATCACCTCAACGTCGATTATTACCAGCCCGACGGCGTGGTGATCGACTTGGGCACGATCAACCGACCTACCCGCACTGATCGCTAGCAAACCGGCAAACGGATTCGATTAATCGGCGTGTAGCCTGGGGCGGCTCTTGGTCGAGTGGCAGTGGGTTAGGCGCATCGAATGTGTGTGACGCTCCTGGGATGATCTCCAACTTGGCTCGTCCGTCTGCCGCGCGGGCCAGATGGCGTGAAGCGTCAACCGGCACGGTCGTGTCCGCGTCGCCATGGATCAACAGTAACGGGCAAGCGACCTGAGCGATGCACGCGAGCGGGTCGAACGCCTTGGGGTTATCCTCGATCTCCTCAAGCCATGCTTTATCAATACGCAAGATTTGGCCGGTGCGTGACGAAGGCGATTCGAGATACCCCCGGTGCCTCAGACGGCCCATTTGATCCCGATCGAGGCTACAGCCTGTGTCAGGTGCCGCTGCTGCGATTACGCCAGTCGGTTTGATGCGATCACCCTCGTCGGTGTTGCTGAACACACGCGCACCCGCCAGCAGGACTGTCACACCCCCGCGGCTGTGGCCGAACCAGACCGTGGGCAGTGGTGGGGCGTTATGATCACCGCCGGGTAGCCTGCCCGCAGCGGAGGCTGCCGCCACGGCCTGTAGATCATGGGCCTGTTTGCCCCAGGTGTCGCGCTCGAACAGATCGGGTCTGGCAAACGTGGCGTAATCGTGCGTAACGCCGCTGTGGCTGAAATTAAAACGATGGGCAATGAGGCCTTGCGCAGCCACATCATGCGCCAAACGGGGGAAGAAACCATAGTCTTTGTAGCCCTTAAACCCGTGGCAGATTAGCAGCACCCCGCGTGGCTTTGTACCTGCCGCGGGCAGGTGTGTAATACCGAAGATCGGTTGATCGTCGGCGCCCGGAATGGACCAGTCCTGTATCGTCATAGCGCCGCCTCAGAGCACGATTATCCCTTGAGCCGATCGATGACAGCTTGGGCGAATTGATCGGTGTCGAGCCCGCCGCCCAGGTCACAGGTTTTTTGTCCATCTTCGAGGGCCTTATCGTAGGCCTGCTTGATCGCTTCGGCGACGCGGCGATAGGCTTCGTCATGAAAAGCGTCCGCCATGTGATTGAGCATCATGACAGCCGACATCAGCAGCGCAAGTGGATTGGCGATGCCCTTGCCTGCGATGTCCGGCGCCGATCCGTGTACCGCCTCGAATACCGCTTGCTCATTGCCGATGTTGGCACCCGGTACGACGCCCAAGCCGCCGACCAGACCCGCGCACAGGTCGCTGACCACGTCGCCGTACAGGTTTTCCAGAAGCAACACGTCAAATTGCGTGGGGTCTTGTACGAGTCTCATGCAGCCGGCGTCGATGATCGCGTGATCGTGCTCGATTATTTTGTATTTTTGGTCATGTACACGCTGCGCACAGCGGAGGAATAAGCCATCGGTGAGCTTCATGATATTGGCCTTGTGGAAGACCGTGACCCTGCGTCGGTTACGCCTGACCGCGTAGTCGAACGCCCAATCGGCGATGCGCGTGCACGCCGCTTCCGTGGCGACTTTTAGGCTCGTAACCACGCCTGAGGTGATCTCATTTTCGATCCCACTGTAGAGACCCTCGGTGTTTTCGCGGACGATGACGAGGTCGACCCCCTCAAAACGTGTGGACACACCGCTAAGATTTCGCACAGGACGAACCGCAGCATAAAGGTCTAGCTTCTGACGGAGTTGGACGTTGACGGATGTGAAACCTTCGCTCACGGGTGTGGTGCAAGGGCCCTTCAGGGCGATGCGGTGTTCGACGATAGCGTCGAGAGTCTGTTGGGGTAACACGCCGCGTTCCTGAGCAATGGCGGTAAGACCTGCGTGGTGCTCGACCCATTCGATCTCCGCGCCGGCCGAGGCGAGGATGCGCTTGACCGCGGCTGTGACTTCAGGGCCGATGCCGTCCCCCGGGATCAGGACTATTTTATTTGTACTCATGGGCGAGGAGTATAACGAAAATAATACGCATTGCGTATAATTTTAGCGCGTTGTAAAGGATATAAGTTATTGTCTGTTTTGCCTTCACGTTCGCTGATACCGCGCAAGTATTAATCTTGATTGGTATAAGTCGGGTTATAGGCTGAGCCGCCCCGAGAATATCTGATTGTGCTGATCGAGATAGGCAGCTCGGATCGGTTTAATTTCGGGCAATACGCTCATCGGTAGCACGTTGGCGCAAGACATCAATCATGCCGCGGACCTCGTCAGCCATTTTGGTATTGGGAAATTCGCTGATGACCTGCTCGCCGACGCGTACCGCCACGGTCCAATCCTTATCCTGAATCGCCAGTTTAAACTGGACGCCCAGGTTATCGCGTTTTTTCCCGATCACGCCCCTGGCCGTCTCGCGAAACGGCTCCGCCTCCGCTTCCGTGAGGTACTTGTCGAGTTCGTGAAGCAGGTCAATTGCCAAGTCGACGTCGTCGCGCTGGGCCGCTTCGAAGAAACGTCGTTCTAAACTGTGTTTATATTTTTTCCGAGCCTCAGCCACGTAATTGCGAAGGTTTCTCATGCGTGGCGAATCAGGGAATCTTCGTTTGAGTTTGACGGTTTCGGCAGTGGCTTTTTCCCATTCCTGTTTTTCCAGCAGCGCATTGAGCTGATCGGTCGCCTCCATGACCTTCAAATCCATGTCTTTAGCGCGGGCGAGTTGGATCTGCTCACGCAGCTCGTCCGCCTCTTCGTGGTAGCCGTGCAGGTGGCTCATCTGTTTGACCATCGCCATGGCTGCGTTGAGTTCACCTTTGGCAATATCCTCCCGGATCGCTTCGCGCAAGGCGTCTCGGTCGCGTTCGCGGTAGGCGATGCCTTTGGCTGCGTCGCTTAGCAGTATCCGTTCGTTGACCATGCGCAGCAGCCGATTGGTCTCTTGGCTGGTGACACCGTTGGCGGCGAGCTGAGGCAGCTTGGCGTCCATACCCGCCCAACGGATTACGCCCACGAAGAAACACGCCAACCCCACAAACCCTGACAACATCGCCAAAAATAGCAGCAGCGCCGAAGCACCCTGTTGAATCATTGGCGAGCTGATTTCGGGAACGTACCGTGACCAGACGCGCAATACGATCAGCATTAACAGCGACAACACAAACGCCCTGATCAGCAGCTTCAGGTGCGGTAGCCAAGGCGGTGTGGTTTCGGTCGGTTCGAGCATCCAGTAGGTCTCGTTTTATGGGGGAGGTTCGTGAGCCGATGCCTGTCGGTTATAAACGGATCAGGTGGCTCGCATCATCCGGGCTGACCACAAAACCTGAAGCACGCTGTTGCACAAACGCCAATTCCCGATTCTGTAGCGGTACCATTCTAATGGACCGGCGAGGTTTGTGTTAGCGGCCGCTGCCGGAGGCACCTAGGGGTGGGCTGTCAAGGCTGGAGTAATTTTAACCGTCAGCTTTGATCTGGATCGACGCCTCACAGCGGGCGCATTGGGCAGTACGCGTCGCGTCGGTACGAAGCATGGCACTGTCGCCATTTAGCAGACAATTCAGCACTATTTTTGCAGCGTAAATACAAAATCCTCCGGGCGCAGTAGGGCCAAAGGCGTAGGCCCGGTTTGCCGATTGATTAGCGGGGCACCGGTTATCGGGTACTGTCGTTAAACGGACGGTCCAGTGTGGAGGGGCAGCGTCGTCGGTCGCCTTGCCAGGGCTTCGCACATCTTCGGGCTCAATTTCATCTGTCGGAGTATTTGCGATGGCGACTACAATGACGTCTCCTCGCGCGTCCATAGCCAAGTTCGCCAACGCGTCGGCACGCTTGTTCTTTTCACGCATAACGTGAACGATGCGCCATTTTTTTAGCCCTTTGAGCAACCGACAAGCCTGTTCGTATAACGGCTTGAGTGTTGGCGATTTGACCCGATATTCACCGAGAATCTGACGGACCATGAGCTGAGAGTCGCTGGAAATATGAACGTCGGTGGGATTCATCTTCACAGCCAACTCGATCGCCAGGAGCAGGCCCTGGTACTCAGCCATGTTGTTTGTCATGGAACCGAGAAAGTAACCCGCCTCGTGAACGGGCTTAGACGTCTGTGCGTCGTGGATGACGACCCCAGCCGCAGCGGGACCCGGGTTGCCCCTGGCGCCGCCGTCGATATGAATAGCCAGCTTCATAATAAAGCAACGATCAGCGGTATGAGGTCAGAACCGACGAACAAGCCGTGGCCGCACGGGTTACTTGCACCCGATCGATGTCTTGAGTTCTTGGTCGATGTACAGGATTCGGCTGCAGTTGGGGCAGCAGACAACCTGAGTCTCGCTGGCCACCATGGTGGCGTTGACCCGCTCTACGGGGATGGTCATGTAACAGCCGCCGCAGTTGTATTCCAAGTGTCGTCGGCTCGCTTCGATCACGGGCGCCATCGTGGCGCCGTCGTGCATGTAAGCGGTGCGGTTAAACGTTAGCCGTACTTCTTCGGGCACGTCTTGTTCGGCCTCGCTGCGTTGAGCGGTTAACTCTTCGAGTTGCTTGCCTACCTCGTCGCGGCATTGTTGCACCTCGGATTGGGCACCCGTAACTAATTTTTCTTGCTGTGCCACGCGTTCGAGAATCTGATTTAGGTCCTGCGCCAATGACTCGACGTGATTGAGTTGTTCCAGGGCTTCGGTCTCTAAGCTGTCTTTGTTAGCCTTGAGCGTGTTCGCTTCGAGCAGCACAGCGGAGTATTCTTTATTACTCTTAACGCTCTGCATCTGCTGCCGCATATGCTCGATACGCTGTTCAATATCCTCGACTTCTTTTTCAAGTGACGAAGCCTTCGCCTGACCAAGTTTGAGTTGGGACAGTAATTCGTCGCGCTGCTGATGCAGTTGACTGAGTTTGGTCTGTTGGACCTTAAGCCGATTGGTCGCTGAATCGAGCCGACCCTGAATGCCGCGGACTTTTTGATCTAATGAAAATAGACGGAGCAACTTCTCTTGTAGCGACATCAATCGTTCTTTCCTAGGGTTACAAAAATCCCAGTCTAATCTAATATAGGTCTGATGCCAAGTAAATTCCAGCACCGTCGGCCACGGGGCTTTAAAACGGCTAGAGCACCTTGCATAAATAATCGCCATGTCAGTTCTGGAGTAGGGCAGGTCATTGACCTGCCTTCTTCTTGGGGAGATGGAGAATAATTACGCAAGTTGCTCTAATGCCCGTTTGACATTCTAGGTAAACCTCTCTCCTGTTCACGCAGCGACCCAGCCAGCAATCATTAAAAGGTGATCCGTTCGCCTATCTTGTGCCGATTAAGATCAATCGCCATAAGTATTGTCTTGTTGTCCTTGTACGTGGAGTCAGACGTCACAAATACTTAGGATATACGACACGGTAAAACTATGCGGACACATATGAGGTCGCGTAGCAGGGCCGTTTCAGGATATGTGGGTGTCGAGCAGACCCTGCCGCTCAAACGCGGTTTGTTTGCCGACCCAGGGCCGACATTTTATGATTGGAGCCAAATTCGGAAACGGTAAGCTGGGGGTGTAGCTCAGTTGGGAGAGCGCTTGCATGGCATGCAAGAGGCCGCAGGTTCGATTCCTGTCACCTCCATTTAGGTCCAGTTTTTACCGCTCGGTAATAAGCTCGAAAGGCACACGGTTTACCTACAGGATGCATCCTGGCTTTGAGGCGCTTCGTCTCGATTGTGGATCGGTACTTACCCTAGCTATGGGTCTTGAACTTCCCGACCAGTACCTGTAGCTGCTCGGCTTTGGCCGATAGCTGTGATGCGGCTGAGGCCGCTTGATCGGCACCCTCGCCGGCCTGCCGGGAGTTGGCGGAGATGTTCTCGACGTTGCGGCTGACCTGCTCGCTGGCGGCCGATTGTTCTTCCGCCGCCGCCGCGATCGACTGGATCATACTGGCGACATTCTGTGCCGTAGCGACGATCTGTTGCAGGCTCTGACCGGCTCCCGCCGCACGCTCGACGCCCATGGTTACCTGCTCGGTACCCGCGTTCATGCGTTGAACCGCTTCTTTCGTTTCGGACTGAATTGCCTTGATCGACTCGCCGATCTCCTCGGTCGCTTTGGTGGTCCGATCGGCGAGCTTGCGCACCTCGTCAGCGACGACGGCAAACCCTCGGCCGTGTTCACCGGCACGTGCCGCCTCGATCGCCGCGTTCAGGGCCAACAGGTTCGTCTGATCGGCGATGTCATTAATCACCTCAATAATGGCACCGATCTGCTCGCCTCGTTTGCCTAATTCGGTCACGCTCATCGCCCCGGCACTGACCGCTTCGCTGATCGACTTCATGTCCTCGATCGTTTGTTCGACGACCTTTCCGCCGTCCTGAGCTAATTGGCCCGAGTCGCTGGCGGAATTGGCGGCGTCGGCGCTCTTGCGTGCCACCTCGACGACGGAGGCGGACATCTCTTCGATGGCAGAAGAAATCTGCGTGATCTGGCCGCTTTGCTCGCCCATGCCCGAAGACATCTCTTCGCTCGATGCGGCGATCTGGGTCGCGGCGCTGGCGACGTCTCCTGTGGTACGAACCACTTCGGTGACAAGATTATTCAGGGCGTTTGACATCTCATTCATGGCCATGGTCAACTCACCCAACTCGTCTTGAGACTTGGTCGTGAGGGCTTCGCCGGTCAAGTCACCTGAAGCGATGTCCTTGGCTCGGGTGACCAGTGTCGTAACGGCACTGACGATCGCCCGGGTAAGCACGATCGCGATCAAGAAGCCGATCGCCACAGCTACCAGTGTGGCAGCCAAGAGTGTAAAATTCATTGCTTTTGCCGCTGCGGCGAGTTTTTCACGATCATTTTTTACAAGCTTGTCCTGCGACTGGCCCATCTCCGTCAAAATCGTCTTGATGGCTCTGGCGCGTGGTGCGGCCTTGGTGCCCAGCCAGGCGTTGGCTAGGTTCCAATCCTTGGCGCTACGCAGTTCGAACATCTTCGTCGGCAACGGGGCAAATTCACCACGCAGGGCGGCGTAGGTGTCCCAGTGCTCACGCTGCGTGGGTGTGAACAATTCCAGACCCAGTTGAACGGTCTCGTACATCTTCTCGTTGACCGCCCACTTAGCCTCGAAGCCCTTGCGAAACTTCACGTCACCCGACAACAGGTACGCACGGATATTCGCCAAGCCGACGGCAAACGAACCGCGTGTGTCGGCGAGGTACTTCAGCAGTAGCTTGCGGTCTGAGTTGGCCTCGAGTGTCTCTTCCTCGTTAATGATGGCGGTGAGGGCCTTGAGAATCTTGCCCGCACGCGGCGCAGCATCGGTCAGCAACAGCTTGAAAGCAGGGACGTTGTCGTCGGTGTGTGAGATGTTCTCGACTTCCTGCTGAGCAACGCGGAACTGCTCGATTTCCGCCTTCATCTTGTTGAGGCGGTCGACGTTGGCCGGGACGGTCCAGTTTTTGGCAAAGCGTTCGAAATCGGCGATGGCACTATCAATCGATTCCCATGCGGCTCTGCGATCATTCTTAAACAACGTGGCTTTGGTGGGGTCGGAACCGAGGATCATGTACCCGCGCAGGGCAGCCAAGGAGCGATTGATCCCGTTCAGAAGGCTGTCTCCCGTCCGGACGGTCGGGAAGCGCAGGTCCACAACCCGGTCTTGGATATTCCCCATTTCCTGGACTTTTAAGTACGTGACAACCGCGCTGCCAACCATGAGCAATAGGATCACGCCGAATGACAAACCTAGTTTCTTGCCGATTGTTAGCCGCATGTCTCTATAATCCCCTAAGAGTTGATTTAATCGTTTTGATCGGAGCGGAATACTGCCTGATTAATCAATAACTTATTACGGACCAGTAAAATCCCTTAACAAAGCTCAGTCGTTAATCGTTTTAATCGGAATGGGGTGCTACCTGATTAATCAATAACTTTTTACGGACCGGCAAATACGTACAGATGCCCGGTGCATCGACACGGCGTACACGTCCACTGAGCATTTGGCCACGGTGATGTTTCGTGAGCTACAATGCATCGTCGGCGATAGACAGGAGCATTTAGACCATGGCGGATCGGATTTCAATCGGAGACATGCAGGTCAGCCTGACAGCAGGACGCGGCGGGGCGCAACCGCGGCCCGAGCCGGGCGAACCATTTTGTATCGCTGTGCTGGGCGATTTCACAGGTCGCGGCAGCAGAGGGGTAGCACAGCCTATTACTGGACCAGACCCGCGCCGACCCATTGCGGTGGATTGCGATAATTTTGACCGGGTCATGGCGAAGCTCGCTCCGTCACTGCAGCTAGACGTCTCGGGCCAGGGCGACGCGCAGATCGAAATAAAATTCAGCGAACTCGAAGATTTCCACCCCGACCAACTCTACGACCGCCTTGAGCTCTTCCAAGCACTACGCAAAACCCGTAGCGATTTGCTCGACCCCTCGACTTTCAAATCCGCTGCAGCCGAAATGGGCCAGTGGGCACAGGCGACGCCGCCCCCTGACGCGAACGATCCCGCACCATCAGCTTCCGACAGTCCAACCCCCAGCAAAGGAGACAACCCATTCGCTCAATTGCTGGGCAAACCTGCTACCTCATCAACCGATAGCTCAAAGTCGTCCTACAACGCCAGCCCCATCGACGCGCTGCTCAAGCAGGTCGTCGGCCCTCATGTCGTGCCCAACCCCGACCCTCGCCAAGCGGACTTGGTGTCTGCGATCGACAATGCTACGGGCCAGCAGATGCGTGCCATTTTGCACCACCCGCAATACCAAGCCCTCGAAGCCGCGTGGCGGGCGCTGGATTACCTTGTCAGACACCTGGAGACGAGCGAGGAGCTTCGGCTGTTCATCATCGACGCGACCAAGCAGGAGTTGGCTAATGATCTGCTAGCGGCCCACGACCTGAGCGGGACCGATATATACCGCTTGCTCGTCGAGCAATCCGTAGGCAGCGCGGGGGGGCGACCCTGGTCGGTTCTGGTAGGCAATTATGAATTCGACGCGACCACCGATGACGCTTTGCTGATCGAAGCCTTGGCCAAGATCGCTGCGCAGGCGGGGGCGTCGTTCATCGGGGCAGCCAGCGGGCACCTGGTCGGTTGCGACTCGTTTGCACGCACGCCCAGCCCTGGCGACTGGACCCGACCGATCCAGCCCGAGGCACACGACGCTTGGCAATCATTGCGAAAGCTGCCCGAAGTATCACACGTCGCACTGGCGATGCCTCGATTCTTACTACGCCTGCCCTACGGTGCGAATACCGATCCGATCGAGCAATTTGAGTTTAACGAGATCGGTGCCCAGACCGACGCCGCCGCGTATCTATGGGGCAACCCAGCATTCCTGTGTGCCTACCTATTAGGTGATCAATTCACGCAATCAGGGTGGGGTTTTACACCCGGCGGGGGCTACGACGTGGGAGACCTGCCGACGCACACCTATAAAACCGACGGCGAATCGTGCATGACGCCCTGCGCCGAAGCTTGGCTAACGGATCGTGGAGCCGACCAAATTTTGGCAGCAGGGTATATGCCGATGCTGTCAATCCAGGGCCGCGACGCTGTGCGGGTGGTGCGGTTTCAGTCGCTGGCCGATCCGGTGCGGAATCTTGCTGGTCGCTGGGGGTAGGGTTGGGCATAGCCACAGCTATCACATCACGCTAGCCAGTCGCATTTGCAGCATAAGGCTAGTTTACTGGATAACTTAACGTCATTAAAATGGCCCCGTTACCAGTGGGGAACCGGCAACGGGGCGCCAAAGTGATGAAGCCTAATTTGAAAAACTCAGCAGTGCAGCCACATCCCTTCCGTTTCAGTGCTTTTAAGGGTCATGAGACCCGCCCGGCTGACGTGCTGCTTACATGTATCATAACCCGCGTAGACCTGGAAATTATTGCAGGATCGAAAAAATATTTATTCTCGACGACCTACAGATAGCTACCTAGATATAGTCAACGGACCGTGGCCCATAGGCCGACCCACAGACAGGCGGGGTAGCCGCAAATCGGCGATGTACGACCCGTGTTTGACGGGGGTACAAGCTGTCTGTGAGGATGTATGGGTCGCACGGGCCCCGTGGCGGAATTGGCAGACGCAGCGGACTTAAAATCCGCTGAGCAGCAATGCTCGTGTGGGTTCGAGTCCCACCGGGGCCATGATATGACCGATAAAACCTTCAGACGTACCCACAACCGCTGGCAGGTAGGGTATGTGAAGGCTCCCTCGCTCGCGGATTGGTGCGGGGCACGCAGATACGGATTCCTTGAAGCCGGGCGTGTGTATTTCTAAGATTAGGCTGTCTTGGGTTGAGAAATGAGGGCCTCTTGAAGCGCAAGTGTGATCATTGTGACCGTCCCGCCACGCACCACGCCGTGGAGGTCATCAAAGGGCAGAAGATCGAAAAGCACATGTGCGATCAGCACGCCGAGGAAGCCGGGCTCATTGTCAAATCCCTTCAGCAGTCGCCAGCCATCAGCGAGGTATTGACTAATTTCGTCAAGCTCCAGAGCGGCGTAGCCCCTGCGCACGAATCGGTGTGCGAGCACTGCGGGATGACATTCACCCAGTTCCGCGAGCACAGCCTGCTGGGATGCCCGGATTGTTACGAATCTTTTGGCAAAACGCTTGGCCTGCTCATGGAACGGGCACACGAGGGCGGCAGCCAACATATGGGCAAAGTCCCCGCTCGCGCCGGGGCCAGCCAGCAGAGGCAGGTGCGCCTGCGTCAGATGCGCAAGCGGCTGGCTGAATCCGTAGAAACGGAGGATTTTGAATTAGCCGCCAAGCTCCGCGACGAGATACGTCAATTTGAGGACCAGTTACCGTGACACTAGGACAGCTATCTTGGCAAGCTGGCGAGTGGCTCCGTGGCGCGGGGCCACAGAGCGACACCGTGATCTCCAGCCGGGTCCGTTTGGCGAGAAACTTGGCGGGGTTCCCCTTTGTCGGCTCCGCTAGCAGGGTGCAACAAAACGAAGTCCTCCAACACTGCCGAGAGCAGATCGTCAGCGGCAGGTTAGGTGAGGGCATGATCTGGGTTGAGCTTTCCAAAAGCCCGCAGCTCGACCGCCAATTGCTGCTGGAGCGTCACCTGATCAGTCGCCAGCACGCCGCGGCAGGCGACGAACTACCCCGAGCCGTGGCGATCGGCGAAGATGAGACCCTCGCGATCATGGTCAATGAAGAAGACCACCTTCGCATCCAGGCACTGCGCAGTGGGATGCAATTGGCCGAAGCGTTTGAACAAGTCAACAAGGTCGACGACCTGCTCGAGCAAAAGTTGGATTTCGCGTTCTCGCCCAAGTTCGGCTACCTGACCGCTTGCCCTACAAACGTGGGAACCGGCATCCGCGTGAGTGTGATGCTCCACCTGCCCGCACTACGCCTGACCGGTGAGATCGAAAAGGTGCGCCGCGCCGCGCGTGACATGCACCTGGCAGTGCGGGGCTTGTTCGGGGAAGGCTCAGAAGCACTTGGGGACCTCTACCAGGTGTCTAACCAGACCACGCTAGGCCGCAGCGAACAAGAAATACTCATCCACTTCCAAGAGTCTGTGGTGCCTCAGATCGTCGCTTACGAACAACAAGCTCGACAGGCGTTGCTGCGTCAGCGAGAATCTCAACTCGACGATAAAATTTGGCGAGCATGGGCGATACTCACGCACGCCAGAATGATCGGCTCCGATGAAGTCCTCGCATTGCTTAGCCACCTCCGACTGGGGGTCAACATTGGCAGGATCAACACCGTTGATATTACGACGATCAATGAGCTGTTCCTGCTGACGCAGCCGGGGCATTTACAAAAATTACGTGGCGACGAAATGGACCCGCAAACCCGCCGCCGTGCTCGGGCGGATTTGATCCGCGAGCGCTTGGCGAAACGGCATTGATCGACCCAAACGAGGGCTTGTATTCACCGAAGCCCACGCATTGCAATGCGTAGGCCCCCATTTAGCCACGGGTGATGACACCCGTGGCATCCGGCACCGGTGTTTCGAACGACAATCCCCGCTTCAAATATTCAAACCGACCCACCACCATCAGAGCACCCGTACTCGGTGCGCAGTTGCAATCCCCATTGGACTGTTTAACCTATTAGATTGGCTTCGACGAGCTAGGTGGGGGTCGTAAAGCAAGTCGCCAGCCCTTGTCGTATAGACCAATCGTCCTGTACACGGAGAGCTTTAATAACCCATGGGCTTACGGCGAAACATCCTCAACGAACCGGTCTCTGAGTTGGAGCTACGCGAGCTGATCGCGGTGAATCCCGAGACACCCGTGCGTGAGGCACTCAAAAAAATGCGCGACAAGCAGCTCGGGTGCGTCGTCGTCATCGACGACCAAGGTCGGCCGCTGGGTAAGTTCACCGAACGGCTATTGGTCAAGCTCCTGCTCGAACACCCCGGCAGCCTGGATCAACCGGTCAGCAAGCACATGTCCAGCACCTGGGACGCTGTGAAAAAATCCGAGCCGATCGCAAAGGTCATCGACGCTATGCAGTCACAGAAGCTGCGCTTCATTGTGGTGCTCGACGACCAGGGCAAAGCCGTGGCGATCACCGGCCAGAAGGGCGTCATGGAGTACATCGCCGACCACTTCCCACGACAGATCAAGGTCCAGCGCATGTCGTCGGATTACTTCACCGACCAGCGAGAGGGAGGATAATACGCATTTGGGTATGTTTTGACCGCGTCGTGTATGCGTAAGTGTTTGTGGCATCTGCTGCACGTACACGGACCATACGGCAATACTTATTGAAGAATTGGTATAACAGATGAAACGTAAACGCCGAAGCGCCGAAGCGGGCGAATTTCAGGACCCGCTCAAGAACTACAGCCCGCCCGCCTACGAAGACGAGATGGAGCGGGCGCTGTGCGAAAACCGCGTCGATCAGATGCGCACCAAGCCGTCCATGGCCGTCGAGGCGAGCACGACTGTCCGCGACACCCTCAAGCAGATGTACGACATGAACATCGCGTCGGTCATCGTGACCGAAGACGGCCGATTGGTCGGCATCTTATCCGAGCGCGACGTGCTCAATAAAGTCGTCGACCGCTACGATCAGATCAGCGATCAACCCGTGCGCGAGGTCATGACGGTTCATCCGACCGCGGTTTACGATACCGACACACCCGCCAAAGCGATCAACCTCATGGCTGTCGGCGGATTCCGACACATACCGATTCTGGACGTCGATGACCAGATTGTCGGCGTCCTAGGCCCCAGACGTGTCGCAGACTACCTACGCCAGCACATCCCCACCGAGTCGTAATCGACGACCGTAGTGGGTCAGTTTTAACCCTGCGTCATCGCGACGAGCCGCGACTGTAAAGAGCGGTCTTATACGCATTTTAAAACCGCGTCTCGGATTTTCTTCGTCAGACCATTTGTCTTACTACATCAGCATCATAACTGCCCGGCGCTGCGGATTAGCCAGAGGCAGATCGTCGAGCCGATCCAGCCGACGCCAACTGCCCGCACCTCGCCGCAGACGTCCTGATTGAACCGATGTAGCCCAAAGCTCGAACCGGATCGTGCGGTGCGTCGTTTGATGCACAAACCAGCCCACACGGTGGGGGGGTAGCACCCTGACGCCCAATTGTTTTGTCGCCCACCGCTGTAGGCCGCCAGGTTTAGTCGATGTCGCGAGCCCCTGGGCCGTGGGCATCTGCCACATACCCGACCACATACCGGTGTCGGGGCGCTGCTCGAACAGGTATTTTCCGTCGCGCTCCAGGGCCAGAACATGATGCGTTACACTCCGTGGCTCCTTGCGCGGTTGTCTCACGGGCAACCGCTGGGCTTCACCCCGCGCCTTGGCCACGCACAGACCCGACAGCGGGCACCGGTCACACCCTGGCGACCGTGGCACGCACACCAACGCGCCTAATTCCATCACCGCTTGGTTCACGTCGCCAGGCCGAGAGGTGTCAGCTAACCGCTCCGCCAAACCCCACAGCATCGTTTTGGTCATACCCGCATCAATCGGCTGGTCGATGCCACACACCCGTGCCAGCACCCGCGCTACATTCCCGTCGAGCAGGGGGGCTCGCTTCCCGTAGGCGATCGACGCCACAGCACCAGCGGTGTACCGACCCACGCCCGGGAGTTGCATTAATTCCTCAACAGTGTCCGGCACCCAACCACCGTGCTGGTCGACGATCTGTTTAGCCGCACGCCACAGGTTCCGCGCTCGGCGGTAGTAGCCCAGCCCCTGCCATAGCCGAAGCACCTCCTGCTCTTCGACCTCGGCGAGCGACTCGACCGTGGCACACCGACGGATAAACCGCTCAAAGTATTCGACGACCGTCGCCACCTGTGTCTGTTGGAGCATAAACTCGCTAACCAGGACGCGGTAGGGGTCCGGCTTCGTTCGTCCGGTGACACGCCACGGCAGATCGCGGCGGTGTTTGTCGTACCATTTCAGTAGCGCACGCTGCAGCTTACCGATGTCCACTTCCGCAGTGGTTACTGCGGTGGTTCCCGTTGATTTGCCGCGTGTAGGTTCAGTCGCCAGTGTCAATGTGTGTAGAGTGTATAAAACCGTAGCAATACGGTGTAGCGTGCGGTATCCTGTTATAGTTCTCCGCGACAGCACAACCGCATCAAGCGCCGCCTCATCACACAATTACCAGCAGGCCGGAACATGACCACCGAACGACGCCAAACCTTGTCGAGTACCCGCCAGTCCGTCACGCACAAGTTCCAGGTCATGGGCCACGAGGGTTATCTCACCATAGGCCTATTCGATAACAACCAGCCCGGCGAAATTTTTATCAAAATGTCGAAGGAGGGCTCCACGCTCAGTGGCTTGATCCAAGCCTTCTGCCGTGCGTTCAGCCTGGCGCTGCAGTTCGGCCTGCCGCTCGGGGAAGCGGTCTCGCGATTCAAGGGCATGCGCTTCGAGCCCATGGGACACACGTCGAACCCCGACATACCCGAAGCCCTGAGCATCATCGACTACGTAGCCCGCTACCTCGAACTCGAGTTTACCAGCGACCCGCAGCCACAGATTCACATCCCCGCATCGAGCAGGACCGATGCTGTTGGGCCGAATCAGTAGGGGGACAAGTAGGGGGGATTGGCCGATTAATTGCTTAATTGCGTAAACGGTTGACCGCGTCCAAACCGTCAGCTAACGTTGACTTCTTACCTCATTGGCACGCTTGTTTAATGTCCCAAGACAAAAAAGAAAAATGCGGCGTATTCGGCGTCTGGGGCGCACCCGACAGCACGCAGCGGGTGTACACCGCGCTCTACGCTCAGCAGCACCGTGGCCAAGAGTCTGCGGGCATCGCTGTCAGTGACGGCCACACGCTCTCCGCGCACGCGGGTATGGGCCTGGTGTCAGAGGTCTTTTCCGGCGGCATCCTCGATCGGCTCACTGGCTGTGCGGGTATCGGGCACAACCGTTATTCCACCACCGGGTCGAGTCACACGGGAAACGCTCAACCGCTCATGGAAAGCTACATCGGCGGGCAAGTCGCTGTGGCACACAACGGGAACCTGATAAACGTCCAATTGCTCCGCACCGCTTACGAGCAGCGGGGCCACATATTCCACACCTCCACCGATACCGAGGTGATCATCCACCTGCTCGCTTCGCACCACCTGTCAAAGGACGACCCGCTCGTCGAGGCACTCCAGCACCTGCAGGGGGCGTACTCGCTGGTGTTCCTGTTCCACGACCGGATCGAAGCTGTGCGTGACCCCTGGGGTTGGCGGCCGTTGGTCCTGGGCAAGACCGAAGACGGGTACAACTGCGTCGCCAGCGAGACCGTCGCGCTCGACGCGCTAGGGGCAAAGTTCATCCGCGAGGTCGAGCCGGGCGAGGTGATTACACTGAGCGACGCGGGCTGTTCGAGTCGCAGGTTCGCACAACGACAGACCCCAGCACATTGCATCTTCGAGCACGTCTATTTTGCCAACCCCAGCTCAAAGGTCTTCGGCGACACCGTTCAGATCGTCCGTGAAAAGCTAGGCGAAAAACTTGCTCAAGAGTCACCCGTCGACGCGGACTGCGTCATCCCCATGCCCGACTCGGGCCGATCCGCAGCACTGGGCTACGCCCGCGCCAGCAACCTCCCATACCGAGAGGGGATCGTGCCCAACCGCTACGTCGGACGCACGTTCATTCAGCCGTCGCAGGCACAGCGAAACTCAGCAGTCCAGCTCAAGCTCAACGTGGTGCCCGACGTCGTCGCCGGCAAGCGGATTGTCGTCGTCGATGACTCGATCGTCCGGGGCACGACCACGCGCGGCAAGATG
Organism: Planctomycetota bacterium; assembly: GCA_024276075.1. GTDB lineage: Bacteria > Planctomycetota > Phycisphaerae > Phycisphaerales > Phycisphaeraceae > JAJRXX01. Next base: position 41,594 of record JAJRXX010000060.1, read on the forward strand.
GCTCAGCTACGCCGTGCCGGTGCCAAGGAAATACACCTACGCATTAGTTGTGCGCCGATCCGCCACGCCTGTTACTTTGGCATCGACTTCCCCGACCCGTCCAAGCTCATCGCCAATGGGCGTGACGTCGAGCAGATACGCCAGTTCCTCGACGTCGATTCCCTGCACTTCCTATCACTCGAAAGCATGCTCGATTGCGTCACTCGGCCAAAGGAGCACTACTGCACCGCCTGCTTCAACGGCAAGTACCGGCTAAACGTCGAGAACCCCGTTAGCAAGCTCGACCTCGAACGCCATCAGTTGAAGATGTTTACCTGAATAGCAGTAGTTGACGGGCTACCTTTTATAAGTACCAAAACCCCTGCCTGACCGCCCTATTTAAAGCCCTATAATATACGTTATGTTAAACAGGGTGGTAGGGGCGTAATGGCTTTAACCCATCTGTAATATTCACGATCCAGAGCGTGAGGAATGATTTATGCATCCAAATGAAGATAGACAGAAACTCACGGATGACGAGCTCTGTAAAGATACAGGTAGTTATGTACATGGGCATACGGCGAGTGTCGAAATGATGCGACGGCTAAAAGATGCCGTCTTAAAGCTGGAAAAAACCTCCAGTAAACAGCAGCAGACAATGATACGGCTCACATACGTTATCGTCACCCTTACAGTAGTACTGGCAGTGATAGCTGTAATGTAGATTTGGACATTACTTTACATCAGATATTCAGGTTGTACTCTGGCAGGTACACGAAGTACTTGAGCGTGAAGACCCATCGCAGGACCATCTTCACGGGCAGGATGGCCAAGATGACCAGGTGGAACGCCATGATGTAGAACCGCATCGAGCCCATGTTCTCGAACAGCCGACGCATCACCGTCTTGGCTAAGATCACCGGCAACACAAGTATCCAAAATGCCATAAAGATGATCCCGAGGAACTCACGCATGAACGGGTTGGTCGGCAGCGCCTTGCCCAAGCCGAAGATCCAAAAGTAGTCGCTCAAGTTGATATTCGTCAGCGGTACCTGCAGGTGTGAGTCCCAGTACTCATACGGCCCGAAGAAGTTCCAGTTTGGCCCACGTAAGAATGTCCCGAACACGATTAAGACCACCCAGAGGATCAGGAAGCCAAACATCCAGACGGATATCGCAAACGGGCGCTGCTTGACCGTGTAGTAGCCGTTGCCCTTGGGGTTGGTGTCGATGAACGGCATAACGATCAGGCCCGTGACGATCAGCCCGGGCAGAATGACGCCTGCGATCCACGGGTCGAAGTAGACGAGCATCTCCTGTAGCCCCAGGAAGTACCACGGTGCTTTGGACGGATTTGGGGGCCCCGCCGGGTTGGCTGGACTCTCAAGGGGAGCACGCAGCATCACCGACCAGACTACCAGGATCACCGACACGAGGATCATGCAGATCATCTCGGTGTAGACCAAGTCGGGCCAGACCAGGACCTTGTCCTCGCGGTCGGCGTCGGGCAACGGCTGACCCACTTCGAGACAAGCGTCGTTGATCGCGGCGTTGCGGAACGCCATCCACAGGCACAGCATCATGCTCAAGAGCATGATCGTAATTGGGACGTTGTCGGGTTTCTGGATGATCAGCAGGTAGTTGTGGTCGATGAGCATGCTCCCAAAGTAGAACACGCAGAACACCACAAGGATCGCCAATGACACGACCGGACGCGTCCACTTCCGGTAGTACACCATCATGAGGATAAACAGGACCGAGAAGATCGGTAGGCTGAACTCCGGCACGCTGATCTGATTGACAAAGCTCTTAAAGGACTCGATTGCCGGGTTGGTGAACATCGGCTTGCTGCCGGAACCCAATGTCAGGACGCTGTGAATCATCGTTGACCTGCCTTCCGTGACCTAACTCTCTATTAGCCCCCTACCGCCAACCTCCGACCCAGTGTTCCATGCGGTTACAACAACCGTTACATTGGCCCGCTGATGCCGCCGTCCTTGCGTATCCGCCAGAAGTGGATCGCGATCAGCACCGCCAGCACCAGCGGCAGTGCAATACAGTGCAAGACATAAAACCGCATCAGTGCGTTTTCACCCACGCTCGTCCCCGCCAGCAGCAGGTACGCCGCGTCGGACTTCACCGTTACTAACGGCACACCACCGGGTAGCAGCAGCATATCCGTAAACGGCCCGGCCATGCCCATGAACGGCGTGGCCTTGCCCATGTTTGATCCCACCGTGATCGCCCAGACCGCGAGCTGATCCCAAGGCAGCAGGTACCCTGTAAACGACATGAGCATCGTGAGCACCAGCAGGATCACGCCCACACCCCAGTTAAACTCACGAGGCGGCTTGTACGAACCGGTCAGGAACACGCGCATCATGTGTAGCCAAATGGCGATGATCATCGCGTGGGCCCCCCACCGGTGGATCTCACGCAATAGCCCCAGTGTCACGTGCGCACGCAGGCCGATGATGTCGGCGTAGGCGTACTCCGGAACGGGCCGGTAGTAGAACATCAGCAGCACGCCGCTGATCGTCTCAGCCAGGAACAGAAAAAACGTCAAGCCACCCATGCACCACGTAAACGACAACCGGATACCGCTCTTGCGCACCGCCACGGGGTGAAGATGCAGGAAGAGGTTGCTCATCACCGCCATGACGCGCGTGCGGCGGTCGCGAGGGATGCCGTGACGGAAGATCGAGTTCCAAGCTTGTGTGGAGCGGATGTAGTTAAGCATTAATACGTCTACCCTGGCCCCATCCCCCCTGCCGATGTCCTCGGGGCACGAACCCCATTAACACGATGCAACGCATTGTTACGATCTGAACAAACCTTGCAAGTGCGGGCCCGGAAGTTTTTGTGGGAGGCGGAGTTGGTCGTGATAGTGGTAGATGGTTGTGTGCGGCGTGATAATTCTGACACTGACACCAATTGGCAATACAATTAGCTATGTTATTCTCCGAAAGACATGGATATACGACAAATGGAGATTAGCCATTGTGAATTATGAAAGAGGAACAACCTCGCTGTGGGAGCCTACAGTTGCAGATTCCTTTGACCCTAAGGCAGATGCCGTTATTCTCGAAGGGGACTCAGCAGAAACGCTCAAGACGTTGGCAGATGGCTCGGTGAAGCTCGTGATTACCTCGCCCCCCTACAACATCGGTAAGGTGTACGAAAAGGCAACTGAGCTTTCTGACTACCTACAAAACCTAACGCCGGTTGTGGATCAACTTATTCGTGTTCTAGCTGATAACGGCTCGCTCTGTTGGCAGGTCGGCAATTACGTGGAAAAATCAGAGATTTTTCCACTCGATATTTTTTACTACCCGTTCTTTAAAGAGCGCGGCCTGAAACTACGCAATCGTCTAGTGTGGTACTTTGACCACGGCTTACATGCCAGTAAGCGATTTTCTGGCCGCTATGAAGTGCTGCTATGGTTCACCAAGAGCGACGAATACACCTTCAATCTTGACAGTGTGCGGGTACCCTCCAAATACCCCGGCAAAAGGAACTACAAGCCTGGGAAGAACTATGGTAAGCCTTCTGGCAACCCACTGGGCAAGAATCCCTCAGACATCTGGAGGCTGATTCAGCACGAATGGGAGCAAGGGCTTTGGTGTATCCCCAATGTCAAAGCCAACCACCCCGAAAAGAGCCTCCATCCGTGCCAGTTCCCTATTGAACTGGTAGAACGGTGCGTACTCGCCTTGACCAATCAAGAGGATTGGGTGTTAGATCCATTTTCCGGTGTCGGTTCGGCTATACTCGCCGCCTTGCGCCAAGGGCGCAGAGGCATCGGTTGCGAGCGAGATGAGCAATACACCAAGATCGCCCGTCAGCGAATCGCCGATTTCTATAATGGCGAGCTACGCTATCGCCCTCTGGGAAAGCCGGTTCACCAACCTACAGGGCGTGAGAAAGTCAGCCAGATTCCTCAGGAATGGCTGTAAAGAAAGGAAATTGCACTGTGAGGATTGCAGGCGTCTATTCATTCAATGGCGGCAAGGAGACCGTTGAGAAGCATTATCCCAATCTTGTCACAGAAGTGAACGACGTCATAAAGGCCATCGATGCGCCTCAACACAAGACCAAGAAAAGCACGGAGAAAACCATGATGGGGCGGATGCTTTATAGCCCCACGTCTCTTAACAAGGCGTTCAAAAAAGCATTCGACGAGAAGGGGGATTGGCAACCCATCCGAGTGCCTTGTACCTATGCGACCACACACTACCTTGAGGATTACACAAACAGGGTTCTAAAAAGCGGTGCTTTCCGAGAGATGGATTTTGTGAAAAACAACCTGGGAATCGAGGTGCAATTCGGCAAGTACGCCTTCATGGTTTACAACGTCTGCGCCAAAATGACGATTTTTCACAAACTAGGCCACATCAACCATGGAATTGAGATCGTACCCGTAAAGGCGTTCGCTGATGAAATGTCCAGTGGGGTTTCCTATTTCGAGCAATTCGTTTGGGACTTGGAAAACCGAGGTGTTTCCAACATCGATATCCCGGTGATGATTCTTGGAATCGACGTTTAAGTAGGTGGCCTTCGTAACCTGCTGTGTGTCGGCCGCCCCCATCACACCGTGATCGACGCACCAGCCAGAGTCCACTGGCCGAGTTCTTTGCG
>JAJRXX010000061.1 GCA_024276075.1 Planctomycetota bacterium
AGCTCTTCCAACTCGTCGATGACGCGCTTGGCCAGGGCGAGTGTTTCGTGTCCGCTACCCTGTTGGGCGCGAGCCTGTGCGTGGGGGTTGTTGACGACGGCTCGGCTGCCTGCGTCGCGCATCTGTTCGATGGGTTGCACGCCGACGTAGCAGTCTTTGCTACCCGAGAAGCCCAGTGCAAACGCGCCGATGAGCAACCCGCCCTTGCCTAGTTGACGGTCGGCGAGGTCTTCGTCGGTCCAGAGGTAGATCGGCGATCCGCTCATGCCCTGGACGGGGCCTAGCTTTTGCATGCGCTCGCCACCGCAGCGTATCCAGATGACGCTTCTGCCCGGGGCGAAGTTTCGCATGACGGAGATGACCTCGACCTCGAAGGGTTCGATGCGTATGCCATGGAAGACCGACATACCGTAGCCTCGCATGCCGATGCGGACTTGGTCGAGGGTCATGATGGGTTGTGGGCTATCGTCGGGCTTGGCGTGTGTGTGTGTAGGCGCGAGCAGGAGCAGCAAGGTCGTCAAAGCGGCAAGCAAGAGGGGCGTCGGCTTGGCGATAGGGTTGTGTTGGGACATGCTCGCAGCGTAATCGGGGTGTAGAGCATTGACAAGCGATCGGCCTGTGCGGATACTCAATACCCGTAGTACGCATTGCGTACTTTTTTAGCGCGTCGTAGAGTGATGTAAATTATTGTCTGTTTTGTTCCCCGCGTTCGCAGATACCGTGCAAGCATTAATCTTGATTGGTATAACGTTCCATGTAGGCGTGAAACCGAGATCGTATCCCCGACCCGCCACTACCGTGCCCGCCGCTTTGCAATACAACCGAATTAACCCCGATAGTTGATCTTGCCCTGTGGTTCCTTCCCGCAATATCGTCGAGAAAGCGTCGCAGGTCTTGGGCTATACCTTTAAGGATGCCCAACTGCTCAAGGAGTCGCTCACGCATGCGTCGGGCGCGGGGCACCGCCTCGATAGCAACGAGCGCATGGAATTTCTCGGCGACGCGATCCTTGCGTACACGGTCTGCGACTACCTGTTTCGGCATTACAAAGAGATGCACGAAGGGGACATGACCAAGATCAAGAGCACGGTGGTGAGCCGGAAGGTGTGCGCGAAGATTAGCAGCAAGATTAATTTGAACGCGCTGCTGCAATTGGGCAAAGGCGTTAGCAGCCGACCGACGCTGCCCGAGAGCATCGGTGCTGCGGTGCTTGAGTCGGTGATCGCGGCGATCTACCTCGACGGCGGTATCCGGCCCGCGAAGCGGTTTATCCTCAAACACGTCGTGCCTTTTATCCACGAGTCTGCGGAATCATCGCATCAGCACAACTTCAAGAGCGTGCTGCAGCAATACGCGCAGCGGCACCTGCCGGTACACCCGACGTATGTAAAGCTCGACGAAAAGGGCCCGGACCACTCGAAGTGTTTTGAGATATGCGTGGAAATCGACGGGAAGCGTTTTGAGTCGGCGTGGGCGGCGTCGAAAAAAGAGGCGGAGCAAAAGGCGGCTCTGGCGGCGCTGTGCGGGTTGAACTTGGCGCAGGTGGACAGCGACGGACAGGTGGTGCTGCAAGGGGCGCTTTTAGTCAAACGAAAGTCTAAACGACCAGTGGTGAAGACGGGTAAAACAGCCAAGGCAGTGGGGTCAAAGACCAAACGGGGTAAGGCTAAGAAAGCGTAATCAAGACGGTGGTGCCACGGGTCATTGACCGGCGGCTAAATGTGTGCGGGCGAGTTCTTTTTCCGCTTGGTACCAGTTCGCCTGCTGTGAGTAGGGCGGGCAGCCGTTGCTGATCCATATCTCGTAAGCACGCTCGGCGATCTGTTTGCGGGTCGGCGACGACGCGGCACGGATGACGATAGCCTTTGCTTTGCGTTTGGCTGCGGGCTTGGTGGCCTTGCGGGCGGTGACCTTGACAGGTTTCTTGATGCGCTTTTTCGTCGTGGAGGGGGCCCGCTTGGACGTGGTTTTCGCTGATTTTTTCGTAGCCACTTTGAGGTACTCCTAAGCCAGGTGGCTTGCGTTGACGTTCCTCTGGGCGCGGCACAAACGAGGTGTTGATCTGTGAGCGATGTTATTATCGGGCTATGTGTTGGTCAAGCGTCGCCAGCACGTCGTCGGCGTGGTCGGGGACTCTGACGCGGTCCCAGCGGTGGGCGATTTTGCCGTCGGGGGCAATAAGGTAGGTGGTCCTGACGACGCCCATGAACTTTCGCCCGTAGAGCGTCTTTTGCTGCCACACGCCGTAGGTCTTGCAGACCGTGGCGCTTTCGTCCGCCAATAGCCGAAAGGACAGACCGAGTTTGACAGCGAATTTTTCGTGTGAGGTTTGGCTATCAGGGCTGACCCCGAGCACGACGGCGCTGCGTCGGGTTAGTCGTCGCGTGGCGTCACGGAATTGGCAGGCTTCTTTGGTGCAGCCGGGGGTGTTGTCCTTGGGGTAGAAGTAGAGGACGACCCATTGCTCGCGGTAATCTTTTAGGCGGCGTGTATCGCCCGCTTGGTCGAGGAGCTTGAAGTCGGGCGCCTTTCGCCCCACGTTTGGCAGTATGTGTTTGGCTGGGGTTGTGGCGGTGTGTTTGGCCATGAGCGGCTTTCTTTGATGGTGGATCGGGTTAGAGCATTCCCAACGTATCTGTAGCGTTTGGTAACAAATTGCCCGCTCGCTGACGGTCGCGGCTCGTTATGTGTGCCACAGATCAATTGGGAATGTTCTAGGCGCGTTGACAGCGTAGGCTAATTATTAGCATGGCTGTGTCGTATTGAAAAGTGAAGCTGCTGTGCGTGCTGCTGAGGGCGTCGGACGTTTTACGCGGTTTGTGGGCGGCGGCGGCTGATTGCCCCGACCCAGAGTGTTGTGAGTATGAAAAACGACGCGGGCTCGGGTGTGTGCACGATCGTGATATCACTGATGAACACAAGATTTTCGCCCTGGAGCCCGATGCCTGGGTCGTAGTTGTTGACGGGTAGTGTGCCGAAGGGCCCGTTTTGTTCCCGAGTTAATGTGGACCCGGGCGGCGGGACGGGGTTTGCATTGACGCGGGGCAGTGCGGCGAGGGCGTCCATGATAGCGAGGCTTGCTTGATCGGCGACTTGGCCGAAGACGGTGAACCCACCATTGAGCGTATCGAGGTTGTTTGGACCCGATCCGTCGTTATCGACGAGGTTGAAGAACCACTGATTGGTGGCACTGTCGGGGTCGGTGCCGCTCTGTGCCATGGCGATGGTGCCTCGGACGTTTGACCGGCTGAGGCTGGCTTCATTGGGCACGGTGCCGTTTAGGTTTGGTACTGAACTGACATTTAAACTGGTGCCGTCGGTGGTAAAGCCGCCGCCCTGGAGGACAAAGCCTGGTATCGAGCGGTGAAAGAGCGTGTTGTTGTACGGGTCGCTGGAGTCGGTGACGTAGCCCAGGAAATTGGCGACGGTCAACGGCGCGTCGTTGTCGAATAGCTCGACATCCATATTGCCCAAGACGGTGTGGAAGCGGACGATCGTGTTCGCTAGAGCAGGAGTGCTCGCAGCGATACTGAAAACGATCCCCGCGATTAGAGCGATCAAAGCCGATTGGCGTTTTCTTCCCATGCCTGTTCTTCCCTATTTGTGTGAGGTCTGAGCCTTTTCCCCGCCTGCAGGTTCGTAGCAATATCATCGAGCAGGAATACATTATAGGAGTAAAACCCCGCAAGGCAATAGCTATTTGGCTATTGGGTGTGGGTAGCCAAGCCATCACGAATGGCTGATTTTCGGCATTGGGAGAGTGTTTTAGTTGTTTAAAGACAATGGGATAGGCGTTTTTTAGGGGCCAGCCAGGGGTTTGGTAGTCTACGATTATTGATTTGATGGTTGTGGGGCTGTGTGCGTTTGTCACTTGGTTGCGTTTACGTTTACAGTTCGTCGGGGTCGATGTCCTTGGCGATGAGCTTGGCACGCAGACGGTAGACTTCTTTGACCAGGCGGGGTATGTCTTGGCGGGCGTTGGCTAGGAAATCGGCGTTGTGCTGGCAGGTCTCGTAGTAGATTTTGGTATTGGTGTGCGGCGAGCAGTCGGCGACCATGCGCTTCTGGTCCTGGAACATGGAGACGACGTAGGGGTAGCCGTGGGTGACCCAGGGTGGCGGTGTGGCTTCGTTTGCCCGGACGAGCATCTCGGCAAGCTCGGTTTCGCTTAGTGGGTCGTTCATCGTTTGATGTGTGTGGCGTGGTGGGCCACGGGTATATGAGGGCTTAGTCGTATCGGAACACGCCCTTGCGCCAGGCGTATGCAAACGCGATTACGCTTGTGAGCACGAAGAAGAACATCCTGCCTAGGAATAGCGGCGCCAGTTCGCTGCCTTGGCCTAGGCTCGAAAACGTCACCGCCCAGGGGTATAGGAAGACGATCTCGACGTCGAAGATGAGGAACGCCATGGCGACGATGTAGAAGCGCACGTTAAATCGCTTGCGTGCCGAGCCGATGGGATCGACGCCGCATTCGTAGACCATGCTCTTGATCGCGCCTTGCCTGTGTGGGCCGATGACGCTGGTGAGGATGAGATTACCCACGCCGAAGCCGGCGGCGATCAGGATAAGCACGCCGATCGGTGCATAGTGGCTAAATACGTCGCTGGCAAGGAACAAGGTCATAACAAAGGTAGTGTATCATCGGTCCGGGTGGCGGTAAATCCGCAACGGATATCGGCTCGGACCCCGGTCGTGGTTTGAATATTTTGGCGGGAATTGTCGTTTGAAACAAGGGTGGTACGGGTTGCTTGCAACCCGTGAGTCACGACCGATCCAACCACAGCTTGCAAGCAAGCTGTGCCACCCAGCGGGTATCGTGTTGCGGTATCATGTAGTGTATGAATGAGGTCACAATGACGGATGACGCGGTGGCGGCAGTGGGTTCGATCGAGCACAAAGCGTTTGAGTCGCCGGTGTACGACGTGATGGGAGGGTCGTCGCGTTGGGACGTGAAGATCCATGAGCACGGGTTGATCGCGCTGGTGGATGTGATGCCTCGGTTGGTGCCGGAGGGTCAGACGGCTGACTCGGCGATTGTGCAGGCTGCGCGTGTGAGCTACGGGGAGGGTACGAAGCGCGTCAACGAGGACCGCGGGCTAATCCGGTACTTGCTTCGCCACCGCCACACGACGCCGTTTGAGATGATCGAGTTTAAGTTCCACGTGGTCATGCCGATCTTCGTAGCCCGCCAGTGGATCCGTCACCGGACGGCCAACGTGAACGAATACTCCGCCCGCTACTCGGTGGTGCCCGACCGTTTTTATGTGCCCACTGTGGAGAACGTGCGAGCACAGTCGACGTCGAACCGTCAGGGCGGCGACGAGCTGGTGGACGTGGGTACAGCGCAAGCGTTTCTGGATTATCTGAACAAGTGCCAAGACCAGTACGCCCATTACGAGCAGCTTCTGGAGAAGGGTGTGAGCAGGGAGCAGGCCCGTGCCGGGCTGCCTGTGAACGTGTACACCGAGTGGTACTGGAAGTGTGACCTGCACAACACGCTGCACTTCTTGAGTCTGCGCATGGACGCGCACGCCCAGCAGGAGATCCGCGACTATGCGAACGCGATGTACGCGTTGATCAAGCCGATCGTGCCGGTGACTGCTGAGGCGTTTGAGGACTACCGGCTCGGCGGCGTGCACTTGTCACGTCTGGAACTCGACTCGCTGCGGTCGGGCAAGCCTATGGATACGACCAACAAGCGCGAGCGTGCTGAGTGGGAGTCGAAGCGGGCGAAGATGGGGTTGTGAGGGGGGGGCTCACCAGCCATTGGTGTGCAGGTGGTTGGCTAATGGCAGGCGGGTCTTGGTGAGGCTTTCGTCGGCCCCGTAGCCCACGGGTGTGATGAGGCATACGACGAGGCTAGCGGGAATACCCAGTGCTCGGCGTACACGGCGCTCGTCGAAGCCCTCCATGGGGCAGGTCGCTAGCCCAGCGGATTGAGCAGCGAGCATAAAAGTCATGGCGGGTAGCATGGTTTGCTTGGCGAGCCAATAGCGTTTGTGAACGGCTGGGATGCTGGGCATGGTGCGGACCAGACCGAGCAGGGGTGCTAGTGTCGCCTTCCAGAACCAGCCGAGTCCCAGCGGGCCCTGCCCGAACGCCAGTGAGACGTACGAGCGCATCATGCGTTCGTATTGATCGTTGATCGATCCGGCTTCTCGTTCCTGTTTGAGCATGATGTCGAGGTTATTTTGCACGACGCGACGGTCGCCCACGAAGACGACGGTGGCGGGTGCTTCGGTGATCTGCTTTTGATCCATGCACGCGGCACGCAGTGTGGCTTTGAGGGCGGGGTCGGTGACAGCGACAAAGTGCGTTGGCTGAAGGTTGTACCCGCTGGGCGCCCAGCGCGCGGTGTCGAGTAGTTGTTCGAGCTGGCCATCGGGTAACGGGTCGGGCTTAAAGTGCCGGGTGGCCCGCCGCGACTGGGCGAGATGTCGGAATGTTTCTGAGTCCATAAAGAAATCCGTGATCCGTGGCCTGCTGGCTGATGGTTGTTGTGGAGGACCGCTCTTACGGTCGCGGCTCGTCAAGGCGGGCTCATGTTATCGGGTCCTGGCTGTGCGTGCGTGGCGACGATCGTGATGGGGTGTGAGGACGTGTAAAACGGTTTAGGCAAACTGGGAAGTGTCAGCATCTGCAGCGCAGAAAGGTATTTGTGGTCTGTATGGATCGTATGAGCCCCGATCTGGCGGTATGGCTATCGGATGTGGATATAGGGACTCAGACTGTCTTGAGATCGTCCGATAGGAAGCGAGGCTGATGTTTCTACGACCTAGTGAGGATCGTTGCGTATGAGCACGAGCGATATTCAAGATCAAGGCAAGTTGTCTGACCGTTTAGGCAAAGAGCCTGCTGAGCTTCTAAACGAGATCGAGCAGTTCCTCGACCAGCTACGGCCTAATGGTCGGCAAGAGGTCGTCAAAGATGATGAGCCTGAACTCGAGGCTCAGGTCGTCGTGGAGGACGACGGGTCCGTGTCCAGCGGCGTTACAGTTGATGCGGTTCGGCGTGACGCGCGCTCGGCGCGGTCGGCTAAAACGAAAGTTAGCCGTCGTAGTGCGGTTGATCGGGGTGACTCGTCGCGAGGGCGGCGTGGAGAACTCGACAAGCAGCGGGCGCAACTCGATCAGCAGCGTGAGTTGCTAGCGCGGCAGCGAGAACAGCTTGACCAGCAACGCGGCGAATTGACCGCAATGCAGAGTGCGTGCGATCAGCAGCGTCGTGAGTTGGCACAGCAACGCAAAAAGATTGAACAGCAAGGACGAGACCTTTCGGCGCAGCAAACACAGATCGAACGGGGCAACCAAGAACTGGTTCACAACCAGAAGGCGGCGGATCAGCGTAGCCTCGAACTAGATCAACGACGTGAACAACTCGACGCGCGTCAAACGGAACTCGACACGGCTTACGACGGCGTGGTCGAGGCTCGTGGTCAGCTTGAGGATGAGCGGGCTGAGCTGACCCGTGGGCGTGAGGCGTTTGACGCTGGTAAGCAAGAGATAGACGACCTGCGTGAACAATTCGGCGCGCGTCAAACGGAACTC
>JAJRXX010000062.1 GCA_024276075.1 Planctomycetota bacterium
ACCCCATACCTCCATCTCGCCGAAACGCTGCCCCCCCGTTCGGGCCTTGCCGCCCAACGGCTGCTGTGTAATCAAGCTATACGGGCCAGTAGCACGAGCGTGGATCTTGTCGTCCACCAAATGGTGCAGCTTCAAGAGATACATGTAGCCGACAGTGGTCTTCTGATCGAATGGCTCGCCGGTGCGCCCATCGTAGAGCTGGACCTTGCCGCCCCGGGGCATCTTGGCCAACAACTCATGCGCAGCGGGCGATTCTTTCTTCTGAGCCAAGTCACTGATCCGATCGTCGATGTACTGGTTTGCCTCTTCGACCGCAGCATGGACCTCATTCTCGGTCGCACCGTCGAATACCGGCGTGACCGCCTGAAAGCCCAACACCCCACACGCCCAGCCCAAGTGCGTCTCCAGAATCTGCCCAACGTTCATACGTGACGGCACGCCAAGCGGGTTCAGCAGCACATCGACAGGCGTCCCGTCTTCCAGGAACGGCATGTCTTCTTCTGGCACGATTCGGGCGATGACCCCTTTGTTACCGTGACGGCCGGCCATCTTGTCACCTACCGAAAGCTGACGCTTCGTAGCCAAGTAGACCTTGACCATCTCCAGCACACCCGAGGGAAGTTCATCGCCCCGCTTCATGTGCGCCGCTCGGCGTTCTTTTTCTTTCAATATGGCCTGGATGCGGGGCCAGAATTGACCATGCACCTGCTCAGCTTGTTCACGAGCCGCTTTTGAGCCCTTGATCCACTCAAGCTTAAATGAATCAATCTGCTCCATCACCACTTCGGTGATCTCCGAAACGCCAACCTTCTGCCGGGTCGTGGGGTCGACCATGGGCGTGCCGGTCAATTCGTTGATCTGCTCGACCAGTTGGCGGAACAATTCCGCTGCACGCTCATCCATCGAGGTTTCATATTTGCGCATATCACGCCGCAGGGCACGCTTTTGATCATCATTAAGGTGCATCCGTCTGCTGAAACGCTTCGCACCGATCACGATCCCCTCGGTCCCGGCCGGCACTTCCAGCGAATCGTTTTTCACGTCTTCGCCGGCACGACCAAATATCGCGTGCAGCAACTTCTCTTCGGGCGACAGTTCGCTCTTGGACTTCGGACTGACCTTGCCAACAAGGATGTCACCCGGATTCACGTAAGCGCCGATCCGGATCACGCCTTCCGCATCGAGCATGCCCAGCATCTTTTCGCTGACATTGGGGATATCGCGCGTGAATTCTTCACGACCCAGCTTGGTCTCACGGATTTCAACATCAAACTCGTCGATGTGAATCGACGTAAATACGTCGTCTTTGACCAGCCGCTCCGAGATCACAATGGCGTCCTCGAAGTTGTAGCCGTCGAACGTGTTGAACGCGACCAATACGTTCTTGCCTAATGCCAATTCCCCTTGGTCGGTCGCGGCACCATCGGCGATGATCTGCCCCTTCTTGACCCGCTGACCTAGCTTCACGATCGGCTTCTGGTTTAAACACGTCCGTTCATTGAGGCCTACGTACTTTCTCAGATCGTATTCCTCAGCGTTGTCTATCACGATCCGCGTCGCATCCACGTCGGTCACCGTGCCCGCGCTCTTGGCGCAGACCACCATGCCCGAATACAGAGGCACCTGCTTCTCCATCCCTGTGCCCACACAGGGCGGCTGCGTCTTGATCAGCGGAACCGCCTGACGCTGCATGTTCGAGCCCATCAGTGCACGGTTGGCGTCGTCGTGCTCCAAGAACGGGATCAGTGCAGCGGAAACACCCACAATCTGCTTCGGGCTGATGTCGATGTAGTCGATCTCATCGCTACCGACCTGCGTCAGATCGCCATCGACCCGAGCCAACACAGCACCTTTAATCACCCTGCCTTCCTCGTCGAGGACATTGGTCGGCGCCAGGGTCACCTTCATTTCTTCATCGGCACGCAGATACGCTACCCCATCCGGCGTCACCTTCTCGTTCTTGACCGGCTGGTACGGCGTCTGCAAAAAACCGTACTCATCGATCTTCGAGTAGATACCCAACGACGCGATTAACCCGATGTTCGTGCCTTCGGGCGTCTCGATGGGGCATATACGGCCATAGTGAGAGATGTGAACGTCGCGGACCTCAAAGCCCGCACGCTTACGGTTTAGCCCACCCGGGCCCAACGCGCTGAGCCGACGCTCGTGTGTCAATTGGCTCAACGGATTGGTCTGGTCAACCACCTGCGACAGTTCGCCGCGACCGAAAAACTGCTCGATCGCGGAGCTGATCGACTTGGAATTGATCAAGTCGGCAATCTTGGCTAACTCGTCGGGGTCTTTCACGCTCATACGCTCCTGGACCGTTCGACGCAGCTTCAGGAATCCCTTGCGCATCTCCTCCACGGCCAACTCGTCGAGCGTGCGCAACCGACGGTTGCCCAAGTGGTCGATATCGTCGATGTGCGCTTTGTTTCGGTTGTTGCGCAGGTCCAGGATGTACATGATGACCTTGAGAAAATCCTCACACCGCAGACTCATCTCCGTCTCCGGCAGGTTGAGATCAAACTTCCGGTTGATCCTGAACCGTCCCACTTTGCCCAGCCGATACCGGTTGGAGTCGAAAAATTTCTCGGCAAATAGCTGGCGAGCCTTCTCCACCTGAGGCGGATTACCCGGTCGCAGACGTGCATAAAGCTGAAGCAGCGCCGCTTCGTGCTCCGAAACGCTTAAGCCCAGGTCCGCCTGCCCCTCCTCAGCGATCGTGTTCAAAATAAGCTCGTCGCTCAGATTGCTGATCACATTGATTTTCTTGATTTTGGATGCCAACACCGTCTCGATTGCTTGCTCACCGATCGCCGCTCCCGCCTTTACAATCTCTTCGCCCGTCTCCGTGTCAACGATCGGAGAGACCGCCACGTGCTCGGGCTGCAGCTTCTTGACGTCGATGCTGTGTACATCATAAAACGTGCGCAAAATCGCTTCTGTCGTAGAGTATTTTTCATCGATCGCACGCAAGAACGTCGTCGCGGGGATTTTCGTCGATTGGTCGATCCGCATGTGAAGAATGTCTTTCTTAGACACCTCCAGTTCGATCCACGAACCGCGCTCGGGGATAATACGCGCCGAGTGCAACGGCCTGTCGCCTTCTGCCGACGCGATCGAAAAGTCCACGCCGGGCGAGCGGTGCAACTGATTAACGATCACGCGCTCGGCACCGTTGACGATAAACTCTCCGCCGCCCATCATCACCGGAATCTCACCCAGGTAGATCTCTTCCTCGGGGATCTCCGCGACGTCTTTTCGGACCAGCCGGATACGAATCCGTAACGGTCGGCCATAGGTCAACCGGAGCTGGCGACACTCATCGGGCGTGTACCGCGGCTCGTCGAGTGTGTACCGCACGTATTCAATCTGCATGTTCCCGTCATAGCTGACGATCGGGAACACCTCGCGCAAAAGAGACTCCATCCCCATGTGGGCGTCTCTCTTGTCAGGTGCCTTGGTGAGCTGTATCAACCGCTCGTAAGCAGTCAACTGGACCTGAATTAGGTTAGGGATGGGTAGAGCATCACCCCGCTTGGAGTATTCGCGCACCGTCTTCAGAAGCATCGATCACCTCGAGCCATTAAGCTTAAATTGGTTTAATTAAACAACTTATAGAGGATTATCCGCACGCCGACACACGCTACAAGCCGTATACTTTAGTCGAACATGTTATCATACACAAGTCGTGGTTCAAAAAATTTGATTATTCAGATTCCCCCACCTTGTCAGACGTGCCTTTGTTTGGCACAGAACCCCAAATTACCCCAGCTACCCCTTTTCTACCTTATCCCTCCCGCACCCTCAACTCGCTGAATGTAAAACATCGAGTCCGTAGGACGCGGACCAATAAGATGCCAACTCAGCGAAAACCGTGGCTTAAGAGCCGTATACGCCGCAAAAATCTGTTGACCCCACTCGTATTGCTGATCTACATTCCGCTCAATTTTGCTCATATCCGTGGCTCGGATCGGCCGAGATACGCGGTGATCCCAAACAGGGTCCAGTTTAACCAATAAATGCCCTTCCTTCCACTCGATCGGATAACCCCGGATAAAACCGCTCCCCGTACCCGGTGTATAAAACCAATAGTAAATAAATCGTCCCCTCTCGACCACGTGCATCTCGTGTTTCGTACCGGCAAAAAGCTGGGCATGACCAGCGCGTATCGGATCGACACCAAACCGCTTCTTGGCAACCCACAACTGCTGTTGCAACACGTCATACAATCCGATATGCGCATAATCAGTGCGCAGCTTGCGTGTGCAATAATGTCGGCTAATGTTTTTTTCAGTTGCCACTATATTCCGATATGTTCCGAGACATGTATTCGCTTCGGCAAGCCGTGCCAGTTCAAACGCCGCCACACCGCCCTTGCCGTTTGCATTATTAAATTCTCTCCAGATCAGCACGACCAATTGTATCACCAAGCCTTGGCCGGTATCCTGCTGACCATTATCAAGCTGCATAGGCCAGCACGACAAACATCACGACCGCCATACATATTATTCTAAATGCCACAGGCTAATCCTAAGAATCCCGGCATCGCACAAGGCACACTACTCGAACAGCGTGACGGCATGATCGTCTTGGGCCTACCAGGTACTGAATACCAGCTCCACCTGCGGGTAAGCAACCCCTTACAAACCCCCGCCCACCGCCCCGTCTCTGGCAAGATCGTCGCCCGGGCAAAACGAGTTGATGTCGTACAAACCGGGGGACGCTTCATCGAGCCGATCTACGGCCGACCCCGCCGGCTCCAAGGCGCGGTCGTGGCCACCAATCCGGGCCGAAGCTCCATCACCGTCGACTGTGGCCCATGCCCCTTTGAGTGCGTACTCACTGCCAATCAGCGGGCCGCCTCGTTTCCCATCGGAGCCCTTGTTAGTTTCGACGTTGAGTCGGGGGCTGTATTTGAGACATCGTGACCACCCCGCTGCGTGGGCCAAATCGGTCCACATATGAACCACGGCTTACACAACCCACGACACCGAGTCCTATATGTCCAACACTTTCAAACGTATCCTGATCACCGGCGGAGCGGGCTTCCTCGGAACGCACCTATGCGAACGGCTCGTGGACCAAGGTCACGACGTGATCTGCGTCGATAATTTCTTCACCAGCCAAAAAAACAACATCCTCCACCTGCTGCCCAAGTCAAATTTTGAGCTTATCCGCCACGACGTAACCCACCCGCTGTACCTGGAAGTCGACGAAATCTACAACCTCGCCTGCCCCGCTTCACCCGTCCACTACCAGTACAACCCAATCAAAACAATCAAGACGTCGGTTCTAGGAGCAATCAACGTCCTGGGCCTGGCCAAACGTGTAAACGCCAAGGTCTTTCAAGCATCCACCAGCGAGGTCTACGGCGACCCGACCGTCCACCCCCAGCCCGAATCCTACCGAGGCAACGTCAACCCGATCGGCCTGCGTGCCTGCTACGACGAGGGAAAACGCTGCGCCGAGACCCTGTTCTTCGACTACCACCGCTCAAACGGCGTCAATATCCGCGTCGTGCGCATCTTCAACACCTACGGCCCACGCATGCACCCCTACGACGGGCGTGTGGTCAGCAACTTCATCATCCAGGCACTCGCGGGCCACGACATCACCATCTACGGCGACGGCTCGCAAACCCGGTCCTTCTGCTACGTCGACGACCTGATCGAAGGCTTCATCCGCATGATGAACGGCCCAGACGACTTCGTCGGCCCGGTCAACCTGGGCAACGCAGGCGAGTTCACCATCAAAGAGTTAGCCGAACTCGTGCTTGAATTGACTGGGTCCAAGAGCAAGCTCGTCCCCCGCCCCCTGCCTTCGGACGACCCCCTGCAGCGCCGTCCCGACAACACCGTCGCCAAAAAACACCTCGGCTGGGAGCCAACCGTGCCGCTGCGAGAGGGGTTAGCCAAAACGATCGAATACTTCCAGTCGATCGACCTGACCAAGTTCCGCAAGCCCACCGACTACGCCTACACCGGGCAATAGCAACTCATCCTGCTCCTGCAGGCACCCAAACCAGCCACCGCGCCCAATAGCAATACAAGGCTCGTCGGCTGCGGGACCGCTTGAGCAGCGGAAAGGCTTTGGCCAAATACGGCGCTCTGCCCAAACGACGTCAACAACAAACTCAGGTCGGCGTCATCGACCAAGCCGTCACCTGTAAAATCGCCGTTGATCCAAGTCGCCCCCACCGACCCAAACGATGTTAAAACCAGGCTCAGATCGGCATCGTCGACGAGCAGATCAAGATTCGCATCGCCAGGCAGCGTGGCAAATAGGGTAAGACTATTCGGCGCAGCGGCGAAAGGCGTATTGGCAAACAACGGATCGCCAATACCCGGAAAATCGTAGACCGGTGCCAAAGCCAAGTCCGCCCGCAGCGACAATATCCCGCCATTGACGGTCACCCGGTCAAAACTGCCCGACCGTGAGGTATAAGTCAGCACTTCAAAACCATCGCCGTAACGGGGCACAAACGCGACCGGCACCGTCACAGCCAACTCGCCAGCCAGGGTTATGCTACCGGTGCTGGTGATCCTTCCAAAACCACTGCTTGGATTGGTCCCATTTAGTTCAGTCCCGACCACCGTCGTGCTGTCTAACACGATATTGGTTGCCGACAAGGCCCCACCACTGGCAACAGAAAATGTGACGTTATTACCGACCCCAAGCGAACCCGCCGACAGCGTCGAGGCCTCGCTAATCACGAAAGCTGAGTCGTTGACACTCTGCAGCGAGCCAACGGTCAGCGAAGACCCGCCGCTCAGCTCAACCCTCAGATTATTCGCATTGCTCAGCGATACCACCGAAGCATTGCCCCCCGCTGTCAGAAGAAACTGCGCATGACTGGCCGCCTGAATCGCCCCGACGGTTATCGTGGCGTTATTAACCACAAAATGCGTCTGACCACCCGTGCTGGCCACCGTCCCCAACGAGGAAAGATTAATATCCCCACCACTATTTGCGACAAACTCGAGCCGATCGCTGGGGTCTAAAGGGGCGTTAATAGTCTGCACGCCCGACAAGTCGATCGCTGCGCCGTTCGCTGCGGTGATCGTGTGGACACTTATGCCGGGGGTGTTGCTAAAACTCGCGTCTATAGTCGTTATGGGTCCAAGATTCAGTTGCGTAGCCAAACCGTCTGCCCGGATCAGCGCCTTGTTAAACGACATACCCGCGGATGAATACGACACCGGTGTTGGGGTTGTTAGATTGAGTTGAGACCCACCCGACACGTCGAATGTCACGTTGGTTGCGGTTTCCAGGGCCGGAAGATTCTGCACCGCGGCGCCCGACAACACAAACGAAACTTGGCCGACTGTTCTTAACGCCGACAGAGAGATCGCCGACGAACCGATGACGTTAAACTCTACAAAATCCTCCGCACGGATCGGCGGGAGGATCGTCTGCAAGTTTGCCAGATTGATTGAAGCCCCATTTGTAGCGACGACCTTATGCGCGCCCGCCGTCGCCCCCCCGTCATCGTAACGTGCATCAAATATCGATACCGCCGAAAGGTCTAACGCTGTCGTAGCGCCGTCGGCCGCAATGACGGTGGTTGAAAATGGCAACCCCACCGATGAGTAGGTCAACGCAGCGCCGTTTAGGATCACCTGCGAGCCGCTCGACACATCAAAAAGCAAATCCTCTGCTGTCTGCAGACTCGGCAATGACAGCGTGACATTGTTAGCCAATGCAAACATCGTCCTGCCACCGACACCGTTAACAGTCTGAAGATTGCCAAGCGATATCTGCGCACCGGGACCCGTGATCTCAAATCGCAACCAATCCTCCGCACGAGCCGGAGGGTTAATGGTAGTCAGTCCTGAAAGGTTCAACTGCCCCCCGTTTTCCACAGCGATGGTCTGAGTCCTGTGAGCTCCGTTGCCGTCGTTAAACCCCGCATCAATGCTATTAATAGCTGATAGGTCCAATACGGAACCCGGGCCCTCCACCCAAAACAGCGTGGTGAAAAACGGAAAACCAATCGACGAATACGCAACCGGCGCGGCGCCGGCGGCGGTCAATTGCGACCCGCTGAACACGAAAAAATGCACGTCTTCGACCGTCTGCAACGATGGCAAGACCAGGGTGGCGTTATTCGTCAATGCAAACATCGTCCTGCCACCGGTTCCATTGATCGTGGCCAACGACGACAGACGGACCTCTGAATTCGCATCCGTTAACTCCACCCTGGCAAAGTCAACAAGCCTCACCGGCGGGCTGATGCTCTGCAAACCGGACAGGTCCACCAATCCGCCGTTGGTCGCCGTGATCTTGTGGATCGTGTGCAGCGGGCTTGTGGTGTTAAATCCTGTGTCTATGTCGGTAATCGAAGAGGCATCCAAAATCGAACCCACACCGTCGGCAGACATAATCGTCACGCTGTTTGGCTGGTTCACGGAGGAGTACACCGTGCCGCCGACGGTGAGCTGTGCTTGAGTATCGACGATATTTGGCAATGACACAGTACCACCGCTGTTTGACGAAGCGGTGCCGACGATGGTAACCGGATTGATCACATTCAACCCACCACCCGGCAGAAATGTAAGCGTCACGTCGCTGCCTAAGTTACTGCCTAATTCGAGTTCCGTAACATCCGATATCCCTCCCGGGAGCGTCACGTTCACCGCAAAACCAGAACCTCCCGGAATGATCGCGCGAAAGGTGTTGCCCCCCCCATCGATCGGAACAACAGGACCATTAATGGAAGTCCAATTATTGAGGTCGGTGTAGCTGACGCCATCACCATTCCCGGTCCACGTCACATCCGTTTGACCATGAACAGACACGGATAGGCCCATCGCAACGACGGCACAAACAAACGAGCAAATCCAGCATGACGAGTTTTGTTGATTCATTAGCACCCAACCTTGTTTACAGTTAGCCGTAGCAGGATCCCCTCGGGCCCTGGTGGCTATGCGGACACCTACTTCCGAGGCCGACTCGGCTCTTCACCCACCCCAGACTGGGCTGTGCGCTACATCGGTTTTTAGTTGGTGATTTCAGGAAATATCTGTGCCAGGGGTATCGAAAAAAGGAAGATTATTGGACTTTGCATCGCAACCCTACCAGCACAATTCGCGTCTTAGAGCACCCACAGTCGCGGCTCGTCGTGGACGCTACACATGGATAAAAAATACTCTAATACCCGCGTCATACGGATTCTGATTAATCCTTGTGCGTACACAACGAGCCGCGACCGTCAAGAAGCGGGCCTCTTTGCTGCGATTGAAACACGAGAATTAATCAGAATGCGTATCAGCTCACCTCGTCCCGGAAGACTTATAACCGTCCCGTTTAGACTCGTACTTGAGGCTTTCTATAAACACCGCGGTCGAAAGCTGAACTGATAAGTCGTGTATCGTCCTGGGATGGCTGCCGTTTTCGATGGCCCATTCGAGTTCTCTAGAGCGGCTGGCGTCAATATTTTCCATCGTGATTGGATAGTAGGTGTAACAAACATCTGTATTTCACGGCTTGCAAGCAAGCCGTGCCACCCGGTCAATGAAGATTAATGACGCCAGTTGCTCTAGAGCCAAAAAAACCGCTTGATGACGCGCGCGGCTCACTGAGAATCCCACATGCGAAATCAGAAAACGCTCTAAGCGCTCAGCGACAACCGTATAAGGCCGGCGATGTTCTCTGCGTTTAATTTATGCATAATGTGAGCGCGGTGGGCCTCTACCGTCTTATAACTTATCCCTAGTTCAGAAGCGATCGTCTTATTCGGCCTACCCGCAACGATTAGGTCCAGCACCTGCTTCTCACGCGGCGTTAGCTTGCCCATCAGTATCTCGGTCTGCGCAGCCCGACTCCGCTTGGCCCTGTGCTCCAAATCCTGTGTTAAAGCTGTCTGGACACGATCCAACAACAACTGATCATTAAAAGGCTTTTCGATGAAATCGATCGCCCCCCGGTGCATCGCCCGTACAGCCATTGCCACATCGCCGTGACCGGTCAGCATAATAATTGGGATATCGATACCCAATTCACCAAGCCTCTCTTGCAACTCCAGGCCACTCATCCCCGGCATCCGAACATCTAAAATCAAACACCCCGCTTCGCTAGGGCTATAGGAATCGAGAAATTCTTGCGCAGATGCAAACGCTTTGGCTTGAAGGCGTACAGACTCAATGAGCCCGATCAATGATTTTCTAACCGAACTGTCATCGTCCACCACGAAGACTGTGGATTGATTCTCTGCCACCATGTTTACCGCCTCCTCAACGCCTCTAAAATCCTTTAAACTCAACGAATACACCCTCTCGTCAACTCTTACTCTACTTCCCACCCCCAACAACCTGACAATATCATAGAAACCTTATTTTAGGGTATTTTAAGCCTAATTCAAACACACTTATATATCATTCATCCACCTTGTTTTACAAAAACACAATCCCGTTTTACTTCTGTTCAAAAAGATGTTTAATAGGTTATACGCACTACCGCCTATTTTTCATCTTAAGAAATCGGAAGCTTGAATTTAAATACCGTACCACCCTCGGGATTATCGTGACAAAACAATCGGCCGCGATGGGCTTCGATAATCGATAGACTAATGGGTAGGCCCATCCCGAGACCATCCTTTTTGGTCGTGTAGAACGGTTTGAAGACTTCCTTCATTTGACCGCTATCAAGGCTTGATCCATCGTTGCGTACGGACACCTCGACACCGCCATCGGCTGACAATCGGCTGGCGATCACCACATCACGACAAGACTGATCTGTAATGCCCACCGCTTCGATGGCGTTACGCACCAAGTTGAGCACAACCTGTTCAACCTGAACACCATCCGCCAATATCGACGGCAGCCCATCCATCAAGTCAGTCTTCAACTCGATCCGATTGCAACGCGCCTCATGAGCCAATAGATCGATCGCCTCCCTCAAGACATGGTTCAGATTAACCTGCGTGCGATGCGGCTCACGCTTGCGTACCAAGTTTCGCAGCCGTTTGATAATCTGGCTGGCCCTGCGGCACTCGGCGGTGGCGTCCATCATGACACCTGTCAGCTTCTGTGTATCGCATCTGCCCGCTCGTATCAGACGCAAGCTTGTCTGATTATACGTGCTGATTGCAGTCAGTGGCTGGTTGAGTTCATGGGCCAATCCCGTCGCCAGTTCACCCATTGATGTAAGCCTCGACATATGCGCCAGTTCTTCGAGGTGCTGACGGTTCTGCTCCGCCAGTTTTGTACGCAGTGTGATATCCCTGTTGATCGATACCCAGTGTGTGATCCGCCCCTTTTCGTCGCGGATTGGATCAATACGCCACTCCATAAGGAATTCGCTGCCATCTTTGCGGTAATTAATCGCCTCACCCACAAACGGCCTGCCTTCTGATAGCTGGCCGCGTAGCCGATCAAGCACCACCCGGTCGGTTTTCGCCCCCTGTAATATCCTCGGCGACTGGCCGATGGCCTCCTGGGCTGTATACCCGGTGATCTGAGTAAACGCGGGATTCACGTAAACAATCTGTGGGCCGGGAGCGTCCAATTGGGCCGTTGTGATCGCGATGCCGTCGTAGGAGTACTCCACCGCTGAACTGACCAGTCTCAGATTTTCTTCCGCAGCCTTCCTCGCGGTTATGTCGATCATAAAGCCGCGTAGCAATCGCGGGCCTTCCTCGCCACGCACCACATGCACCACGTCATGCAGCCAGATGACCCGCCCGTCCGCCGCGATCATCCGGTAATCAAACTCATAATCATCGGTCTCCATTGAGCGTTCGTGACAGTAGTTTGCCGCCCACTGCCTATCATCAGGGTGAATGTGTTTTTGCCAGAACGACTCCGAATACCAGTCTTCGATTTCATAACCGAAAATTTGTTTGGCTTGTGGCCCGACAAACGTAAACCGCCAACCCCGCGAGTCTGCTTCCCATGGAATCACACACGTCGTTTCCGTTAGCGCCCTGAACCGCTCCTCGCTGCGTCGCAATGAACCTTCAGCATTTATACGCTCCGTGACATCATTAGCCAATACAAATAAGCCACTCACTACGCCGTTGGCGTCAATATCTGGAAGCAAATCGATGTGGAAACACCATTCGTTCTGATCGGGCAGAGAAATCGCTTCATCAAACGAAACCGCCTCGCCCGCCAACGCAGCCAAAATGTAAGGTTCAGCTACTTGGTAAACGGCACCCGGAAGGATCTCACGCACCGTCTTGCCAACGATCGCTTCCCGCGGCAAGCCGAATTTTTGAGTATACCGATCATTGACAAAGCAGTATTTTTGATCTCTGTCCAGATACGAAATCAGCGCGGGCACCCCGTCCGTAATCACCCGCAGTTCGTGTTCACTCCTGCGCAGTGATTGCTCGACCCGGCCCCGCTGATACCCCAAAAACCCCACTGCCCAGACCGCGATGATGGTCAACACCCGGTTGGCCACCACCTGCAAAACCATGCCTCCCTCCGACAAGCCGTACCAACCCATAATAATTAAACCGGTGCACACCCCCGCCATAACGAATGTGTACTTAGGCCATCGTGACCAGGTCGCCAAAAAGACAACCGCCACATATATCGCACCACAGGCGGCACTCAGTGGGATTAACAGGTCACACACCAACCCCGCCACTGCCATGACGACAGTCAACGCAATCAACCACGACTGTTTGTTCACCAAAACACTCAACTAATTGCTCACCTCGACTATGCCGTGTTCAATAGTAGTATTCAGAATGACGTATGATTATACGCCACACCTATGGCTCACTCCATGCGTCATAGCCTCAACGACCCCGAATAATTTTCTCAATCTTAGACTCTGACACCATGAGCACTGAGAACAAACAACACAAACCGGCGATCGGCCTGATCGGAGCAATCGGTTCGGGCAAGAGCCTGGTCGCGCGCCAGTTGGCGTCGTTGGGGTGTGCGGTAATTGACGCCGACGAACTAGCCAAATCGGCCATCAATCAACCGATTGTCCGCGACGAGTTAATCCGTTGGTGGGGGCAAAAAATTATCGACCCCACCGGCAAGATCGATCGACGAGCAGTAGGCCGTATCGTCTTCAACGAACCTCAGCAGCTTCACCGGCTAGAAGCCCTGGTACACCCGCTGGTCCATCAAGCCCGCCAACAACTACGGCGACAATTCCAACAAAATGACTCTATCGTGGCGATCGTGGAAGACTGCCCGCTGCTACTGGAAAAAAAAATCGACGACCAGTGCGACACCATTATTTTCGTAGATACCAGCTTGCAGAATCGGCTGCGGCGGATAGCATCTGCTAGGGATTGGTCTGAAGAAGACTTGGCCCACAGAGAGAATTTTCAGTTGGGGCTTGACATCAAGGCAAACCGTGCCGATTATATTATTGACAACAACGGCGACGAGGGGGAATGTCTCTTACAGGTTCGCCGGGTTCTTTCCCAGATTCTACAAGCTCCACCCTGATTCAATCGCCTCTTGCTTGTAAAACAAGACCTCTCGGGTAAATGCAAACCCGATTCTGATCAACAGATCGTCGACTACCAATAGTCTTTCCTAATTACTTTTTGCACAAAGGGTCAATATCAGACTCACAGACCATTACCTCCTCCGCTAGTAACACCACGTCGATTCTAGCACCACCCCCTCTATTTCAATTCAAACCACATCACCAACCCAAGCAGGAGCCACCCGATGGCTAAAACACACTCGTCTCGACCCAAGAAAAAATATCACAACTCAGGAAACCGACCCTCACAGGCGGTGGCTGTCGATCAGCCCCAGACCTCTGACGAACAGCTAGACGCTGAAACGCAACAGCGGTACGAGCAGGCTAAAAAATCCGAGCTGTCAATCCGCGACCTGCAGAAGCTGACCATCGACGAGCTACACGAGTTGGCTAAAAAAGAAGACATCGAAAATTACACCGGGCTCAAGCGGCAGGACCTGAATTTCAGAATCCTCAAAGCACGCATCGCCAAGCAGGGCCTCATGTACGGCGAAGGGGTCTTGGAAATATTGCCCGACGGTTTCGGGTTCCTACGCAGTCCAGAATATTCATACCTAGCCTGCCCCGACGATATCTACGTCAGCCCCAGCCAAATCAGACGCTTCGGGCTCAAAGTCGGACACATCGTCCAAGGCACCATACGACCCCCAAAAGAGAGCGAGCGCTACTTCGCACTGCTCCGCGTGGATGCCATCAACGGCAACCCACCCGAGATGCTAAACGACACCTCAAACTTTGAGGACCTCACACCGCTGCACCCCAAGGACAGGCTCATCCTCGAAACCCCCGCCGAGGACATCGCCATGCGGATCGTTGACCTGGTCACGCCGATCGGTCGCGGCCAACGAGGCCTGATCGTAGCACCACCACGCACAGGCAAGACCATCCTTCTACAAAAAATGGCCAACTCCATCATCACCAATCACCCCGAGATTAAGGTCATGGTGCTCCTGATCGACGAGCGCCCCGAAGAAGTCACCGACTTCCGCAACAACACCCCCGACGACGTCGAGGTCGTCGCCAGCACGTTCGACGAAGCCTCGTCCCGACACGTACAGGTCTGCGACATGGTCATCGAGAAAGCCCGCCGAATGGTCGAGTTCGGTGAGCACGTGGTCATCCTGCTCGACTCCATCACGCGCATGGCCAGGG
Source organism: Planctomycetota bacterium (assembly GCA_024276075.1). Taxonomy (GTDB): domain Bacteria; phylum Planctomycetota; class Phycisphaerae; order Phycisphaerales; family Phycisphaeraceae; genus JAJRXX01. The sequence continues at coordinate 14,620 of JAJRXX010000062.1, forward strand.
CGTACAACACCGAGATGCCACACTCGGGCAAGATACTCACCGGCGGTTTGGATTCAAATGCGCTGCAACGGCCCAAAAAGTTCTTCGGCTCCGCACGCGCCATCGAAAACGGCGGCAGCCTCACCATACTCGCTACCGCGCTGGTCGACACCGGCTCGAAGATGGACGACATCATCTTCGAAGAGTTCAAAGGCACCGGCAACAGCGAGTTGCACCTCGACCGCAGGCTCGTCGAGAAACGCGTCTACCCAGCGATCGACATCTCCGCTTCCGGCACCCGCCGCGAAGAGCTCCTGCTCGATCAACGCGAATTGGAACTGGTCTATCGGCTGCGAAAGGTACTCGCCGACATGAACGTCGTCGAAGCCATGGAACTGATCAAGAACCGGCTCGAAAAGGTCAAGACCAACGCCGAGTTCCTCTTGACGATGAACCTCGACTAGAGCATCTCAACTTTGGGCGTAGCGGTTGCATACGAGCCGCGACCGTCAGAACATTATGCACGTATCACACGGGAATAGCTGTCAAGGAACAGTGGGTGACACTGGTTGCTTGCAACCAGTGAGTCACGGCTACCCCAACCCCTACAGCCGTTGATACCGCGATAACAGATCCACGATATGCGACTGCCCCGGCTCAAGCAGCAAGCTGCGACGCCACACCGCCAGCGCCTCGTCACGCTGACCTACGTCCACCCGGTTTGATTGAAGGTACAACGCCATCAGACACACGCCCACACCGTTTAACGCCACGGTGTCTTCGCCACCCATGACCAACGCGGCACGGTAGTTGTTGAGCGACAGATCAAACCGCAGCGACTTAAAGTAGGCATACCCCATGAGCTCGAACACCTCCGCCGTGGGGTCGCCGCGGTTGAGCGCTTCGAGGACATTGATCGCGCGATCATAATGCTTGAGCCTGATATGCACATTGGCTAACCCCAAGAGAATCGGGGGCGCCGCTTCGCCTAATTCCAACGCTTGCCGGTACGCGTCTACAGCCTCCTCGTACCAACCCATCTCAGTATACGCAGCAGCAAGATTCGCCCAAGCCGACTGGTCTTCGCCTCTCAGTTCGGTCGCACGGATCGCGTAGGGCAACGCATCCGCGGGACGCCCCAGTTGCAGGTATGCCGCAGCCAGATTGAGATTAGCCTCAAAACTCTCCGGGCTGATTGTCAGCGCACGCAGGTAGCTCTCGATCGCCCCCTGGATATTCCCCATCAGGTGCTGCATCCATCCGTAGTTGTACCGGGCTGTGTAGCTGTTGGGCGCCAGATCAATCGCCCGCTGATACGCACGGCTCGCCATATCGTAGTCGCCACGCTCCCGAAAGATGTTGCCCATACTCAGATGCGCGTCCACGAGCTTGGGGTCCGCCTCCAGCGCCATGCCAAACGCCGCCAACGCCGAGTCCGACAGCCCCTGATCCAAAAACGCGTGCCCCCGGTCCATAAAGTGACCCGAACCTTGAAGCGCAGTACCCACGTCACGAATAAAATGACACCCCGCTGCCAGGCAAAGGACAGCCGCAGTGTAGACCACGACCCAGAATCGATCAGCACGCAGGTAAATCATGTCCAACAACGTTAGGGTGATCTTACCTGATGGTCAATCCACACCCGCCACTCCCCTTGGGTATTACAATGCCTAAAAGTTGGGAACCCACTCATGCGTATCGCGCTGGCACAGATCAACTCCGTCGTAGGCGGTATCACCGAGAATACCCGCCGGATACGGCTCGCCATCGAGCGGGCTCGTGACGCCGACGCGCAGCTCGTGGTCTTCCCCGAGTTAGCGGTCATCGGGTATCCCCCCAGGGACCTGCTGCTCAAGCCCGCGGTCATCGATAGCTGCGTTCGGGCCGTCGACGAACTGGCAGCCGCCTGCACCGACATCGCAGCCATCATCGGGTACCCATGCCCCACAGGCCTCGCCAAAGGCATGCCCCTCTACAACGCCGCCGCTCTGTGCCACCACGGCCGCGTCACCCACCGATACGCCAAGAGCCTGCTACCCACCTACGACGTATTCGACGAGCACCGGTATTTTGAACCTGGCCCGCGGACGGATGTCGCCGACCTTTCGGGCTGCCCATTGGGCGTGAGCATCTGCGAGGACCTGTGGAACGACCAAGAGGTCATGCCCCGTCAGCTCTATCACGGCGATCCCATCGAGGACCTGTCACGCGCCGGAGCCCGGGTATTGATCAACTGCTCCGCCTCGCCCTTTGTCGTGGGCAAACACGACTTTCGCTTACGACTGTTGCAGTCAGCCGCACAGCGAAACAAAATCCCCGTCGTGTTCTGCAACCAGGTCGGCGGAAACGACGAACTGGTCTTCGACGGCAATAGCTGCGTGATCGACAGCGACGGCCGCGTCCTCGCACACGCCAAAGACTTCCAGGAAGACCTCTTAATCGCCGACGTCCCGATCGATGGCCAAGCCCCACCTGCCTCGAGCCGAGTCGAGTCGCCCAAGACGGGCATCGAATCCGCCTACCACGCGCTGGTCCTGGGCCTACGCGACTACTGCGGCAAGTGCGGGTTTAAGTCCACGCTCCTAGGCCTATCAGGCGGGATCGACTCAGCGGTGACCGCTGCGTTGACCGTAGCCGCACTGGGACCCCAGCAAGTCCGTGGCGTCGCCATGCCTTCACGCTATAGCTCCGAGGGATCGCTCACCGACGCAGCCGAATTAGCCCAGCGTTTGGGTATCCGCTTCCAGACCATCCCGATCGACGACGCTCACGGTGCCCTCGAGCGCATGCTCACACCGCACTTCGAAGGGCTCCCTCCCGACGCCACCGAGGAGAACATCCAGGCACGCATCCGCGGCGTCATCCTCATGGCTCTGAGCAATAAGTTCGGTTCGCTACTGGTCTCCACGGGCAACAAGAGCGAACTAGCCGTCGGATACTGCACCCTCTACGGCGACATGGCCGGCGGCCTGGCGATACTCAGCGACGTGCCCAAGACCCTCGTCTTCGAACTCGCAAAATGGATCAACGACTCACCCGATTCGCCGCTACGCCAGCAGTTCGGTAGCCCCGTCATCCCCGATAGCTCCATCACCAAGCCCCCCAGCGCCGAGCTGCGCCCCGACCAGACCGACCAGGACTCACTACCCCCATATGAGCTGCTCGACCAGATCATCGAGCGCTACGTTGAAAGGGAGCAATCCTCACAACAGATCATCACCGAAGTGCCAGGCGTCGATCCCGCCACGGTCGCGCGTGTGATCCGCCTGATCGACCTGAACGAATACAAACGCAAGCAAGCCGCCCCCGGCCTGAAGATCACCGGACGTGCTTTCGGCTTCGGCAGACGCATGCCCATCGCACAGCAATACGACAGCAGCTTCACACCCAACCCATCGAGCAACGCTAATTCAAATTCGCCGCGGTAAAGCTCGCCCCGTCCCGGTCCGCGTCCCATGTACGTGCGTCGCCCACCCGTGCCTCGTAAGCCCGCCACAGCTCAAACCAGTATTTGAGAAATTGATACGGCGCATACTTGGCGTAGTGCGCCTCGATCCGCTTGTGGAGCTTCTTGGGATTGTCCGGCGTGGCCAGACCGTACGCCTGACGAAAGTGACGATACGTCTCCGTATCGATCGCCAAACGATCGTACCGCCCAAGCAACTGGCAAAGGTTGCCCGCCGCGTACTCACCGATGCCGTATATCTCTAGCAAGCCCCCAAACACCTCATCCGTCGTATGCCCGGGGTCCTCGAACCAATCCAGGTCCAGCTTGCCCTTGACCACGTCTCTAGCCAACAGCACGATCCGCTTGGCACGGTACCCGATCTTGCAATGTCGTTTGAGCCAATCGGGCCGCACCCCCGCCAACTGTCTGGGCGTCGGAAACCCACCACCCCCGACGTGTTCGCACAGCAGCGCGTTCATCCGCATCGTGTTCGGCCAAGTCACGTTGCAGCCGGTCATCGTCTTGACCACATCCTCAAACAGCGTAGGCGAGCGGAACAGCCTACTAAACTTCGCTCGACGAGCCTCGGGGCAGACCCGGTACCACAGCCGAAAGTCCTCATCCAACCGGAGCATCCGCGACACCTGCCGCCGCAGCCCCGCCGCCTCGGCACGGCTCACACGACGGTCGCACGCCACATTAAGAACATCCCGACGCCGCCCGCTAATCACCGTATGGATCAGGCGATCGTTGTCTCCGCGTAGCGAACAGCACAACCGTTTAGCTGCTCCCTCCCACCGGTTCGGTGCCAACAAAAAGTAACCGTAGCTGCACACCGCTCTGGGCAGATCAAACCCACGCGGAACCTTAACCGTGATCACCGATCCGCTTGCTGCCACACCTGCTCCGTTCAACGCTTATCAATCGGAAACAGATACGCCACGATCGCGTGGCACAACCGGTCTCCCAATCGGCGGTATTCGTCGTAACACCCGTCGCCTTGCTTCAGAATCGCGTCTCTCGATAAACCCGCCTGTCCTATAAAGGGATCCTTGACCATCTCTCTCAGGTCCAACCGGTCCCACTCGAAGTGATACTGAAACCCATAAGTGGTCATGCCGACCCGAAAGGCCTGATTCCCGCACCGCTCCGAACCCGCTAGGGGTACCGCACCCGCTGGCAGCTTGGCCACCTCCTGTCCGTGCAGGTGGAATTGAGCGCTCTCCCACGCCATCCCCGTCATTAACGAATCGGTCATACCAGGAAACGTCAGCTTAATCGGGTACCAACCGATCTCAGGCTCCGCCATCGCCGCCACCTCGCCACCCAGAGCCGCCGCGATTAACTGAGCCCCCAGACACACCCCGACGATCGGGACTCGAGCTTCGTGCGCCGCTTTGAGGTATTGCATCTCCTGGTCAAGCCAAGGGTATTGACCCGCCTGATCCACATTCATTGGCCCGCCCATGCTGATCACGCCTGCCACATCGTCCAGATCGGCCGGCACAGACGCTCCAGCGTAGAGCCTGACCGTGCGTAGACGATGACCGTAGCCGTGCAGAACCGCGCCCAAAACAGCAGGGCCTTCCGATTCGATGTGCTGTAAAACAAGCAAATCCATGGCCGAATGTCCTAACCAAGCAATAAGTTAAAAGTCTGCCCACCGTAATGCACACTGTCAAACGCCTCGACGCGGCCCGCCAGGATTGGACCGCCTGGGCGTCTGTTGTCGATACCATTATTCATGGCCAGAACACCTGTCGTCATTCTCAACAGCGGGGGCATACGCAGCCTCATCGCCACCGCCGCCACGGTCGCTGACCCCGATCGGCCACACGTTGTACTCTTGCACGTGCTCGACAACCGAACCAACACCAAATCTCGCTCGCAGTACGCCCACCGCCAAGCCGAGCACTTCAAAATTAATCAGGTGCTGGAATTGGAGTTGCCCCGGTTCAAGACCACGCCCACCACCGACGACCCAACACCTGGATCACCGTTGCTGCGGTCTCAGATACTGATCGTCGCGCTGGCACGCGCCGTCGCTATCGGCGCCAATCGCCTGATCTGGCCCACACAGTCAAACGGCGACTTTAATACCGCCACACGTATGACCGAGCAGGCGCTCATCGCTCAACACATGGCCAAGCTCGAACATCCATTCCCGCCCAACATTGAAACCCCCCTGCTGGAAATGTCGGATAAGCAGCTCATTGAGCTGGGAGGACAAATGGGCGTACCCTGGCAACACGCCTGGTCATGCCAGATACAAAGCGACAAGCCCTGCCGGGTATGCCCCTCCTGCCGACACCGTGAAGCCGCGTTCGAAGCCGCAGGCATGACCGACCCCTCCGCACAACCCCTCGCTAGCCGTTAAAACCCCACCCCTCGCACATACCGAACCACTGCCTTGTATAATAACAGAACCTATAAGGATTCGGAACCAGCCATGGACCTATACCACTTCCACCGCGTGCTTATTTCGTCAGCGATCCTATTCTTCTTGGGCTTTGCCGTGTACTCATACCGCCAATACGAATCACTCGAATCAAGCACGTACCTCGCCATGACAATCGCTTCGGGCACCGCATCAATCGCAATGGTCGGCTACTTGATCTATTTCAACTACTCACTGCGTCGTCTTCAGATTCAGAAAAACTCACACGCCCACTCCTAGTCACGTCCAGCAATTCATACGCATTGCGTATATTTCTAGCGCGTTGTAAAGAATGTAAGTGATTGTCTGTTTTGCCTTCGCGTTCGCAGATGACGCACAAGTATTAATCTTGATTGGTATCACCTGTGACATCTACAACGAACCGCTGGCTGACGAGCAGCATGTATATTTGAGTTTGTCGTTCTCTGACCTGCATGATTCTTAATGCATTGATCAGCAGCTTGGCGTACATCCACAACTTTACCCGTTGAAATCATACCAATCACTCTATTGTATTGCCCTATTGTCCTTGTACGTGGTAGTAGATGCCACAAACACTTGTGCATATACAACGCGGTCAAAACATACGCGGATGCGTATCGCCACGTCCATGGCGACAGTGGGGTCAGCCCCCCCGAGGGGTCAAGGGCAAAGCTGATAAGACCGATGCAGGCGATAAGAGAACGATTCAGGGAAGAGGCCCGATGGCGCAGGGATATAGTAGTTCTACCGCGAATTTATCAGGACCGAAGCGATCTAGGCCGCGGCACCCGATGCAGAGGAAGCTGGTGCTGTGGACGGTGCTGATCGCGTGGGTGTCCACGTTTATCTGTGCAATCTGGCTAACGGAGATCGCACGTAGCGCGATGAGCCAGAGCCACGCGCGTAACGTAAAAATGCTCAACCAGACGCTTTCGGCGGCGTTGAGTGACAAGATGGTAAACGGGTGGAACTCAGAGGCTGGTCGTGTCTTGCAGGTTCTGGAGAAAGACCCGCGTGTGGCGTTTGTGACAGTCGATGACGCTGGCGGTAGCCCGTTGCAGCGTCATGTGATCGATCCCGGTGCGTGGGCGACCTATCAAGAGTGGTCACAACAGCGTGGCCAAAGCGGGGCGGTGCCTACGGGACATACGGTGGTGTTGGGGAAGTACGGCGACCTGATCGTCCACAGACTACCGATCTTTAGCTCATCGGTGTTGCCCAATGGACAAGGGGCGGTACAGGGTAATGGCACGGGTGGGCTTGAAGGATTCGTTGCTGTAGCGGTGCGTGAGCCTCAGTTGCCTGGGACGCTGGCGATGCTGCGAAAGACGCAATTGGTCGCGGCGTGTGTGGTTTGTTTGATTGGCTTGGTGATTGTTGTGTGGGCGGCACGGCGATGGACGGCTCCGATCCGATCGTTGCTAGAAGCCACGGAGCGTCTGGGAGCGGGAATCGAGCCGGCTCCTGTGTTGGTACAGACCGAAGACGAAATGGGGCTGCTGGCACAGTCATTTAACGATATGGCAAGGAATCTATTTGAAGCCCATCGTGAGCTTGAGCGGGCCAACAGTGAATTGGAGGGGCAGGTTCGGGTGCGGACGGCGGAATTGGAACAGGTGAATAAACAACTGGAATTGGAAATCCGTGGCAAGGATGAATTCCTGCGGGCGGTGACGCATGACCTCAACGCACCGTTGCGAAACGTCGCGGGCATGGCGGCGATGCTAACCACGAAACACAAGGCTAACATTCCTGCTGATGCGTTGCACAAAATTGAGCGTATCCACGAAAATGTGAAGTCGCAGATGGACCTGATTAACGATCTGCACGAGTTTAGCCGTGCACGCGCACGAACCGGTCGTCGCCAGTTGGTCGATCTGAACGAATTGGTAAGCGGGTTGCGAGAAGGGTTTGGCTACGAGCTTGAACGCGCGGGCATCCGTATGGATATGGAAGATCAATTGCCTGCGGTGGTCGCTGACCGCAATCGCCTTCGCCAGGTCTTCCAGAACCTGTTAGATAACGCGATCAAATACACAGCGGGGCGGGGGGGTGGGAGGATCACAATCCGATACACGCGTCGGGGTGACGAGTTGCATTTTAGCGTTATGGATACAGGTGCGGGCATATCGCAGGATGACCTGTCGACGATATTTCAGGTATTTCGCCGATCGACGTCGTCGGGTACGCACAAGATTGCCGGACGCGGGATTGGCTTAGCGGTGGTGAAGTCGATCGTTGAGTATTACGGGGGGCGGGTATGGGCCCAGAGCAAGCTCGGCGCAGGCAGCACATTTCACTTCACACTTGATGGTCAGATGGTAGACCCTAGCAGTGCCGCTACGGCTACCAAATCGGCCTAATTTACATCAAACGAGGATATGGGGCTGCGCATCCAGGCGGGGTGTGTCTGTATCGGTTGTAAGGGTTGGCGCGGTTATGCGGACTATCGGGGTGGAGGCAACTGGAGAGGTTGTCGCGGTTGTGCGGTCAATCGCGCCTTGGATCTCGCCGATGGGATAGATGAGAGGCCCTACGTCGGCTCCGAGCAATCGAGGCTCGATTGCCCGCGGTTTGTCAGCAATTTCCAAGGCTGTATCTTTGGCATGTCTAACCATCCGTCGCCACGTCTGTTGTTGGTCGAAGACGACATCGATACCGCGTGTTTGATCGCGGAGACTCTGGAAGATCATTTCGGTGCGGGTTGCATTGATAAGTGTGCGCTGGTTGCCGACGCGATGGCGGTGGACCTTGATAAATACGATCTCGTGTTGTCGGATATGAACCTACCCGATGGCAATGGCCTGAAACTTTTAAATGAATTCTTGCGTAAACGCCCGGACCTGCCGTTTGTGCTGATCACCGGCGAAGGCATCCTTGAAAACGCCATTGCTGCGATTCGGCGTGGCGCGTACGACTACATCGTCAAGGCGGGGGATTACCTGTTTGCAATCCCGCTGATTGTAGAGAAGAACTTGGCGATTTGGCGTACCAAACAAGACAACCAGCGGCTCCAAGAGCAGTTGGCCAAGACGCTCAAAGAGGTCCAGGTCAAGAACGGTCAGCTAGCCAAGGCGGTGCGCAAGCTGCGAACCATGGCGGCGACCGACCCATTGACACATCTGTTTAACCGTCGCAGTTTCGGGCAGGCGCTGGACAGGTGCTTTGCCGAAGCCGACCGTTACGGCCACGACGTGGCGTGTGTCATGATCGATCTGGATAATTTCAAGCAGATGAATGACACGCTGGGGCATCAGGCGGGCGACGATCTGTTGCGTCTGACGGCGCGCGTCCTGAAGGCACAGTGTCGACGCAGCGACGTGATTGGACGATTCGGCGGTGACGAATTTGTCGTCTTGCTACCTCAGACCGATGAGCAGACCGCGCGGCAGGTGGCGTCACGTATCGGTGAAGAGTTCAAAGCTGGGGTCAACAAGCTGTACGGTGGGGAGGGCATGTCTTTTGACGTGAGCCTGAGTATGGGGGTGGCTACATTGAATCAGGCGCGGCCGTCGACCCCGCAGCAATTGGTGGCTTACGCGGATAAGGCGCTGTACTGCGCCAAGCAAGCGGGCAAGACCTGCCTGGTTACATACAGCAACCTCCAGGATGATCAGAGGCATTGGGCCAGTGATGATTTGGCGAGACACGCGTAGCTCATTCTATTTGGATATCCGTCTACCACATGTTGATAGGGTGTATTTAGCCTAGCGATTCGAGCAGCTCGGTGATTTCGCTGTGCGCATGGTCATCGCCCGCTTGAGTGGCGGTCTCCAGGCCCACGCGCAGGACGGCTCGGGCAGACTCGTCTTGGCCGATGTCGATTAGTAGTTTGGCTTTGTGGTAATAGGCGTAACAATAGGCGGGGTCGGCCTCGATCGTCTTGTCGAACCACCTGATCGCTTCGTCGTGTTGCTGTGCCTTGACGTGTTCAAGTGCGATGCCATACGCACAGAACGGGTCGGTAGGGTCGGCTTCGTGAAGCTTGGTTAGTTGTTCGAGGCGGCTAGAACTCATCCCAAAACCTCCGATGGGGGTTGAATCGGGTGCCACTGGCTGCTTGTCAGCCAGTGTAAATGACGAAGGTTTACACCGGTAGATCAGTTGTCGGTGGTCTATATGTTTGGGTTTTGGGATGGGTTTTAGTCATCAGAGATTGGAAACAATCAATGAAATCATTTAAATCATTCGTAAAAGCGTTCTGTATCGTTGCATTAAACAAGCCTGCTAGCTGACGGACATTCTGCATATTTGAGGTTTTGTCGTTCTCTGACCCGCATAATTCTTACATGCATTGATCCGCAGCTTGGCGCATCAACAACCAACCTTCGCACAAATGCTTGCGCAAACACGTGCATTATGTCCGCCAGCCAGCAGGCCGCTTCTCGTCTAATATACCAGCAAGCCTCTTACAACGCCCAGTTGCCGGCCGCATCCTAATTAACATAAACTTTTACGAATGCGCAATCGTTTACCCATCTTCCAACACCACCACTCCGGACGAATCGCCGCCGTGTCGGCACTCTTAGCAGCCCTACTCACAGGTTGTTCGCAACGGACCGTCACAGCGCCCAACCCGATCGACATCGACCGCGTCGAGTTCACACGCATGTACAACGCCGCCGTACAGACACTGCGCGATTATGGATTCCGCATCGACCGCCGCAGCCACCGATTCGGCGTCATCACGACAAAATACCTGGGATCGCCCACCGCTTTCGAGCCGTGGCAACGCGCCAACTCAACCAACGACCAGGCATGGGAGAGCACCTTTAACGACCAACGCCGCTTCGCCACCGTCACGCTCGAACCCCTCAATGACCAAGCCCCCACCCATAATAAGCCGACCGTCTCCGAACACGCTGGCCCCGCTGCATACCGCTTGCGCGTCGAGGTCTTTGTCGAGCGTAGCCAGCACCCCGATCGCAGACTCACAGGCTCAACCAACGGCCACAACATCTTTGGCACGCTCAGGTCCATGCCCACCGAGCTACGCAAGCGTGGTATTGAAAGCTCCTATTGGCGGCCACTGGGCCGAGATACCTACCTCGAACAACGGCTACTCGCTGAAATTGTCAGACGTTCGCTGGGCGCAGATTGGGTAAAAAACAACACGATCCGACCCACGCCATAACCCCATCAACCCTACAATCTCACGAAAACGACTCGCAGATATGCACAACACCCCTCGCTGATTACACTATTAATTATGAACACCATCACACAACGCCGAACACTACACATCGGCCACTCGCCCGACCCGGACGACGCGTTCATGTGGTACCCCTTAGCCAATTTCCCCGACGGATCAGGGCCAGGCGGCAAATCCTACACACCCACCATAGACACCAGCCCCTACGACTTTGTACACGTGCTCGAAGACATCCAATCGCTCAACGACCGATCCGAACGCAGCGAACTCGAGATCACCGCCATATCCATCCACCAGTACCCCTACATCGCCGATCGCTACGCACTGACCAGTTGCGGCGCCTCCATGGGTGACGGCTACGGCCCCATGGTCATTGCACGCGATCAACTCACTCTCGACGACCTACGTCGTGTCAAGATCGCCATCCCAGGCCGACGTACCACCGCCTTCCTCGCACTCTCACTGCTGTTAGGCAAAGACGCGTTCACTTATGAGGTATTAGACTTCGACCAGATCATCCCCGCAGTAACCCAAGGCCGATTCGACGCAGGCCTGATCATCCACGAGGGACAGCTCACCTACGCCAACGCAGGCCTGAACTGCGTAACCGACCTAGGCAAGTGGTGGACCCAATCCCGAGGCCTGCCCCTGCCCCTGGGTGGCAACGCCATACGCCGCGATCTCGGCGATGCCATGCGACCCATCTGCAAGATACTTCTCGACTCGATCCGCTACGCGCTCGATCACCGCGACCAAGCCATCGAATACGCCCAAAATTACGCTCGCGATATGGGCAGCGACTTGGCCGACGAATTCATCGGCATGTACGTCAACCAGTGGACCCTCGACTTCGGCACCAAAGGCCGACAAGCGGTCCAACAGCTACTGGCCGAAGCCGCCGACGCAGGCCTCGTTCCCCCCTGCAAACACATCGACTTCGTCGAGCCCGCCTGACTTTGGAAACGAGCCGCAACCGTCAGAACATGATGCACAAGCAGAAGTGTAGGGGCCGCTGTGCGGACCGCTCGAATCGCTCATCCAACGACGGGGGTGGCACTGGTTGCTTGCAACCAGTGAGTCACGACCAACCCAACCTATTTTTCACAGATAGCTCCGCGTCCGAAGACGACTCGCACCGCGTTCAAGACTGATAACCAAGTACCTCAGCGCGTCACACACATGGTCCGGCCCATCCTTGACCGGATCATCCCGACTCGGATGGTTAGGATCAAAGTGGTACAGCACCATCGCCTCGATCAAACGGCGACACCTCGGGTGTACCCGCAAGCCCCCATGGTCCAGGCGCCGACGGATACTCTCGATCCCCTCACGGATCATCGACCGATACACCCTGACCTGGTACCCCCTGCGGCGCAGAATCTGCACGTCGCTTAGACCTGTGTGCGAGTTCCGCTGCCCACCCGCGGGGTCCACCCCGACCCACGCCAGCTCCGGCCAATCACGCTGACCAATCACATCCAGATGCTCATCGAGCGTCAACCCACGCTCTACGTATTCGTCGACAATGACAATCTCATCTCCAACGCGATCCCCTCCAAGGTCTTCGCCCAGCCCAACGCGAGCCCACAACATCACAAACGGACTCCGCAGACCAAAGTCCATACCACCCACCAGTATCTCTCCATCCCCGGGAGGCATCACACCGGGAACACCGCCCTCACACACCTCGTCATCATCAACACCAACCGCCAACACATGCTTGCCCCCAGATGCCGGATCAAAACCCGGGTACACCCCGTCACCGTGTCGCGGTCGTCGGCACATCATCTCGCTAGCCCACGTGTCACCGCTTGATCGGTGCCATTGCGTCACCAGATCGTCCACCGACACAAACCCCTCTGCCTCTTTAGCACGACCCTGGCAGTCTTTCCACAACACACACGACCCGCACTCACGCTCCGGCGCGCAACGCTCGATCACGTCCAACGCACACCATCGCATCACCCGCGTCTGACCACAACCACCCGCAGCACTCCGCTCGATCAACCGGTGCATCAACCCAAACGGCCTGTGCATCGTCGACAACGCTTCAACGGTACCCTTGACCGCCACGTCTCCGCACACACCCGACCGCGTCACAAGCTGCGCCGCCTCCCATATGTCCGACTTGAAATCCTCGACCTCATCGCATCGCAATTTATGCACACGCTGACCACGCACCGATCGCTGCGATTGGCTTAATAACTCAGCCCTGCTCCCGTTGATCAACTCAACCCCGCGTTGTGTCGGCGTACCCACCACCAACCCCCGCAGCACCGCCAAATCGAACATCTGCCGCAGGTACCGGAACATCTTGCTCGATTGCTCAAGGCTACCCCCAAGGATACGCACCTGAATCCCAGCCTTAAACACCATATCCAGAAGCGTCGCCACCGCACCGAGGTAGGTCTTGCCGCCACCCCGGCTAGCCCAAACAACCAAGTCACCGCCACCCGAATCATTGCCCTCAAAAAAAGTATGCACGAGGTACTCAAACGGCGGCGTGCTCCCCTCCATCACCGCGCGACGCGGCACCCGTAGCCCCAGCACCACCGACACAAACCGGTGCAACTCATCCGGCGTCTCCGGACGCAACACCTTGATCTGTTCCATCAACGTCCCGCTTCCCAGCGCACGCCCCCGATCATCAGACACGCTCAATCTCCCCGTCCACCGTTTCCCCTCGCAACGATTCGCCATTGTCCCCGCCCGCCGCTGCCCCATACAACAACCGCCTCAGCGACAAGACATCCGCCATATCCTCAGACCCGCCCGCTTCCGCAGCACCGCTCGCCATACCCACAGCCTCCGCACGCTTCAAGTCCATCTTCAACAGGTCCACACAAGCACGCCTAGCCACATCGCGACCACCGTCCGGCCCGTCTTCCGTCGCCAGCCTGATCAACCGCCCCGCAGCCAGCAACCGGTACCGGCTCAACAACACCTGCGTCTGGAGATCAGCCAACAGGCACAACCCGCTCAACGTACGCTGATTTTCGGGTTCCGCGATCCACGCAGCCAAATCGTCAGCATCCAGACCATGCTTTTCGCCCAGCATCACCGGGTCCTGCTGCGCAGCGATGATGTCCCCAATTAAACGCTGTCTGCATTCCGTATCTATCTTCTTCTTGCCCAAAATACCCCCTCAGCCACACCGCTACAGCTACGACACATTCTCATCCACCCGATCGACTAGCCCCATCAGTGCCTCTTCACGCGACCCGCCGATCTTTCTCAAACAGTGATTCAGCCGCTTAACCTGCTCCGGCAGCAAGAAAAAATGCACCGACACCGGCATATCATCCAACCGGACCGGCGACCGGGGCGACGGCGGCGCCTCGTGCAACGCCAACAACCTTTGCAAACCCTCCACCTCCTCGGGCAACATCTCAGCCAACGAATCCAATCCAAAACGCTCACTCAACCGCGTGACCTAACCCGCACGTTTAAAAACGTCGTCACCACCCCGCAACTGATTGAGCGTCGCCAACAACACCAACGCCTCATCATCACCCACCTCCCATACCACGCAGCAAGCCTCTGCCCTACCGATCTTTCTCAACGCCATAACACGATGATGCCCGTCAAGAATCTGATACCCATCCCCATCACCCAACAGCCGAACAATGATCGGGGGGTACCTCTCACTTTTCTCAATATGCCCAGCCAGCTTGGCCAACAGGTTAGCTGGCATCTCGTTGCAATTTGCCGGGTGTGGCCGCAATAGATCGATTTCGATTTGCTTGGTGTTCATAACGATCCCCCATCCACAACCGCGTCACAACGGGGAACACCGCCAACCTCGCCCCCGCCCGCCCTGTTGTCCTTGAGAAAGTAAACCGGCTCGCACAACAGCCGCTGCTGCGCCAACCGCAAACGCTCGCCCACACTGTCGCTCCGATTCCGCCTCCGCCCCATCACCTGCCGATACCACCTATCCAACTCGCCTAGCAACCACCGACGCTCACCATCTGCTAGTCCCATGATCCGCCGCTCGGTCTCGTCTAACACCGCCAAGTCCATCGGCTCGATACCCACCCACTTCAGCGCCGCACCTAACCTGGCGTCGTACACATGTGCCGGACGACGGTACGCGGTCATCCCCGCCCTCTCGAAAAACGGGTGCACGCTACCCATCGCAGCCAGTGCCTCAGTAAAAGCCGTCTCCGGCTTGGTCAACGACGCCTTGACCAGCCTCACCGCCAAACCCAGACCACGCCACTGTGGGTGCACAACCACCCTGCTGATGCACCGGACCTCCGCGTTGATGACCACCGCTCGCTGACGCATGTCCCTAATCTGCCCGTACCGATTATGCAACGCAAAATCACGTAGCCGGCAGCTCAGCGTTGAATACGACTCGACCAACACACCCACCACACGCCCGCTGCCCCCCCGACCCAGGTACCGATCACCCACCCCGCCACATTTATCTCGCAGCACAATCACTCTGCCAAACGTAACCGGTGCCCGAGCCTTGTAATGGTGCCCCGCCAGCACCGCGTAATCACGCCTGCCGCCCTCTTCCAAAACCAGACGCCCCTCGACCCCGCCCGCAGGCAATCTTGCAAACCGCTCTTTGACCGTCCTCTCTTTCTCCATTTCATGCGTCATACCAATCACCATAAGTATTGTCCTACTGTCCTTGTACGCGGAACCAGATGTCACAAATACTTATGTCTATGCGACGCGGTCAAAACATACGCGGATGCGTATCAGACTGATTCAGCACCTCGACTCCCTCACCAAATTCTTTCACCACCAGCACGTCAGGCTCAAGCGGCTCAAGCAAGTCATCGTGCGTCGTCGCCGCGATGAAACACACATTCGCCTGGCGACGCGTCCACTTACGCACATTCTTAGCGATCACCGCAGCCGTCAGGCGGTCGAGCGTCGAGCCAAACTCGTCACCCAAGACCACCTGTAGCACCCCGCCATCCCCCGCGCTTACCATCGCCAGCACATGCGCCAGCCTCAGGCGATACCGCTGACCATCCGACAATTCGCTAGGCTTACGCAACATCACAAACGCATCATTCAAACCCGCCAAGCTCAGCACTCGCAACACGTCCTCCAACGCCATACTGCCCACCGCTTCTGAAAGACAGTCCACCAGCGCCCGATCAGCGAGCACCGGCAAGTCATCAAAACGAATCAGCCTCGCACTCTTATCACCCCCAACAGCCTCCGCGATCAATCTCAAGATGGTGCTCTTACCACTCCCACTAGGGCCGGTGACGAACACCAACTCACCGCCCCGCAACACCAGCTTCGTCGCGGTCACGACCACCTGCGTCCGGCGCTCATCGATCCCCAGACCGAACATCGTCGCCACCCGCAACACGTGCGGCGACACCTCCACTGCCGTGCCGTAAAGGCACTCTAAATCAACTTCTAATACCAGCCCTTGATTCATAGATCATGCCCTGGTTTGAAATCAAGAATGACCACCACAAACCGCGAACGTCAGGGAGCGGGCAATTTGTTACAACCAAACACTACCTATGCGTTGAAAATGCTCTAGGCAACATCCCTAGAGCAACTGGCGTCATTAATCTTCATTGACCGGGTGGCACGGCTTGCTTGCAAGCCGTGAAATACAGATGTTTGTTACACCTACGATCCAATCAAGATGGAAAATATTGACGCCAGTTGCTCTAGGCCTCAGCCAAAGCCTGCACAATCTGCATATGTTGACGGGTTTGGTGCAGGCTCTGATTACTGATCTCGCTGGCACGCCGCAAGCTGCAACCTTTGAGCACCACAAGGTCCGCCGTACGACGGGTCGCCTCTGATAGCAGATCGCTGTGCGCCAACATGAACGAAAACAGCGGCCCGTTTATGTGCTTCAATAATTTGTCAACACGTCTGCGTAAATTCTTCGGCGACTGACCGCTCAGCCGTGCAACATCAACAATCCCAACCCCATGACGGTACACCTGCTCAATCAATAGCCGATCTGATTCCTCCAGGTGCACAGCCCGATCCAGTAGCCGCTCGACCCGCTCACGCCGTCTATGACGCCGCGCAAGACCCGCTTCGGTGGCAATTTCAATTGCGTAAGACATATGCAAACTCACACCAATCCTGTTTAAAACTTGTGCGTGTTTACGAACGCGGAAACATGACAGGCAATAACTTACAGACTCTCCGACGCGCTAAAAACATACGCAATGCGTATCAGAGATGGCTATGAACCAATCACCCAAACGTCAGCCATATGGATCGTGGCAACCCCCCCCTACCGCCCCTCGTTCTCACCACCCGCCTCCAGTGAAAATTAACACCCGCCTCTACTTCTAACCGCTCCAAACCCCCATTTGTGCGCATATATCCGGCACCTCGTGATCAATTAAACAAAATTACCCGCTCCCACATTCGTTACAACCGTTACAACCCCTACAATCGATACCCGCAAACCAAACAGGAGCGATAACCACAACCACGCACATGTCTACAGCATGCAGCACAGGGTAAACGCTTATCGGATATGAAAATCAGCCTAATGAGATTGGCTATTCAACATACAGCACACCCTCATAGCCTCAGCGACCAACCGGGCATCAGCGGCTCGGCACACAGCCTCGGACATACCACCGCATTCGAACTTTTCAGGCAATTGCCCTAGACCCCGCCCCGCCAACCATTCCAACAGCGGACGTATCACGCCGCGGGCTTGCGAGACAGCCGACGAGTTAAACCCACCCGCTCGCAATATGCTCTCAGCGTAGGGACCCAGCAACCACGGATACACCACCATAGCGCCGCCACTTCCGTGATCACTCCGATTAACTTCCGCCTGTGATCGCAACCCGTTTGGCGTCAACAAACCCTCACGGATGACTTTGAGCACACGCCGTTTTTTTGTATTGGGAAGCGGGGAACGCGGGAGACTCACCGCAAAGATTTGGTTTGAACGCAACGATTGATCGTCACGCTCATTGCCGTTTTCATCCGACCACACACGGTCCCGCAAGTAGCCGATACTCTCATCCCAAAACATCCTTCCAAACGATCGCTTCACCCGCTTGGTCAGCTTCGTGTAATGTTCAGAAGCCGATCTGTGAGTCTCCGTTACACACGCCGCTACCCCAGCCAGCGCGTTGTACCACAGCACATTGATCTCGACCAACTTGCCGTACCGGGCTCCGACCCCTTCCTCGCCACGCGCCTCTCTCGATCTCTCACACCCATCCGCGTGTGCAGGATCGATGACGATCAGCCCATCGCCCGCCATGCTCACACCGTCCTCCGTGCCATGGAGAATCGCTTCGATGACCTTCATCACGCTACCCGCCAGCCACCCGTCCCAGTTAACGCGATCACCGCTCGCCCCCAAATACTCGATCGCCGCGTGAACAAACCACAAGCTCGCATCCACACTCAGCGGGCATCCCCCCCGCCCTCTTCCACCATCCAGACTTTCTGTCATCAATCCATCTTGCAGTGACCCCGCCAACCGCTTCAGCACGCCACACGCCTCTTCGAATCGGCCCGTCGCCAGCAGCAGCCCAGGGATCACTGCACAAACCTCAGCACTACAAACACCCGTTGCCGGGTAGCCCTCAACGATCGATTTCACCAACCCGTTTCCACCCTCTATCTCCACCACAAAATCATCCGTAGCCATCGCCAACACCCTGGCAACAGAATCATCTGCTATCTCTCGATCAATTTTCTCCCGAACATAATCGACAATCGGCTCCAAGTGGCACCGCCGAGCTTGCTGTGTCTCCTCAAAGGTAATCGCCGACATATCACCCAGCGTGACGGTCAGCGCGATCGATGCCTCCGCACCATCGCCCAGCCCCACCTCAAACCAACCGGGAACAACCCAATACTCTGTGACACCGTCACGCTCATCAGCTTCCCTGTGATAGCTGACACCGCGTTTCTGCCCGCTCCTAGAGCTGTCTCCGACAAACGCCCCACCCTCGCAGCAAATCGAAACCCCGACGCTTCCCCTACAGACTCTGATTACCTCACCGTCCTTGATGGGCTCAACCGACAAGCCCCCCGTTTCTCCTCCTTTATCCTTGGGCCCCAGAGCCTCTCGAAGCGTCAGCATGGGCGCTAGTCGCAGCACCGCCCCTGATAAGCTCCCGCTCAAGCTGCGCACCGAGTACCGAATCGTGGCCCCCTGATGCCTCCAGTGCAAACACAATTCCCGAACAAACTCGATCTCCCCCTCCTTCCCCGCAACCCCCTCGAACAGGTACGTCCACCGCACACTCAAACCTTTTTCAAAACTTAGAAGATTCGATTCCCCCCATACACCGCTAGCCTCGTCTTCTTCGCTACCTCCGTTCCCATGAGCCATGCCACACACCGCGACCTCACCCCCGCTAAATCTGATCTGCTCGAGCATCTGGTGGACCGCCACCACGTGTCCCAAAGGAGGATTTACACAAGGCACGAACAACCCATGCCATCGACGTGTGTTGACACCCGAAGCGGTACCCATCGCATACGCACCCGCCCCGTTGGTCAGCAGCCATTCGTCGCCAGCAGGTTTGAGACCTATCTCGCCCGTCCCACCACTCAACTCGTGTGTTCGCCAATCTAGATCCATACCAGAAATGTAGTCCATTACATCAAAAGGGGAAAGACGCCGTCACCAGACCCTAACCCTAGGTCACCGCAGCTTAATCGTCGCCAACGCCAACGCCACGAACATCGCGCTCAGCAACCAGAACCGCACTACGACCTGTTGTTCCGTCCACCCACCCAGATGGAAGTGGTGATGAATCGGCGCGCACCGAAAAACACGCCGCCCACCGCTAAATTTAAAATACCCCACCTGGACCATGACACTCAACGCCTCCATCACGAATATCCCCCCAACGATCAACAGCAAAAATTCCTGCCGAATCACCACCGCGATATACCCGATCAATCCCCCCAACGGCAGCGAACCCGTATCGCCCATGAACACCTGTGCCGGGCTGCAATTAAACCATAAAAAACCCAAACAACTGCCCACGATAGCACCCGCCACCACCGACAACTCCGCGCTCAATGGAATGTAAGGTACCAGCAGCCGTTTCGCCTCGATTTCACTGCCCGCAATCAGCGATAAAATCATGAATGCAAACCCCACGATACCCATGATCCCACTAGCCAAACCATCCATACCATCCGTGAGGTTGACCGCATTCGACGAGCCCGTGATGACCAACACCGTCACAACCACAAACGACAACGAGCCCAGGATGATCAGGTTCGGCGACGGCACATATGAGTTCATCGACGGGTCAAACACCCACGTCTTGCGAAACGGCAGCGTCAAGCTAAACGCCATCTTCGACAGATCGTTCGACCACCCGTGGTGGTGGATAAACAACCCCAGCAACACCGCCAACCCAAACTGAAATACCAATTTCTCCCAGAAATAAAGCCCCTCACGTGAGCCGGGCTTGCGACGCGCCGACGTGAGCTTCAGCCAGTCGTCGACCCCCCCCAGCACCGATAGCCACAGCAGACACAGCAGCGCCATCTGTACGTAAAAACTCCGCAGGTCCGCCAAGAGCAGCGTCGTGACCAAAATTGCGCCGCTGATCAAAACACCCCCCATCGTCGGGGTGTTCGCCTTCTGCTTCATGATCTGGTTCAGGTCACGATGATAGAACTCCGGGTTGTCCCCGATCTTCAGCCGAAGCAACGCCCGGATCGTCCGCCGACCCAGATAGATCACCAGTAAAAAGCTCAGAACAATCGAGATCACCGCCCGGAACGAGATAAACGTAAACACCCTGCAATACCCGTACAGCCCGTGTTTAATCAGCCACGGCTCCAGAATAGCAATGAGGTTGTAGACCATGTGAGGCTCTGCGAAACCCTGCTCAAAGAGTGCCACTGGCGGCTCGTCCGCCAGTGCTTGGTTAACTCATTCCCGTAACGACGTGTTGTTTCTCGCCAATAAACATGCTACCCAAGCAAGGATTTCAACAGAGCCACCATGTGACCTAACACGCGGAGGGGGTTATCAGATCGGTTCGCGTACCGTCACGCCGCACCCGCGACGACCAATCAGCCGCCACACCCTCAAACGCCCCCACCAATCGCTCCAGCCCCATACCCCGCGAAGCCTTAATCAGCACCACGTCCCCCGGCTCCAACAACGCAGCCACCCGGTCGGGCAATGAATCGTTCCACGAATCTAACACATGCACCGCCCCACCGAAACGCATGCTAACCATCCCCTGTGCCGTGTGCGACGACAGCGAGCCGATCAACACGACCACGCCGATCGCGTCACCCATCCGACCAATCGCCCTTCCTAATTCACGGTGTAGTTTCGGCCCTGCTTCACCCAATTCAAACATATCACCCAAGACCAATACCCGCCGCCCCCCATCGCCGACACCTTCAAGCCCGTCAACCGCAGACACAGGGTACGCACAAAGTGCTTCCGCAGCCCCGATCACGGAATCCGGGTTCGCGTTGTACGCATCATTAATCACCGTCAACACCTCACACCCCTTACCCATGTGCGTGACACTCAGCCGCATAGGAACACCGCCTGCCTTCGCCAGTGCCCCAGCAATGACACGATCACCCACCCCCATCCATCTCCCAATCGCGATCGCCGCCAACGCATTGACCGCGTTGTGACGACCAAGCAGTGGCAACGCAAACCGATTAGCCGCTTCATCTGCCCCGCTATCCTCGGGCATGACCTCAAACGCCAATCCCGACCGATCTTGTTTGCAACCTGTCAGCCGCAGATCGTTCCCCTCACCGCAACCGAACCGGACCAACGCCATCCCTTCCCTCAATTGCCCGCAATACCCACCCAACAATGGCTCGTCACCCAGCACCACCGCCACCCCACCCATCTGCACGTGTTTTAACAGCGACGCTTTCTCCGCCGCGATCTCTCGTCGTCCACCCAGCGTACCTGTGTGCGCCAGACCAATATTCGTGATCACCGCCGCGTCGGGGCCTGCTAACTCCCCAAGCGACGCGATCTCACCGGGCCCATTGCTGCCTAACTCCACCACGACGAACCGATCCCCCGGCTCCGCCGCCAGCAGCGTCAACGGCACACCGATGTGATTGTTATAACTTTTCGGGCTCTGCGATCCCATGTATCGTGCCGATAGCACCGCGTGGATCAGGTGTCGCGTCGTGGTCTTGCCGTTCGACCCCGTCACCGCGATGACCTTTGTGCCTCCCTCACGCAGCCGAGCACGGTAGCTACGCGCCATCCCCCACAGCGCCGCCAGCGTGTCCTGCACCTGCAACACGCCCACTCCCGCCTCTCGCACCATTCCGATTTTTGTCGCATCAGACACCACCAAAACCACCGCACCCGCCGCCACCGCCTGGGTCAAAAAATCGTGGCCGTTAAACCGCTCACCCTGAAGTGCCACAAAAACCTGTCCCGGCTTGATCGTTCGGGTATCGGTACTCACCCCCACAGTCAAAGTAGCGCCCACATCTCGAGGCTCGATCAACCACCGACCCGACGTGCACGCTTGGATCGACGACGCGGTCCAGAACCCTACGCCACCGCCGCCCTGCCCCGATCGTTTGGCAGCAGGTAACTCCTGCCCGGTTAGCGCCATGTTGCTCTCTACCACGGTGTACCAATCCTATGTTTGGGCGCAGCCGATCGGATGGTTCTTCCGCCGCCGTAGCGCCGCGCACGCAACCTCACGATCGTCAAAGTGAAGCCGCTGTGTCCCGATGATCTGATAATCCTCATGCCCCTTACCTGCGATCAACACCGTATCGCCTGCGCCCGCCCCGTCAATCGCCAGATCAATCGCCTTCGCACGATCCAGCTCGACCTCCACTCGGCTACGCGCATCCGCCGGCACACCACTGAGCACCTCCTCGAGGATCGTATTCGGGTCTTCACCACGAGGGTTATCGCTGGTCACCACCACACGGTCCGCCCACCTGCACGCCACGTCCGCCATCTTCGGCCGCTTGGTTCGGTCACGATCGCCCCCACACCCAAACACCACCGTTAGCCGACCGCTCGCTACACCACGCACAGCCGACAGGACGTTCTCCAATGCGTCGTGTGTATGAGCGTAGTCCACCAGCACGACAGGCCCCACACCACCACCGGCTACCCGTTCGAGCCTGCCAGGGACAGCAGGGCAGCAGCGTAGCGACCCCTCCAACTCCGGCCCGGACCCCACCACCCCCCCCACGACCTGATCAACCCCCGCCACAGCACCGAGCATATTCGCCACGTTGTGCCTACCCACCAAAGGCAAGCTCACCTCCACCTGCCCCCAAGGCCCCCGCAGCCGAACGTCACTGCGGTCGTGCGTTAGCCTAATTATCTCACCGCTATACTCCGGCACGTCAGCCCCACACGGTTCGCCTTCGTTCACGATGCCAAACCGCACCCTCTTTGCTACACAACCACGCAGCATCCGCCCCCCGTACGGGTCCTGGGCATTGATCACCGCGCAAGCCTCTGGCCCCAACCGCTCAAATAGCTTCGCCTTCGCTGCTGCGTATGCGTCCATATCACCGTGGTAATCCAGGTGGTCACCCGTAAGATTCGTGTAGATGGCCGTGTCAAAGTCCAACGCCTCCACTCGGCCCTGGTGCAGCGCATGACTCGAAACCTCGACCACCGCCGCACCACAGCCGTTCGCCGCCATTTCCGCCAGGTGTCGTGACAACACCACCGCCCCAGGCGTGGTCAGCCCCGCGGGTAATCGCTCCATCCCATTGTCGATAAAAATCGTGCCCACCAGCCCACACCGACACCCCGCCTGCCCCAGCAGGTGCTGCACCAGAAACGCCGTCGTCGTCTTCCCGTTGGTACCCGTAACCCCGATCAAGCGTAGCCGCCTGCTGGGGTAGCCGTAAAACCGCTCCGCCAGCCGGCCCGTCAGCCGCTGATCAACCTCACTCGCACAAGCCCACGCCACCGACCAGTGTTCCCCCTCGACGCACAGGTCTTCATCAGTAGGCCGGTGATCCGTGATGATTGCAACCGCTCCCCGACGGATCGCTTCGCCGATATACCGCCTGCCGTCCACTGCCGCCCCGCCACGTGCGATAAACACGCCCCCACGCTCAACCGTCCGTGAGTCATCCGTAATACCCTCGATCGAAACGCCGCCACCGCCCGCCACCAACCCAATAGCCTCGCCTTCGATCAATTCTCCAAGGTACATCGATAGCAGACTCTCTAGTTAAACAATACTTTTTGCATCATCTGTAACTAATTCAGCCCCCATCCTTCCTGAACGCCGATCACGCTATCATCGAACACACGTCACGACTCGTCAATCACCGCGCAGCCGAAACGAATCGCAACGCCCCTGATCAATGCGACAATAGGCATTCAATAAGCCCAACACGCGCACCAAAATCCCGTCCCCTCCCGCCTATAGGTTGGGCTGCCACACAGACCTAAATGTCTTGATTTTCCCTAATTCAGCCGTGTGACGACCGCAGGCGACTTGCCTTCACGCACCCAATGGCTCGCCCGACCCCGTCCCCCACGCAACAACGACAACCGCTTGAGGTAGCTACGCAGTGCCTGCTCGTCGAACGACGTCAGAAACGCCACTGCTGCCGATCGGTTCTGCCTGCGAATCGCGTCGATGATTTCGTGTTTGCTCATGGGACTTACCTTTCTGCTACAAGGGTCTGGACTTTCGATACCTGTGTCGACAACCGTCACACCAACTTCTCACCCCAGCCCATCCACGATCGACCACGCCAGCCCAACCGCTTGAACGCACACCGGCACAAGCCCGATAACACGATATCCCACACTGCCACTACTGATAGCCGGGGTAGACGACCCGCGCAGCCACACAGCCGCCACTCTGATAGGTTGACGAAACCCCGCCTAATACCAATCATCAAAGGTACTGTCATGGGGTCCGTGTACGCGGAAACAGATGTCACAAACACTTATGCATACACGACGCGGTCAATACATACGCGGATGCGTATAAACGCTCTGCTGCAGCCACAAATGAAACCATCGCCACTCCTGCTCATTCTTGGGGCCCTGTCCCTGCTACCCACCGGCTGCGATCCCGGCACCCAAGACGCGGATTTCCGTTTCGTCTCCGCCAGCGCACACCACTACCTCGACCCACAAAAAATCAGTTGGTCACACGATTTCCGCATCGTCGAATGTCTTTTCGAGCCCCTGGTCAAAGTCGAGCCCGACGACCTGCGCATCGAGCCCGCCGTAGCATCTGCCTGGGACGTCGCCGACGACGCCAAGACCTACACGTTTCACCTACGCCCCGACGCTAGGTGGAGCAATGGCGACCCCGTCACCTCCCACGACTTCGTTTACGCTTGGCGACGCGCCATGCTCCCCGACCTCGCTGCCGACTACACGCAATTGTTTTTCCACATCGAAGGCGCCGAAGCATTCTTCGGGTGGCGCAGCAAACAACTAACCGAGTATCAACAACCAGGCACCACCCGCAGCCCCGCAGCCGCCCAGCGCCTCTGGGAACAAGCCCAGCACCAGTTCACCCGCTCCGTAGGCCTGTCCACACCAGACGACCGGACGCTCGTCGTTAAGCTTACCCGTCCCACGCCCTATTTCCTGCAGCTATGCGCCTTCGCCACGTTCATGCCCGTCCACGCCGCCAGCCTTGAGTCCAAAACCTCGATCAACCCCGAAACGGGAATGCTCACACAGGACCCCACCTGGACCAAACCGCCCCACCTCATCAGCAACGGCCCGTACACGCTCAACGAGTGGAAATTCAAACGCCACCTGCTACTGACAGCCAACCCGCACTATTGGAGTCGCGCCACCATGGCCAACGACAGCATCCTCGAGATGATTATCGAGTCGCCCCAGACCGCCCTGCTCAGATACGACAACAACCAGGTCGATTGGCTACCGGACATCCCCACCGCCAAGCCAATCGCCGCCGACCTGATCCATAGCCGTCGCCCCGACGTCCACGCCGGTCCCGCAGCAGGGACCTACTTTTACAACTTCAATTGCAAGCCCCAGCTCAACGACGGCTCCGCAAACCCGCTAGCCGACCCGCGCGTGCGCACCGCACTGTCCATGTGCATCGACCGCCAAACAATCGTCGAACGGGTAACCCGTCTCAGCAGCGTACAGCCAACCGCCTCGACGTTTGTCCCCCCCAACACGCTTCAGGACTACGCACCCCCGACCGACACCGGCGTCCGGTTCAACCCCCAACGCGCCACCTCGCTGTTAGCCGAAGCGGGTTACCCCGACGGCCAAGGCCTGACCGGGCTGTCCATCCTCTACAACACCGAAGGCGGGCACGGCGACATCGCACAACAGATCAGACACGCCTGGCTCGAACACCTCGGCGTCACCATCAAACTCGAAGCCGTCGAGAG
The DNA here is from genome assembly GCA_024276075.1 of Planctomycetota bacterium. Lineage (GTDB taxonomy): Bacteria > Planctomycetota > Phycisphaerae > Phycisphaerales > Phycisphaeraceae > JAJRXX01. The sequence continues at coordinate 40,957 of JAJRXX010000062.1, forward strand.
CAAACGGTTCAGCGAAAGGCTCAAAAACCAAGACTACACCATCTGCCGCGCCAGTTGGTTCGGCGACTACCGAGACGCCACCACGTTCCTCGACAAAATGGTCACCGGCAACGGCAACAACGACTGCGCCTGGAGCGACACACGCTACGACACCCTCATCCGTAGCGCCGCCGACCAGACCGACCCCGCCAAGCGCACCGTAACCCTCCAAGAAGCCGAAACGCTCATGCTCAAACAGCAGCCCATCGCCCCGATTTTCCACTACATCAATCTTTGGCTCTACGACCCCGACCGGGTCCAAGGCCTACCCCTAAACCCCTGGCGGGTCCGCCGACTCGAGCGAGTCAAGATACTCAAGTAAATCACCCACCACCTACCAGCCTGTCGCCCGCCTTCAACCGATGCCCCCGCACAAACTCATCGATCCGCATCGGACGACCGCCCGGCACCTGCACTTCCAAGAGCCTCACCCAACCGTCACGCACCACCACGCGATGATCCTCCGCCACCGTCCCCGGCACCGGCCGGGTTTCGCTGCTATCCAATCCTATAAAACACGACAAGTCAGGCTCCGCCGCCACCCGCCGCAGAATCAGCGCCGTACCATCGCCCTCCTGCTCAGACCCCCGCGCTCCCCTCACCCATCGCACTCGCACGCCCGGCCAAGGCGTTAAACCCTGCACTCTGCTGCGCACCGTCTGCGCGTCTGCGTCGAAATCGACCCACCCATCCGCCTTCGACAACTTCGGCGCCTTCGTGACGCAAGACTCTTCCTGTACTTGCCCTTGCAGCGCACCGCGTCGAAAGTCGTCGAGTACCTTCGCTACCAACTCAGGCCCCATCTGTGCCAAACGGTCATGCAACTCACCCGCCGTTTCCAACGAGTCGATCCGCGTGCCCGCCTGACCGTAGATCAGACCGCCGTCCATGCGCTGCGAAAGACCGATGACCGATAGCCCCGTCTCTTGTTCGTCGTTGATGATTGCCCAATTGATCGGCGCCGCGCCCCGGTATTTGGGTAGTAGCGATGCGTGAAGATTAATCGCCAGCCCCCCCATACTCTCGATCAACTGCTGACCAAGTTTCTGACCAAATGCGATCACCACACCCGCGTCCGGGTTAAATGCCTTTACCTTTTCTATAACCTCTGGATCGTTGACACCTTCAGACTTGAGCACGGTCAGCCCCGCGCCCTGCGCCCACGCAGCGATCGGCGTCGACACCGCTTGACGGTGGCGACCCGCAGGCCGATCCGGCTGGCTCAATACCGCCACCACCTCATGGTGATCACGGAGATACCTAAAGGTTGGTAGGCCAAACTCACCGGAACCCAAAAAAATCAATCGCATAGTTTTATGTGATAACAACAGATATTGATCCCGCACCCACCGGGCGCGTCTAGTCTTCGTACTCCTCTTCCAGCTCTCGAAGCACCTTCTTGTTCGCTAACCGATCGATTTCCGTCATCCGATCGATGATCAGAACACCCTCCAGGTGATCAAATTCGTGCTGCCACACGCGAGCCTCCAGGTCTTCGCCCCGCATCTCAAACCGCTTCCCATCCAGGTCCAGCGCTTCGATCACAATGGCGCTGGGCCGTCGGATCACCCCACCGATATCCGGCAGGCTCAGGCACCCCTCCTCCCGCTCCACCGTTTCTCGACTCGGGTCACGCAGCACCGGGTTGATAAATACCCGATCGTCACCCGCTTCACCGGTGGGGTTCGCCACGAACATCCGCCAACCCAGCCCCACCTGAGGCCCCGCCAGACCCACACCCGGAGCCTCGTGCATGATCTCGAGCATCCGCACACCCACCCGGCGCACTTCGTCCGTAACTGCCTCTACAGCCTGGGCCTTAGACCGCAAAATAGGGGCAGGGTAGTACATCAGTCTCAACTGTTCGATCCGTAAAGCCATAATTTAGCCCGAATATTAGGCCTGTCCCTTTCCCATCACAAGCTACAGAAAAAGATTATCGCAAATCAGACAGCCTTACCTTGACCGAGGGGTAATCCATTGTCATACTAAAGGGGAGCGGTGGAGAGCATCGGTAAAACCTACAAGCGAATCAACTTGGGTTGACGCCCGGTACTTGAGAAACCGTCACGAACCGCATCTTTTAATACAAAATACTTTTTGTTGGGCTGGGAGTTCCACTTATGGCCACAGTGACAAAGAAAGAACTGATTGACCAGATTGCCGAAGCCACCAAGCAAAAGCGCGTGGTCGTCAAAAAAATCGTCCAAAGCTTCCTCGACAGCATCATCGCTGAGCTTGGCAAGGATAACCGGCTTGAGTTCCGTGACTTCGGTGTCTTTGAGGTCAAACAACGCCGCGCACGCACCGCGCAAAACCCCAAGACCCTCGAACCCGTCCATGTGCCCCCGAAACGAACGGTGAAGTTCAAGGTCGGTCGCCTCATGAAGCAGACCCTTAGCGACAACCCAAACCCACCCCAGTAGCCCCGTCGTCCTCCGCGACTGTTCAGAACCGTTTTATACCCGCACCGCATACCCACCTCTGATCGTGATCAGATGGACAGTTGGCTCGGCCAGCTTCGAGAACATTTAAACCAACTAGGGACAAAACACCTACACCGAGACCTCCACCCGATCGACCCAGGTGGCCGCATCGTTCGCCGTGACGGGCAAAAACTCGTAAACCTCGCCAGCAACGACTACCTCGGCCTGAGCACGCACCCACACCTCAAATCTGAAGCGGTCCGAGCGATCCAGGCTCTAGGCACCGGCGCGACCGCCAGCAGACTCGTAGCAGGGAATTTTCCGATCCACGAGCGCGTCGAAGCACGCTTCGCCCAGTTCAAGCACGCCCAAGCAGCATTGATCTTCCCCACCGGCTACATGGCCAACCTCGCCGCCGTAACCGCCCTGGCACGACAAGGCGACCTGATCTGCGTCGATAAGCTCAACCACGCCAGCCTCCTGGACGCCGCCCGCGCTAGCGGCGCCACCGTCCGCGTCTTCCCACACCGCAATACCGCCAAGCTAGAACGCCTCCTAGCCCGCCACGATCTGTCATCCGCCGATCAATCCAAACACGCCACTCGCCGGATCATTGTCACCGACAGCGTTTTCTCGATGGACGGAGACACCGCCGACCTCCCCGCTCTGTGCGACCTCGCCGACCAATACGACGCTGTACTGATTGTGGACGAGGCCCACGCCACCGGTGTCCTGGGCGATTCCGGCACCGGTCTGTGCGAATTGCAGGGCGTAACCAATCGCGTCGACGTGACCATAAGCACCGCCGGCAAGGCACTGGGTGGTCTAGGTGGGATCGTCACAGCCCAACGTGAGGTGATCGAGACACTGGTCAATCACGCTCACTCGTTTATCTACACCACCGCTGTCCCACCCGCTCAAGCCGCGGTCATCGGTGCCGCACTAGACGTCGTCCGCGACGAACCCTGGCGGCGCCATCACGTGCTCACATTAGCCAAACACCTACATGACTTGCTGGCATCCCTTAACCTGGCACACCCTCACAACGCCCATCTAAACATCATCACCCCCATCATCCCGATCGTCGCCAGCACACCCGAAAGCGCGCTGAGCCTCAGCCGTCACCTGGCGGACCATGGCTTCTTCGCCCCCGCCATCCGCCCACCAACCGTGCCGCCCAACACCGCTCGCGTCCGCATCAGCCTGCGCGCCGACCTCGAAGACGCCGACCTTGATAACCTCACCGCCGCACTGCGGTCGTGGCTAGGTTCAACTGTCCACTAAATGTTTCACGTCAATCGCTTGCTATCGTGTCAACAACCACACGTATCTACAGCCACTCCCGAACGACCTCGTCTAACTCATGCTGATCGTCGGTTGCGTGTACCCGCCGCTCAACGCTTGGACGCTGATCTGCCCCGCCATGTTCCGCACGACATTCTCAAGCTCGCCAGCCAACTTAGGGTCATCTGTAAAATTAGCCGTCACGTCGCCTTTGTCGCTGTTGGCACGCAGCGCCATATTGATAGGCACTGCCCCCAAGTAAGGTACGCCCATGTCCTGGGCCATCGTCTGGGCACCGCCGCGCCCGAAGATGTCGTATTCCTTGCCATCGTCCCCGATGAAATAGCTCATGTTCTCGACCACGCCCAGCACCGCGATCTCTAATTGTCGAAACATCCCGATCGCCCGCTTCGCGTCGTCCTGCGCAACCTTCTGAGGCGTGCACACCACCACCGCACCCGTCAGGGGCAGCAACTGCGACATCGTCAACGGCACGTCACCCGTCCCAGGCGGCAGATCGATGATCAGGTAATCCAGGTCGCCCCAGTCCGTTTGCGTCGCCAGTTGACGAAACGCCCCGTGTGCCATCGGTCCCCGCCAGATCAACGGCTTGTCCACCTCCACCAGCTTGCCGATCGTCATGGCCTTCACGCCGTGCACCTCAAACGGCACGATCATGTTCCCGCCCGTCGTGCGAGTCTGGTGGGCGTCGAGCCCCAGCAGCGTCGGCAGCGACGGGCCGTAGATATCGCCGTCCATCACCCCGACGCTCGCCCCCTCGCGTGCCAGCCCCACCGCCAGGTTCACCGCGATCGTGCTCTTACCCACGCCGCCTTTGCCCGCGCCCACTGCCACGATCTGCTTCACCCCAGGCAACGGGTTGCTCTTGCCCGCTCGCTGCTGAGGCGACGCCTGCGCCACATTAGCACCGAACTCCACGTTCACCTCCTCGACACCCCCCAGCTCACGCACCGCCCCCTGCACGTCCTTTAAAATCTGATCCTTCATCGGACACGCCGGCGTCGTCAGCTCGATCTTCACGCTCACCACACCCTCGCACACCGCCACGTTCTTGACCATGTTGAGCGTCACGAGGTCTCTGTGCAGCTCCGGGTCATTGACCTTGCGTAGCTGGTCGAGCACCTGTTCCTTCGTTACCGCCATAGCCTGTGTCTCCTGCTGTTAAATCGTTTCCCTTATCGCATTAAATTTATCTGGCTACTGCACCAGCCCCTTGGTCAGGTGCATAAACGCGGTTTCCAGATCGACTTTCTCCTCTTCGAGTTTTGTTAATCCAAAGCCGCCCGCGACCAGCCGGCTAGCAACCTTCGACGGGGCACCCTCCTGTGCGTCGAGCATAACGCGAATATCACGCGACCCGTCCACAGGCTGTTGCACCTTCACCACACCCGCCACGTCACGCAACAACCCCGCCGCCTCACCCGCGCGATCGGCGACGCCGATCACCAGGATACGCCCCACCCGTGCGCGATCGAGTATCTCCTGCACACTCCCCGTAAAGACCAGCTTACCCTGCTCGATGATACCGACCTTATTACAGAGGTCCGCCAACTCCGGCAAGATATGGGAACTGATCAATATCGTCTTACCCAGCCGGTGCAATTCCTTGAGCAATTCGCGTATCTCGATCCTCGCGCGCGGGTCGAGCCCACTGGCCGGCTCATCGAGCAGCAGCACTTTCGGGTCGTGAAGCAGCACCCGCGCCAAGCTAAGCCGCTGCTGCATACCCCGCGACAGACTATTGACCTCCGCGTCGATCTTGTGGCTCAGGTCGGTCAATTACAACACGTCCCGCACCACCCCGGTGCGCTTCGGCCCGTGGATCTGATACGCCGCGGCAAAAAAATCGAGATACTCCTGAACCACCATGTCCTGATACGAGCCGAAATAGTCCGGCACGTAGCCGATGATCGACCGCACCGCCCTGGCGTTTACCGGGCCCACCGATAGGCCATCGATCCGCGCCTCACCCCACGTCGGCTTCAGCAGCGTCGCCAATATCTTGATCGTCGTCGTCTTCCCCGCGCCGTTCGGACCGATGAAACCAAAGCAGTCACCCTGTCCCACCTTCAGGTTCAGGTTGTCCAGCGCCAACAATTCACCGTACCGCTTCGTCAGATTGATGGTCTCGATCATTTTGTCATCACCACGAAATTTACTCGTCAAACGTGCCGAACCACCGCACCACCGTCCAGCCGCTGCTGTCGACCTCCATGCCATCCACCGTGACCGGCGCTGGCAACGCAGCCCGCTCCAGATGCCCCATGATCAGCAACCCGCGTAGCTGCGTCCTAGCCGTCACGTCCAAATCCCGCGCCAGTGTTCGGTCGTAATTGACCGCGCGAGCCATCGGGTCTGTATTACGGTAATCCGGCGGTGGCAAGCTGTCATAAAACCCCAGCATCTCGACCGCCCCGACGATCTCGCTCTGGGCAACGACCGTCTGATCCGACTCTTCATCACCCCAGCTCTGACCCGTCCTGTACGCGATCAGTCGGCCCAAGTACCCCTCTCGATTCCAATCCCGATTCCCTTTGTCATCGTAGCGAACCGGCCCCACCAACAAGTCGTACTGCTCCGGCGGCGCCACGGTCATCACCTGTCCAGGCTCCCAAGCCTCACGACGACGCCAAACCCGAGGCACCCTCCCATCCCCCGGACAGTAGACGATCAACACGTTCCGTAACCCTCCCGGCAGACCATGCGTCAGCGTACCCCGAGGCCAACTATCGACCACCCGCAGCCGACCACGAGGCATCGACCACGCATCACTTGACGATCCGCCCTCGCCGCGACGACCTAGATAATTGATCTCAAATTGCTTAGCCGTCGCACGCATCGCAACCACCGCACGATTCGACTTACCCGCGTCGATCGAGTACAGCCGTTGATCGAGAAACTCACCCCCACCCGATCTGTCGAGCCCCGGGCTCGCTAGCGTGTTTACCTTGTCTCGGTCGTCGCCACCGCCCACAGCGACCTCGACCTGCCCGTGCTTGGGTACAAACAACGACAGCCAGCTACGCACGCGCACCAACCCTGAATCGCCGTCACCGTCGAGCACCGTAAAATGTGAAACCGTGGTCCTGCCCGGGCGAACCACCCACGCACCACCCCAGCTTATCAACGAAAACACCACCACCACCGCCAAAAACACAGCCCAACTATTCTTCACCCTGCCCCGCTTTTTGAGAAACCCAAAACCCACCGGGCCAGCCGCCAGCCAATACGCGCCGAACACCACGATCGCCGCCAGCAACGCCGGTGTAGCCGTGTCACGCATCGCAATCAGGTGAGCGACGAACCGATCCAGTTCGACGTGTCGGCGAAACTGGGCACCCGACATCCGCCGTTGACGGGTTTCTTCCTCCAAATACGACTTCGCATACGCCGGGCCACGCCAACCAAACACCGCCGACCACAACCCTCCTCCGTTGGGCATCCCCGCCCGCACCACCGATGGCTCCGTCAGATCAACACCGATACACGTCACCCGCCCCAGTCCAAATGGCCACGCCGCGACGATCGGCCTACCACCACCGTCACGCAACAGGATCGAGACACGACCCTCAGCCCCGTCGATCGGTTCCACAGCCCGCATGTAGATCATTAATTTTTCACGCTGTACAGGACTTCCCAGCCAATTCTCACCCCCCACACGGTTGACCAGCCACCGCGGTGCTACCCCAGCCTCCGCCTTGGCCAGCTTGATCGGAGCAAGCAGGTCGCTTAACGGTGATCGGCTCCAATCGTCACCCACCACGCCCGGCACCACAATCAGATGCCCGCCGCGTTGCACCCATTGGCGAATCGCGCGATGCGTCTGAATAGAAATTCCCGCCGACCCCGGATCGCCACCGTCCGCCGTCCAAATCAATGCCTGCAAGCTCGATAGGCCATACCACCGATCGGGCAGCCGACCCGGTTCGATCCCACGGACCAATCGGCTCCCCTCATGCCGAACCACGTTCGACTCATGGAATTCCAGCCCCAGCGACCTCGCCCCTGTGATACCGATCGCCCTCGTATGGGTATCCAATAGGTGCATCGGGCCGACGCTCTCAGCAGCCAATTCCTGCCCTTGGTCTTCGTCGATGACCCGTACCCGCCAAACAGACTTCGTATCCGTTGAAAAAGGTGGCACTGTGTATAGCCATGCCTGTGCATCGCGATGCGGCGTCAGCGTGACAACCCGCTGCGCAACGACCAGATCACCGTCGCCGTCCGGCACCACCCATTCGCAGCGAACTCGCCTGGGACTCGCCGACGGATTCCCCAGCGTTAGCAGCAAAGGCGTCCAATCCCCTGGCCGAACCACACCCACAAGCCCCACGTGCTCCGGCTCAATCCTCAGCGTTACCCCGTCCGCCCGTGCGCACACAGCCACCGCCGCACACAGCCACCACGCCAATACAGCACCAAAAAATCGTCGCTTCACACCGTTCATCGATCAAAAGTGTATCCGCTGTCGCCTAACCGGGCACAAAGCCCTTTATCCACCCGACCCATCCGTCATAACCCCAACACCTCGCTAGGCCTTAACGATCAAACGTGCAGTTTCACGCCCCGACCGACCGATATATCTAAACAGTGAATTTGGAACCGATTCATACTGTTTGGCCAATTCTCGGCATACTCGTCTACACATTTACGATGTGTATGGTGCGTGTCCTATCTGCGAGGCTTACGTATCGCATCCACCTGCACAACCGGATATGCAAAGCCCGGAACATGCGACGGCAGTACCTCGAGGGGTTCGATCAGGATTAGCACTTGCCTTTGCACCCCTTGTCTACATACAAATTCCATGAATGCCTCTACGCCATCGTGGTAAACTACCAACCATGTCGTCACTGACCATCATCCGTGGCCGGGTTATCGATCCAGCCAACAAGATCGACCGGGTCACCGATCTGGTGATCGAGGGTGGCCGCGTGACGTCGCTGGGCGACAAGAGCAGGCCCCGCACGGATCGCGTCATCGACGCGTCGGGCTGCATCATCTGCCCGGGGCTGATCGACCCACACGTGCATTTCCGTGAACCAGGCCAAGAGGAAAAGGAAACCATCGCCACCGGTGCCGCCGCCGCCGTCGCCGGGGGGTTTACCAGCGTCTGCTGCATGCCCAATACCGAGCCCGCCATCGACGACGATGGGCGCGTTGATTTCATCTACCACCAAGCCGCCCGCGCCAAGCAGGCAAACGTCTTCCCCGTCGGCGCGGTGACCAAGGCGCGCGCCGGCCGGGAGCTTGCGGAAATCGGATTGATGGCAGCCAGTGGTGCGGTCGCGTTCTCAGACGACGGCGTCGCAGTCGCTTCCGCAGGCACCATGGCCAAAGCACTGACCTACATTGCCATGACAGGCAAGGTCCTCATGCAGCACTGCGAGGACCCGGAACTAGGTGGTGGGGTCATGAACGCCGGCTCACTGGCCTCACGATTGGGGCTCGCCGGTTGGCCTCGCGTCGCTGAGGAAGTCATCATCCAACGCGACATCCTGCTGAACCTCCACCAAAATATCGGTGCCAGGTACCACGTTCAACATGTGTCCAGTGGCGGCAGCGTCGAACTGGTGCGCCGGGCCCGCCAGGACCTCTTCGGACAGGCACACGTCACTGCGGAGGTGTCACCACACCACCTGCTGCTGACCGAAGACGACTGCGCCAGTTACGACACCCACTTCAAGGTCAACCCCCCCTTGCGCAGCCGACGCGACATTGAGGAGCTCCTCGCCGGCGTGCGCGACGGCACCATCACCGTCCTGGCCACCGACCACGCACCGCACACCCAAGAGGAAAAAGAATTGGAATTCGCAGCCGCACCCTTCGGCATGATCGGCCTCGAATGCGCGCTACCTCTGTATATCAAAGCCCTGATCGAGTCCGAAACAATCGATTGGCCCACCATGATCTCGATGATGACCGTCAACCCCGCCCGACTTTGCTCGCTGACGGGCAAGGGCACACTCACCCCCGGCGCCCACGCAGACGTCACGATCATCGACCCGAAAGAAAAATGGACCATCGACGCAAACGAATTCAAGAGCAAGAGCCGCAACTGCCCCTTCCATGGTTGGAAGGCCACTGGCCGAGCGATTACCACCATCGTCAGCGGCGACGTCAAGCTGCTGCGCGACCCCGACCGTTTAAAGGATCAAACCGACGCGCACGATCGGTCTAAGCCGACCCAACACCAGCCTTCGCAGATTGTCGCCCAAAGCCTACACGACTCGAAAATATAACGCTGCGCGACTTGCCCCGCTCCGCTCCGATGGCACAGCTTGCTTGCAAGCTGTGGTGGGGCCAATCGTGACTCATACACATTGCGTATATTTCTAGCGCGTCGCAAGTAATGTAAGCTATTGCCTATTCTGTTCCCGCGTTCGCAGATACCGCGCAAGTATTAATCTTGATTGGTCTCACTGGTTGCAAGCAACCAGTGCCATTCAACCGTCCCAATTTAGCCACGGGTGATTACACCCGTGGCATCCGGCACCACCATACGTCACCGCGACGAGCCGCGTCCGTCAGGGAGCGGGAATTGTGGCAACCAAATACTACAGATGCGTTGAGAATGCTCTACCCCGCCTTGGCTCGCGGCTGCGGCGCGTTCTTCGCAGCTACTTTCGCCACGGCGGCTTGCCCCTTCTCCACCGACTCTTTGATCCCATCGAGCCACCCCTGTAACCGCTGATGCGCGTCGGGCAGGTATTCCTCCGCCGGCGTCAGAGCCGGCAGCCACAACCGATCCCACTCCACGCTCACGTACCCCTCGTAGCCGATACCCAAGAGCCGCTTCACAAACTGCTCGATCCCGACCGTCCCCTCGCCCAACGCGACAAACCCGCTGCCCTCGCCGACCCGGGTGTCTTTCACCTTGGCCAACCGGATACGACTATTGAGCATCGACACGGACACGCTCGACGGCTCGCCCGCCGCAGCCGCGTTCGCCACGTTCCAGCACAGGCCCACCATCGGGTGGTCCACCACGTTTAGCAGCCACCACCATTCTTTCGCTTTGGCGATGCTGCCGACGTTTTCGAATAGCAACTGCACGCCCAACTCATCCGCCGCATCGGCCAGCGGTGCCACGTGCTTCGCGATACGCTCGATCGCCGACTGACGGCTCTCCCCCGTGGCGATGTCGTACCCGAACACACGGACCGCTTTACACCCGATCGCCGACGCCAATTCCAAGCTGCGTTTGACCTGCCAGTGAGACTCTTTCGTAGCTGTGCTGTCCTTGTGGTGCAGCGCCAGCGACGTGCTCAAGCACACCGGCTCGATCCCACTGGCTTGCAGCGCGTCACGCGTCTTTGCCGGATCACCCAGCGCCGGATCGCTCGCCAGCCCACCCCCGCCGGCCCCCAGCGTGCGCAGCTCCACCCCTTGGTAACCCATCTCCGACGCTTGTTTCGCCACCTTTTCGATCGTCCAATCGGGACATGCCACCGTGCTAAACGCTAGTTTGATTGCCATAACTGTTTCCTAAAATTGTCATCGGACCCGGTGCGCCTCGTAATCACAACACACCACCAGCCAAATACCCGACTCGGCAAGCAATAATAAACGAATTCCAACAAAATAACGAGAATCGGCTTCACGACCCGGGCTTATCTTCTAAACGCCACCGTCACCATCCTGAAATAACCCGCTCCCAGCAATGGATTATTTGGGTTGTCGTATAATTATCCCTCTTCAGTAAAAGGAACTTCAGACATGAACGCTACACCGTTGATAACGTTTCAATTGATCGCTGCCTGTATCTTTTCTGTTTTGGCCACGTCGTCGCCAGCAATAGCCGCTGATCAATACGCGCTGGACCCGGCCCACGCCGCCGTTGTCTTCCGCATCGAACACCTAGGCATGAGCTATACCTATGGCCGGTTCAACCACGTCCAAGGCAAAACCACCGTCGATGCTCAGAACCCTAGTGCGTCTTCGTTCTCACTCACGATCAAGTCCGACAGCATCGACACGGGCTTGAAAAAACGCGACGACCACCTGCGCAGCCCCGATTTCTTTAACGTCAAACAGTTCCCCGTCATCACCTTTCAGAGCACCGCCGTACACGCTACCGACGACGGCTACCGCGTCACCGGCGACCTGCTCCTGCATGGCGTGACGAAATCGGTCACCGTCGAGTTGACCAAAATGGGCCAGGGCGACGACCCCTGGGGCAACTACCGCATCGGCTTCGCCACCGAACTCACGATCAAGCGATCCGACTTCGGCATGACCAACATGCCCGAAGCCGTCGGCGATGACGTGCACCTGATGATCAGCTTCGAGGGGTTGCGCCAGTAGCAACGCCGTTTCTCAATTAACCCCAAACCGCTGCCATGATCGAACCGCTGTGGTTATTGCTGGGTCTGCTGCTACCGGCCGTCGCCAGTGTGGCTGTCCTGTTAGCCACGCGCCACCGCCGTTGCCCAGCCTGGTTAAGTCAATCCGGTCCGAGCTTGGCGATAGCCACGGGATTCGTCGTCGGGTACACCGCCACCTACGGCACACCTGTTTTTCCGCCCGTCGAGTCTCAACAATGGCTGCTCACCGCGGTCCTGCCCGCGACACTGATCGTATCGATCCTGGGGGCCATCAACACCGTCCCCTCACCCATCGCATGGATCGGAAGATTAGCCCTCGCGCTGGGCACACCGCCACTACTGCTGCAATCCTACCTCCGCTACACATGGTCAACCGGCCAAGCATTCACGTGGATCGCTTCACTGGGCGTAGCCATCGCAACGGTGTGGGCCTTGCTCTCGCGCCTCGACGCCAAATACGCTCAGGCACAGACACCCTCGACTCGCTGGTGGCCCCTGTTATTGGCAATCGTCGCCGGTGGCACAGGCATAGCGATCATGATGTCAGGCAGCCAAACCATCGCGCAGCTAGGCCTGACACTCGCCGCGGTGCTCGTCGCTGTCTTGATCCTACCGGGTGGCTCCGATCAGCGCACCCCGCGCAGCAGCCCCATTGATATCCCTTTCGCTGTGCTGGTCGGCCTGTGGCTAAACGGCTACTTCTACGCCGAACTCCTGGCTTGGCACACCGCACTGCTGGTCTTGGCGTCTCTAATGCCGTGGGTCGGTCTGATACCTGCGCTGCGAAACCGACCGCCCTGGCAAAACACCGCCATACGACTCATCGCCACCGCGATACCCATCATCATCGTCATCGCCACCGCTGCGATCCGTTTCAACCGTGAGATGACCGATTACTATGGCTAAGGATCGCAGCTTGTAGGGTCCGCAGTGCGGACCGCTCCGGTTGCCTTACAGAAGCCCACGGCATTGCAATGCGCAGGGCCTCATGCCCCCACTTAGCCACGGGTGATTACACCCGTGGCATCTTGAATGGCAAACCCTGCAAAAAAATTCAAACTGACCCACTACCTTCGCAACAGCTCGCCCCGGCAAAAGCTTTGCAAGCCCCTCCAACAACGGTATGATTCGGCGACAACCCCAGCAAACTTTTTGTGTTGCACCGGGGCCGTAGCTCAATTGGGAGAGCATCGCGTTTGCAACGCGAGGGTTACCGGTTCGAGTCCGGTCGGCTCCACTTTTTTGCCCTCACGGGCTACTGAATTCACCGCATCTCGTAAGAAAGGATCGTGGAACACTATGCCTGATATCTTCCGGGCCCCGCCCTGGGCATGGCTATTCGCGTCGATCTGCGGCGCCACCATCCTGCTCACCGGCGATGTACTAACCGCATTCCAAGGCCTCGTCAGCGTCGGCGCCACCCTAGGGTGCCTCATCATCGCTGCAGATACGTCCAAGACCACAAAGACGAGACTCCTCCTGTGCCTAAACATCACGGTCGTCTGCTGGTTTGTCTTCCTGGCTGTGCAATTGGGCAAACGAGCGTTGTACTCATAACACGCCCCGTCGCTATGACCGCCACCTTACGACCGTCATCTTTCGATAAATTGGTTTAATCCGCTGGCCCTGAGTGGGTATGCCCTGCTAATGTTCTATGCCCACCGGGCCGTCTGGCCGAAAAGGAAACACAGCGGGCAAATAAGCCCTCGACACGATGAGCGTATCGTCTATCCAATCCGACATGATGCTCTGGGACGCCCTTCGCACGCGCCGACGCTGGCACGATCCGATGCGGGGCCTCGACGCCGTGGCGTACCGCTGGCAGACACGATTCAAGCACGCTCGCATCGGGCTGCGCCAGCTACGCGCCGACGCCGACGCGGTGGTGGCCATGGACGAACGCCTATCCGCGCTGACTGACGAAGCGCTCGACGAAGAGATCGCATCCATCCGCAGTGTATTCGCTCGCCGCAACCACACACGCGACCACACTCGCACCGCCATGGCACTGATCCGCGAGGCCGCGTTCCGGGAGACCGGCGAAAAACCCTTCGCCGTCCAGATCATGGGGGCGCTGGGCTTGTTCCACGGCCAGATCATCGAGATGCGCACCGGAGAGGGCAAGACCCTCACCGCGTCGCTAGCCGCGTCCATACTCGGCTGGCTGCGACGACCGGTCCACGTCATCACGGTCAACGACTACCTCGCCCAGCGCGACGCCGACAGCCGTCAGCCCATCTACCGACGCTGCGGGCTCAACGCCACCGCTGTCATTAACGAAACCCCCGAGCCCGAACGGATGATCGCCTACCAACAGCCCATCGTCTACACCACGCAAAAAGAACTCGTCGCCGATTGGTTACGCGATCAACTGCGTCTAAAACGAATCGCCGATCCCGTTTCCACACGCTGGCGGCTCGACACCATGGCGTCACGCAAGCAACGCGGCATCAGCTCGCCCATTCTCGTCCCCGGTCTACACACCGCCATCGTTGACGAAGCCGACGCCGTGCTAATCGACGAGGCCGTCACACCGCTGATTATTGCCCAACCAAGAGGCGAAGACGCACAGGCCAAAATCTACGAGCGCGCACGCGACTTGGCTGGCCAACTCGAATTAGAAAAGCATTTCACCGTTGAACTCGTCAAGCGTCGCGCCAAGCTCACCACATCCGGCCGCGACACCCTCGATTCTCTGATCACCCCCGAGGAACACGCGATCTGGCAGGCCAAACGACGACGCGAGGAGCTCGTCGAGCAGGCGCTCGTCGCTGCCAATTGCTACCACCACCGCCAGCACTACCAGATCGTCGAGGACCAAATCGTCATCGTCGACGAATACACCGGCCGATTTATGCCCGATCGACAGTGGCAACACGGCCTGCACCAGGCCGTCGAGGCGAAGCACAGCCTACCCGTCACCGCAGACCGCGATACCCTTGCGAGCATGAGCTTTCAGCGGTTCTTCAGACAATACTCGCACCTCTGCGGCATGACAGGCACCGCCGCCGACGCCCAGGCAGAGCTCGAAACCACCTATGGGCTACCCGTGCGGATCATCCCGACAAACCGACCAATCAAGCGCACACAAATGCCCGACCTGATCTATCTCACCGCCCAGGAAAAGTGGCGTGCCATCGTCGCCGACATCGCCCGGGCAAACATGACCAGCCGACCGGTGCTGATCGGGACTCGATCAATCGAGGCGTCGGAGATGCTCAGCGAAATGCTCACCGAACGGGGCTTGGAGCATCAGGTGTTAAACGCCGTCCACCACAAAGCCGAAGCGCAGATCATTGAACTGGCCGGCCAACGCGGCGCCATCATGGTCGCCACCAACATGGCCGGACGAGGCACCGACATCAAGCTCGGCGACGACGTCGCGGAAATAGGTGGGCTGCACGTCATCCTCACCGATCGCCACACCGCCAGGCGGATTGATCGTCAGTTATTCGGCCGAGCAGGCAGGCAGGGTGATCTCGGCTCAACACGTACCGTCTTGAGCCTTGAAGACGACCTGGTCATCAAGTACGCGCCGAGGCTATCTGAATCGCTGCGCAAGGCGTTCGCGGGGCGGACCACGCCACTACCTCTGTGGACAAAAGTCGTGCACGACCTCGCCCAACGCCGCGCCCAAAACAAAGCATTTCGCAGCCGCGTTGAGGTCATGCGCCACGACCAAGAGCTTGACCGAGCCCTACCCCGCTAACCGCTGACACCCACAGACTTACCGCATTACCCCGCACCTATAAGTAGACTTTCCGCTATACCGTTGCTAGTATTATCAGTCTATTTGATGTGGCAAATTTCCGGTTAAAATATAGATTAGAAAGTGGAGGACACCATGGACAGTACAGTGGAGAATCAAGCCCCAAATACCATCGACACGATCAGTTCCGCAGCCACCGATCAGCCCCAGCAGATCAAGATCGAGGTCGACGACGCCCAGACACCCGTCACGTATAGTTCGACCGTCCGGGTCTGGGGCTCTGCTGAGGAGATCAACCTCGACTTCGCCAGCCAACTCCGACCCACCGGCAACAAATCAGCAAAGCTCAAAATCGAGCAGCGCATCATCATGACCCCTTGGGCGGCCAAACGGCTCTGCTTGGCAATGAACCAAGCCGTCGCTCGATACGAGCAAGCCTACGGCCCCATCGAGGTCGACCCACGCAAGCGCCTGATAAACCCACCCAAGCAAGACGGTGGCACCCGCCCGGCACCAGTCAAAGCTCAAAAGCCGATGAAGCTCTCCTAAACGAGCCCCGCATCCCTTCGATCGGGCTTATTTATCCGCTCTCCGCTGCTTACCGCATCGGCCACATGGGTTTTGCGCCCTTGTTCGCCCACGCCGCCGCAGCGCGGTGGCTGCCATTCGACCATATTAAAGCGTCTGGCGTAATTAATCTCCATTGACCGGGTGGCACGGCTTGCTTGCAAGCCGTGAAATACAGATGTCTGTTACACCTGCGGTCCAATCAAGATGGCGAATATTGACGCCAGTTGCTCTAGCCCAATGGCCAATAGCGCCAAACAGGTTCCGATAAAAGCATTTAACAATTCCCCGTCATGAAGCCGATATTAAATAACGGCTATGACTTTCCCAACGGCGTCAACCCGACTCAGCACCGCCAAGATCGAACGCAGAAGCTGCGCACGCCGGCCCTTTGCAGCTCCTGTAAAGCTGCGGTGTATCCAGACCGGTCGATACCTCGCCGGCCAAACGCACAACGTCTCCGCCTCCGGCGCGCTCATGGAAATCTACCACCCCTCCAAGCTGGTCCGCGGCCAGCGCATGGAGGTCGGCATCGCTTGGCAGCCAAATACCGCGGTGCTCGAGTCTGATCAATTGGTCACCGCCACGGTCGTCCGCAGCCTAGCCATCGGAGCGCTGCAATACGTCGCTCTGCGATACGATCAGCCCATGGAGCTGGCCGCCTCCGCGTGAACTGCGTACCTACCCGTTCCGGATCGACCCACGACAAACAATCTTCTGATCCCGGTTGGCACACGCCCGCAGCCCGCCTAGATTATGGTGATGCCCACGCCAACTCCCACCACAGACACACGCCCCAATGACACACCAGATCGTGAGGGTCACTTCGGGCCCTACGGCGGTTCCTACATCCCCGAGACGCTCCATGCCGCTGTCGAGCAACTCGCCGACGAGTACAACCGCGCCCGCCAGGACCCCGCGTTCACCGATCGGCTCCGAGACCTTCAACAGCATTACGTCGGTCGGCCCACACCGCTCTACCTCGCCGCGAGGCTTTCCGAGGCAGCGGGCGGCGCACCGATTTACCTAAAACGCGAAGACCTCGCCCATACCGGCGCGCACAAGATCAACAACTCGCTAGGGCAAGCCTTGCTAGCGATCCGCATGGGCAAGAAGCGCATCATCGCCGAGACCGGCGCCGGTCAGCACGGCGTCGCCACCGCCACCGCCGCGGCGGTGTTCGGACTCGATTGCGACGTCTTCATGGGCACCGAGGACATGCGTCGCCAACGACCAAACGTCCTACGCATGCAGATGCTCGGTGCTCGTGTCGTGTCCGTGTCGTCGGGATCGTGCACGCTCAAAGACGCGACCAATGCCGCCCTGCGCGACTGGATGGAATCCAGCCCACACACGCATTACATCATCGGCTCCGTCGTCGGGCCACACCCGTTCCCCATGATCGTCCGCGACCTCCAATCGGTGATCGGCACCGAGTGCCGCAGCCAGTGCCTCCAACAAATCGGTCGCCTGCCGGATCACCTCGTCGCCTGCATCGGTGGCGGGTCCAACGCGGCGGGCCTGTTCTACCCATTCATCAACGACGAATCGGTCAAGCTCATCGGCGTCGAAGCGGGTGGACGAGGCCCGGAACTGGGCCAACACGCAGCACCCCTCTGCAAGGGACAACCCGGAATCCTCCACGGCTCGGCGAGCTACGTGCTACAGGACGACGACGGGCAGACCGCTGACGTCCACTCCATCTCAGCGGGCCTGGACTACCCCGGCGTCGGGCCCGAGCACGCTTATTGGCACGACTCGGGACGCGCCACCTACACCTCTGTCACCGATTCTCAGGCGCTCGACGCGTTTAACCAACTCATGCGCACCGAGGGCATCATCCCCGCCTTGGAGTCGAGCCACGCACTGGCGTACGCCACCCAACTCGCTGCCAGCCTGTCAAAAGATCAAACGATTGTGGTCAACCTCTCGGGCCGCGGCGACAAGGACATCGACGAGGTCGCACGCCTGCTCCAAACCGATTCGTCTGTCGTATCCTAGTTTGAAACCGAGCACCACCGTAACGAGCCGCGACCGTCAAGGAGCGGGCTTTTTTTTGATCCTCAATACACACCAATTAGAGCACCTTGCATAAATAATCGCCATGTCAGTTCTGGAGTAGGGCAGGTCATTGACCTGCCTTCTTCTTGGGGAGATGGAGAATAATTACGCAAGTTGCTCTAATCTGAATCCGTATCCCCTGCGATCGGCGTCGCCAGCGATCTACAGGTCATCTGCCGATAGGGCCATATTCAGCACACCCGGCCCGGTGCTCTCCCGTACACCCACACGCACAGAATACTTCTCAAGCTGATCCGCGGAGTCCCGGAAGCGGAACCGCCGTATCACCGTCTGGCCCGATTCGAGCTTGGGCACGATCCGTTCCTGGCTGGGATTACCCGGTAGCCTGGCAAATGCGTACAGCGCCAGCGGGCCGTCCGACTTGTTCGTAATCATCTGCGTCACCACCACGTCGCGCCGACCCGTCGCGGGATCGGTCTCGATCGCCAGCGTCGCATCAAAATCGAGATACGACAGCCCCAACCTCATCGGCGCGAACACGTCCACGACGTACCGCCCAAACGCGGTGAAATCAAAATGCGCTATCAAGCGCTTTCTGCCCACCAGTTCCGCTACCGGAAAGTTGATCTCTACCGGAATCGCTGCGCTCTGTCCCGCCGCAAGCGAAAAATGGTGACGTGTAGGAGATATCTCCCATTTTTCCGGGTGCGTAAACGTCAGGTGCCCGGTGATCGTGTAAGGCCAGGGATTGGAAAACCGCACCACGCGGTCCTGGCGTGCCGCATTCGACTCAATAAACGAAGGCTCGATCTTGAACGACGCGCGGAACATCGCCAACTCCGGGTCGATCCCCTCAATGAATATCGGCTCACCGCTCAGTGCTACCCGGTGGCGCCCCTCGACAATCGGCAGCGACGCGCGGTTGCCCCACACGTCCACCGAACGCGGCGACGGGCCCAGAAACATGTCTATGGCAGCTTCCTCCACCGGTGCCGCTCGGTTCCAGGCTGCCAGCAAACCGCCCTCCGGCCCATTGAGAATCATGCACTCAAGCCCGTCACCCAGCGGCAGGTGGCCGATGACCCGACGCCCCGCTAATCGGTGCGCCACCGTGCTGAAGACACCCAGCAACGGGCTCGGTAGCAAATTCAATCGTCGGCCTTTGGAACTTGCCCACGGGCGGCTTATCGCCAAGCCCGTTGGCCCAAGCTCCCAACCGTACAGCATGCGCAGCACCAGGTCTTCGATCCGTTTCTGGTGTGCTAATTCCGTCGCCGGCGGCTCACGCAAGTGCAACCACGTCTCGACAGACGGGGACTCCAACCACGGCCCCATGTAATCACCGAACCATTTGGGTGCTACCGACACCGGCACATCGATCATGTACGCCATATCCGACGAAACATCACGCCTTCGCGACTGGTCGAGCCGCCAGGGCAGCAATAACTGAGGCTGGGGAGACATATCGCGGAAGTCACGGTAAATCGATTCAATCCGGCTAGGCAAATCCTCAACAAAAAACGCCAACGGGTAATCCACACTGCCAAGCTGCCACTGACGCACACGCTGACCATGACGCATCAGCACAGGTGTGAGATACGGCACCCATACATCCGACGGCTTGTCAAAGAGACCTATCGGATCGTGCTCGCCGACGTCGTGGCTTTGAACCACTGTTTCAGGTACCGGGCTAAGGCTCACCGAGACCTGACGACCTCGGCTGATTATCGTTTGAATTGTTTCGCCTAGATCACGCTGGAGATGATCCACGTTAACGACCGTTGTCTGGCGATCCCACCCGCTGATGATCACCGAATCCAAGTGGGCACGATCGAGTATTTGAGGCAGATACTTTCGCTCATTTTCCGACGCGTCTTCGGCGATCAGCCGGAATCGATGAGCATCGCCAGCGTTCAACACCGACTCCTCGGGCAACCACAGCACCGTTGTGATCGTCCTGGCAATCTGTACCGGCGATTTCCCTTTCTGATGCGCAGGCTCCAAAACTTTCAGGTCCGCCAGGTACCAACCGAACTTGTCCACCGGCGGTTCCCACTTCCAATTAGCCGGCGCCCACTCGTGGACCTGCCTGCGGCTCTGGGCGACCACCTCCAACCGATGGTCATATAACTTCACCTGTGCAATCAACGGCCGAGACGTCAGATCACGAACGGTTATCCGCAGCCGAAGCTTGTCTGGGGAACGGATGATATTAACCCGGTTCGAAAACTCGACCGCCAAATAAGGCAACTGCCAAACACTGATGTCATCAAACCACGCATAGCCGTCCACCTCTTCGTAAAACACCTCGTGCTTGCCGGGTTCGCGGCCCGGTTGGCGCTGTGGCTGCAACAGCTCCGTCTGTATCCCGATCCACGCCGCTTCGGAATAGTCGCCGTACAGTTTTACCGACACCACTTGATCGCGCCCGTCGGTCTGGATCAGATCACTCGTCGCGACGCTTTGTTCGATCCGTCGGCCCGTGTTATCGACAAAGTACGCCACCAGCCTGGCTCGCGCGTACCGAAGCGTGGACGTCCGAACCTTTGCCGTGATCAGATAATCGCTAAACGGAACCGCCGGCAAAGCACCGACTTCCAAAAATGCACCCACACTCCCACCGTTCAACCCCAACTCAAGCCGATGCTCGCCAGGCTCTCGCTGGGGCTTGTCGAACCCGACCGCTGTGTACGCAGGGAATCCCCCCTTCGATACCAACATCCCGTGCAACGGCTGTCGCATGAAGCCCGCATCCGTTGTGATCGCGGGCCGACCCATCACGTACCAATACATGGGTAGGTCTTCAAAGTTATTGTGCTTGGCTTCCTCGAAGTCGAACCGGCGTACCAACCGCTTGCTACGCAGCAACAGAGCGCTGTCCACCTCTTGTGCATAACTCACCCATGGCAGCGTCGACAGACACAACCACAGCCCCAAGCAGGTTCTTACCGACCTTAGACGCATTGAGTTGTTATCGGATCAAGCCACCGATGGACAACAAATAAGCATCCGGGTAATGGCCTGCCGCTGCCCCCAATTCGAGGTAGTGGATAACTTTGAATCCAAACGTCATCACGACGAGCCACGATCGTCAGGGAGTGGGCATCTTCTGCTTTGAAAACACCTTATACGCATTGCGTATAGTTCTATCGCGTCGTAGGTGATGTAAATGATTGTCTGTTCTGTTCCCGCGTTCGCAGGCACCACGCAAACACGCAAGTATTAATCTTGATTGGTATTATCACCGACGTCTCGAATGATAATTCCCGCCAAGATATTCAACATGACCCACTACCCAATTCGATCGGTTTATAACGCCGCCAAACGCCTGGCGTGGTCCTCAGCCACCAACGCCGCTAGCAGCTCATCGAGCTTACCCTCGAGGACTGACCGCAGGCCAAACGATCTGTCTAGCCGATGATCCACGACGATGTTCTCCTTGTACCGATACGTCCGCACCCGCTCGGCCCGGCCAGCGGACCCGATCATCTTCGACCTCGCCTCGGCGCGCTGGGCGTCGAGCTGACGCTGATTGTGGTCATACACACGGGCACGCAGCAGTTGCCACGCCTTGATCCGGTTCTGGTGCTGGCTCTTCGACTCTTGCATACGCACCTCGATCCCCGTCGGCTCGTGAACCAGGTGCACCGCTGTGGCGACCTTGTTCACGTTCTGACCGCCCGGCCCCTGTGCCGTCGTGATGTGTACCTTGACCTCCGACTCAGGGATGTCGATCTGCACGCGATCCGGCTCGGGCAAGACCGCCACCGACGCCGTCGACGTATGCACCCGCCCCTGCGCCTCGGTCGCTGGAACCCGCTTCACACAGTGCACGCCACCTTCGTAGCCCATCCCCTGCCACACGCCCGAGCCCTGGACACTCGCCACCGCGTGACGCACGCCGCCCTGATCGCCCCCCGAAAACTCCATTACCTCAAATCTCCAACCTTGCTGCGCCGCAAAACGCTGGTACATTTCAAATAGGTCCCCCGCCCACAGTGCCGCCTCCGCGCCGCCCGTTCCCGCGCGCACCTCCAGAATCACCGCCCCCACCGATCGGTCCTGGGCTGTGACCAATTCCCCCGCGATCTCGTCGAGCAACGCCTGCGCCTCGCCACGCAACGAGGGCAACTCCTCACGTGCCAACTCGACTAGTTCCTGATCGCCGCCCGCGTCGATGATCTGCTGATGATCGACGATCTGGCACTCCAAGCCTGCGTAGCGACGGTAACGCTCCACAAGATCGGACAACGCCGCACGCTTGACCGACAGTTCCTGGACCAAGCGGTGATCCGTGACCACAGCCGGGTCTGACAACTGCCGCTCGAGTTCGTCATGCTGGACCGCAAGGGATTTGAGCTTCGCAATCAGGTTGGCGTTTTCTTCAGGCATGTTATTGACACGAACCTGGATTATCCGCTCGTAACCGTAACGAGCCGCGACTGTGAGAGCGGGCCTTTCGACAACGTGCATTGCCCTAGCCCAGATCGGCGCACGCAGACACCGCCGTCACAATACGAACGCGGCTTACGAGTTAAACGCGGCTAGGCTTTTTTAGCGGAGCTTTTTTTATCGAAGTACGAGCCCTGGAACTTCTTCTGGAACTTCTCTACCCGACCTGCGGTATCGATGAACTTTTGCTTGCCGGTAAAGTACGGATGGCAGTCGCTACAGATATCGACGTGCAGTTTCTTGACCGTGCTGTGCGTGGTAAACGCATTACCACAAGCGCACGTCACGCTGCACTCGACGTATTCGGGGTGGATATCGGTCTTCATGGGCCGGGCTCCTGATCCTGCTGATCGACCATCGCTAGAAAAGGTATTGTATCACCCTGCCACCAGCATTCAATCACCCCGCAAGAGCTGTACCCCATGTACGTCTACCTCAACGGCCAAATGGTCGATCAACGCGAAGCCAAGATCAGCGTCGGCGACGCGGGACTCCAGCACAGCGTAGGGCTGTTTGAGACCATGGGGGTCTACCACGGCAGGGTGTTCCGCGTCCAGGACCACCTCCAACGGCTGGCAAACAGCGCTGCTACGCTTGGCCTAACCCGCGAAATCGACCTCAACCAGCTATCACACGCCATCGAACAAACCATCGAGCACAACAGGCTCGACCACGCTCGGCTACGCCTGACCGTCACCGCGGGCACCACCTCGCTGCTGCGTCCCTCAACCGACAGCGACCCAGCCATCGAACCCACCGTCCTGGTCACCCCCAACGAGCCGATCACCTACGATCCGGCCTACTTCGAGCAGGGCGTCGCTGTGATAATCGCTTCATCCACAACCAACCCGTTCGACCCCACCGCTGGGCACAAGACCCTCGCCTACTGGCAGCGGCTACGCACACTGCGCCAAGCGGCGTCAACCGGTGCCGGAGAGGCCATCTGGCTCACCACCACCAACCACATCGCTAGCGGAGCGGTCAGTAACATCTTCCTCGTCAAAGACGAGCAACTGTTCACCCCCATCGCTCGCGGCGAAGAAGTCCAAGGCTCACTGCCCGCACCGGTCCTGCCTGGTATCACACGCGCAACGATCATCGAGTTAGCCGAAAACACCAACATCTCCGTTACACGCAGAATGCTCCAGATCAACGACCTGCTCGAAGCTGATGAGGTCTTCCTAACCAACTCCGGTTGGCTGATGCTACCGGTCAACCGCGTTGAGAAAAAGCAAATCGGTGACGGCAACGTCGGCCCGATTACACGACAACTCCGCACCGCACTGCTCGACCTAATCGACCGCGAAACCAATAGTTAACTTCGCACCGCGCGTTATCTCCTCCCCTCCCTCGCAGGGAGGGGCCGGGGGAGGGTTGGACACCCGGCTTTTACAAATCACACGCCCAGGCAGAAGAACCCGCTCCAAACAGAATCTAATACGCATTGCGTATAATTCTAGCGCGTCGTAAGTGATGTAAGTTATTGTCTGCCCTGTTTTCGCGTTCGTAGACACCGCGCAAGTATTAATTTGAATTGGTATAATCCCCCGCCTGATCAAACTTCAGTGCCAAGTCAAACACCTCACCGCCCAATACGCTCGCCACGCCAATGTCCTTGACCATCGCGATCTTTAGCACGTCGCAGGTAAACGTGGCCTCGAAATTCGACTCCAGTGCTCGCCCCATACCCTCGAGCACCACCAGGTCCACCGCACGCCGACTTACCGCCTCGTTCAGCGCCGATGAGCACTTCGACAGGTCGATCAACGGCGTCCCGTTGCCGCTGGGGACCAGTTCCAGGCTGCCCTTAGCTAGGGCATCACGGATCGTCGCG
This sequence comes from Planctomycetota bacterium, assembly GCA_024276075.1. Lineage (GTDB taxonomy): Bacteria > Planctomycetota > Phycisphaerae > Phycisphaerales > Phycisphaeraceae > JAJRXX01. Next base: position 65,638 of record JAJRXX010000062.1, read on the forward strand.
TCCCACCGGGCGACCTCGCCGATCATGACTTCCAGTTCCGCATGTGTGATGTCGTTCAGAGATGCGGTGGTATTGGCTGTCATCACCACGCCCGTGCCCCGTTTCAGGAGTGCCCGTGCCAGCGGGATCATGCCCAGCACAATGTCGAACCCCGCGTTGTCCACGAACAGCACCGCAGATTGATACACCTGCCCGTGGTGCCAACGATCGAGCCAGCGATCCAGATCGTCGAACAACCACGGCCGGGGCTTGAGCTTCGACCGGGTCTCATGAAAGTCGGCACCGCCCGATTTGTATAGCTCCAGCGTCGCCGACACGCCCAAGTCGAATATATTGCCCGCGAAAACGCCCTCGATCAGCCGCATCGCACGCTCCTGGTTCGGTAGCGCGTCCAGGTCCGCCAACACGCCAGGCAGAAGCGCCATCGCAGCGTGGTTTTCTTTTTCCTTCGCCAAGCGGTACGCGTCATCAAACCCGAACTCACGCAACACACGCTCACGCTCGACGCAGATCGCCAGGATGTCGAGCCGACCGAACTTGCTCGGCTGCTGCGCCAACGCGTCGAGGTATCTGTAAAACACCGCTGCCGCCTGATCGGCGCGACGCTCAATCTCTGCCGCGTCCAGGCCCCGGGCCCGCCCCTCATTCACCGCTTCTTCCATCAGTGACGGGAAATGATTGCGGAATAGCGCCAGCCAATACGCTAGCCGTTGTTTGTCGGGTCCAAGCTCCCACGCGCATGGCAGATACCCCTGCGGGTCCGCCAATAGCGGCAAAACGCCGGTCGTCACGGGCTGCGTCGTCGGTGTGTCCATGGTCATTCTTAAATCCCGGCCCACTTTAGATCGATACGAAATTGCGCAGGATATTTAGCCCCACACGCTGCGATTTCTCAGGGTGAAACTGCGTCGCCCATACGTTTTCGCGCCACACCGACGCGCAAAATTGTATGCCATAGTCCGCTGTGGCACTGATGACCGGAGCCTGGTCGGTTACTGTGGGCTGCGCGTAGTAGCTGTGCACAAAATACACCGCGTCCCCTTGCGACAAGCCCCGTAGCAGCGGGTCGTCTCGCTGCCACTCGATCGTGTTCCAACCCATGTGCGGCACTTTGAGCCGACTGCCATCCGGAGCGTCATTGGAGAACCGTACCACCGGCCCCGGCAACACACCCAACCCTTCAACCAATTCGCCATCTCCCGCGTCCTCCTGCGAGCCGTCAAACAACAGCTCCAGCCCCAGGCAAATACCCAGGAACGGCTTACCCCCACCGATATACCCGCGGATCGCCTCCACCCAGCCCCCGCTACGCAAATGCGACATGCCATCGGCAAACGCCCCGACGCCCGGCAGCACCAGCTTGTCCACGTCACTGACCTGTGTCGCGGACGACAGGATCACCGCCTGCGCACCGACGTGCTCAAACGCCTTTTGCACACTGCGCAGATTACCCATCGCGTAGTCGATGATACCGATCATCAGAAAAGAACACCCCAGTCGCATACACGGATGGCTTTATCAAAGACCAACCGCCAGCAGACGATCTTATTTATTAACGGTGATAACTTAGACGACCTGTCACCCGAGGTATTAGTCGTACAACGAGACGACGATTTCGACCCGGCGGCTCTTGGCCTTGGTGCCTCGCGGGAACCACTGCCCCAATCCCACAGCTTCCATTCGATGCGGGTCCACGCCCTGCTCCTGGAGGTAGCGATGCACAGACGCAGCACGGTGCAGGCTCAGTTCAAGGTTGTCCGACCACTTGCTCTTTTTAATTTTGTCCGTGTCCGTGTAGCCTTTAACCAAGACCCTCTTGTCTGAATAGTCACGCTTAATCACACCCGCGATGCTTTTGAGCGTCTTGCGCGCCGAGCTTCGCAAAGCAGACTTGCCCGGTGCAAAAAGAATGTCACCCGGCACGCGCACCGTGATCTCGCCCGGCCCCTGGATCGTCTCCACACCCTGGATACCGCTGAAGCCGGTGTTCGCCGCGGCAACGGGAACGATATTCACGCTGGCGATTTGATCCTGCTGTGCGACGAGATTCCGATGCTCCATCTCCGCCGCCCGCAACGCCAGCCTTAACCGACCCAATTCCTCCTGCAACTCATGGTTCTGAGTCCATAGGTCGTCATTCTCTGTCTTAAGCTGATCGTACTGACAGCCCATCAGCGAGCCCACCGCCGCCACGAGCAACACCGCACTGATTTTCATCATTCCATCGCGTTTCATGATCGCTTGCCTTTCAGCTTCGGTGCACCGAGACCGATGCAACCGGCGTTTTATGCCCCCCATCAGCCAAACAAACCGACTCAACTGCCCAACACACCCCGTTAAAATATACCAAAAAACGACCAGAATATCTCCCGGGCCGCCAGCATCCCCACCCCCGCCAAAGCCAGATACGGGCCGTATGGGATTACCCGCCCCCTGCTCTTCCACAGCCTCGCCAGCCCGCCCTGCACCGCTGCGGCAAATAGCCCTAGAAACGGCGCGATGAAGAACACCGCCACCGCGTCACCCGCCCCCAGCACGCACCCAATCGCCGCCAACAGATGCACATCGCCCAGACCCATCGCCTCGCGGCCAAACGCCAACGTACCCAGAATGCGTATACCCCAAATGACGCCCCCGCCCACCAGGTATCCGCACAAAACACCCCCCAACACACGCAGGCCAAGCGGGTACTGATTCTCCGCGGGCAGATAATCCTGAGGCACATTCATCAGCGCCAAGCCCACCGCAGCGCCCAGCACCGGCAAGCCTACAAATAGGCATTCCTTGAGCACCTCTCGCCGCGGGTGGGGGTGTGACAAAAACGCGTCCGCGGGTTCGGCCTCGTCTAGCGTCTCTTCCACCTCGTCAAAGCTACGTGGTAGTAGCCGCAGGTGCAGCAGCAGCAACGCGACGGTTAGCCCCACCACGCCACCGACCGTTGCGCCAAGACCCCGCGCATCGACCACCGGCGCCGTCTGCTCCATGGCTGGTAGCCAAATCGCCGCGGTCGGTAGTATCACCAGCGCCGCGAGCGTCACCGTCTGCGGGATCCGTACCGGGATGATGAACAGCCGGGCGTCGATCACCGTCGCCGCCAAGAGCGCCGCGACCATCACCAATTGCACCACAAACGCTGGCCACGTCGCACCCAAGCCTGCTTGCACAAACTCGAGACGCAAACCGCTCACGTAATCGACCAGGTACACGCCCACGAACATCGCAGCGCACAACAACTCGATCAACGGGTACTGCACGCTGATACCCGTCTTGCACGACCGGCACTTGCCACGCAGAAGCAGCCAACTCAGTAACGGGATGTTGTCGTACCACGCGATCTGTTTGCCACACCCCGGGCACCGCGACCGGGGTGTCACCAACCCGATCCCTTCGGGCATCCGGTAGATCACCACGTTCAGGAAGCTGCCCACGCACGCGCCGTACACCGCCAATAGGATCAGCCAAGGTACGTGCTGGGGCATATAAGCTCCGGGATCAAAGATTGGTTAATTAATTCACTTACCACAACCCGGGTTCTCACAGGTCGCCCGCTCCCTCATCCCCGCGGCCAGCCACCCGTAGCTTACCCTCAACGTCGGTGGTCAGTTGGGCAATCCGCTGCTGGGCTGTGTCCAGGATCGATCGGCACTGACCGATCAGCTTCGTCGCTTGCTCGTACTGGGCCAAGCTCTGCTCCAGGCCGACCTCACCCGACTCGATCCGCTCGATCACAGCCTCGATCTGCTCGATCGCCTGCTCAAACCGCACCGGCTCGACGCCCGGAGAATCATCCCCGCTATCACTGTCCTGCTTGGTCTTGCGATTGGTCATCCCATTGAGTTTACAAAAAGTCGCCGCCCCGCGGCTGGGTAGCTCACACCGGCACGTCCTTTTCCGCCCCGGTGACTAGTGATCGCACGGGTTCGGTTTGGCCACGCTGCCAGAGGTCGTGGCAACGAAACCCGTCGCGCTGCTCGGGGTGGTCCAAGCGGTAGTGTGTGCCTCGGCTCTCGGCACGCCACTGCGCAGCACGCGTGATCAGGGCACCGATCTGGAGCATGTTCTGCACTTCCCACCCGTTTTGGTCGTCGAAAATCTTGTCGAGCGTGTACCGTGCCCAGAAGTCGAACATCTCCAAGACCTCCGCTAGCCGATCCCCGTCCCGCTCGATACCCACGTGCCGCCACATGACCGATTCCAGACTCGACCGCACGTCTGCGAGGTCCAACTCCGACCGGTCCGATGGCCGAATGTCAGAGACGATGTTGATCGGTGCCCCAGCCGTCGCGGTCCCCGCCTGTTTGGGATCAAGCATTTCATAGCAAGCGTGACCCGTTTGGTGGCCACAGACCAACCCCTCTAACAGACTGTTGCTGGCTAATCGGTTCGCCCCGTTCAGACCGGTGCATGCAGCTTCGCCGCACGCGTACAGGCCCGAGATATTCGTTCGGCCAAGGCTGTCCACACGCACGCCGCCGATCATGTAATGCGCCGAGGGGTGGATCGGTACGGGGTCGGTTCCAGGGTCGATCCCAAACTTGTCGAGCACAGCCGATATCCCCGGGAACCGCTTGGCAAACCGCTCGCGTCCGATCGAGCGGCAGTCCAGGTAAGCATGTGTAAAATTGGTCTTGGCGATCTGTGCCAGGATCGCTCTGCTGACCACGTCGCGCGGTGCTAGCTCGGCCCGCTGATCGTAATCGGGCATAAACCGATACCCGTTCCGGTCGATCAGAGTGGCCCCCTCGCCACGCACCGCCTCCGAGATCAACGACCTCGCCGCCCCGGCTACGTAGAGCGTCGTGGGGTGAAATTGCACAAATGCCATATCCGCCAGCACCGCGCCCGCCCGATACGCCAGCGCCAAACCATCACCTGTCGCTGCCCCAGCGTTTGTCGTCTCACGATATAGCTGCCCGCAACCGCCGCTGGCTAGGATCGTCGCCTTCGCCCAGATGACCTGTAGCCCGTACCGTGGGTGGTGCGTAATCGCACCGATGCAGCGGGCTGTATTCGATGCGTTGTTGTTGATGGCAGGGGTTACACTACCCGGGGCAGGCGGGGAACCAACCGTTAACAGGTCCAAAACAAAGCAATTTTCGAATAAACGGACCCGCTCGCGCCCGTCGACCTGGGACGACAGCGTCCGGATCAACTCCCTGCCCGTGGCGTCGCCGTCGGCGTGGAGGATACGCGCCACGGCGTGGCCACCTTCACGGCCAAGCGCAGGACCACCATCACCACCCGGCTGCTGATCAAAACGCATGCCCCACTGGATTAACTCGTGCACACGTGCCGGCCCCGCAGCCACGACCCGTTGAACCGTGGGCTGGTCGCACAGCCCCGCGCCGGCTTCGAGCGTGTCTGCCGCGTGCAGGTCGAATGAGTCGCCGCCACGCTGGTCACGGCTGCCGTTCTGAGTCGGGGTCGTGTTACCTTCGTTTACGGACGCGATCCCGCCTTGGGCTAGGTAGGTATTGGACTGTTGCAGGTCGCCTTTGCTGGCCACGATCACATCGCCGAACTCGCTGGCTGCCAGTGCTGCGCGTAGCCCAGCCACGCCCGAGCCGATGATCAGCACGTCGGTAAAAATTTGAGGCAACAGCGCCACGCGAAACGGGATCAGATACCTGCGATCGTCGATTTGGCGGTTCATAATAACCTAGTCGTCCTGGCTGTGTCGGGTGCTGGAGGCTTTGTACTAGTGAAACTGTCCGGGCAGGCCCGAGCCTACACGCTGAAAGCTTTACGCTAGTCAATCTGACCCGTCCCCTGGAGTGTCACCGACGGCAGGTCGGTGTGCAATTCGTCTAGCAACTTTAGCAACTCACCCGGAGGCTGGTAATACAAAACCCCTTGCACCCGGTACCTGATGCCGCGGAGCTGATCCGTGCCACTGTACGGGATCGCCACCGGCAGGCTTACCACCTGTCGGCCCACTCGACTGCCCCCCTGCTCGACACCACCGGGCAAGGTGCGATGCAACTCATCGACAAACGTATATCGGTCCATGCCATCAAGCGTCACAGCATAGTCGCAACGCACCAACGGCAGCGCCACCAGATTCGGATTCTCTACGATCACGTCAATCTCTAACCGGATACCATCCGGTGTCCGATCCACCAGGCGCACACCCACAACACGCGCCGTCGGCTGAGCGACCTTATCCACCAACCGACACCCGCTGACCATGCTCATCGCTATCACTAGCCATACAAACTGTCGCGTCACCATAGCCTCCTCTATCGGCTGGCCCGGTCAAAGCCTACACCATACATTTCACGACCGGCTTGGGCGCAGAACATCAGCGGCCGCAGACTCCACACCCCCGGGCCACGCCGGAGGCTCTTCGATCACGCCCTTAATCTTTGGAAACAGCAATACCGCCTCAATGATCATCCACACCTCCAGCGCCAAGGTCGCGATGGCCAGCACAATCAGCGGATAATTGGGGCTATCCTGCCCGGTCCAGCCACGCAGTTGGATCAACATCGCCCACGCGGGCATGACCAGCATAAACAGCATGGGCAAGACCAGAAACCAGATCGGCTTACCGCGGCGCCAAAGGTAGAACGAGATTACGAGAAACGACAACCCACCCAGCAGTTGGTTCGTGGCGCCAAACATCGGCCAGAGAATCATGCCACCCTGGCCCAGATTGGCGACCGACCAGGGACGTCCCGGCGCGGGAAACGCAGCGATCACCGCGGCGATCGTGACGGCGAAAACCGTGGCTGCGTGCTTGTTCGTCAACCAAACAAGCGGATTGATACTAACGCCGTTCGGTTGGGCAACGGGGTTTGCCGAGCCGTGGTCAACGGGACCCTGGCACTGGGGGCACTGCCCTGAGACGTTAAACGACAAGTCATATCCGCAGGCCCCACAAGCCGAGCGTAAGACGCGCGGGGCAAACGTCGCTGCCAACTCCTGAACCACATACCGTTGTAGGCGACACGCGGTGTCGAGCGTGGTACCTGCAAACGACGCAACCAACACACCCATCAGCGCCACCGCCACGTGTGTGGGCACGCCCAAAGCTTTGAGGAAGTTCGCCGATCCGTCTACGAACGCGCCGACTTTGGCGCCCAGACCCGCAGCCATGCCCCAGGAGGCGTACCGCGCCAGCCACGCCTGCTCACCGACCAGTACACCACCGTCTTTCGCCGTAACACCCAGACCAATCCCCGCGACACACGCCAGGATCACCAGCGTAGCCAAGAAACCCTCCGTGAGCATGGACCCGTAGCCCACGAAGCGCGCGTCCGCCTCGTTGGTGAGTTGCTTGCTGCTGGTGCCGCTGGACACGAGGCAGTGGAACCCGCTGATCGCACCGCAGGCAATGGTGATGAACAGGAACGGAAATATGATCGGCGCATCGACGGGGTCGAACTGCCACAGCGGCGCGACGATGCGCAACTCAGGCCGGGCCGCGCCCTCGATCGGTGGCGCACCGCCCGCAAACGCCGCCCACGCCAGACCCACGACGATCAAGCCCAGTGCTGAAATTAATTGCAATGAATTGATGTAATCGCGGGGCTGTAGCAGCATCCACACGGGCAGCACACTGGCTACATACGAGTACGCCAACAGCAGCACAACCCAGGTCATAACGGACCAACCCGCCATGGTGGAGTTGATGGCGTGGAGAATGCCCCAGTTGCCGTAGACCACGGTCAGATACATCACCACGAGCGCAATGACCGATGGCCACAACAGGCCCACCCCGCGCCGGTGCAGCCACAGACCGATGACGAGCGCAATCGGGATCTGCACGGTGCACGGAAATATCGTGGCGGGGTACTGCCTGAACACCGCCGCGATCACCAAGCCGAATATCGCTAACACGATTGTCAGCGACATGAACAACACCAGCAGGAACAGGAACCGCACGCGACGATTGAGCACCCGGCCGGCGATATCGCCAACAGTCTGGCCGTTGTTACGCAGCGACACGACCAGCGCGCCGAAGTCGTGCACCGCCCCGATGAAGATCGACCCGAAGATCACCCATAGCAAGGCTGGTAGCCAACCCCACATGATTGCAATCGCAGGGCCTACGATCGGGCCCGTACCCGCGATCGACGTGAAATGATGGCCAAAGACGACCATCTTCGGCGTCGGGACGTAGTCGCTGCCGTCGTTTAGCCGACACGACGGGCAAACAGCGTCCGCCGACAGCTCGAAGACCTTTGTCCCAAGCCACCGGCCATACGTGTGATACGCAATGATGAATCCCACGCCAGCAACCAGCGCGATCAGCAGTGTTCCCATAGATGATATCCAGGAAAAATCGCAGCAAACTGTGATTGTATAAGTATAGCAATTTCAATAGGCTTAACGGCTAATTTTGAAGGGTCAATAAAATGAGCCAACCCGCCCCGTCAAGAGGTGCGTAACCGCTTTCTCATCGACTCGATCGTTTGGCGCACGTGTTCGAGGCCTTGCTCGTCGCCCATTTCGATCAATTGCTGAGCGGGTATCGGTTTGCCAAATTCCATCGCGATCTTCCCAAACAAGTGGGGCAGCTTCCGCCCCTTGGGCCAAGCGTCAAACGCACCCGCGATCGCCACGGGTACCACCACAGGCCTGGCACGGCGGACCAGCAGCATGGTTCCGCTGGCAAACGGTTTGGTGATGCCGTCGGGCGTGCGCGTGCCTTCGGGATAGACCAAGAGCGCATGACCGGATTTGAGCAAACCGATCGCGTAGCGCATGGCGGCCAGATCGACCCCGCCGCGATTGACGGGGAAGGCGTTTATCGACCGGATCAGCCATCCAAAAGCGGGATTGGCAAACAGCGACGACCGCGCCAAGGCGTAGAACTGCCGATGGTGGCACCCAATGGCATTAATGATCGGGTCGAGAAAAGATTGGTGGTTGCTAAGCAGCAGCACGGGTCCGGTACGCGGCACGTTGCGCACACCCCAGACGCGGTATCCGTAGCAAGACGCCATCCATGTGTAGCACGCCATGTGCGCAACGGTCCGCCACAAGATGCGCCCCAACGAAGCCCCGGGCTGGCGCGCTCGCACTGCTTGAAACATACCCACAACATATCCCTCAGGGGTATCATCCCCAGATAAAGTCCGAACCAAGGTCCTCGTCGGCCAGATCACCCTCCAAACGGTGTCGCACCAGGTCCTCGAGCAAAGACACGACTTCATCAAGCGCCAGCTCGGAGGTGTCAATCCGCTGCGCGTCGTCGGGGCAGATCAGTGGCCCGTCTTTGCGGTTGGCGTCACGCTCGTCTCGGCGCGTGATCTTTTCCAATATCTGCGCCTCATCGGCCGACTTGCCCGCGGCGCGGAGCTGATCGGCACGCCGTTTGGCACGCACCTTTGGTTGGGCATCCAAAAAGAATTTCAACGTGGCATTGGGAAATGCGACCGATCCCTGGTCGCGCCCCTCGGTGACCAAGCGGGGGTGCTCTCGGGCGATCCGCCTCTGTGCTTCGACCAAGACCCGCCGCACCTGTGGGATGGACGCCACGTCACTCACGTGACCGGTGACGTCCGGGTCGCGTAGCCGAGACGTGACATCCCGATGAGCGATCCTCAATTGCGGAGGGTCGCTGGCCCAGTCAAACGTAATCGGGCAATCATTGGCTAATTCCACCACCTCGTCAGTCATCTCAACCGGGTCGATCCCCTGGTCGAGACAATAGGCAGTCAGCCCGCGGTACATCGCGCCGGTGTCGAGGAACTCCAGGCCCAGCCGCTTGGCCAATAGACGTGCCACCGTAGACTTACCTGAGCCGGCAGGGCCATCGAGTGTGATGATCAAAATCGCCATCGCCAGGGGCCCGCGGCGACCGACCCCTTTACAGGGTTGCTCGCCTCGATGGTAGGTGCTTCACTTCTTCTTTTTGAATTTGAGCGCCGCCTGCGCCGCTGCCAGCCTTGCGATCGGCACGCGGAACGGCGAACAACTCACGTAATCCAACCCGACCGCGTGACAGAATTGGATCGACGCCGGGTCGCCCCCGTGCTCGCCGCATATCCCACGCTTGAGCTTCTTGTTCACCTTCAGGCCCTTTGCCACAGCCATGCTCACCAGTTGCCCCACGCCGTTGGTGTCGAGCGATTGGAACGGGTCACGGGCGAAGACCTCCTGAGAAATATAGTCAGGCAAGAACGCATTCACATCGTCACGGCTAAACCCAAACGTCATTTGTGTCAGATCGTTGGTCCCGAAGCTGAAGAAGTCAGCATGCTGAGCGACCTCGTCGGCTGTCAATGCTGCGCGGGGCACCTCGATCATCGTGCCGATCGGGATGTCGAGCTTGCCCTTGTACGCCTTTTCCTTTTTGACACGATTGATCGTCTGCAAAGTCAACTCGCGGAGAATCTCCAACTCCCTGGCCGAGCCGACCAGCGGGATCATGATCTCCGGCTTGGCGTCGATCTTTTTCTTCTTACACGCAATCACGGCTTCAACAATGGCGGTCACCTGCATATCGAGGATCTCGGGGTAAGTGATCGACAGCCGACAACCGCGGTGGCCGAGCATCGGGTTTGACTCGTGCAATTGACTTACCCGAGCTTGTACCTGATGCACGTCCAGCCCCAGGCGCTGAGCGATCTCCTCTTGTGAGCTCTCGTCGTGCGGCAGGAACTCGTGCAACGGCGGGTCGAGCAGGCGCACCGTCACAGGCAAGCCCTTCATCGCTTTGAAGATCCCGACGAAGTCGTCTCGCTGGAACGGCAGCAGCTTCGCCAACGCGGCCTGCCTCGCCTCAAGCGATTCGGCCAGGATCATCTCACGCATAGCGGTGATCCGGTCGCCCTCAAAGAACATGTGCTCTGTGCGACACAGGCCGATGCCCTGCGCACCAAAGTCACGGGCACGCTGGGAGTCGGCGGGGGTATCAGCGTTGGTGCGGACCTTGAGCTTGCGGTACTTGTCAGCCCACTTCATCACCTTGGAAAAGTTGCCCGATAGCTGTGGCATGGTGGTCGCCACTTCCCCGACCATTACCTCACCGGTCGCCCCGTCGATCGACAAGACGTCGTCACAGGAATATGTCTGACCGCCAACCGAGATCGTACGGGCCTTCTCATTAATGTGAATCTGCCCAGCCCCGGCGACGCAGCACCGCCCCCAGCCCCGAGCGACCACCGCAGCGTGGCTGGTCATGCCACCCGTGCTGGTGAGGATTCCCGCTGCCGAGTGCATGCCGTCGATGTCCTCCGGACTTGTCTCCTTGCGCACCAACAGAACCTTCTCACCCGCGTGTGTCCGATCCACCGCCTCGTCAGCGGTGAACGCCAGCTTGCCGACCGCAGCGCCCGGTGACGCGGGCAGGCCAATGGTCAAGACCTGTGCCTTTTGCTTGGCCTTGGGGTCAAAGCTGGGTAGCAACAATTGCGTCAGGTCGCCGGCGGGGATGCGCATAACCGCTTCTTTTTCGGTGATCAGCTTCTCCCTGACCATGTCGCACGCAATCTTGACCGCTGCGGAACCCGTGCGCTTGCCCGTACGCGTCTGGAGCATGTATAGCTTGCCCCGCTCGATGGTGAACTCAACGTCCTGCACGTCACGGTAGTGCTTCTCTAGCAGCTTCTTGATCTTCAGCAGTTGGCGGTAGACGGTGTTGTTCCAGTGGGCCATCTGCTGGACCGGTAGCGGCGTGCGGATACCCGCAACCACGTCCTCGCCCTGGGCATTGATCAGGAACTCGCCATAAAACTTGTTCTCACCTGTTGAGGGATTGCGTGTGAACGCGACACCCGTACCCGAATCGTCGCCCATGTTGCCGTAGACCATCGACTGGACGTTGACAGCCGTGCCCAGCAGACCGGTGATGCCCTCTACCTGACGGTAACGAACCGCACGCGACTGCATCCAGCTATTAAATACCGCGTCGATAGCCAACTGAAGCTGCTTGAACGGGTCCTGCGGAAAATCCTGACCCACATGGTGCCGATAGACATTCTTGTATTCCTCGCACAGTTCGATCATGCCCTGTGTGGGTACATCGGTGTCGAGCTTCACCCCGTACCGCAGCTTGATCTGGCTAAACGCTTCCTCAAAGTGCTCGTGTCCTACCTCCATAACCACGTCGCCAAACATGTTAATCAGCCGACGGTACGAGTCATAAGCAAACCGCTCGTTACCCGTCTCATTGGCTACACCTGTTACAGACCTGTCATTGAGGCCGAGGTTCAAGATCGTGTTCATCATGCCTGGCATCGAGGTGGCGGCACCGGATCGGACCGAGACCAGCAACGGGTCGTTTCGGTCACCGAACTTTTTGCCAAGCTCTTTCTCGAGCATCGCCACCGACTTCTTCACTTGGCCCATCAAGCCGGTCGGCAGCTTGCGATTGTTCTTGTAGTAAAGATCACAAACGCGCGTCGTGAGCGTAAAGCCTGGCGGGACAGGCAGCCCGATCCCGGTCATCTCGGCGAGGTTGGCGCCTTTGCCCCCCAGCAGCTCTTTCTGGCCGCTCTTGCCGTCCGTCCGGGTCTTGCCGAAGTAATAGATCATTTTGCCGCCGCGCGATGAGCCGCTCGATGGGCTTTTGCTCTTGCGCGATGACTTGGTTCGACGTGTTACTTTTGTCCGCTTGGTCTTCTTCGCCATGTCTACCTGTCCTGTGTAAATAACGTGGGCACACCGTCATGGGCCCGAGCCAGCCACGCGGCACAGCCCTGTATGCGCAACTATTTGTCGATCTGAGTACTGCCGATCAAGACCCGAGCCCGCAGTGTCCCGCAAAGGATCAAAAGGCTCGATTTGGCCAAACGACAACCACCCCTTCTAAAAGCAAGAACGGCAGATTCTAATGGAATACCCCGCTCCGTCAAAGCAGTCGAATCTAGACGTAACCCGTACACATCAAACGATCTGAGCAGGTATAGCCTGGGGCTTTCCCTGACGATCCACGCACACCAAAGTAGTCTCGGCAGTCGCCAGAAGTTCGTCGCCACGGCGGATCTCGTATTCCTGGTCGACCTTGACCCGTGACGGCTTGCCCCCCTTTGCCAGCCACACCCGCACGAGCAAAACGTCGTCGTATCGCGCGGGTTTGCGGTAGCGGATACTCATCCTCGCTACGACAAACAGAACCCCCTGCTGCTCCAACTCACTGTAAGGCATGCCCCGATCTCGCAGCCACTGCGTACGAGCCAGTTCCAGCCACACCGGATACACGCTGTGATGCGCCACGCTCATCGGGTCGCACTCGATGTAGCGCACCTGGACCTCGATCTCAGATTGCGGTAAACGGGTTATCAATTGTTGTTCGTCGGGCATCAGAAACTCGTGTCAGCAGCATCGCACGTATTAGAGCAACTGGCGTCAATATTTTCGATCTTGATTGGATCGTAGGTGTAACAGACATCTGTATTTCACGGTTTGCAAGCAAGCCGTGCCACCCGGTCAATGGAGATTAATTACACCAAGTGCTCTAATATAGCCAAAAGGTTCAAGCGGCAGAGCTAGATGAACGGCGACACAAAAAAACCGCGGCTAAACCGCGGTTTTTTTGCTCAACAACTACTGACGATTTCATTTTGAACATGCGGCTAAAACGTGTATTGCATAATCAGGTAAACGAAGTCGATATCCTGGCTCGCACCCGTCTGCTCGATGAAGTTGCCAGCGAAAAAGCGACTGTACCCAAGGACGCCCGTCAAGTGGCTAGTGAAGGGGTACTTGGCCAACAAATCGATCTCGCTGCCGACTTCGCGGCTCAAACCCACGCCGCTGGCCCGTACGATACCGCCGCCCGCGTTATACAAAGCGTCGTTTTGCTCAGCGCGCCAATAAAAATGACCTGTGAGTTTTACGACCAGCTTTTCGACGGGAAAGAGCGTAACGCCACCGCTAAGATCAATGATGTTCTGTCGGCCGATGATGTCGATAAAACCTAGATAAGCGTGACCAAGCGGGAACAACTGGTTAAACGTCTCGACGTTGTTGTCACCTGCGGTATCATCACCACTGGCGTAATCAAAGCCGACATGGAGCCTGGGACGCCCTGGCAGTTTAGGTAAACTCAAACCGACCTCGCTGGCGAACATGAAGGCATCGATATCCGCAGTCCCCACGTCACCGGTCTGGTAGGCGCCCTCAATGTCGTAATCAATTCCCGAATCGCCGCACTTGCCCCAGAGTCGACCACCAAGGGTATGACGCGATTCGTTGCCGGTGGTGCCGTTGAAGGTGACAGGGTCATCTTTTCTTAAGAACAACCAATACAAATCGACACCTTTGGCTTGATTGGTTGCGTAGATACCCGAAAACTCGGTCTGTTTGTCGGCTTCGTTGAACCGATATTTTTGTACCGAGGCAAATTGCGTGTAGAACCCAGACGCTTTCCAGCCGTCGGAAGTCTTGAGTATCCCGGTCACACCGTCCCACCGGCGCAGCGTGTTGCCCCACGGCAACGGGCTGACCAACCGCTGCTTACCAAACAACAGCGCCTGCCGACCAGTGCGCAATATGAATGACTGATCGTTTTCGAGAGGCATAGTCAGATCAAAGAAGGCCTGCTCCAGTGCCAGACTGTCGACGTCCAAAGTCCGATGCCCACCTGGCAGGTCCCGCTGTGTCGAGCCGGCGCTCTTGACTTCGACGAAGAGCCGAATGTTTTCCCCAAAATGCAGGTCGCTGTGCAGCAACATCCGTCCGAGGGTAAACGAATCGTTATCGTCGGCCGTAGCACCGAAATTAAACCGGCCCCAGCTTTCGCCGCGAATCCGGATATGGCCGCCCAAGCTGGCCCAGACCGATCCGTCTTCACTGAGTTGGATGTGCTTAATCGCGTCGAGCGAGTCGCCGGTGCCCTGCCCATTAAAATCGGACCAGTCCTCTTCATGGCGAAGAAATTTACGCTTGGGTCGCCCGGATTTATTGGAGTCAGGGGATGCCGCAGTCGCCGCAGCAGGTTTAGCGACAGGTTTGGTGATATCGGGCTTCGGCTCGTCGGCTTGCGGTTTCGTCTGACCGAAGATGCCTTTGGATTGCGCCCGCACATCCGCAGTTGTGAACATGGTCATCGCAGCGATGAATATGGCACAGAAAGGTCCTGCTAAAAAACCCTTGCCTAAACGCCGTGGTCGCCCCGGTAAATCAGTGAAAATGTTCATACGCCAGGTGTCTCCAAAAAGCGGAACCCTCAAATACAATCAACGCAGCCAGCCAGAATCCGTTATTCCGTCAAATGGCTCTTTTATGGTTTAGATATCCGACCTCTGTGACATGCAACCGTTTTTGTTGTCAGCAAACTCATGCCTGCGCGAGGTTAATACAATTACACCGTCCGGTAAGATTTCTCGGCTCTCACCCACTCGGCAATTGAAAAATCCGGGACGCTGGCATCACTGAGCCTCGAGGCTCGCATCTCGGAAATCAATCCAACTCTTTTTTTTACAAGTATTTAATCTGACCCCATCTCGTTTTTCCAGTGATCTTGAGTGACGTCCTTCACCAACCTAGATGGCGTTGCTCGATCGTCCTTATATTTGTCCCCTAATTTGGCCTAAAACCCCCTGCGACGGGTCCGGTTGTAGGGATTGAAGCGGTTATACAGGCCGAGCCAACTGGGTAGTCGCCGCGTTACCCTACGGCGAATCCTCTGTGCTGATGGCGGCTGTGCCCATGGTCGATATGAATCATGATCCTCTGGGCATACCCTTGCCCTATGTGAGATACGGCTCATGCTGAAATTAGACGCAACGCTCATGGCCCCCACCGTTTCGCAGGTCATGTCCGTAACCGGATGGGGTCTGCCGCCTGTCGATTGGGGAAAACGGGCCAATCAATCCGCTA
This sequence comes from Planctomycetota bacterium, assembly GCA_024276075.1. Classification (GTDB taxonomy): domain Bacteria; phylum Planctomycetota; class Phycisphaerae; order Phycisphaerales; family Phycisphaeraceae; genus JAJRXX01. The sequence continues at coordinate 81,412 of JAJRXX010000062.1, forward strand.
AGAATACACTCGATAATTGCGAAGACGCCGAACTGTTCGCGCCCCAAGATTTGGCCAGCGAACCCATGGCCGGTGCCGTGCGGGCGCTGCTGTATCTCTGGACCGGCTGGCCCGGGGATTGCCAAATGCTCAGCGGCGCCGCCCCGGAAGATGAACGGCTGTATATCTCGGCGCTGGCATACCGGCACGAAGGCAAAGCTGAAGAAAGCAAGTCACAGTTCCAACAACTCACAGATCGTCGCCCACACGACGTCAAGCTGGCGAAGCTGGCAACAGAACTCATCAGCGACAACGCGGAGCCTTCCCTCAAGCGCTTCCGAGACCTGATCGCTTTGGGTGAAGCGTGGGAGACGTTCGCGTTTACAGACCTTTTAGCTCAAGCGAAGGAGGGCAAGTTAAACCTCGCGGGTGAAGAGATAGCCCGTAAACTGCAATGGGAAGAATTCAACCTGTTGCTCCATAGCTGCTACCTCGCTGCCACAGGTGAGGATATAGAAGTCAAGGAACAACAGGTTAAAGTCGACAAAACACCCGCTTGGCGTAAAAACCAGTCCTCGTCTTCGAGCAGGATGCGTGCCGATCGTTCACAGCGAACCGATTCGTCCCGCGCCGCCGCGTCGGCTACAAAACCATCCGACACGAAAGTGTCAAAATCCCAGCCTACCGAGATCAAGATCAAGTGCCCAAAGTGCAAACACGTTTCATCCGTGTCGACCTCTTCACGAGGACAGGCCATTAAGTGTGGCGGCTGCGGGGTGGGCATCCGCGTCGCCGGCGGAGACGACAACCCCACAAGTAACCACCCGGCAAACTCGATCAAGCTGGCTTGCCCAAAATGCAGAAACGTCGGCTCATACGCGGCATCTGCACGCGGGGGTCAAGTGGCGTGTAGCAAATGCCGGACGACGTTCTTGTTTGCCGCAGCATAACCCTCCATAACCATCAACTCACGTTAGAATACCCGCAGGCCCCGTAGCTCAGTGGTTAGAGCTGTCGACTCATAATCGATCGGTCGCGGGTTCGAATCCTGCCGGGGCCATTGGATGCTTTCGCACCTGATTACATTGCGTCGAAATCTGACCTGTGATACGCATTGCGTATCGTTCTAGCGCGTTGCAAAGGATGTAAGTTATTGTCTGTTTTGCCTTCGCGTTCGCAGATGACGCGCAAGTATTAATCTTGATTGGAATCACAGGGATGTTTCTCTCAAACCGGCGTAGATGCCGCGTGCTTCTTTTATAAGAGATGGGGCAACGGCCCCAGTATCTACTTCCCGCATCCGCGCGGGACGCACAGTGGCGGCAACCGACATGTAGGCGTCTCCGATCTTGCTTCCGATAGTCTCCGCCAGCCGACGTAGACCGGCCTCAGGGGCCTCGCATAGCGCCTCGTAACTCAGAAAGAACAAGTCCTCTTTTCTCGTCAGAAGGTGCCTGTATGTAGCGACCCAATACTCTAACCAGAAGGCTAGCGATTCGGCGTCTTGTGATTGGCGCTTGTGAAACCATCCCTCAAAATCGATAGGACGTAGGTTCTTACCGAAGTCGTAATGGCCGATTGCCCGCATATACTCGCAGGCAAACGGGTCTTCCTGATGGATTTTCAGAAAGTTGCGGTGCTGATTCAGTAACGAAGCTGCGTGGTGAAGCGGTTCCCGAAACGGCACAACAATGACCGAATCAGGAAAGAGCCGCCGCAGCGTTGGTATACGCGCAATGTTGAGGTTGTTCTTAGAGACGTATCGCATGCCGTGGGTATCTTGACCGCTGCGCAATAGGATGATCTTGCGCATGTGACTGCGAAAAAAATCCGAAAATTCATCATCGTTTTCGTCTTGCCACGGGATAATGCAATCGTTCAGATAGTGTTTTCGCCAAAACGTTTTCCACAGCACCTCCTCCAGAGCCTCAGGGCTATCAAAATCGATGAGCATCCCGTCACCGTGGGCACGTTCTCGTAAACTGCCAGCCTTTTGGAACATCGCGGAGAAACGGCTCCACAAACAGGGGATCAGAACGAACGGCATGTCACGGTAGCTGTGGGAAGCGAATCCATCGAGTTTTACGCAACACTCGAGCAGCAATGTGGTCCCCGCACGGGGAAGCGCGGTGATGAAAACGGGTCGGTCCGCTTTACACGCGGCTAACTGTCTGGCAAACAGACGATCCTCTATATCCGCAAGCGAAACCTGTGCCGTCGTATACGTCTTGAAGGCGACGTGGTGCAGACATCGGTCCAGAGTGGAATAACTCGTCTCTTGGGACGTCTTATTTTGAGGGGCAAAGAATACGAAAACAGTCAGAACACTGCTCGTAACTAGAAACACAGGCGAGACGGTAACAGAGAACACAGCGTCAAGAGAGAGCCACCCAAACCAATCGCACACCCACAACAACCCCGCCGGAATCAGCATCGCTGCCGCTGCGCCGGTGGTAAGCACGAGAAACAAACCCAACAACTGCTTTGCATCCCTTTGGAGTGCCGCCTCTTTGACTTCGTCGGTCAGCGTAGAATCACGAACCACACCAAACGAACGACGCGATATGGCGACAACCTCGCCGCTCTTCTCGACCACCCCGAACCGTTGTATTAAAAAAACAAAACCGAAGACAAGAAAGGCGGCACCGATCCAGGGAATCATCATTTCCCTCCGTCTGGGCCATTATCCTTCGGCGTCTTCTTCCGTAGGAGCCGCTTGATCGGATACCAAATGAATCCGATCAAGGCGACAATGATACCTACGATGACGGCAAGAAATGCACCGATCGCGGACAACCCCGTTCCCGGCCCAATATACGCTATGGCAGATTGAGGCAGGAGACAGACTAAAATAATTGCCAATGCGGGAAGCGTCCCCCATGCTCGCGTTTTCATCGTTTTAACCTTCGCTTGTTCGCGACAACCGAGTTTTATCCTCGTGGACTCAACGGATGATTCCATAATCCGTCTAATTCGTTGTTGTAAAAAGACGATTGTATATCAATGGCAGACGCTCCACTTCGTCGACCAAACCGACAATTCCATTATCAACGTAGTTTACGTACTCCCACACCATCTCACCTCGGGGGTTTATCTCGAAAGCCCTCCCCTCCTGAGATTCCGTAATCAGTAGGTTGCCGTTTGGAAGCCACTGGTGCTTACCCATTATAGCGGTGTAGAACGGGACGGTAGGGTTGCCTTCGAAGTACACGTCCAATTTCTTCTCTCGTGCGGACACAATCACAATCCTGCTCTGATGACCGTACTCCTTCGATGCGATTAAGTTATTGTCAAAGACGGAGAATCTGTTCCCATCAATAAAATCCGGATCATGCTGCCGGACGAACCAGCCCATGCAAAGCAACTTAATCTTTCGAGTATACCGATTGAAGACGAATACGGTATTGATATTCCGAAGAGAGACCAGAACATCTCCCTTTCGAAAGAAGTCTTCCTCCATCGTGTCGGGAAACGGTTCGACGTCGTTCAAATGAAGCACATCGCCGTAGCTAGCCACTATCAGCGTGGACCAGTTATCAACACTACCTGTAAAGAGCAATCCATTCAGATCGTTTTCGATCAGGAGGTCAGCCACGGACCACTCATTAGCGATCCTGCCATCGGGCGTCACTTCTAAAAATGTGTCTTCATAGATTGGCGTCTTGCGGTTAGAGAAACGCGCATCGGGTTTTGTGTGGCATTTCTTACCGCTCACCCACAAGTTCCCTTTGTCATCACGGTGGACCGAATGGTGCGTTAGGTAGGGCAATCGCCACACGACCTCTCCGTGAGGGTTTATGCGGACAAGCCCCAGACGTTCAAAGTTAAATACCAAGTCGCCGTTTTCCATGAGCACGCGGCCATGGATATGTGTGCCCGGCCTTTCTTGAGGAACCCATCCTTTTGGTAGATGCTTCGCATCGGGCCATATCTTGAACCAGTCGATTTGCCATTCGTGGAGCTTTTGGCCGTCCATGTCCAGAATTTCGGCCACAATCGTTTTGTCGCTCCCGATCTTGGTAATTAGGTTCAACCCCTCGTACGCATCCCCGGGCCTATGAATGGCTTTCCCATCCTTACCCTCCACGCGTATGTAATACCAGGGAAGCTCTTGCTTAACCGTTATCGCGATAAGTTTTTTGTATCCTTCAGCCGCGCTCGCGTAGACCTGGAACGGAAAGATATGGTACCTGCCAACCAAAACCCCGTAAGTGAAGACGAGGCATAACGTCGAGGCTACAAAAAAGAAAAACGCAAATCGGTCCCCCGTTAACTTATTTTTCTGCATTAGGCATACACGCTTTTGTTCAACTGTATTATACTACAAAATAAGTGGTTGTATATCGATCGAGACAGGATTTTTCTCTTACTAAATCAACTACTCACACGAGTCCTCCATGCACTTCATCAGATGAACATTGCCCGGGTCTGCCATCATCAGGTCAATGATAGCCGAACGCGCAGCGATGGAGGTATAGTGTGACCTTATGCGCCGCGATTGGCATTGAATTTATAGATAATATTCAATCGAGCGTAAATCGTCGATGTCGGCGGGGTCTTCGTCGGCTAGTTCGGCGGCAAGCCTGGCGAACTCTTTTTCCTTCGCCATAAACGCCTCACCCAGCACCGGGTCGAACTGCGTGCCGATCGATGACTTGATGATATCCACCGTCTTCTGGTGAGGAAACGGCTCCTTGTAGGGGCGTCGGGTGGTCAGCGCGTCGTAGACGTCCGCAATCGCGGCGATGCGGGCTGAAAGCGGGATGTCCTCCCCGCTCACACCATTTGGATAGCCTTTGCCGTTGTACCACTCGTGGTGGCCCTGGGTGATATCCAGTGCCATGTTCAAAAACCCAACATGGGGCGTGCGCTCGATCACCGACTGCAGAGTCTGAGCGCCGATATCGACGTGGGTCCTCATGATGGCCATTTCCTGGTCTGTCAGCTTGCCGGGCTTGAAGAGGATGCGATCAGGAATAGCCACCTTGCCGATGTCGTGTAGCGGTACCGCGCGCTTCAGATTGTTCACAAAAACGTTGTCGATCTCGCCACGAAACTGCTCTTTTGTTCTGAGGTGTTGCGCAAGCTCCACTGAAAACAAACTCACACGATCCAGGTGTTTGCCCGTTTCATTGTCACGATGATCCGCGAGCTTCGCCAAAGCAAAGACGATGGCGTTATGCGCCTCATCGCGATCGTGTCGGCTCTGGATGACGTCGATCGCTGACGCAGCAAGGTTACAGACCAGGTCGAAGTACTCTAGGTCCAACGGGTCGAAGCTGGTGCCGCCGTGGCGCTCCGTGGCGTTGATCACGCCCACGACACGATCCGGTGTGCGTAGCTCCGCCGAGACCAACGGCGCGAGCGACTTGTGTTGATCGGCCTTAGATTTTTCGTTGGTCGGCTGATTCATCTGAACCGGCTCTTGGGAAGCATAAACCTGACCGGCGACGTTTCCGCCTATGGGGATGCGGACCTGGGAGACCACCTCGGGGGGCACACCGATCGAGCGCGCGATACGCAGGTACTTGCCCGTATCGTCGGGCAGCATGATGGAAACACGCATGCAGCCGGTCAACTCGACAGCGGCTGAGATGATGCAGTCCAATGCCTCTTCGAGGTTGTTCGTCCCTGTCAGGCTGCGCGACAAGTCAAGCATAATCATCAGGGCACGCGCCTGGCCGCCACGAGCCGCGATATTGGCCACCAATTGGTACCTGCTGCGCTGCAGCCTTTCCATCAACCGTATGCGATAGATGAATTGCCGAGGCTTAAACGGTTTGGTGATAAATTCGTCAGCCTGCGCCTCAAAGGCGGCCTTGATGTCACCGCCATCGCTGTGTGAACTCATCATCGTGATGAGCATATCCTGCATGGCGGGGTTGGCCTTGAGCCGCCGTGTGCATTCCAACCCACTGAGCTTGGGCAGATCAATGTCCATCACGATAATATCCGGCTGATATTTTTCGCATAGCTTAAAACATTCCATGCCATCACAAGCCTCGACGACCTCGTAGCCTTCTTTCTCAAGCAGCCTGCGGCACAACAGCCGTATATCAGGCGAATCGTCCACAATCATGACGCGCATCGGCCTATTTGCCATGTCGGTCGTGACGGCTTCGGGATTGTCTTGAGAGCCACTCTCACCGTCAGTAGCCGAGGCGTTGGCCAACGGCAACCGCGCTGCATGGTCTTGCCCGGCGACGCACAGGCGGTTGCCCCCGGCCTGCTTGGCGGTGTCGAGCGACTTGCTAGCCAGAGCCAACATCTGAGTAATTGTCTTTGTTTCTTCATCACGCTGGGCGACACCGATGCTGACGGTAACGGATAATTCGAATCCGTCTTTCTTGATGACACTGGTCTCCACAGCTTTGCGCATCCGCTCCGCGCCTGTGATAGCTTGTCGCGCCTTTGAACCGGGACAGATCAACAGAAATCGACTGTTCCCGATGCGGAAAATGGGCTCACCAGTACGAGTCATAGCCCGGAGTGTTTTGGCGGTACTGCGGAGTACCGCATCGGCTGCCGCGGGGCCGTTTTCTTCGTCAAAACGCTTGAACTGATCGACACCAATCAAAACACAAGACAGCGACAGCCCTTGACGTTCGGTGAGCGCCCAAGACTCATCAAGTCTCCGCAGTGCTTCCTGACGATTAGGTAACTCCGTCAACGCATCGATCGTGGCTAATCGCTGCAGCTTGTTATTGAGATGGGTAAGCTGGGCTCGGGTTTGGTCAGCGGCCCGACGCTCTGTGACCAGATCATCTTCGAGCTTCAGCAGCAGGGTAGCCGTGCGTAGCTTGGCATCAAGCAACTGAAAATCAACCGGTTTGAGAAGCAAGTCGTCCGCTTCGGACCAGAACGCTTGTGTAAGAGACATGGCATCGGTCGCGGTCGCCAAAGTCAGGATGTGAATCGCCCCTTCCGTAACGGAAGACCGAAGCGCTCGACAAAACTGCCCCTCCCTCATCCCTGGCATCATCAGATCGACGATCACGATCCTTGCGTCTCGATCTTTAGCAATACGCAGAGCATCGACGTCCGAGTCAGCGGTGTGCACTGCATAACCGTTGGCCGTCAGGTGCTGTTCTAACAGCCTCAAGACAGACGGGTCGGGATCGATAATGAGTACGCTCGTCGCCATTTAAATATTTCGCTTAGTCAATGCCCACACAAACGTATCGCTGTGGCGCCGGGCCCGGTTTTCTCATATCAAAACAAACACGCGCACGGTATCTCCATAAAATTCAATCACGGGTGCGTTTCGGAAACGTTTTTCCCGATCCGAACAGCGGTTTAAGATCGACAGTCACTCGTGACATCGCGGCTCCTGTGCCCCCCTGCTCTCCAAGGCTTTGAACATCCTCGCCACCCGGTCTTTTTTCCTGACCACCACTGCGTTTAACACCAATGAAATCCGAACGATAAACAGCAGTACGCCTATCCTGAACAATCGGTCTTTTGAGGTAGGAAATATACCTGCACACGGGCTGATTAACCGCAACCAATAGCATGTCTAGGACGTGTGAACGCCAGCCACGCGATCGGGCCGTTATAGGACGGATTTAACACGCCAACCCGCTCGTCGATTAACTTACAATTGATCGCGACGACGTGTTTGTTGTCAATCGGTTAGCCTCATCCAGACAGAGAGGACAGGTACGATGCAGCCACTACAAGGCAAACGTTTTTTGATCTTCGTCGGGGACGCTTACGAAGACCTTGAGTTGTGGTACCCCAAGCTGCGGCTGCTGGAGGCGGGCGCGAGGGTCGCCGTAGCGGGCCCGGAAACACAGACCAAATACACTGGCAAGCACGGGTATCCCTGCGTAAGCGACGCCTCGATCGACCAGATGGCGATAACGGACTTCAACGGCCTGATCATCCCGGGCGGATGGATGCCCGATAAGCTGCGACGCGACCCACACGTGCTGGAACTGACGCGCCAGTTTGCCAAGGCGGGCAAGCTCGTGGCCGCAATCTGCCACGGAGGCTGGATACCGGTCTCAGCGGGCGTCTACAAGGGCGTCAAGGCCACAAGCTCACCGGGCATCAAGGACGACCTGATCAACGCGGGAGCGGCATGGAGCGACGCACCCGTGGTCGTCGATAGGCACTTTGTATCGAGCAGAAAGCCGGACGATCTGCCCGATTTCTGCAAGGGTATTTTTGAGGTGATGGGTGTCGGGTCGTGGGTGTCGAAATAGCGTTATCGGCCTAGCGGCTGATTGATCGTCATGGCTTGGCGCGTGCTCAGACGTTGCGCCAAGGTCAGCGCGATGCCGATCGCATCCGCCACATCAGGCGGGCTCGGTGGCTCGGGCAGCCTGAACTGCATTTGTACAGCACCCTGCATCTGTTGTTTCGAAGCGTGGCCGTAGCCGGTGACCGCGCGCTTCACCTCGGTGGACGGCAGGTGCTCGACTTCTAAACCCTGCTGCTGCGCCACCAGGAGGATGACGCCTCGGGCGTGCGCCATCATGATCGCGGTGCGTGGGTGGTTGTAGTGGGCGTAGAGTTTTTCCACAGCCATATGAGTGGGCTTTAATTCAATAATCAGCGATTCCAGGTCTTGGTGCAGGTGTTCAATGCGGGCTTCGAGAGATTGCTTTGCGTCGAGTCGGATGACGCCAGCCTCTACGAGTTGAGGGTCAAAGTACCCGTCCGGTAGCGCTACGACGCCGTAGCCGGTCAGGCGTAATCCTGGATCAATGCCGAGCACCCGTTGCATGGACATAGAATACGATACGTGGGGGAGGAAACACACCCCGGTCGCCGTACGGCAGTCTAGGCTGACCGGTCCGGGTCAATCCTTGTCAGGTTATTTGTCCTGCCCTATCGTGGCGGTTTTGGACACAAAGCCCGGTTGGCCACGCCGTGTCGGCAAGACCAACGAGAAGGACTCGAATTAATTGGCTAAACGACGCACCAGCCGAAAAGAACGGCTTTTATTCGACGAGGACGCCGAAGCAGCCGCGCCCAGCGAAGACAACGGCCAGCAAATGGTCGCTCTACACGAGACGGCTCAGTCGCGGTATCTCAACTACGCCCTGTCGGTGATCACCAGCCGAGCGTTGCCCGATGTGCGTGACGGCCTCAAGCCGGTGCAGCGCCGCATCCTGTACACCATGTGGAAGCAGGGCTTGACGTTCGACGCTAAGCACCGCAAGTGCGCCAAGGTCGTCGGCGATGTGATGGGTAACTACCACCCGCACGGTGACTCAGCGATCTACGACGCCCTGGTGCGTATGGCGCAACCCTTTTCCACACGCGAACCCCTGGTCGACGGCAGTGGTAATTTCGGCTCGCTCGACGGCGACGCCCCAGCAGCCATGCGGTACACCGAGTGCCGACTCGCGAGAATCGCTGACGAACTGCTCGCCGAGATCGATCGCGGCACCGTCGACTTTCGCCCAAACTACGACAGCACGAGGCAGGAGCCCATCGTCCTGCCGTCGCGCATACCTAATCTCCTGGTCAACGGCGCCACAGGCATCGCGGTGGGCATGGCGACGAATATCCCACCTCACAACCTCGGTGAGGTTTGCAAAGCCCTGGTCAAGCTCCTGGATAATCCCGAACTCAAGACCCACCACCTGTGTCGACAGGTCCAGGGCCCCGACTTCCCCACCGGGGGACAGATCCTCAACACACCCGAAGAATTGCGTGATATCTACAAGAACGGGTCCGGACCCGTACGCCTGCGTGCCATACACGAAGCAGGCCCCACCACGCGGTCGAGCAGGGTTCTGATCGTCACGGCCATCCCCTACACCGTAAACAAAGCCACCCTCGTCCAGCGCATTGCCGACGTCATCATCAGCAGGAAGCTGCCGCCACTATTAGACGTCAGAGACCTATCGACCAGCGACGTGCGGATCGAATTGGAACTGAGAAAAGACGCTGACGAACAGAAAGTCTTAGCGTACCTGTACAAACACACGCCCCTGCAGATCAACTTCAACGTCAACATGATCTGCCTCGTACCTACGGAAAATCCGTCCGTCGGCCGACCCGAACGATCTGACCTACGCGAGGTGCTCTGGAACTTTCTGCTGTTCCGCATGCAGGTCGTCACACGACGGCTAGAGCACGAACTCGAAGTACTCAAACGGCGCATGCACATCCTCGAAGGGTTCGAGGCGGTGTTCGATGTACTCGACCAGATCATCAAGGTCATCCGTGGTTCTGATGGCAAGGCCGATGCGGCAAAAAAGATCATGGCCAAGTTCGGCCTGGACGATCTGCAGACCGACGCTATTTTAGAGTTGAAGCTCTACCGCCTGGCACGACTGGAAATCCTCGCGATCCGCAAAGAACTCGCTGACAAGCGCAAGCGTGCCAAGGAAATTATCAAACTGCTCACCGACGATCAGGGCCGATGGCAGATCATCCGGCAAGAACTCCTCGACGTGCAAAAAAAATACGCCCAACCGCGCCGGACGGTAATCGCCAGCGTGACGGACGAGCCGGAGTTTGAAGCTGACGACTTTATCGTGGACGAAGACAACGTCGTAATCGTGACGCGCGACGGCTGGGTCAAGCGTCAGAAAGAGGTACGCGACCTGTCCACGACTCGGCTACGCGAGGGCGACGCGGTCCTGACCGCCCAGGCGGGCAGCACCCGCGCCACGATCGTGTTTATGACCAACCTTGGCGTCGCTTACACCTGCCGAATCGACAACATCGCCCCGACGACGGGCTACGGCGATCCGATCCAGAAGCTTTTCAAATTAAAGGACGGCGAGCGGATCGTGACGGCGTTCAGCCTCGACCCGCGCGTGGCCAGCGGTATCGGTGCCGGGGACGATGGCGATGCCCCCCCCCCGACGCATGCGGTGGCGGTGACCAGCGACGGGTACAGCATACGGTTTAGCCTCGATACGTTTGTCGAGCCCAGCACGCGTGCCGGTCGCCGTTACGCCAAGCCCGCCAAGTCGGCCCAGGTAGTCACCGTCTCGATCATCCACGGCCAAGAGACGCTGATCGCCGCGACGAAGGAAGCACGCGTGATGATCACCAAGGCCAGTGAGGTCAACTTCCTGTCGGGGCCTGGCAGGGGCGTCATCCTGATCAAACTGGGCAAAGGCGACCGTGTGCTGGGCTGCATTGCGTCTACGGGCGATCGCGATTTAATGACGGTCCAGACCAGCCGCGGGGGCACACAAACCGTTAGCACCGCGAAATACGAGATCACCGGCCGAGGCGGCAAGGGCCGTGAAATACTTAAACGAGGCACGCTCACACAAGTGCTTCCACAGGAGCCGACCGTGCCGGTTATGCTTGAGGATTAAGTCTATTTAAGATGCAATTGGGAATGCAAGCACCATCCAAATCCTTCGGAAAGGACACCCCGTGATGAAGCACCAACCACTGTTTTCAATCCGACAGCGGGCCCATCTGTGGATCGGGCGCTTTCTGTTAACGCTAGGCATCCCCCTGCTCGTGGTGGCTTGCGGTGACGGCGAGGCAGTGCAACCCCCGCCTGAGGTAGCCAACTTCACCTTCACCCTCGTCAACAACACCAAAGATAAGATCATAGACCTGACCATCTCGGGCATGCCGATACCGATCAAATTCACACTCATTGAACCCGGCGCTTCAGCAATGCTAAGGGGAAAAATAATGGAGATATCTCCCAGAGTAACCGTGGCCTGGACCGATCCGACCAGCAAAGGCTCGCGGCACAGCGTGGATGTCAAAGTGGCCAAGTACATCTCCGACCGATTCAATGGAGCGTTTACTTTTACCGTGAAATCGAAAAAGAAAGTGACCTTTTCAGCAGGAAAATCTTGAACTTAGTCACTTTAAATGACAAAGACATGATTCTGGCCACAGGTTAGCAATGACCGCCACATACACCGCTAAAGACATTACCGTTCTCGAAGGGCTCGACCCCGTGCGCAAGCGCCCGGGGATGTACATCGGTTCGCTGGGCTCGGCGGGGCTGCATCACCTCGTTTGGGAGATCCTCGACAACGCGGTGGACGAAGCGATGAACGGCCACGCCACCGAGATCGCACTCACGCTTCACAAAGACGGCACGTCGGTCACGGTAAAAGACAACGGGCGAGGCATCCCGGTTGATAAGCACCCCAAGTTCAAGAAAAACGCCCTTGAGATCATCCTGACCACGCTGCACGCGGGTGGAAAATTCGACAGCAACTCGGAGAGCTACAAAACATCGGGTGGCCTGCACGGCGTCGGCGCCAGCGTCGTCAACGCACTGTCAAAAGAGCTCAAAGCCACCGTCAAACGCGACGGTGCGCAGTGGGAGCAGACATTCCGCTGCGGACGCCCCACCACAAAGCTCAAACGACTCGGCGCAGCACGGGGGACCGGGACGACGATCTACTTCCACCCCGACCCGACTATCTTCCCGAAGACCGAGTTTAATCCCGCGACGATCGACGAGCGCCTCGAAACGATCAGCTACTTGCACCGCGGCGTGCGCGTCACCTTCGACGACCAGGTCAACAAAAAGCAGCAATCCTACAAACACGATCGTGGCATCGTCGATCTGCTACACAAGATGCTCACCGGGACCGCGCCTAGTAACGAATCGAGCGGAACCGCGCCTAGCAAACCCGTACACGAGTCGCCCTTTACCCTGATCCGTGACAGCGACACGACGCGGGGCGAGCGGATCGAGGTGGCTCTGCAATGGACCGAGGCGACCTGCGAGAGCCTGCGCAGCTACGTCAACGGGATACCCACTGGCTCGGGCGGGACCCACGAAAACGGCCTACGATCGGGGATGGGTAAAGCGCTACGCAATTACATCGAAACCCACTCGCTGGCGCCCAAAGGCGTGACGCTGATATCTGAAGATCTCCGCGAAGGCCTCGTCGGCGTGCTGTCCATATTCGTAACGGAGCCGCAGTTCCAGGGCCAGACCAAGGACCGTCTCAATAATCCCGAAGCTCAGGCAATCGTCGACTCGGCAGTGCGACCCGCGCTCGAGCACTGGCTTAACCACAACCGTACGGCTGCAGAAGCAATCGTGTCGAGGGTCATCCTCTCTGCCAGGGCCCGGGAAGCCTCCCGCGCCGCGCAGCAACAGGTCGTGCGCAAGTCAGCCGTGTCACACCGGCTAAATCTCCCGGGCAAGCTCAGCGACTGCACATCGCCGGGCACCGCGGGCAGCGAATTGTTCATCGTCGAGGGCGACTCAGCCGGTGGCTCTGCCAAACAAGGCCGCGACCGCAAGCACCAAGCGATCCTGCCGCTTCGGGGCAAGGTACTCAACACGGAGCAGGCATCGCTGGCCAAGGTACTCGACAACAAAGAGCTGTCGGACCTCGTCACCGCGTTGGGGTGTGGTGTGGGCAAAGCGTTTGACCTGTCCAAGCTGCGCTACGGCCGGGTCGTCCTGTTGGCCGATGCCGACTCCGATGGGCACCACATCACCACGCTGCTGCTGACGTTTATTTACCGGCACATGACGCCACTCATTACAGCGGGCAAGGTTTACCTGGCTGTGCCGCCGCTGTACCGGATCGATATCGGCAAAAAAACGTACTGGGCCACAGACGACGCCGACCGCGACCGCATCCTCAAGACCCACCGCGACGACCGAGCGAAGCCTCAGATCATGCGATTCAAAGGGCTCGGCGAGATGATGCCAAGCGCCCTATGGGAAACGACGCTCAACCCCAAGACACGTCAGCAGCTGCGTGTCCACATCGTGGATAACCTCCAGACCGACCGCATCATTGGCGAACTGATGGGCAAAGACGCGTCTGCTCGTCTGCGCTTTGTGATGGACCGCGCCGACGAGGCCCAAGACCTGGACCTCTAAAACAATTTCTCTTGCAGGGTCGTCCAAAACGAGACGCGACCGTAAGGCAGCAAGCATCTTCCTTCTCTTACTGTGCCACGCCGGGATTAACCGTAACCGAGTCCGAGACAAGGATATTCGGAGACGATTGGTGCTCATGGAGCATCTCGAAAAAAGCCTTGAAGTCGAGCTGAACAAAGATTTCAGCAAGCTGAGGGTCAAATTGTGTACCCGCATACCTGCTTATCTCTTCGAGCGCCTGCTGGTGCGGGACGGGCCTGCGGTAGCTGCGGTTTGAGCTCATCGCATCAAACGCATCCGCCAGACTGATCAACCGACCCAGCATCGGGATATTCTGCCCCGAAAGCCCACGGGGGTATCCCTGCCCATCCCACCGCTCGTGGTGGCACAGCACGCCGGGGACCAGGTCCTGCATCTGCCGGATGTCAGAGACGATCTTGGCACCGATCTCAGGGTGCTTGCGGACCAACGCCTGCTCCCGGTCGGTAAGCGGGCCCGCTTTGCAGAGTATTGATTCGGAAACGCCGATCTTGCCCACGTCGTGGATGACGCCCGCCAGGTAGGCCCGTTCGGCTGTATACGGATCGATACCCGCCGCCAGCGCCAGTTGCTTGGTAACCAAGGCGACGCGTTCAGAATGGCCGTAGGTATAGCTGTCCTTGGCGTCGATCGAATGGGTCAGCGCGTGCAGCGTCCCCAGGAACATCGATTGCATGTCTTCATAGAGCAGCGCGTTCTGAAGGTAAATCGCCAAGCTCCCCCCCAACGAAGCGCACAGTTTTGTATCGACGCTGCTTAGCTGTGAGTTATTGATCTTGTCGGCTCCGAAGATCACGCCGATTGCTTTACCTTTGTAAACAAGCGGAACTATCAGCAGCTGCGCACCTAGCCGCGGCAGGTGGGGGATATCGAGCGTGCGTGTATCGTCCACGATCACCGGTTGTGCGTTGCGCCCGAATCGTGACATCAGCATGCAACCGATACGCAAAAGGACATGGCCCTCACACCCGTATTGCCCTGACTTAAACAGTTGACCCGCGAGGCTGCTCAGGTGCGAGTCGTCGAGTGTCATAGCCACCCACGAGAGCCCGACAACTTGCTGTAGGTCTTTACAGACCTGCGCGAGTAACCGGTCCGGGGGATTGTCCACCGTCATGCTCGTCGTGAATTGATGTAGAAGGCTTAACTCTTCGTAAGCTTCGCCAAGATGCCTGCTAAGCTGCTTGAGATCAGCCGCCTGGTGCTGCATCTCGGCGGCGTCCCGCCCGACCCAATTGAGCACGCCGGCTAGACGCTTTACCTCAGTTTGAGTCACAAGCCTGGACCGATCGATACGCGTGATCGTCGCCTGCCGATCTAGCTGTTGCTGATCACACAGCAGGCTCAGCCACTCGCTACGCAGCCATTCGTCAGTCAATGCCAATACAACAGGTTTGGGTTGCTTGCCTGCTGAAGCGTCGCCATTTTTTTGTATGTGAGCCGCTACCAGGGGGATCAACCATACCCCATGCCAAACCTCGACGGGCTGGGCATGTGGACCCCATAGCGCATCTAGGTGACAGTGTAGAGATTGTTTGAATTGTGGACAGCCAACAATGATCTGCTCGATCCACACAGCCCGCTCGTCCAAGATGACCGCACCACCTTGAGGGTCTACCCATGCGGGTGTCAAGCCCAGCGACTCAACGCGATGCTGAATCTGCTGGGTCGCTATGTCGAAGTCGGCTTGACTATAGGACCGTGTCACGCCACATCGTTCACTTTCTGATCGGTTGGGCCTGTCAGCAGGTCTTTGACCCGATCCAGGATCTCGCGCGAGCTGAACGGCTTGGTGATCACGGCGGCGATGTTGGTCTTAAGATAATCGTCGGAGAGGTTGAATCCACGAGCGGTGACCATAAGGATAGGTATCGAGCTTGTGGCTGGATTGTCCCGGAGGCATTTGCTCAACTCGACGCCGGTCATAAACGGCATCTGGTGATCCGTGATGATGAGGTTCGGCAGACGATCTAACGCGATGGCGAGCCCTTCTCGGCCGTCTTCTGCTGTGAGCACGTCAAACCCCGCCTCGTCAAGCTTTAGCTTCACGACATGCCGGATATGAGCCTCGTCATCAATCAGCAATATGAGCGGTCGCGGTTCGCTCATGATCTCCCCAGTCGTTTCGGCACCCCGTAAAAACGTCGTTCGTAATGCGTTCGGTCATCACGGCCGTAGTTTTTCGTGGTCGCTAGCTCCGTGCAACGGCATCTGCCTGACGACTATTGGCCAGACGGATACGCAAGTCAACAGGCAGATTTAATCGATAGAACAAATCTCTGCGTCCGATGAACATGGGTGGCAACGAATCCTTACCCGCAGCCGTTGTTGTCGTGTGAAGTTCACCCAGATATAGGTGAGCACGGCTATCGACGGTGCTGTTGACCACCAAGAACAATATCAATATCAGACACGCCGCAACTAACAATCTGTCAATTCGTAACAAACCCGACAGGATCACGTGACGCCTCCCCTTTCTGGGCCTCAATTCGAGGCAAACCCCACCGCCAACCGTAGCCTGACCATTAGTCGATTGTTAACTCGTGTTGCTCCGCCTGGGCCGCCACTTTTGCGAGTAGTTGTCGTGCCCTGCTGTCACCTGGATTTCGGCGTAGCGCCTCGGCGTATGCATCCGCGGCTTCCGCCATGCGATCGCTTCGCTCTAACGTGACCCCACGCAGCAAAACGGGAGTGGGGTTTTCCGGTGCTAGTTGCGCCGCCTTGTCGAGCATTTCCAGTGCCAACTCGACCTCACCCTGCTTCGACCAAACCACACCGGCCAGCAGATACCCCTCATATTGGTTGGGGGCGAGCTTCTGGATACGGTTTGCCGCTAGCAAAGCACCTTTCGAGTCTTCCTGTGTCAATGCCAATTCACCGAGCTTGATCCATGTCTCCACGCTCAGGGGATTGGTTCGTGTGAGGCTGATGTAAATGTCTTTCGCCTGGCCGACCCGACCCGAAGCGAGGTAGCTATCCGCCAATGCGCGTTTAAGATCGGCTCGGTCTGCCTGGCCCGGTTGCTTTAGTAGCGACTCAAACCTGCGAGCAGCCTCCGACCCCTGGCCGGCCCCAAGCAGCGCAAGCGCCAATTCCTCTTGGATACGCAGGTCGTCGGAACGTATCAGCAACGCCTGACGGAAATAATCGACAGCGTGTCTGTGGTCGCCACGCATGACGAACAGTTGACCGATTGCCATGCGGACACCCGCGTTTAGGTCAAAATAGGTCATCTTTTCGGTAAGGATCGCCATGGCTTCATCGACCCGATCCAGCACGACGAGCATTTCGGTCATGGCCAAGAGATACGCAGCGTTGTCCGGCTGGAGTTCGTAAGCCTGCTTATAAAAATCGTAGGCGGCATCAAACCGCATCCACCGCTGCATCACAATACCTTGGTAGTAATAGGCGGGGGCGTGCTTCTCATCCATCTCAATGGCGAGCTTAAAACGGTGAAACGCGCGTTCGAGCTTGGCGCGTTCCATCGCTACGCGACCGGCGAGCGTGTATAGCCTTGCGTTCTTGGTGTCGATCTTGATGGCTTCGGTGAGTGTCTTTTCAGACTGATCGAGATCGCCTGCGTCAAACTGCTGCTGTGCCATCTGCAGCATCAGCGTCGAACGCATGGTTTTCCAGCGTGCGTCAGCGGCATTGACATGGTCTTTGTGAGTCGAGCATCCAGCCGCTAAACCGATGACGACGACAGCCGTAATGAGTTTGCTTGTTGCCCTGGTCTTCGTGAAATACATGATCTCTTTTCCTTCCGATCCAACCGGTGATGCGGGCCCCCACGCATCCGGCTTCGCATAGCGATTAGTCCTCCTGGTCCGGTGACAGCAGCAGCCACTCGACAACCGCATTGAAGGGGTCGGACTCTGGAACATCTTCTGATTCGGTCGTGATCAATTCATCTGCCTGGAACTGGTCCTCCACCGCGATCACCCCTGCGGATAGATCAGGGGCCGTCGCTTGCTGAGCGACCTCGTCGCGTACAAATCCAAAATCGGCTGCTGTGCGAGACAGCGAATCCTCAACACTGTCGTTTGCTTGAAAAGCAGAGACGTCGGCCGTGGTATCGACATCCATTCCCGGATCGATCGCGGGTGTAAAGGCCGCACTATCATCCCACTGGGGCACCTCCACCGTCTGAGCCTGCAGTGTGTCTGGCGTAGTGACGGTCGACGTGGCAACAGTCGGCGCGGTAACGGTCGGCGTAGCAACCACAGGCTGATTCGTCATCAGCATGGGTGCGTCATCCGTGATGCTGGGCACCTCGACGGAAGCGGACGGCACCTGTGCCTTGGGCGTCACCGGAATAATCGAAGCGACATCGGCTTTCGGCGTCTCCCTTTTCTTCGACGTCAGACTCTTTTTGAGCCAAGATTGAATCTGTGATTTAGCTTCGGCCTGTGGCTTAACACTGGTACTGGGTTGAGGTTCGATCTTGGCTTGGGGCTCAGGCATGACTTCGGTTTCAAATTGCGTGTCATCGGTAGGTGCGAAGTCGTCCCAAGTGGAGTTGTCCTGGGCAGGAATCTCCATATCAAAAGCGGGCTCCGATTGTGCCTCGAAGCTGTCTTCGAATACGGGGTCAGGCTGCGTCGACAACCCCGAGTCAAAATTCTGGCTGTCCATATCCTGAATCTGGTAGGACGAATTGTCCTGCCAGGCGGGCTGATCAAAACCGGTATCGACAGCGGGCGTCACCATGCTCGGGATGGTGGTGTTGAAGCTGGAGCTATCCATGGGCACATCGCTGCTCTCGGGCCAAGAATAGCCCTGCGAGCCGGCGCCATTGCCAACCGCGCCGCGGAGAATGTCATCAACGGTGCCGTTAAGGATGCTGAAGTTAACCGGATCGTAGACCTGTTTACCGGTAATCTTCTGCTTAAATTCAATGGCCTCGTAGCTTTTGGGTTCGAGGGTCAGCGCCATATTGACAGCCCAAAGAGCTTTTTCGCTGTTCCCTTCGCTGTAATACCTCTGTGCGTCGCGGAGGTAAGCGGCAGTCATCTTCGTGCGAGACCAAGGCAGTAATCCCTCGCGTGCACCCAACCGCGCCATCTCGATGCTCTCCTGAGTACTCTCGCCAAGTGCGTACAGGCTTTCATCCTTTATGATCGTCGGCGTGATCAGGAAAATGACTTCGTTGCGAACAACCTTGTCATCCTGACTCTTGAACATAACACCCAGAAGAGGGATATCTCCCAACAAAGGCACCTGCTTGCGAGTAACGGTCGTGTCTTCCTTGAACAGACCGCCCAGGACGACCGTTTGGCCGCTCCGAACCACAACGTTAGTGGTGATCTCCTGATTCGTTGTTTCGGGTACCACAAAGCTCCCAACCGTACGGGTCGTATCGCCGGCGGAGATCGAAGGCTTTAGCTCGAGACGGATGAACCCGTCTTCGCTGACAAACGGGCGTAGCGTTAATTGGGTACCAATTTCGAGGAACTCGACCGTCTGCGTCGTCGACGTTTGCGTCGCGGTGCTGCTGAGGTAGCCGAGCTTCTCACCAACAAGCAGGTCGGCCCGCTGGCGGTTAAGCACTAGCAACTTCGGGTTTGCCAGAACGGTCGTGTCCGTAACCGCGTCGAGCGCTCGGATAAACGCGCTGACCGAATGTGTGACGATACCGATCTTCGCCCCGGATTGTCCGGCAGAGGTATTACCCACACTGGTCTGAAAGGCCCCCCTGCCTTTGGGCAACGACGTGGTCCCGGAAATCACATCATTGACGACGCCCAGCGGGTCGGAAAAATTGCTCAGTGCGAAGTCGGCCAACACCGATAGGTCAACACCGAAGGCGTTGTCCTCTGTGAGGCGGGCTTGCAAAATAGTCGACTCGACGAGGACCTGCTTGGGTCGCCTATCAAGGTCTTTAATCACTTCAAGGATCTCTTCGATATTCTCCTGGAAGTCACGGATGACTATCGTATCGGAGTGGGCAAAACTATTAGCACCGCCATCAGACAAGCTTGGCTGGAAACCGGCGCCAACGTCACCGCTGATCGAGAGCGACCCCGCCTCTGAAAGCAAGGGCGTCGCAAAAGCAGAGGCGTCGGCGGCTGTGATGTAGTTCAGACGGACGATCCGGGTGACGGGCTTGCGCTGCGCGTCCTCGATCGCCTCTAGTTCGCTACCCGTATAGACGAATATCAGATTACCTTTTTCCTGATAGCCGAAACCGTTGGTGTGGAGGATCGCGTCAAGCGCTTCATAAAAGTCCACGCCGTAAAGGTCCGCTGAGATCATGCCCGCGACGTTTCGGCTGGCGATGATGTTGCGTTGCGATTGCAGGCTCAGGAGTTGGAGCACCTTGGCGACTTCCAAATCTTTTACGTGCAGGTCTACCTGACCGAATGAACCGACCTTTACCGCGTGCTTCCCTGCGGACTTGTCGTCGGCATCGTCATCAAAGATGCTGCCCTGTTCGCCCGCGGGAGGAGCCCCGTTGACCTCAAGACCCATCCCGACACCCACCCATGCGACAGTGCAAAATAGCACCGCTCTGATCATTATGCGTTTACGATCGCCCATCCTACATGCTCCTCGGCCTCGCTTTTTCATTCCCTGTCCTCATACGCCAATACTCAATCAATACGGTTCTAATCGGCTTATTCTCTCTGCTGCCCTGTCTTGGTATTGACCGCATATCACCACTCGGCTACGCCGATGCCCGTTGGCAAATCGGCACTGGTTACACGGCGGCATCATGGGCATGGTTATGCCCTGTGGCCTAAGGCCTGCAGGTCTCATCGGCTTATTGGGAACCCGACTTTTCCGGGGGTTGCGATCGGGCAAGCGAGATAACAAAGAAGTAGCTTTTAAGCTGTAACGAAGAATCCCTTTTGTGCGGTTATGAGGCCTGACTATTATCGGGACCGATAGCGTGCCGATAATCGGACGCTATATGCGAAGAGACATGATCTGATAATGCTATTTTTTTAGAGCAACTGGCGTAATTAATCTCCATAACCAGGTGGCACGGCTTGCTTGCAAGCCGTGAAATACAGATGTCCATTACACCTACGATCCAATCCAGATGGAAAATATTGACGCCCGTTGTTTTAGAATGGGGCGATCGTGACCAATCCGGTAAACGGAGCGACCGCGATGCGGTATCGGATGTTGCCACCTAGCACATCGACCGACCCGCCATCCGTGGGTGCACCGAGCGGATCAAATTCCAGGAATGCGACGCCGTTAAAAACCGGGTTCTGCATCGTGACGCCTGTGAATCGCGGGTCCGTGTTGAAATCAACGATGAAGTTTGCGGCACCAAGTCCGCCCGATTTCCAGCTCGCGTTGAGGGTCGTCCCGGCTTGATCTGTGACACGATACCGGTTGTTTGCGGGTTCGAAGATAACACGACGAACCGCCTGGCTGGCAATCGCGTCGTTCTGAGCGATGAGGATATCGGAGATGATCATCCTGCCAGCCGCCTGGACACCTAGTGTGCCGGGGTTGAGCAAAGACGGGACGACGATCGCGCCCGCGAGCCCAATAATCACGATCACAACCAATACTTCAACTAGTGTGAATCCTCGCGGTGCTAGAGATGTCGAACCTCGCCGCATCTGTGGCTTCTCCCCTGCCGTTATCGGCTGGCCGTTATTTGTCGCGCGTGCCACCATCGATCCGTACCCGTGCCCGACCCGACTCGAACAAATTCGATAGCTGCTCGACTTCCCGTGAAACTCTGCGTAGCTCAGCGATCATCTGCTCACGCTGTTGACCGGCGTTTGAAATACCCTGTGCGTAAGCAGGCGTGGCCATGCTCAAAGATTCCTCGGTGACGACACCAGACCACGTGGTCCAGAGTTGAAGCGCCAAGAGGATCGCCAAAACCGTTAGAACCGAATTGAGGTATCGCAGGGGATTCATACGCCAGCTCCTTCGACTTGATTGCGAGTTTTATTGACACAGACCGCCGTGTGGCTCTTGGGTCGTTACAGGACCACGACTGCCCGGCTCTATCTACTTATTAATACGCATTCAGGTAAATTTGTACGTATTGCCATTCAAGAAGAGGTCCACTCCCTCACAGTCGCAGCTCGTTACGGCCACGCACGAATTAATCTGAATGCGTATAAGTCTTATCGGCAAGATCAGGGTACCGCTTCGGGAATGCACAAAAGTCGGTTCCTTCACGCCTACCCCCTTGAGGAGAGACTTTTAAAACAGCTTCTAGTAATCGGTGTAAGATGCCCCGTGCACGTCGGAGCCCGGCAGATTGGCCGCAATGGTGCCCGTCGAGGGCTGATAGACCCATCCCTCGGGCCCCTCGGCGATGACAGGACCAAAGTCGTAAGAGTCCATAAACCGGATATCGTTGTTGCTATTGATCAGGTTCATGGGCATCCGTTCCATGTAGGGCCCAAACTTGTATTCGTCGCTGGGGATCCTGGAGGTGTCGCCCTGCTCATTGGTATACATGGTCATCTGTGCGAGGAAGGCGTCGTAGGTCGGTGCCGTCAGGGTATCGCCCCGAGGGTAGCCCGGCGCGACGCCCGCGTGCTGTGCTCGATAGACCATGATCTGTGTGCGCAGATCATGGAGCGTCTCACGCAATGCGGACTCTTGCTCGATGTTCGCTGCGCTCGACAGCCGCGGCGCTACCATGACCGCCAAGAGGGTCAGGATAATCGCCACGATCAATACCTCCGCCATGACGGATGACCGACGAAAAAATGTAGATCGCTGCTTGTTACGAGGGCCCGTAGACATTTTTATATCTCAACGTGGCGTTGTTTTAAGGGTGTGATTTTCATCACGCTCATTGCAATTTTCTTATCGCCCTAAACAAAAACTCACCCCGACCGTTAAGCCGGGGTGAGTGAGTAATAACACGAATGAATTAGTAGGTGTCTACGTCCGCGGCGTCGACTTCCACACCGACGACGGGATTAGCGGCGGCCAGGTTAGCCAGGATTTCACCCGTAACGGCGTTGTAGGTCCAGCCCACACCCGCAGCGGTAGCACCGGCAGCCGCAACGGTCGCGCTGGCTTCAAATGGGTTGAGCGGGGGCTTCTGTAGGTAAGGCCCAAAGGTATTCGGACCTGCAACCACGATCCCGCCTGCGGCACTGGTGATGTTGATTAGGTTGTCAAACGTACGACCAGCGGCGTCGGTGTTGCCGTCCATTTGTGCCAGCGTGGGATAAGTACCGTTGTGCTGAATCTGGTACAGCTCAAGCTGGCTTCGGATCGCCTGTAACTGTGAGTTGAGGTTGCTCGCCCGGGCGGCTTCGCTAGCATTCGTGAACTGAGGTATCACGATAGCTGCGAGGATGCCCAAGATCACGACCACGATCAAAATTTCGACGAGCGTGAAGCCCTGTTCTCTGCGACTGCGTAGTGACATAGCTGAATTCTCCCTAAAAAGTCCGGTCCAACCCATTTCCATGCAAACCCACACGGGCCTGCTTTATCTTCACCTCCACTTTATTGGGAGGACGCTGATGCACTGGCGCTGCTAGATTTCAATCGTCCGCCAGGGTGTAAGACTTGATCCCTCTGCGTGTCATCTTGATCACGCGCGGGTTCTCTTGCCCACACCACCGTCAAAAAACGAACGACACGAATAAAAAACGATACCTGCAAGTAAATGACAAGCCCCGGGAACAGCTAAAAACAGCATTTCACCAAACGTGACCGCTACAACCAACACAACACGCACAAGGTGAATTAGAGCAACTGGCGTCATTAATCTCCGTTAGCCGGGTGGCACGGCTTGCTTGCAAGCCGTGAGATACAAATGCATTTCACACCTACGATCTAACGGGATGGAGAATTAGAGCAACTTGCGTAATTATTCTCCATCTCCTCAAGAAGAAGGCAGGTCAATGACCTGCCCTACTCCAGAACTGACATGGCGATTATTTATGCAAGGTGCTCTATTTATGCCCGTTGCTGACGGTCGCGGCTGACGGTCGCGGCTCGTGGCGTACGTCATCCGACGATCGACGGATCACTCCTCGACGGACAGGACAGCCATGAAGGCTTCCTGAGGAATATCCACGGTCCCGACCCGCTTCATGCGCTTCTTGCCCTCTTTCTGCTTCTCGAGCAGCTTGCGTTTTCGGCTCACGTCTCCGCCGTAGCACTTTGCGGTGACGTTTTTGCCGACACTCTTAATAGTCTCTCGCGCGATGATCTTGCCACCGATCGCCGCCTGGAGGGGAATCTCAAAAAGGTGACGATCGATTTCCTTTTTCAGCCGAACGAGCAGTGTACGCCCACGGTGCTCAGCCTTGGCGCGGTGGACGATCACCGACAGCGCGTCGACCTTTTGCCCGTTGACCAGGATGTCCATCTTGACCAGGTTGTCAGCCCGGAAGCCCTTGAACGTGTAGTCCATGGTGCCGTAGCCGCGTGTGATGGACTTGAGCTTGTCGTAAAAGTCGTAAATGATCTCGGCTAGGGGCAATTCGTATTCAAGGATTTGGCGGTTGTCGCTGAGGTACTGCTGTTTCTTGTAGATGCCGCGACGAGACTCACACAGCTTCATCAGGTCCCCGATCGACTCGGTCTGGGTGATGATCTCGACGCTGACGATCGGCTCGCGTACCTCGACGATATTGGACACATCGGGCAGGTCGGCTGGGTTTGTGATTTGCATGGTGCGCCCACCTGTCATGGCGACCTCGTAGGTCACGGTCGGCGCGGTCTGGATGACCTGGGTACGGCCCTCACGCTCGATGCGCTCCTGGACGATCTCCATGTGCAGCATGCCCAAGAACCCGCAGCGGAAGCCAAAGCCCAACGCATCGCTGGACTGAGGCGCATAGGTAAAACTGGCGTCGTTCAGGTGCAGGCGGTCAATGGCGTCACGCAGCTCGTCAAACTGCGTGTCGCCTGCTGGGTAAAAATCACAAAAGACCATCTGCTGCGGCTGCTGATATCCGGGCAACGGCTCGTCGGCGGGATCGAGGTCGAGTGTGATCGTGTCGCCTATGTTTACGTCATCGAGCGTCTTGATCGAGGCCACGAGGTAGCCCACCTCGCCTGCAGAAAACGGCTGCTTGGTCGGTGTCATCTTCGGCGTAAATTTCCCCAACTCGGTGGCGACGTAGGTTCGGCCGGTGCCCATCATCCGTACCTTATTCCCCACAGCCAGCATGCCATTGAATAACCGAAAGTACACGACAACCCCGCGATAATCGTCGTATTTGCTGTCAAAAATCATGGCTTGAGTCTTGACGGTCGGGTCGCCGCTGGGGCCGGGCAAACGGTCGCAGATCGCCTCCAAGAGTTCCTCGATGCCTTTGCCGGTCTTGGCGGAGCAGTAGATACAGTCCTCCGCGGGTAGCCCAAGCACCTGCTCGATCTCCATGGCCACGTCTTCGGGCCGCGCCGAGGGCAGGTCAACCTTATTAATGACGGGGATCAGTTCCAAGCCGGTCTCGACGGCCAGGTATGCGTTGGCGACGGTCTGTGCCTGCACGCCCTGGGTAGCGTCCACAACGAGCAGGGCGCCTTCGCACGCAGCCAATGCTCGGCTAACCTCGTAATGAAAGTCAACGTGGCCGGGCGTGTCGATCAAGTTAAACAGGTATTCCTCAGTAGCGCCGCCCTTTTTCTTTTCGCCGGCTTGGGCCAGGGGACGCTTGTACGTGACGCTGACGGCTGAGGCTTTGATGGTGATCCCACGCTCGCGTTCGAGGTCCATGCCGTCGAGTAGCTGTGCACGCATCTCGCGATCACTGATCGCGCCGGTTAATTGGAGCATGCGGTCGGCGAGGGTGCTCTTGCCATGGTCGATATGGGCGACGATGCAGAAGTTGCGGATGTTCATAATCGCCGGACATTGTAGGGACAGGAGCGATCAAAGAAAGGACAAGCCGTAATGGGGCATATCGAGCGAAGCAGTGGGCTGGGCATGGTGGGCACGATATGATGGCCAAGATGCCAACGGATCAACACGCAAGCGTATGTGGTTTTAGCTTCGGCAGGAATCTCACGAAGCTCAATTACCCCGTGGAAGCTGCGGTCGGCAGTGTTTTGCCACTGTGTGATCGGTTCGTCTTTGCGGTAGGAGCCAGCGACGACGACACCCGGAAACGAGTCGCCGCCATCAGCCCGAAGATGGAGATAATCGACACCGTTTGGCCCGATGTGCAGGTCGACGGCGAGGTCCTGGCGATCGAAGCCAACAAAGCCATGACCGCCGCCCAAGACACCGGCTGCACCTGGGGCCTATACATCCAGGCTGACGAGGTGATCCATGAGGACGACCTGTCACTGATCCGAGCGGCGATGGACCACTGGCAACCCCACCCACACGTCAAGGCGCTAATGTTTAGGTACCTGCACTTTGTACTCGACTACCAAACGATCGATCCGTGGATGTACCACAAAGCCTGCCGGATCGTCCGACTCGACGAGTCGTGCCGCATCTTCGGCGACGCCTGCGGCCCAGGGCTGCGCGACTACACGGGGTCGATCAACGACGGGTACCTCGACAAACGACACCTGGGCGGGCACGTGCAATGGGCGTGTGACCCGTCGGCTCGCTGGCGAGGGCGTCAAGCACGTATCTTCCACTACGGCTGGGTCAAGACGCGCCAGGAACTCGATGACAAATTTCAGATGGTCGAAAAACTGTGGTGGGGTACGCTCGACCATGGCGAACGCGAACGCCGAAAGAGCAACAAATTTGGACGCTTCGCTGATCGGTACCCATACCTGAAGAACTTCAACGGCCAACACCCCACGCTAATGCAAACGCACACCGCGTCACACGCACCCTACCTGGCTCGACGCAACCGCTGGCTCAATCCTCGCTTTTACGCCGAGGTCATTCGGCACGGGTTTCACGGATAATACCTAGGCTAGCCGTCGAGCAAGCTCACGACCTGTTTCGCGACCGAGCGCAGCCGATTCGCAGTATCCCGGGCGATCGACGGGTCTGCATCGAGTAGCTCCTTGAGGCAAATCAACCCTTCGCGGGTAGTCACGCCCCCGGGTTCCTGCGTGGCTTGGAGAAAATTAGTAAGCATACGACAGACGTGTGCCTCGCCTGGGCGCCGGCGGCGCAAACCGGCGGGATCGATCATGCACGGCTGCGTCTCCCCTTGCTCGCACGGGCTGTCGATAATCAGATTACTGGGCTTGAGGTCGCGGTTAATGATGCCCGCGGTTGTCATGGCACCGATCTGCCTGCCGATCATCCTCGCTACTATTTGCCGTGCTCGGCAGGTGGGTACCTCCAGGCGCGAGTCGGACGAGTCCACCAGCCAGTGGTAGAGCGATTCGCCTTCGACGTATGGCAATATCAGTGTCTGAACGCAATTAGACAGACCGCTTTCGTGCACCAACGCCAACGGCATACTGACGCGCACACCCGCATGCGCCAGTCGCCGGGTGCCGCACCACTCCTGCCAAGCGGGTGTTCGGCGAAACAGGTGATACAACCGTGTCTTCCATGCGGGGGCACGGTATCGCTTGACCACCCAGCGACGATCCGCGTGTGACGAGACCCAAACGCGCGAACGGTCGTCGTCCTTGAAGATCGTCTGAACAGCGTTTCGACTCTGGATCAGGCTTGCGATTGCTTCGCTAATCCGCTCCTGCGAGCCGGCCAGACCCGTATCACGAGCCACGTCGAGATCGACCCAGCACCGCGACCAGCCAAGGTCTAGGCGTGCAGCGAAATAACTTGCACCGTTACGGATCGAACCCACCACCAAAGCCTCCAGGTATTTAGACGATTTGCCCGTGTGGTTGCGAGTCGTGATCGGTACGCCGCAGCACGATAAAAGCAAACATCGAAGCGTCGGGCCCAAACCGGTTCAACGCACTCTCGACGGTTTTCCAAAAGCCAAAACTCCACCCGGGCTGAAGGCTCCGCATCGACACGCCACCGGACAACAGATACCGCAGCGGCATCAGCGGTTTGATCGTCTCGATGCGCCACTGAGGAAATCGCTGCTCGAATTTTTCACGATCACGCTCCAAGATGATCCAAGGCAGCGCGCCGTTTGCACTCGATAGCGGCCCCGAAGACGAGAAGCCCCAGTCCACCGCGTCGGGCTCAAACGGCTCGTGGTGCAGGCGCGTGTAGACCTGCTTGGACCACGCAGTGACCCAGGGCTCGACCATGGCGATCACCCCGCCGGGCGCCACGCACCGACCCGCTGCAGCGAAAAACTGCCCCGCATCGGGGATGTGGTGCAACACCTCGACCATCACGACACCGCGTAGCGCACCAGCGGCAAACGGGAGGGCCTGACCATCCGCCACCATATGTACGCCCGGGCACGCCAGCACGTCTGATGTGACCAAGCCGTGTATGAACTCGTCCATAAAACCCGCGCCCGAGCCCAGCTCCAGGATGGGCCGATTACCCCCAGGCACCGCCGAGGCGATCAGCGCGTACCACTCGCGGTATATTTTTTTGAGGAACGGCTTCTCGCGGATGATACGGCGCCGCAGCGCCGTGGTCCACGGGTCGTCGATATCCAGCCCACGGGTCAAGGGGTGCGCCAGCAATCGTTTCGTGGCTAAGAGGGGCGAAGGCATCAGTAATCGGCGCATTCAGACAAACTTGATGCGTGACGCAGCGAACATCACCATCCTCATCAGCAGCGCACCGTGCCGCCACCGCTGTATCTGGGTGCTGCCGTAGGTACGCTTGCGGTAGCGGATGGGCATGTCAAGGATTTTCAGGTTCAGCTTCGCGGCGCCGAACAGCAGGTCAAAGTCCCCAAACGGGTCGAAGTGCCCGAAGTACGCGCGGGTTGCGGCGAGCCGATCGTAGTCACGCTTCCACAGCACCTTGGTCCCGCACAGTGAGTCCTTGATCGGTTGGCCCAACAGCCAGGAAAACGCGAGGCCGAAAAACTTGTTGCCCAACAGGTTAAAAAATCGCATGGCCTCGCCCTCCATGGGGTAGACCAGCCGCACGCCGTTGATGAACTCGCCTTTGCCGCTGCGGATCGCTTCGTAAAACCTGGGCAGGTCCTCGGGCGGGACCGTCAGGTCCGCGTCGAGGATCATCAGGATGTCACCCGTTGCGTGGGTGTAGCCTAGCCTGACGGCGTCGCCCTTGCCCTTGCCGGTCTGGCGCAACAGTTGACAGCGTTTGTCGGAGTGTTGTGCGATGGTCTGCTCGATGGCTTCGTATGTGCCGTCGGATGAATGACCTTCGACAAAGACGAGCTCCGTGCCGCCGCCCATCTCGGGTGTGCGTTGCATAATCTGTGTGATATTGCCAGCCTCGTTTCTCGCGGGCACGATCACGGACACGACAGGCTCACGCTCCCTCTCGACGCGCCGGGGCGTGGGCCGTGCCAACAGGAAGTTTGATAACGCCAGGTGCTTAAACGGCCAAAGCCGGACCAGAAATTTGTTGAAGATCGGGTTGATGATGGGCGTGCGTATCGGCCAAATGACCTCGCTCCAGTTACGCATCATCTCAAAGCCGGATAGGCAAAGGAGATTCCCGATGTCCTCGACGGTTAGCCAGTTCTGATTTTTCCGGTGCATGGGCCTCGACAAGCGCAGCCGCTTGGCCAAAGTCAACGGCTTCTCCCACAGCCGACTGTATGAATTAATAATGACACGGGTGCGGGGCGTCGAGAGCTTGGCGATGTTTTCCAAGACGGTCTGAACGTCCCAAAGGTCCACGATCAGATCGGAAAGGATGATGAAGTCGAACTTCTCATCGAGGTCGATCTCGTGCGCGTCGCTGTGGATCAGCTTCAGGTGAGGGTGTCGCTCTTTGCCACGGCTGATCATCTCTTTGGAGATATCAATGCCCACACCCACACTTGGCTCTAGTGAGGCGAGCAGGTCACCGGCAGCGCAGCCCAACTCCAGTACCCGGCTGTTCGGTGGTATCAGGAATTGATAGACCCCCCTGAGTCGGCTGTGGTAGTAGCCGCCCAACCCGGTCCAGGAATCCATCTTTTGTGCGATGCGGTCCCAATGACTAGCCCGTGCGTCGCGGTGCGCCTGCGCAGCTGACCGATAGGTAGAGGCGGGTTGCTGGGGTGTGGGTCTACCAACCGCGGGGCCGAGGGTAATCGTGCTGGTGGGCATGGTGTATTTAAACCTCTTTTACCGTTGATAGACGAGACCCGCTCGTTGGATCACAACTGTACCGGTCCCCACCCAGGCCAACAATGATGCGCCATACTCCAACGCCCACCAGGATGAAAAGGATCAACCAAATGGGCATGAGAAACCGCCCGCCACCGCCGACGTACGTGGCCATGACGACCAGTGTATTGTAGACCACGAACGCCCATAATACCTGCACCCGCCAGTTTGACCGCGCCCACCGCAAGCCAAAACACGTCAACACCAACAATAGAGGGCCGTAGACCGTAGGTTTCGACCAGAGCTTGACGAGCCTGTAAACCGCGAGCCTGGGTATCTGCCACGGGTTGGCCTTGATCCAGGTCATGGCTTCACGCTGGCCGTATTGCATCTTCTCACGCTCCCATTCGATCGCTGTCAGGTCTCGCGTGGCAAACCGATCGTAGAGCGGATCGAAGAAACCGAATGCTTCGACGTTAATCCAAGCGCCGTGGCCCGCCAGAGCCATATCGCTGAAACCACCGGGCAGGCCGATACCCCCCTGTGTGCCCAGCGGAGCAAACGTGTCCAATACCCGGCAGTTCCTCGCCCACCACGGCGCGGGTAGCGCCAGTGCCAGTAGCAAAAACGCGCCCGCCGCCAGTCCCACGCCCGCACGACGGTCTTGATGCCTTGAGCCCAGCCAGCACCAGACCACCAGCGCCAGTCCCAGTGGGTACCACATGACAAACAGCGATCGCATCAAGACCATGCAACCCATAGCAACCCCAGCCGCCGCGGCGTACCGCAATTGCCTGTGCTCGATGATCATGACCAACGACCAGACCAATAGGATCACCAGGAGCGTGCTGGGCCCCTCGGTGAGGTAGTAGCCCGCGTATTTTTTGAGGACGGGGTCGCACACCCCGATCGCGGCTGTAACCATAGCGGGAAAAGGCCCGGCGAGGCGCCACGCCAGCCAAGCCGCTATCGCCACCGCCACAGCGATAAACGTGCAGTTGATTAGCCGCCAGATCAGGAAGTTTCGGCCGAAAATTTTATAGATACCCGCAACCATGAACGGCAAACCCGGCGGACGGTAGGCAGTGGGGCTGTAGGGGTCGTGGCGTTCGAGCAACTCGCTGTATCGCCTTAACTCGCCGTGCTGAGCGTAGGGTTCGCGAAACTCGGGATCACCCCAGTAGCGTCCGAAGCCACGGCCCCGGGCGAGGTTCAAAGCGATATTGTCGTAATCGATGCCGTCACCGTTCTTCGGAGGCAGGTCCCAATACCCGAACAGGCGGACGCTGAGCACATTGGTCGCCAGCGCCACCAGAAATACAAGCACAACCACGCGTCGCGGTGAGCTGAACCAACCCGAATCAGAATCGACCGCAAGCCTCACCGTCGGGACTCCTTGGCGGCTACCTAGAAGATATCATTCAAACACTTAGAATATAGAGGACATGACGAATACGATCCAAAAGCTGTTCTTGCCATTCCACCGTGCGGCTCACTGGCCCGATGGGCCAACCTACCAACATGAGCAGCGCCGATGGATGCTCACTCGTGTGTTGTCGGAGGTGCCGCTCGACGGCGTGCAAACGGCCGTGGAACTGGGCTGCGGCGACGGATGGGTCTGCGGAGAGTTGGCACACCAACTCGGGTGCCGCGTCGTGGGTTTCGACATTAATCTCAATCGGATTGCCCCCGCTGCCAATGCAATAACTGTGCTGTTGGTCGGTGGGGATGCGTCCGCCCCCCCTATCGCTCACGGCAGCGTTGATCTGGTATTCACATTTGCGGTGCTCGAACACCTGCCCGACCGGTTGGAGGTCCTACTGAAGCTCAAAACACTACTCAAGCCCGGTGGAAAAATGATCCATATCGTTCCCACGTCCACGATGAAAATCCTGCAGTGGGTCGGACATGGCCCGGATTTGGTTCGTAAACAAGTCCGTGGGGTGACGCGCTTTCTCGCCGACCAACGTCATCACCGTTCCCAGAAGTACATACAGGGCCACGAGACGAATAACCCTCGCCGCGCGTCAAGGCGACGGGGCCTGCGAAAGTTAATACCACGTGTGCATGGTGAATATGAAAATAATTTCCGTGAGTTTGTCGAAAACTCGCACCAGCACTGGACGGAATTGTACGGTCGGGCTGGCCTGCGGGTGGTGCGTGCGGTGCCGCTGGGGTTGTTCTCCCCGTATTTTTTCGGGTTTTCGGGACCGGCCAAGTGGGCGGCGAGAGTTGGGTTGGCGTCGCTCTACGGCTATGTTGTCGAAATGGCAGATGAGTGTAATCGGGGATGAGGTCGGTATGGGTAATTACTGCATCAAAGACGGGTACGAACACCAGACAGTCAACGCGACGCTCGAACAAAAACCCGGTGGCTACTGGCAAGGCAAACGTGATCTGCTAAACCGCTATTGCCAAATGGCTGGCTGTCACGTGGGTGGACGGGGTTCGCCATCGCAACGGTTCTTGACCCGCTTTGCAATTCAAACGATGCTGGCGTGACCAGTGCGCATCTGTCTATTTACCCCCAATTTTCTCCCCTCAATCGGCGGCGCCGAGCGTGCCGCGGACGTGGTCGTGCGTGGGCTGATCGCTCGGGGCCACGATGCGATGGTTCTGTGCCAGAAGACGGGACCGATGCCAGACGTGCCTTACCCCGTGAGACGATACCGCCGCCCCCCCGCGCAGCACCTTTGGCCCGAACTGCTCGCCTGGCCGGTCCGACGAGCGCACCGTGTATGGAAATTCGACGTGATCCTCGCGTTCTACGGCTACCCGACGGGTTACGCGGCTAGCCAGGTCTGCCGACGGCTAGGGGTGAAACTCGTCATCAGCGCGCGAGGCGGTGATATGTACCATTGCTTTCATGGCCTAAAAAAGCCTCGCGTGACGAAGACCATCCGGGCTGCATACCGCAGAGCGGACCGGATCGTATCGGTGAGCGGCTGGATCACGTCGCGCCTCCAAGAGGTCTGCGGCAACGCCCTGCCCCCGATCGACCTCGTGCCTAACGGGATCGACTTGGCTGCGCATGATAAGACGCGAGACCAGGCCCGCGACCAACCCCCGCCGGATATCGACTCCCTCGTCGGCGGTCAACCGTATGTATTGCACCTGGCCACGCTCAACCCCGTCAAGGGACACGATCTGGCATTGCAGGCGGTGGCTCGGCTACACGAACAATTCCAGTCGCACAAACTCAAGTACGTGATCGTCGGCGACGGTCAATCGATGCCCACGATCCAAAATCAAGTCAAGCAATTGGGGTTGACGGACACCGTGGTGCTGCTGGGCAAGCGTGTGGGCCTGGAAAAGGCATGGCTATACGACCACGCGACGCTGATGGTCACCACCAGCCGAGAGGAGGGCATGCCCAACGTGGTAATCGAGTCGATGGCTAGCGGCCTGCCGATCATTGCTAGTGACATCGGTCCCCACCGCGAGTTGATCGAGGGCCGGAATTGGGGCGTACTTTTCAAAGACGGCTGCGCCGACGACCTGGGCGACAAGCTTGGCCAACTGCTCGACGCGGACCTGGCGCCCATGCACCAACGGGCGCTTGACCTTCGCAATGACTACGGGATCGAAACCATGATCGACGGGTTTGAGCGGGCCTGCCAGGCGGCACTGTCCCAGAAGACGCGGTGATGCGAACGGGATTTAAAACCAGCTTGATTCGATCAACCTCGTTTTGGTTTACCCGTCCAGCGGGTGCGTCTCCAACCACGCCAGCAGAACGATCAGCGTGTACATAACGCGCTGATCGCCTCCGCCGTTTGACGCCCTGCCCCAACGCCTGCGGACCTCGCGAACCTGGAGGAACGGCGCGAGTTGGTCGGCTTGGTCCACCCATTGCCCGCACACCCCTTGCCAAGGCCCTTGAAAATAACTGCGCAGCGGCACGGAGAACCCGTGCTTGGGCCTGTCCCACACACCCCGGGGCAGATACCGCTGTGCGAGGGTGTTGAGTATGGCTTTCGTGCCATTGGCCGTCTTGACCGCAGCGGGTTGAGGCAGAACCAGATCAACGACATCGTTGCCCAGGATCGGCACGCGCACCTCGAGGCTGTGCGCCATGCTCGCCCGGTCGGTCTTGACCAGACAATTATCACTGAGATACGTCCACAGGTCGCCTCGCATCAGGCTGTCGGTGTCCATCTTGCCGCCCCACCGCAGGACCTGCTCGCACCAGTGCCCCAGTGTTTGGTCGGGTCGGCAGGCGTGCCAGGCGTCGGGTGTCAGGACGTTTCGCATGCTCTTGCGCCCGGCGGGGTACGGGCCCAAACGCACACGGTCCCACAAAACGCGATCCGTTCCGCGCAGCGTTCGGCGGAGCACCGACCCCGGGAGCAAGCCCATCGTCACAGCTCGGTTCAACCACGCCGCCACGCGGCCCGGCGGGTATTGTAATTCGCCTTGAAAAAACCGCTCGTAGCCACCGAATAGCTCGTCGCCCCCGTCGCCGGAGATGGCCACGGTCACGTCCTTGCGGGTGTGGTAGGACAAGCTCAGCGTGGGCAGGTACGCGGGGTCGGCCAGGGGCTGATCGAGGCTCTGGATCGCTCGTGTCAGCGCGTCGGCGTCGATCTCCTGCGAGTCGATCTCGTGGTGTTCACAACCGAGTTGTTCGGCAACCTCCCGCGCGTAGGCACTCTCGTCGTAACGGCCGTCCTGTGCGAAGCGCACACTAAACGTGCGCACCGGGCTCGACCCGGCGTCGTTCATGTAATAGACCATCAGCGAACTGTCGATACCGCCGCTCAAGAACGCGCCCACCGGTACGTCGGCGACGAGCTGCCGCTTGATGCTCTGGCGCATGGCTGTGTCGGTGGCGTCAACGAGATCAGAAAACGACATCGCCTTGTCACAAGGGCTGGGGATGTCCCAGTACCGGCCCACCTTGCACGAACGGGTCTGGTCGTCCCACTCAAGCCAACCGGCTGGCCCCAGTGCGCAGACGTCTTGGAGAATGGTCATCGGCGCGAAGATCGACTGGCAAGCCAGGTAGTCGCGCAGTGCTTCATAATTAATACGCCGGGGAAAGCCGCGCATCTGCCAGAACGGATCGAGCGTGGACCCGAAAACAAACCCGTCAACGCAGGAGTAATAAAACGGCTTGATGCCGAACCGGTCACGCGCGGCAAATAGCTTCCGCCTGTGCGTGTCCCAGATCGCAAACGCGAACATCCCGTCCAAAGCGTCGAGCAGCTTCGGCCCACCCCACACAGCGTATCCCTTGAGCAGCACCTCGGTATCGCTGCGCGTGGTGAAGCGCACGGCCTGGCTTTCGAGCCGTTTTCGCAGGTCTTGAAAGTTGTAGATTTCGCCGTTGAAAACGATCCAGTACCTGCCGTCGTCGGTGGACATCGGCTGATGCCCGCCCTCGATATCAATCACCGCAAGCCTGCAGTGCCCCAGCCACGCGCCGTCCTGGTGCCAGATGCCCTGATCGTCGGGACCGCGGTGTGCCAGCGACGCGACAGCCCGGTCAAAGTCGTCTGACCACCGTCCGCCGATCATGCCTGCAATACCGCACATGGTGGGCCGATTATGACGACCGGCAGACAGTGTGCAATTTATTGAACTACCCCTCACTGCGCGCGTGCGACGCACCGCATCCGACGGTCAACACGGATGACGATCGATTAGCTATCGCGCTGGGGTTGCGGTGTCAGAGGCGGGTCTGAATTGAGATAAGGCCCATGGGTGTCGGCGGAGGTGGGTGTGGACTCGTGTGAGACAGGTAAATTCAACGTAAACGACGTGCCTCGACGCGGTGAACTGCTCACATCAATGTGGCCGCCGTGCTCCTCGGCAACCTTCTTGGACACGACCAGCCCCAAGCCCGTACCCCGCAGGCCCTTGGTCGAGTAAAATGGTTTAAACAGGTGCTTGGTTGACTCACTGGTGATCCCCTCCCCGTTGTCGTGGACGGTGATCTTCGCGGCATGGTCCTTGTCGTCGTACTCGCACCTGACTGTGACAACCCCGCCACCGGGCTCGACAGCGTCCAGCGCGTTCATCACAAGATTTAGTACAGCCTGGTGGATACCCGCTGAGTCCACGGGCACCGGAGGCATCTGGGTATCAAAGTCCGCAATCAGGGCGACATTTTTGGTGTCATACTGGTTCTGGGCCAACGCGACGATATCGCTAAGTAGCCTGGGCATATTCGTGGGCTCGAGCTCCGGGCTACGCTGCTTGGAGTATGTGAGCATGTTCATGGTCAGCCCGAATATCCGGTCGAGGTTCCGCGAGACGATCTCCCAGCCGCCACGGACTACCTTCATGGTGTCTTTGCGGATGCCCAGTTCCACAACGTCCGCGCCGCCACGCAGGCCCTGAAGGATGTTCTTGATCGAATGCGACAGCGACGCCACGGTCTGCCCCACCGCGGCGAGCCGTTCACGATGCAAACGCTGGGCGTAGTTTTCCGCGTTGACCAGTGCAAGCCCGGTCTGAACGCCGATCGCGGTCAGCAGGCGTAGCTGGTCTTCGGTGTAGGTGTAGTTGGCGATCTGGCTGTCGATCTGGATGACACCGAATGTTTTGTCTTTGAACTTAATGGGCACACACATCGCCGAACGGATGCCGTAGTTCTGGATGCTATCACCGCCAGCAAACCGCTTGTCGGCCATCGCGTTGCTAGACAGCACACCCTCCCCCCGACGCAGGACGTGCTGGATGATGGTTTGGCTCACAGCGATCTTGGTGTCTTTAGAATCTTTCGGCGCCAATCGGTGACGCACGACCACCGGCTCGAATTTTTCCTGACGCTTGTCGTGAAGCATGACGAAACCACGATCAGCTTGAAAATAGTCGAATATCAAGTCCATCACGCGATCGAGCAGGTGCTGCTGGTCGACGATGGACCCAACGAGCTGAGTTAATTCATAGATAACCCTCAACTGAAGCATCGCGGCGTGGTTGGGGTCGGCGACGGCCATGATCATCGAGTCGTCGTTGCTCGCCGCAGCGGCGCTGACATGCGCATCGATCTCGCCGGGCTTGGCGACGCGGACGTCGTTGCGCTTCATTTTCACGTTTTGGCCAAACAAGAACAGAGACATGCCCACCCTGATCTGATCACCGGAGCGAAGCAGGTGTGAGCCCGTAACGCGCACGCCATTGACAAACGTCCCGTTGGCGCTGAGCAAATCGCGGATGTACCAGCTACCGTCATCGGGTGTGAGCTCCGCGTGCCTGCGCGATATCGTCTGATCGGTCAGCGGCAGCGCCTCGCTGGACCGGCCGATCAACTGAGGCTCGTCGTCGGGCAGCTCAAACCGCCTGCTCTTATCCGGGCCCTTCAATACCGTTAATATCAACACGTCGCGCTCTCCTGCCTGTTACCGCTTGGGCAGCCGCTGGTGCCAATGGGCAAGCTGCTGCTCGAAGCCCTTGATACCGGCGCTACCAAAGCTGGTGTACCGATCCACGACGCGCCCAGGCCCCAGCCAGTCGTAGACGTCGTCGCCACAAGCATCGGCGCCCGCTTGACGGCATGCGTGGTCGAAGTCATCTCGCTTAAGGCTTTCCAAGCTGTTGATCCCCCGCTCTTGGCACGTTCTAACCAGCGTCGCCACGATCTGGTGCGATGTTCGGAACGGCACCCCCCGAGTAACCAAGCACTCGGCGAGGCTGGTCGCGTCCAAAAACCCCCGATCAAGCGAACCCTTTATTATAGCCTCGTCAAACTGGGTCGTCTCGACAATTTTTACCGCGATGTCCACGCAATCCACCAGAGTGTCATACGCCCCGAAAACATGGCGTTTGTCTTCCTGCAGGTCGCGTTGGTAGCCGATGCCCAACCCCTTGCAGATGGTCATCAGAGCCACCAAATGCCCGTAAACGGTCCCGCACCGGCCACGCACCAGCTCGAGCATGTCCGGGTTGGCCTTCTGGGGCATCATGGACGAGCCGGTGGTGTACCGGTCATCGAGGCGGATGAACCCGAACTCGGTGCTGTTGTAAATGATCCACTGCTCCGCCCAGCGCGAGAGTGTCATGGCTGTCATTGACAAGGCGTACACAAAGTCAATCGCCGCGTCGCGCGACGCCGTGGCGTCGATGCTGCTGCCCGTCGGGTCACCGATCTCCAACGCAGCCGCGGTGTGGTCGCGATCAATAGGCAAACCGGTGCCGGCAATCGCGCCGCTGCCCAATGGGTTGCCCCGGTTAAGTGTCCACAGCAACGCCAATCGATCCCGGCTTCGATCGAACGCATTGATCCACGCCACCAGTTCCGCGCCCACAATGATCGGCTGAGCACGTTGAAAGTGCGTGTACGAAGGCATAACCATACGCCCGTCACGCTGCGCCAGCGTCAGAAAAGCGTACGACAAAGTGTTAATCTTGACCTGCAACTGTGACGCTGCGTCTTTGATCCATAGCTTCAGGTCCAGTGCGACCTGATCGTTTCGGCTGCGCCCTGTGTGCAGCTTTCTGCCCGCGTCGCCTGTCTTCTCGATCAGCGCAGCCTCGATGCACATGTGCACGTCTTCTAGCTGCTCTTTCCAACCCGACCAGCCCGCTGCGGACCCCGTCTGAGCTTCGGCGGCCTCAATTTCAGTGAGAATCTCATTGAGCCCCCCCTCGATCTGCCCCAGCTCGTCTGCGGTAATCAGGCCGATGTGGCAGAGCATGCGCGCGTGAGCGACGGACCCAGCGATGTCGTGCCGGTACAGCCGGTAGTCGTAGGAAAGCGAGGACACGAACCGCGTAGCCAACGGGTCTGCCCCAGACCCTTGACCCGATTTGGCGTGCTCCCAGGGCTTCGACGCGGGGGCGGGCTGACCGCTGGATGTGGGGTGGCTGTCGCTCATGGCGACAGTTTATACCGCTAGGGATAAAAAGTCGCGGAAACACAAAGGGGTAAATCGAGCGATCAAAAGCAACAAGACGGATATTCGTCCAGGCTGACGCCGTTGCTCGGACGTTAATCTGGGTAATTTAATAAGCACTTTGGCTGATGTGAAAGCGTGGCTGAGAAAATTTTTTTAAAAACCAACGACAAACGTCTATGCACTGTTCTGGATTACTTGATAGGGTATGAGTTCTCAATCCGTGCTGCATGTTGGCGCGGGGTATGTTTTTTTATTGGATTCCTTATCAGAGAAAATAAGAAGGAGGACCTCGTGGTAAAACATAAACGATCAAACCTATTATGTGCCTTAACGGCGAGTACGATGCTTGTATTTGGCACGGGTATAAGTCAAGCGGCGGTGACGTTCCAATGGGCGACAGTGGGCGCACCGGGGAACACAGCAGACGCGGAGGTTATGAATGACGGCACCTCGGGGTATGGCTCGGTGGGCCATGTGTACCGGATTTCCAAGTACGAAGTAACACACACGCAGTACGCCGAGTTTCTCAACGCAGTAGACCCCACCGGCACCAACAGTTTGGGCCTGTACAATGGTAACATCGGTGTCAGCGGCATCTCCTTGACTTCCGGCAACACTGATGGTTCAAAATATGTAGTCCGCGCCGGAAATGAGACTCAACCGGTAGGGGCGGTGACATTTTACAATACACTGCGCTTTGCCAACTGGCTGCACAACGGCCAAGGCAACGGGGACACCGAAACAGGTGCGTACACACTGTTAGGTGGCACACCCGTACCAAGCAGCGCCAACAGCATCACGCGTAATACGACAGCGAACGTTTTTCTACCCAGCGAAGATGAATGGTACAAAGCCGCGTACTACAACCCCGCCACGAACAGCTACTTCGACTACGCCACGAGCAGTAATACAGTTCCTACGGCTGTAGCACCCCCTGGCGGCAGCAACTCGGCGAGTTACAGTGGTGCCGGCGGCCGTACCTCCGTTGGAGCGTATACGAATTCAGTCAGCCCATTCGGGACGTTCGACCAGACCGGCAATGTATGGGAATGGAATGAGACATTGATTTCCGGCACATTACGCGGTATCCGCGGCGGCTCGTTTCCTAACGGTGCCGATATTTTGCCAGCGTCATTCCGCCTCATCGGCGGCACGCCTCCAACGACCCAAGGGGTCGCCATCGGATTTCGCGTGGCAAGTACGGTCCCCGAGCCAACATCACTCGCAATCCTAGCTCTTGGCAGCTTAGCGCTGATACGTCGCCGTGAAACGAAGCTTGACAAGTTTAATCACTCAATTCATGACGTTGTTCGTTGAGGGTTGTTGTTTGGAGAGGGATTCCACCCGGCTCGGTTTAATGTTGGCAATATATAGCTCGTACAGAAATGGAGAATCTACAATGAACTATCTTAAACACCTACGGCACGCGGCAATGATTGCCGTTTTAGCAGTAGCCTCGCATGGGTCTGGGGCATACGCCGCGATCGCGATCTCTGAATATTTTCCAACGGCTATTGGGAACCAATGGACGTACACCGGTTCGCTCAACAGGGCTTCGATCGGGAACTTCCCGACCGTTAACCTGACCATCCAAACCACCACCAACCAGACGATCCATTCCACGAATACGACCGGGTTCGATCGTCAAACCGATATCACGGGAGATCCGGGTAGCCGTCGCTTCTTTAGCGTTACCAGTTCGGGCTTGAACCTTCACCGCGATGAGTTCAATCTCCTGGGTAACAATAGCGACTTCGAGCAGTTAGATAATGTGGTCAACCTCCTTCCGACCATGATCAACGTCGGTGATCAATTCACTCCCACGGTGACCTATCAGGGCCTGGATTCCTCTGGGGGCTGGACCGGCACCTGGAATCTAACGATCGACGTTAACGGGTTTGAACAGGTGGTGACACCCTTGGCAACCTACCAAGCCCTCAAGGTGACCATAAATAACGTCTGGAACGACAACAACCCCGAAAACGGTACCTCCACGACTACACAGTGGTTGGTGAAGGGTTTGGGCCGTGTCCGGATTGATGAAACCTTTCAAGATTTCGATAGCGGCTTTCTCGATGACGAGGGCAACTCCAGTTTCTTGCTAACCAGCACCACCGTCCCGGAGCCAACTTCACTTGTGCTTCTGGGCCTGGGTGTGCTGGGCATGGCGGCGCGGCGTAGAGCGGTGTAAGCAAGACGACAACCTAATAACCAATCAGCCCTCGGTGAGGGCCGGGAGTTGTTGTTTGGAGGGATTTAGCCCGTCCTATTTACGCTTGATAAATTTTCACTCAGTCGATCGACAGATCGTCATCGTCCAGAGGAGCTAAGCGGTGGTAGATGTTGACCACCTTGGCTAACGACTGTGCCAATAGCGGTGCGATCGACGTACATGTATGAACGGCGGAACTGCCGAACGGCTGGTTGTGGTGACGAAACAGGACCACGACGGCGAGCGTGTCATCCTCGTGGCGACAAGGGAAGGTCAAAAGATGGCTTTCCGAAAGATACGGGAACGACTCGCCCAGCCACTCTTCTAGTGCACCGCTGTCGGTGAAATGCATCGGCCATTTGGTCTCGACCATCTTCGGTGCAAGGACGTCGGCGAGGTGCTGCAATAAAATCTCAGCGGACTCGGCGTTGCACTCGTAATTGACGTAGCCGCCCAAAGAATACTCCTCCGGCTCGGTGCTGGCGGGCAGGTAGATCGCGGCGTTGGTCGGGCCTATTTTTTGCAGGATGTACTCGAGTGTCCGCCGCAACAGCGTCTCGAGGTCAAGCTCCTGACGGATCAGGTTCGTGTACTCGTGGGTCTGGGTGAGCAGGGATACCTGCTGGGCGAGCTCTTGGTATGCGATGACCAGATCGTTGCAGAGGATGTCGACTTGGCTGGCAATCTCGTCACGGTCGTGGTTGAGTTTCTTGCAGATCTGACGCAACTTCTTGATCCGCTTCTCTTTCTTCTGGTCGGCACGCAAACGGACCACCGCTTCATCCACACGCTGCTTGACCTCGTCCGGCTTGAACGGCTTAACGATAATGTCCACCGCACCCACGCGGATCGCTTCGAGGGCGCAATCAAGTGTCGGCTGATCGGTCATGACGATCGCGTGGATCACGTACCCGCGGCGTAGGCGCTTCGCCAGTGCCAAACCCGATCCGTCAGGCAGGTTGGAATCAATGATCGCTAGGTCAATCGGTTTCTTGTTGAGGTATTTAAATGCTTCGGAGATGCAATCGACTTGAACAAGCTTTACCTTGGTCTGGCCAAGACAACGCAGCAACTGATCGCCCACTGATTTGTCCTGGTCGACCACCAACACATTGATAGCTTTACGCGACGACTCTTGGTTGTCGGAAGTTGTGCTGGCTGAAGTCTGACGCGGCACATCTTTCTCCTGCGGTCACTGGTCTAGACGCCCCAAAACACCGGAGCTCTAGGGCCTAACCAATCGGCCTCGGGCCTCCACGGCTTGTATCGACCAATTAACCAGCCGAATCGAGCGGGATCGTAAGCGTGGCAACTGTTCCTGTTTTTGGTGAGCTGCGCAGGTCGATTTTGCCGTTATGGGCTGCGGCAAAGTGCTGCACGCGAGTCAACCCCATACCCATCTGACGACCGGCGGGCTTGGCGCTAAAGAAGGGGTCCAGGGCGTGAGAATGGGTGTACTCGTCCATGCCCTTCCCGTCGTCCGTGACCTGAACAATGAGATTGCTTTTCAGAGGATCGATCTGAGCGGTCACATGAACAGCGGTCTTGGGTGAGGCTTGGATCGCATTGATGATCAACTCCGTAACCGCTTGACCGATCTGGTCGGGGTCTATGACAACGGGTGACAACCCCGTCTTAAACTGCAGCGAGATCGGCGTCCTGGACTCGGGTGCACGCAGCGAGCTTTTGACGTTCTTAACAACAGCATCGAGCATGACAGCGAGATCGGTCGATCGGCGCTTCGCTACGGGAGGGGAGGCGAACATACGCATCGCCGAGATAAAATCGCTTAAACGGTGACTCTGATCGACGATGGTTTGCGAAGCGACCTGCTCCTTGGACCCGGGCGAAAGTGTTCTAGTAAGTAACTGAGCACGCCCCGAGATGACCGCAAGGGGATTATTCATCTCGTGCGCAGCACCGCCGGCCATCTCACCGAGACGGGCGAGCGACTGAGTTTGCGTGAGCTTTTCCTGAGTCTCCGCCAAAGCGCGATTCACGTCAGCCAGTGCACGGTTGGCCTGAGCGAGGTCCTCACCCAAACGGCGTACGCCTTCGTGTTGGGCGGCGGCGGCAATGGCGGAACCCCAGCTAAATGTCAACGCCTCCATCTGGTTCGGGGGCGGCAGCGACACGCGATCATGCACCATCACCGCGACGGTGCCCCATCCCCCGTTTAACGGCAGCAAATGCAGCTTACGAGGGTCTTCTGATTCAATTAGATGATCGGCGATCCATGGCAGCACGCTCATGAGCGACATCGAAAGCGTCTGGTCACCCG
This sequence comes from Planctomycetota bacterium, assembly GCA_024276075.1. Lineage (GTDB taxonomy): Bacteria > Planctomycetota > Phycisphaerae > Phycisphaerales > Phycisphaeraceae > JAJRXX01. Next base: position 124,617 of record JAJRXX010000062.1, read on the forward strand.
ACAAGTTCGCCAGATCGGGTGAATACGAAGGCGGCTCGACAAACTCCGTGCGAATCAACCCGCCTTGATCGTTGTATTGACTGACCAACCAAACCATGTCGTCACCGGCTGTGATGTCGCCCGGCTGATACAGCATGGCACAGTAACCCGTGCCCAACACCGATGAAACACTCTTGACAACGGCGTCGAGGACGTCCTGTACAGTCCGCCCCGGCGTGGCCTGTTTGTGAAACGTGCTTACGGTCTCGAGTACACGTGACTGACGCGCAGCTGTGTTGGTGCGTCGTTCGAGCGCGCTGTTGAGTTGTCCCAACGCCACATTCGCCTGCTGAATTGACTGGAGGAACAATTCTCGCGAGGGCTGGTCGTTTAGCCCCAACACCTCCGAACGCTGCTGGAGCTCTTCATGAAGCTGACGCGTGATCTTGTGGACGACTTTGGGAATCAGCCCAAGCTCCAGTGCCATGTTGTCAATGTCGTGCCTGAAGACGAAATTCCCGCTATAACCGATGTGATTCAGGCGAACCAGCAAGTCGGCCAAGGTCACCAGCCCGATGATCCTGCGGTGCCCCAACTGCGGGAGCGTTTCGTAATCCGATCCGTGCAGCCAAATACAGTCCTGTATCCAGTACGGCAGCAGCCATTGCTCCGAGAGGCGCTTGCCTGCTGTGTGGTGATCGATACCCATCACCTTGCGTTCAAATACCGATATATTGCTCTGATTGAGTTCCGCTAATTCGATCACGCGTGAGTAACTCTTGGGCAAAACGTAATCGAGCGCGATTTTGCCGACATCGTGCATCAACCCGCAGACGAATGCCTCCGCAGCAGGCAGGTCGGAGAGATTGGGGTGCGCCGCAGCGATCAGTTCCGCGGCAATCCCGACCGCCAGGCTGTGTCGCCAGAAATTTTCACGGTCGAACTTGTAGTTTGCATGGATGACACCGTCGTCGCCGAACTTGCCCGACGCGACGTTTTGCGAACCGGTATCGGGGTTGTCAAACAGCTCGAACACCTTGATCGACAAAGCGGCGTTTCGGATCGCATTAAAACCAAGCAAAACGACTGCTTTGTCGATCGTCATGGTATTGTCGCGCACGCCACGGTCGGCACGCCGGCACATTGACAGAACCTTGGCGGTGAGGGTCTGGTCGGAGCTGACCAACTCGATGACCTCACGGGCATTTGTATCATCGCTGGCGGTGAGGGTCAGCAGCTTCGTGGCGATCGCGGGCAGGGTGGGCAGCGAGTCGATCTGCCGTAGTATCAGCTCGATGCGACGGGCTTGAGCGGGTTCGGTCGTGACAGTACTCATGAATAAAACCAACCCAATCCAAATAGTTCACCTACCGCAATTAGGCAGGCCGACATGGCTTGGTTGCGTCTCCCATCTGTTGCACTCACAACTCAAGCATGGCGTGGACGCGCTTTAGAAGCTGATCGATGTTGAACGGTTTTTTAATAAACTCATCCGCGCCGGCTTCGAGCAAACCCTCGATCTCGTCCTGATTCACGACGCCTGACACGATGATGATCATCATCCCACGCAGTTCCGAATTCTCACGCACGGTCTTGCAGACGACGTTGCCGTTGATGTCCGGGAGCATATAGTCCAAGATCATCAAGTCGGGCTTAAATTGTTCGGTGATCACACCCGCGTCGTAACCCGTCAAAGCGGTCTTGACGTCGAGCCTGTTATCCCGGCTAAAGACATCGACGAATAAATCGATAATCTCCTGATCGTCGTCGACGACGAGCACACGTCGTTTCCCGCCGTCGAGCCGATCAAATGGGATGCCGTTCTCCCGCATAAATCGCAGCAGACCCTCGCGTGGGATACGCCTGAATCGGCTACCCGGCACACGGAATCCTTGCAGACGCCCCGTGTCGAAACAACGGATAATCGTCTGCTGTGAGAGCTTGCAGATCTCCGCGGCTTCACCGGTGGTGAATACCTGTTTCGAATCAAATTTCGATGCGTCTTCGGGTGAAGGCATAGCTCTGTACCCTCTCCTGTATCCCGGTTTTTGTGCTACAAGGCGCAAATCGACCACGCCTGTCTTACCTATCTTGCCTGCTTTAACATCGGTTTGCCCGAAGAGCGACTTGATAGGTCTAAGCGTAGTGGTTCAAGCCAATAACATTGCCCCGACCAACGTCAATTCAGAACACCACCGCCCCAAGGCTTGGGTCGGTATAGCCGCGACCAGACACATGGAAAATGACAATTGAGAGGTGATTACACACCGACACACAGTGCTCATCGCGCACACCGCTTGGCCGATAAACGAAAACCTATTTCAGCTCGACCGACCAATAAGCGTGGTCTAGGAACGCACGCCAACTGGCGTATTTATCGGAACCCAGACGAAGACTAATCACCGGGTTGCGCCGAGGCTGAACCGGCTTGCGGGTGAGTTTCATATTGGCCTGGACGGGTGTACGACCACCTTTGCGAGCATTGCACCGCACGCAGCAGCACACGAGGTTTGTCCATGTGCTCACGCCGCCCTGGCTACGCGGGACCACATGATCCAGGCTCAACTCGGAAATGGGGAATCGGTGACCACAAAATTGGCAGCGGTTCTGGTCCCTGGCAAATATGTTGCGGCGGTTGAGCTTGACGCCTTGGGCGGGCAGCCGATCGTAGCCCATCAGGCGGATCACCTTTGGCACAGCGATGTGCATCCGCACGGTTCTCACCCACTCGTAATGGTCGCCGGCGATGCCCTGGATACCGCCCATGAAGGAATCTCGCAGCCCGCTCAACTCGGTCCAGCTCTCAAAATCGTGGGGGGTGTATGAACCATCGTCGACGCGGATCGCTTCGGCCAGGTCCTTGAATAGCAGTGAGAACGCGCGTCGGGCGTCGGTGACGCGAACGGCCATCCACATCTTGTTCAGCACGAGGACTTGTGCGTTTAAACTTGTAGCCTGACCGGGTGTCACAAGATTTTCTCACTGGTAATTAGACGTCATGAAGATGCTAGCGGGTCGGCACCCTCAATTCAACGGCTACGAAACCCGTTCGCCACACACACCGATTGTGTATGCCCGTGTCGAAGGCCAAAAAGGGGTTGTCGTGCGGGCCGGTTGAATCATCCGTGCCACGGCAGTAGTCTTTATCGTCGATTCAGGGCGTGTACCGAAGCGGCCAAACGGGGCAGACTGTAAATCTGCTGGCTTATGCCTACGCTGGTTCGAATCCAGCCGCGCCCATTAGCTACGCTCCACGGTGCTGTGGGGTCGTCTCTTATAAAATAATATTGGGTCGAAGTCTGTGGCAAACGCCAGGCGACGAACGCCACCCGCTACCCCGCTACATCAAGTATGTTATACCAATCAAGATTAATACTTGCGCGACATCTGCAAACGCGAAGATAAAACAGACAATAACTTACATCACTTACGATGCGCCAGGACTATACGCAATGCGTATTACCGCCGTCTTCGGAAGCGATACCGAACGATGCGCCGCCTAGATATCCTGTACGCCACCCGACAGCAAACGGTGATCAACAGCCCTATCCCGACGATCGAGGGACCGAAGTACAGCCTCTCCATCGCTTCGCCTCTAGCCATGTAGAGCAGCGCAACGAACATAAATAGGCCGATACCGATGAATCCGATGCCCACAGCAATTCCTGTTCGCGATAGGACGTAGACCATCTCCCACAACGTACCCATCGCCTGCCGCCTGGCCACCCTGACGGCGTGACCCGTGGAACTGTGCGTGTGTCTTTTTAGGTTTATGCTCTGACTCATTGCATTACGCTTCATCGGCATAACCCTTAGACACCTGAAGAACCTATCAAGGATGTCTGATTTCAAAGCCTCACAAACTTTGCCGCAACACCCGATAACACGGCAATGCCGTTGACGTAAGGTGCCCACACACAGATCGACCCTCGCCCCATTTTAAGAGGCGACAACATCCGTATAATGATCGTCGTCTCACATGGATGAAAGACGCAAACTAGCCAGAGAACCATTCGTCAACGCCTCCATCGAAGCGCTCACGCGCAGGCCCGACGGGTCTGTCCTGGTCGGGCGGGTCAGGGACCTATCCAGCGATGGCGTGGGGGTGACAGGAGACACCGCAGGCCTCAAACCCGGAGATGAGGTGACGCTAACGCTCCGATTTCCTATCGCTATCGCCCAAACGCAAGCTGCATATCAGTGTGAAATCCGGTACGTGGACCCCGGCTACTGCTTTGGCGCGCGGTTTAAAACGGTAGCTGCTGTGCCAAGGTGATCGGTGAACAGGAAGTAGATACCGCGCCAAGTGATCGGCGATTGCAGTTGCGGCGTCCAAGGTTTGGCTAGCCGCTCGTCCATCATTGCGCTGCTGCGCAGGACGGTGCCGTCGCCCGGCGCCCACTCGGCAAGCGAGACCCGTCCCGTAGCACGATCGACCAAAACGACGGACTCGGTCGGCTCCGCGTCTCCTGCGAACAGGTATATCTCGACACCCTCCGGCGGCTTGGCCGGCGCGTCTAACGCAGCCGCGAACCGCTCAGCCCGCTTCAGACACTTGCGCAAGTGGTCCAGCGCCACGGTCCGACGAGCCTGGGCGGGAATGTCCGGCAACAGCCTAGAGCAACTGGCGTCATTAATCTTCATTGACCGGGTGGCACGGCTTGCTTGCAAGCCGTGAAATACAGATGTTTGTTACACCTACCATCCAATCAAGATGGAAAATATTGACGCCGGTTGCTCTAGTATCTGCGCATAGGCGTTGAACACAATCGGCAAGCCCAACAGGTCCACGCGCAGCCGATCCAATGCGCCGTCCGACACGACGCTATCGCGTAAATTTTTTAACGCCACCCCTTGCCCCACGGGTAACGCTAACAATCGAGCACCGTCGCTCGTTTGTGGGTTGGCGTAGTCGCCTCCAAATGCGCCCCAGACGACCGTGCCCGATCGCGGCTCAACGAGCTTTGAGCCCAGGATGCCCGGGATCACGATGATCGGGTTGCGGCCCGGCCCGTGATACGACGCGGCACGGGTGTAGAGCGTGCCTAAATCCGACGCAGGCAGTGCTCCGTGGCAGCCGGTCAACACCGCGGCTACAACGGTCAATAAGATGATCCATACTTTTCTGTTTGAGGCACCGTCGATAAAAACGGCTAATTCCCTGGAAGCTGTTTCAAAACTCCTCTCCCCTGAAGGGGAGAGGCTGGGTGAGGGGTGAAAGCTTCGCAAATCATGGGCACACGACCCTCCCCCTACCCACTCGCTGACAGGGAGGGGAGTTATGAAATCGGCTCTAGTCACAACGGATTCCTTTCTTCGATACAGCCTTGTGTTAGCCTGCGAAACGGCTCTTTTGAAGCGAGTCCAACGGCCTGCTGGCGATACCCGCGACGGCCAGGGCAATGAAGCCGCTCACCTGCACAGCAATAGACCATTGCAGAAGGATCATGACGCCCCCGATGATCAGCCCGTACAGCAACCTGCCGCGTGTACCCATCGGTGCCGTAAGCGGTGCGAGGATTAACACAATCAATACCATTGGCGACACGAGCAAGGTGTAGGCAAGATAGATCACCGAGATCGCCGGCCCCAAGTCAATCAGCCGCCACAACACCATGGTCGTCTGCCCATGATGCGTCAGCGGCATCAGCAGCAGGCACAGCAGCATCGCGAATACCGTCGCTACGGTTGTGGGCCACCACGACAAACGGCGGTACATCAGGTACATCCCCAAAGCGATCAACAACCCTCTGCTAGTTGCTCCGAAAGACCCCGGCACCACGCCCAACACCAACTCACCCACGGGTTGCAGCCGACCAGCGCCGAGCATATTTGGTAACGACGATGGGTCGCGCAACAAGAGTTTTTGTTGCAACAACCACTCGCCGTAAGGATCGATCCGTGCCAAGGCATCAAAATCCGTCACGGGACGGGTCGACCACCAAGGCTGAAAATCAACGTTTGTAGGCAGATCGCATATATCACCCACAGCTACCCGCTCCGAACGCAGCACCGCGGGAGCAGAGCCGGTTCCTCCCAGCCACGCGCCGGCTGAACCACGACCCCACGCGTTTAAAAGAACCCATAAAACCAGGATCACCACCGATACCGGGTGCACTCGCACACGGTGCGACCTGCCCACCCCGTGTGCTACGACACCCAACAGCACACCCCCCATCAATGCGACGGCTGTCCCGCACATCGCCGGCAGGGTAATACCCAGCAAAAGCCCCAAATTAATGGTGTGAAGATTCGAGTCGGGCACCCTCTCGGGTCGGGCCAACCGCAAGACCATAGTGATACAGATGTAGGTCGCTAAGGTAACAAGCGTCAGGGTAAAAACCCCAAGTAACCCCCGCCAGCCAAAGAACAGACAACCAAAAACGAGCATCGGCACCATCAAGGTCAGCCAGAGCAGGTCGATTTGAACACGCCGGTAAACCGGACCAATCCAAGGCGGCCCCCAGTCCGAGCCAAACCCCGCTGGTTGAGGCTGGCGATCGCCGCTGTGTGCCGGTTTGGATATGATTGGCCCGTGCATATCAACGATCCGCTTTCTTAAGGTGCCACCGTCTGTCGAAAGGTCTGCGCCAAAGGCAACGACGACGGACACGTGTGCGAGCACAACCCGCAATCGATACACCACTGCAACTGCTGGTGAAGATAGCGGTTTTCCGGGTCTTCCTGGCACAACTCATACAGCCGATTCGGCCTCAGTCCCGTGGGACAGGTATCCACGCACCAACCGCAAGAGATACAAGGCTCCGGCACAACGGGTGTAACCCGCCTCATGATTGTAATAAGCATCTCATGATCAGAAACGACCGGCTCGATCTGCTGGCCGCCTTGCCCGGTTTGAGCCGTGAGCGTCCGATCAGCCATGGGATTACCCAGCACGATCCGGTCACCTGCATTCATCGCGTCACCCAAGCGCGCATCGAGACTCGAAAGCGGCTGACCCGGTATGGCGTAGCAGGCTGTCATCGGGTCATCAGGCCCCGGCCAACCGATCATCATCGGCCTAACGATGTCAAACCGTCGTAGCGTAAACCAGCGTGCGATACGGATCGCTGTCCACGGATTAATCAGCATCACACCGACGTCGCGCACGGGGTTCGCACCCACACGTAGTCTCCGGCCCCCAGGCGTGTGCGCCGAGACCACCAGTGTCGGGTCTGCGCAGGGGTAGACGTTATCCCACGTCACCAGGCGCACCTGGAAATTCCGACAGCTCTGCCGAATCCGTGGCACCACCGTCGAACTCCTCGAAGCCAAGATGATCACACGCTGTGCCTCGACCAAGTCCGCAAGGATCATGGTCCCGAACACCATGTCGTCGGGAAAACTCACCACCAGGCTGCTGCGCACAGGAAACGGCGGGTAGCTGTCCAGACCCACGCAGATCAATGTATCGGGCTTGTGTTCGTGCGCTGCTCGCAGTTGAGGCTCCAGCCCGACACCCCCGTCGCGGACCGCCCAGCGTCCCATCCCGCGCATCACGTCGAGCCAATGGTCGATCCGCCGTTCACGAGGCGGATCAAGGTCCATCGCTGTGGGCACGTTCTCCTGATCGGGTTCGATTCTGACGACCCATTGCTGCGCTTCGGATTGTGAGCCTCCGCTTTCCCCACCACCGCCAACCGGGATCACCTCTCGGACCACACCAGCCACCGGGCTTGTACAAGCGGCTGTGTCTGACGGTTCCCGGTTGGCTATTAATTGTCCCCGACTAACTGTCTGCCCCACGGCTATCACCGGTTGATTGGGACACACGACTTGGATGGGTTGAGCCTGCAGCGTGTCCGGAGGCGATGGCAGCCGGATAGGTCGCCCAGGCGTAAATTGCATTCCACCAATGGCCCTGTTCATGGCCATTATCTTAATCCAAATCCGTCTGTACCTTTGCGTTAACCGCTGTCGAGCCGCCCGGTAGTGGGTCAGTGTAAATCCGAGCGTCACCGCGACGAGCCGCGACCGTCAGGGAGCGGTCCTCTTCTGCTTTGAAAACCCCTTACCACCAGCATTTCGAACGACAATTCCCGCCAAAATATTCAAACTGCCCCACTACCAACCGCCCCTATTTCTCATGCACCCCTGCTGCGGGCGAGCCGATACCTATATAATGAAAGGTCTGGTACGAAAGGACTAGGTTCATGCTATGGCAACCGCCGCTGCCCGACCGCTACCACGCGATGAGCGACGACCAACTCATCGAGGCGATCGCTGCGCGTAAACGGGAGTTGGCCGATCGGCTGGTGATCCTGGGCCACCACTACCAACAAGACGACGTAATCCAATTCGCCGACTTCACCGGCGACAGCTTTAAGCTCAGCCAACTCGCCGCCCAGCGCGTCGAGCAGGCCGGGGCGCAATACGTGGTCTTCGCGGGTGTGCACTTCATGGCTGAGAGTGCCGACGTCCTCACGCCCGACGCCGTGACGGTGATCCTGCCCGACTTGGGCGCGGGTTGTTCCATGGCCGACATGGCCGACTACGACGACACCGTCGATGCCTGGGAACAGGTCCACGAGGCGATGCGGCAGTCGGGATTCCGGAGCAGGGTCGTCCCGATCTGCTACATGAACAGCACCGCCGCCATCAAAGCATTCTGCGGAAAAAACGGCGGAGCGGTCTGCACCAGCTCGAACTGCGACAAGGTTTTTAAATGGGCACTGGCAGGCGGCGACCAACCCCTGGCACCCGACGAGTCGATCAAAATATTGTTCCTGCCCGATCAGCACCTGGGCCGAAACACCGCCGCAACCATGAGCTACGATCCCCTAACCGACATGTGCGTGTGGGACCCGAAGTCGCCCGACCCACTGAGCGGGCTAACCCAGGACGACGTTGAACGGTGCACGTTTCTGCTGTGGAAGGGCCACTGCTCGGTCCACAAGCTATTCCGCCCCGAACACGTCGACCAGGCACGCGCCAAATGGCCCGACGTAACCGTGATCGTCCACCCCGAGTGCTGCTACGAGGTCGCGCAAAAAGCCGACATGACCGGCTCGACCGAAGGGATCATCCGTGCCATCGAAGACGCGACCCCCGGCACGCGCTGGGCAATCGGTACCGAGGTGCACCTGGTCAACCGATTATCACAGCAGGCAGCCAAGCGCGGCATCTCCGTACGCATGCTCAGCGACTGTCAGTGTCTGTGCACCACGATGTACCGGATCGACATGCCACACCTGTTGTGGGTGCTCGACAACTTAGCTAAGGACACAGTGGTAAACCAGATCAAGGTGCCCCAACAAGTCAAGCACTGGTCGCTGATCGCGCTCGAACGGATGCTACGGATCACCGCTGCTCCCGACGACGCGATCGACTTTCAGCCGTCAGCACCACGATCAGCCCACGCCTGACTTATACGCCTCCATACCCCCCTACTCATCTCCAGCCACAAATTTACGCATTCAGATAAATCCGTGTGTGGTCGTAACGAGCCGCGACCGTCAGGGAGCGGGCCTTTTCTTGAATGACAATACGTACAAATTAATCTGAAAGCGTATTATCGTGAAGTGTGATAAATTCGTGGGGTCTACGAAAGGCCCCACCATGACACGCCCCGCGAAACTATCCGCACAACAGCTCGAACAAGAACTGTCATCACTACCCAACTGGACAATGGAAAACGGCAAGCTACACCGCCAATATCAGTTCAAGGACTTCGTCGAAGCGTTTGGATTTATGGCCCGCGCCGCGCTGGTTGCCGAATCGATGAATCACCACCCCGAATGGTCTAACGTCTATCGCACCGTAACCGTCGACCTGACCACGCACGACGCGAGCGGCATCACCAGCCTCGATATCCAGCTCGCCAAGAAAATGGATGAATTAGCTGGGTAATACGCATCACGTGACTTTTGTCCGCGTCCAAGTCGTCTAAATACTTACGATGCAAGGCCACATCCCAAAGAGAATAGGCCATTACATTTTACGATGGGTATAATTCTTAACGTAAAAAACCACCCCACCAGTGACCGTGTAATTGGTTCCTGACACCTTTTCTCCATCTTTTCTTCTCTCAGAGCAGGTCACTTGTCTTTGCCAACTTCTATTTGCTGGATATTTTTGATCTTTTGCTGTGAATCATAGAAAACTACGTATCGAAAGTGATCCTCGTTGGCCGCCCCCATTTCAACCGGAGTACCTATTACCTCCCATATACCTATGGTGAGAACATCAAGTGCGCCGTGCATCGCAGCGCGGCCTACGCTGGGGGCGTTGCCTTTAACGATTTTGTAGCTATCGACATAGTTTCCAGCCTCATCTGTGGTCGTGGTTTCCGGTGGCCCTAATTTTGCAAATACAACATCACGGGGAGAACCAAGAAACAGTATCGAAGTGTCTTTTTGCTCTTCGCCGCTCATGGCCATACCTACTGAGCAGGCAGTGACATATGAGCAACACAACAAGAGTACGAGTGTTTTAGCAAAGTTAATTTTCATTATCCCATTTTCATTTGAACTTACCACTCAGTCTGACCAAACCTATTAGCAAAGTTGATGAATAACAGTCTGACCTGCCCCCTCATTCCGATCCACTTCGAAGTTCCTAAATTGGAACCTTTGGATCGCAGAAAGGCAGGTCAGAAGCGGCTTTTAATCTGCGTGCATCTCCATCCATTCTCTGGCTAAATCTTGTGCCTCTTCAATTTGTGATGAAGACATTTGTGATTGAATTAATTCTCTGTTCTTTTGTCCACGTACATTTCCGTGTGATGCTGCTAGGTAAAACCACATGTGTGCAGAAATAAGATTATTAGAAACTCCTAGACCTTTGCCGTACATAACACCCAATTCATTATAAGCTACTTCCACCCCTTGCTCGGCGGCTAGACTGAGCCAATACAATGCTAATTCATAGTCCTGATGGACACCTAACCCATGTCGATAGAACATGCCTATCAGGTATTGAGTATAGGCATCTCCTTGTTCGGCAAGAGGTTTCAACTCCTGGACAATATTGGCGTAATTCTCATTCTGCCCCTGTTCTTTGGCAGTATAGCTTGCTGGTGATAGCTCGCGTGGTGGTACTACAGTCTTCATTTTTGAACGATCTGCGCCGTCGTTGTCAGGCGTCTCACTATCTATGTTCTCAACAATATACATGTGGTTAAAATTCGGTGTGGGGGGACGCCAAGCAATCTGGCCGACTGGATTAGACGCACATCCTGTCAATATCCCCGTATATATTGCAAAGCCCACGGATGGCGACAAGAGTAGGCCAACACTGCAAGTCTTGGCAAAATAATAATTACACATTCTCGCTATCCTCCTCGATTGCCACGACTGCCAAGAGATTTCCTCCATCAAGGGTTTTCGGTATCGGTAAGAAATTTTGTCCTGAAATGACGGCTCTAACATCAACTATGAACATACATATTATAGCCGTATCTATAGGGATGAGTCTACCGATTTCGTGTTTATTTTGATGGCTCGGAGAAAGAAAAGGTGTGCGCAAAAAAGTTCCAGAGGAGAAAAGGTGGGGGAGAAAAGGTGTCAGAGGAGAAAAGGTGAGGAGAAAAGGTGTCAGGAACCTTACTTTTGACGCCGGGGCATTTGGCGGCTATCCTTTTCGTTCAATATGGGACGATCCCCGCGTGTAGATGTAGGCGGTTATGTATACCACGTGCTTAACCGCGCCAATGGCCGGGATGATCTGTTCACCGAGGCTGGTGATTACGCTGCTTTTGAAAAAATCTTGGCCCAAGCAGTGGAACGTGTGCCGGTGCGATTGTTGGCTTACTGCCTGATGCCCAACCACTGGCACCTGGTCGTTTGGCCCAGGCAAGATGGTCAACTGGCCAAATGGGTGCGGTGGCTGACGTTGACCCATACCCAGCGTGTTCATGCGCATCGTCACGATGCCGGCCGGGGGCATATTTATCAGGGGCGGTATAAATCGTTCCTGGTGTCGAGGGACGATCATTTTTTGGCTGTGGCGCGATACGTCGAGCGCAACCCGGTCCGGGCGAACCTCGTCGAGCGGGCGGAACTGTGGCAATGGGGTAGCTTGTGGCGTCGCCGCCATCCGAAGGATGACAAGGACCTGCCCGCGCTTAGCGCTTGGCCCGTGCAGCGGCCACGTAATTGGGTTCAACGCGTCAACCAAGCTCAGACGGCAGCAGAGTTAGAAGCTATCCGGAAAAGTATTGTTCGCAGCAGGCCCTTTGGAACCAAGCGGTGGGTCGCTAATCGGGTCAAGGCCTGGGCGTTAGAAACCACCATGAGGCCAAGGGGCAGACCCGCAAAACCAATGGCTGAGTAATTGATCCCCGCGTAAAAAGGTTCCTGGTACTTTTTTGTTTTGGTACTTTTTTGTTTTTTTTGTTTTCAAGTTTGATTAACGGCTATTGGCAAGTCGCGTGCGCTTTGCCCGGATATCGTTGAAACGATGTCAATCTGGGTAGTCTGGGTAAACTCGGCAAAAACGCACTCCATAAAACCTACGATTAACTCTTAGCACGCTTAAGAAATCAATACTTTCGTTCAGGAAAACATTGATTTTTACCCTGTACAGGGGATCGCAAATCAAACCGAAACGTGCGACGATTTGTCTTCATGTCATTTCATCAATCTCCAAATCGAGCTTGCACGTTTTCATGAATCAAATCCGTTGGTTTCACTTCACGCTGTCAATGATGGGCGACACAGCCCATCGCATGAAGGCCAACACAATTCACTTCGAAGGGACACCGTAATGTTGGCACCTGGCTCTCGCGCATTCAAATGGCTCAACTCACTCTATACCGGTGTGCTGCATCGGCAACGTAAGCCCCAGCGTCAAACAGTAGATCAGCTAGCTGCTGACGATTATGCCTCACACGGGTTGGAGCCGCTCGAGTCACGGGTGCTGCTGTCAGCGAGTTTCGGGCCAAACCTTTCAGACCTATTACCTATAAATGGCGGCGACGGATCGGCGGGCATCGTGATCAATGGCGAGGCCGCGTCTGATTTTTCCGGCCTTGCGGTCAGCAATGCCGGCGATGTCAACGGCGACGGGATCGAAGACGTCCTCATCGGTGCCGACGGATTCAATGGCCAAGCAACGCGTTCCGGTGCGGCTTACCTGTTATTCGGCAAAGACACGACACCAGCAGACACCACGCCGAGCGTGCCCTCACAATCGGCTACATTCGAATTGTCCACGATAGACGGGCTTAACGGCTACATCTTTGAAATGCCCACCGATAACGGTTCCGTCGGCGTGTCGGTCAGCGCTGCGGGTGACGTCAACGGAGACGGTGAAGCTGACATTATCATCGGTGCATCGAATGCGTTCCGCACCACACCCTCCGTGGGCAGGCCCGGTGCTGCGTATATTGTCTTCGGTGGATTGACCAACCTTCAATCACTCGACCTTGCCGACGGGACTACGGACGGCAGCATTGATCTAAACAATTTGAACGGGGCGAACGGCTTCAAGGTCTTCGGCGAGCAAGGGACGCTTAGCATCGGCGATCGCTTCGGCACCTCCGTCAGCTCAGCAGGCGATATTGACAACGACGGATTTGGCGACGTGATTATCGGCGCCAACCAAGCCAACGGCTTCGACGGTGCTGCATACGTCATATACGGCAAAGACACGGTCGCCACTCCCTTTGCGTCCATAATCAATCTTGGCGTTACGCCCCTGGACGGGACCGACGGCTTTGTGATCAATGGCAAGGGAAGTTCGGATTTTCTTGGCATCTCGGTCAGTAACGCAGGCGACGTCAACGGCGACGCATTCGGCGACATCATCATCGGCGCCTTTACTGCTGGGAATACCCCTTTTTCAAATCCTGGGCAGGCGTATCTAATTTTCGGTAACACCCGCGCCGCGATCGGCGCCAGCGTGGACCTGAGCCTGTTCGATGGCACGCCCACCTCGAAGGGCATCGCGTTTACCGGCATCAACGACCAAGACCGGGCTGGCTTTTCGGTCAGCTCAGCAGGCGATATCAACAACGACGGCATCAACGACCTAGTTATCGCAGCGCCGGTTAATACAGCCACGCAATTACGTTCTGGACAGGTTTACGTCGCGTTCGGCGGCTCGGCAAACCTCGCGGCACTTGACTTAGCAGACGGGACAGCGGACGGAGACATCGAACTGTCCTCCCTGCTAACCACCAACGGCGGCGACGGCAGCACCGGATTCGCGATCAACGGCATCGGTGCAGACGACTCGACCGGCGTGTCGGTCAGCACTGCGGGCGACTTCAACGGTGACGGTGTAGCCGACCTGATCATCGGCGCACGCAGCGCCGACCCCAACGACGACAACGCAGACGTATTCGATAACGACCAGAGCGGGCAAACATTCGTCGTATTCGGAAAAGACACCGTAATTGACGGCGCGTTTGCAGCTGAAATCAATCTGGCTGACATCGAGTCGGGTATGAGCACCGCGGGCGTGGTGCTTAACGGTATCAATCCAAGCGACCAATCCGGGATCTCGGTTAGCGCTGCGGGCGACTTCAACGGCGACGGTACCGGTGACATCATCATCGGTGCCCTTACCGCTGACCCCAACGGATTATCCTCAGGTCAAAGCTACATCGTCTTCGGTGGCGGTGGGGCCAACAACGCACCAATCGTCAACGACCAATTGTTTACCGTCGAAGAGAACACCGCCAACGGCACACTAATCGCCACGGTAGCGGCCAGCGACCCGGACACCGGCGACGTGCTGACGTACAGCATCATCGGCGGGACAGGAGCCACAGCGTTTGCCATCGACGCCAACACGGGCCAGATCACCGTCGCGGACGGTAGCCAACTGGACTTCGAACTCGTCGCAAGCCTGAGCCTGATCGTAGAGGTCCACGACATCTGTGACGAGACCGACACCGCGACCATCACGATCGATCTTCTCAACCACCCGGACATCGTCGGGCGGGTGTTCGACGACTTAAACAACAACGGCATTGTGGACGGCCTCGACGCCGGGCTGGAAAACGTCAACATCGACCTTGTCGACAACGTATCGAGCTTGGTCGTCGCCACAGCTGTAACAGACTCGAACGGGGATTACACATTCGGAGACGTGGCCCCGGGCAGCTACAGCTTGGTCGAGCAAGCAGACCCCAACGTAGCCAGCGGGTTTGCCTTTGACTATCTCGACGGCAACGAAACCGCAGGAACCCTAGGCGGCACGGTGGACAACACGCAGGACAGCAACGAAATCACAAGTATCACGGTGCAGGCGGGCGATGCGGACGCCAGCGGCTATGACTTCGCAGAGATCCGCCCATCGGTCATCCAAGGTTTAGTCTGGGAGGACTTCAATAACGATGGCGTGGCGAACTTCGACGAGACCGCGATTGAGAATGTAACGGTAAACCTGACCGGCACGGATGACCGGGGCAATGTGGTGAGCGTCGTGAGCGAACTAACCGACATCGAAGGGATGTATGCGTTCATCGGGCTGCGACCGGGTGACTACACGATCACCGAAACACAACCAACGGGATTTGAAGACGGCATCGACGTGCTAGGAACCGTCAACGATAGCCCCACACCCATCGGTACGGTCTCGGCCAACGACACGTTTTCCAGTGTCGTGCTGCCCGGCCCCGAATCACTGGGTATGAACTACAACTTTGGCGAGCGCCCTGAGGCGGGCGCCTCCATCGCGGACGGCCAAACGGCGACGATCGGGTTCTGGCTCAGCAGGTACCACGGCCAAGCGCTGATCAAATCGCTCAACGGCGGATCAACGGCTACACAACTGGGCGAATGGCTCGCCGCCACGTTCCCGAACATGTACGGAGACTTGGCCGGTCTGACCAACGCCCAGATCGCATCGTCCTACCGTCACCTGGTACGAAGAAGCCTGATCCGGTGGCACTCTACACCTAGGCCTCGGCTGCTCGAAGCCAGGACATTGTCCGTCGCATTGTCGACATACGTGACCAACGAAACCCTCGCGGGCACGACGGCACAGCAGTTCGGCTTCGTGACCAGCACGAACGGACTGGGCGTCTCGACCATCAACGTGGGCAGCAACGGTGAACCGTTCGGCGTCGCCGACGACACCGTGATGACAGTCCTGGACATGCTGTTAGCCACGAACACGCAGTCATCAAACGGCCTGCTGTACGATACCAACGGCGACGGCATCATCAGCTACAGCGAAAGGATACTACGGTACCAAGCCAACTGGGTTTACCTACGCATCATCTTCCAAGGCCTATGACCGAGTGTGAACGAGATGATTTTCAGCTATGACAACGGGCACCATCGCACCTGAATAGGAGCAGTGCGTGTGTGGCTTGTTTGAAATAAGATCGTCCAACGTGGCTGTGTGTCGTACCAATCAAGATTAATACTTGCGCGGTGTCTACGAACGCGAAAACAGGGCAGACAATAACTTACATCACTTACGACGCGCTAGAATCATACGCAATGCGTATAAGGGGAGGATCGTGTGTCCATGATTTGCGAGGGTTTCACCCCTCACCCAACCCCTCCCCTGGACAGGGGAGAGGGATTTTGAAACAACTTCTAGAACACATAACCTGTCGATCCTAAAAGCGCTAACGCGATCCCCTCTCCCAGCACGACCAACACCGTGGCTACGTAGAGTATGCCTGTAGCTGATTGATTCGCCCGGCGGCGCACGCAGTCATGGATCATGTACACAAACACCCCCGGGACAATCACGCCCACTGCGTAACGGGCTGTGACCATCACCGTGTCCCACATACGTGCCATGGGCATCACATTTTCAGATGTGCTCGAAAAATAAGGCCACAAGCCGAACACGCCACTCGTCACCGCGCGCAGTGCCAGCAGCGCCGCTAACATCCACACGAGGCGTCGAAACGGCGATTGCGTCATCTCGTTGCCAGCAGTGAGGTAGGCGTGGCCCAGGAGCATCGTCATGAGAAAGCCACCTAGCAACCCCGTCGCAAACAACGCGCTCGACGCCAAACCAAAACCCACGACGTTGGCTACAACCAGCGTATCGACGCGGGATGCCACTGCCTTGGAAGGGTGTATTGCCGCCGCCTGATCGGCCAACAGCCCGACCACCGCCAATCCTGCTAAGTAGAACACCAGCATGGAACCCAGCCTCGCGGCCCGGGCATAGCCCAATTGCACAACCACGAGCTGCGCCACACACACCGAAGCTAACCCCACCCCAAGCCACCAGACCTGGGTCACGCCCCCCGCGTCAAGGCCTGCGGACGTGTCGAGCAGGCTGACCGTCATCTCAACGGCCAAAAGCGACACGGCTATGAGCCCGCCCAAGCGGAGCCAGCGGAGCGTGACCTGCTTGGGATCGCTGACCGCACCGGTCAAGCCGATCCCGCCGACGATCATTAGCAGCATGACATGGACCATAGCCCGTAGTGTAGCGAACCGATCCACAGACGCAGACCGCCAACATCAATTCTTTTCCGACGGGTCGTGGGTCAATTTAAAATTGAGCGTAAAATGGACGGACACGAGCCGCTATGGATCACGAACACCCACCGACACCACCTGACGCCTTCCCGGGACCACGGTCGCTGTGCGAACACTGCGGCTACCGCCTCCGGGGCCTGAGCGCCGACCAGGCCTGCCCCGAATGTGGCCAGGCGGTGAGCAACTCATCACCCGTACATCGGCCGGGTCTGCCCTGGCAACGCGGCGCGGGTGTGGGCAACTGGCTAACCACGGCACTGCTGCTGTGGTTTCGCCCGGGGATCGGCTTCCGTCGGCTGCGTGTGAGCGGGTCTAACCTGCGCGACCGGATATTTCTGCTGACATTTGTGATCGGTTTGGGAGTTGGGGTGTACTGGGTATTCGCGATTCAGGGAGTGCGTGAGCCTTGGATATGGGGACTAGCGGTGGTGATCGGTGTGCCCGCAGCGACATACACCGAGGTGCTGGGCGTATGGTTCTTTAGCCGAAAACGTGGCTGGCGTGCGGAGTTTGCCTTGGCTGAGCGGATCGCCTGCTACGCTGCGGTGGGCTGGGTGCCGGCCATCGTCCTGATGGCGTTGGCACAACTGGCGGCTGAAAAAGGGTATCTGATGAGATACTGGAACCCAAAATGGGGCCCGTATACGCTCGCCGCCGACGTAATCTTGTCGGCTGTGCTGCTGGGCGTAAGTGTGCTCTGGTTCGAAACGCTTGTTTGGCTAGGGGTTAGAAAAACTCGCTACGCCAACGCCTAACCGCTGCGACGCACGTCCATTCACGACCAACCGATCCGTCACCTTAGAGGACCCACTTGACCTATCAAGACATCACGCCTTACTATTCTAATAGTTATAGTTCGATTAATGTGCTTGATGTAAACGATGAACGAAATAACAACCGGCACGTGCCAGGCGATTTGAAGCCTAGCGTCACGGCCGATCAGCCTGGGCAACGCTGCGAGACGGCAATGTCCGGCCGTCGAAAGACGGGATAGATTGACGATGATTTCACACTTTTGTGTACAACCGGTACTAGACCAGATTTATTGTGACGCCTGTTTCACCTTGCGTTGTGGCCGATACGGCTTGGAGACCTTTGCGCATCAAGATGCGCCTACCCGATCCGTCGCGCCCCAACGCCTCAATAGGTACCGAAACGCAAAGTAGCCCCATCGTCTTTTGCTACCGACTGATCGACCTCACCGCTAGACTCCACTCGCGCCGACGAAAGCGGTCTGAGTCGGCGCAATCCGCCCTGTTCACGTGCCTAAAAGCCGGTCTAACTCTGTTTCACTTTGGGAAACGGATCGGCATAGAAAGGGGCGGCGCAGATGACGGTTTTATTCCTTGCAGATATATTGTCACCAGCCGGGCTGGGAATGGCTCTGGTCGGTATCGCGATCGGTGTGGCTACCACGGTAATACTGGGCAAGCTCGTCGGCAACCGGATCGTTGCAGACGCTCGAGTGCAGGCGAAACGGCTCCTAGAGGACGCTGAACGCGAAGCCCAGACCCTCAAAAAACAGATTGAATTGGACACGCGCAACGATCTGGCTAAACGGCGTGAAGAGTTCGAAAAAGAGATCAGCCAGAACCGCAACGAACTCAAAGACGCCGAGCGACGCCTAACCAAACAAGAAGACGGCCTCGACCGCAAACTCGACGTGCTGGCCACCAAGGAGCGTCACCTTGAGGACCTTGACGCCAAGATCAAACAGCGTGAAGAGACCGTTGCCACACGCGACGCTCAACTCGACGATCTGATCGCCAAACACGAAAAGGTCCTCGCTGATTCGACCCAGGAGCAGATAACCACCCTATTGAGAGTCAGCAAGCTCGGCGAAGACGACGCTCGCAAGGAATTACTCAAGCTCATCGAGCAGGAAGTTCAGCACGAAGCCGCCCAGATCATCCAACGCGAGATGGACCTAGCCGAGGAGCAAGTAAAGGAAAACGCTCTGCGGATCACCCTCCAGGCTATTCAACGGTACGCCTCGGATCACACCGCAGAGAACACCGTCTCGGCGATCGACATCCCCAGCGACGACATGAAGGGTCGCGTCATCGGCCGCGAGGGGCGTAACATCCGCGCATTTGAGAAGGCCACCGGCGTGGACGTGATCGTCGACGATACGCCAGGCGTGGTCGTGGTATCGTGTTTCGACCCCGTTCGTAGGGCTATCGCAGCCGAATCACTGCGGAAGTTGCTCGAAGACGGGCGTATCCACCCGACGCGCATCGAGGAAATCGTCGAGCAGATGCAAAAAGAGATGGCCCAGCGGATCATCAAGATCGGTAAAGACGCGTGCATCGAGGCCAACATCCAGGGCCTACACCCGAAAATCTCCGAGATGATGGGTCGGCTGC
Source organism: Planctomycetota bacterium (assembly GCA_024276075.1). Lineage (GTDB taxonomy): Bacteria > Planctomycetota > Phycisphaerae > Phycisphaerales > Phycisphaeraceae > JAJRXX01. The sequence continues at coordinate 144,364 of JAJRXX010000062.1, forward strand.
ACTACCGCACCAGCTACGGGCAGAACATCCTACGCCACTCGATCGAGGTCGCGTACCTGTGCCAGGTCGTCGCTGACGAATTAGGACTCGACGGGACGATCGCTCGGCGGTGTGGGTTCCTGCACGATATCGGCAAGTCCATGGACCACGAAGTGGAAGGCGGCCACCCGAAGATCGGAGCCGACTTCTGCAAGAAATTCGGTGAAAAAGAAGCGGTACTCAACGCGATCGCCGGCCACCACAACGACATCCCCGCTACCACGCCTTACACACCGATCGTCGCGATCGCCGATTCGATCAGCGGAGCACGACCCGGCGCACGCCGCGAGACGCTAGAGAAGTACATCAAACGGCTCGAACAGCTCGAAACGATTGCCAACAGTATGCAAGGCGTCAAGCAGGCGTTCGCGATCCAGGCCGGCCGAGAAGTGCGTGTCGTGGTTGACCCGCAGTCGGTCGACGACGCCAACAGCGTGGTGGTCGCGCGTAACATCGCCAAGCGTGTCAGCGACGAGATGACCTTTCCCGGCGAGATCCGCGTGACCGTCCTGCGCGAAATGCGCACGGTCGAATATGCACGATAACCGCGCGTCGCCACATCATCAATGGTAATGGTGAAATTTGAATCTGTTTCGCTCTGCGATGCGGTTTTACACTTGTCTAGCGGTGAGCTGGCCTATATCTCTGCTTGAATCTCATGAGCCAATACCTCCAAATCGTGGGCGGCCGGGTGTACGATCCTGTTAACGGCATCGACGGCGAGACCCGAGACGTCTTCGTCGAAGGCGATCGGATCGTCTCCGCGCTGCCAAGAGGTATCGGGCCCGATGCTGTGACGCGGCTCGACGCTCGGGGGTGCGTGGTAATGCCCGGGGGAATTGATATTCATACTCATGTAGCGGGCCCCTCGCTCGACGCGGTCCGCCAGGTGCAAACCGAGCCGGGCGATCTGATCGTCCCGACCCCTGCCCAAGCTGGGCACCGATACAGCGCTATGGGCTACACCACCATAATCGAAGCGGCTGTCGAGCTGGACGAACTGCCCGACACGCCCCGCCGTCTGTGTGAGGCGGTCAACCTGGACGCAGGGTTCCTGCTTGAGCTGGGCAATCACAAACCGATCATCGACCTGTTGAATCGCGACCAAGACGCCGCTGCGATTGAATTAATCGCATCGCTGCTGCGCGACTCGGGCGCTTACGGCATCAAGATGGTCAATCCGGGTGGCGTGCTGCACTATCGCCACTGCCACGAGGAGCCCACGTCACTCGATCAAGCCATCGGCGGCACACGCGTCACGCCCCGGCGAATTATGAAGTTGATGTCTGTTGCAGCCGACCAGTTTGGGCTGCCCCACCCGCCCCACCTGCACTGCTACCATCTGGGCCTACCGGGCAACGTTTACTCGACCCTTGACGCATTGGACGTATTCGAGGGTAGCCGCGTGCACCTGGCACACGCACAGTTTTACAGCTACAGCCAAACAGACGACGGCGACTACACCAGTGCTGCGGACCGGATGTGCGAGTACCTGAGTCGCCACCCCAACGTCACACTCGACGTGGGCCAAATCGTCTTCGGGCCTGCGTGGGCCATCACAGGCGACATAGCCCTTGAGCACCGCCTACGTGAACAATTATACGGACCCGACGAGCCCGCTTCCGAGGGACCGTTACGGATCGAGTATGAACCGAAAAACCCTATCCACAGCCTCATGTGGGCGACGGGCTTGGAGCTTGTGCTGTTATACAAAAACCTGCAGCAGGTCACGCTGTCGGTTGATCACCCCAACGGCGGGCCGTTCTGGGCGTACCCGCAGATCATCGCTTGGCTGTGCAACAAGCCGCTACGCGACCGGACGCTGGCAGCCGCCCACCCCGTTGCCTCACAGCACAGCCGACTCAAGGACATCAAACGCGAATTGACGCTCCAGGAGGTTGCGACAATCACGCGTGCCGCGCCGGCGAAGGCCCTTGGCCTGAAAAACAAGGGGCACCTGGGCACCGGCGCCGATGCTGACATCGCGGTCTACGAGCACGACACTGCTGATCCGCAGCGGATGTTTGAGTGTGCCCGGCACGTCGTCAAGGCGGGGCAGGTGGTCATCGAGGATAGCCGTGCGCGGGAAACCCTACCTGGCAAACTCCTGCCGGGGCCGGTGGTCTAAACGCTGCAAAAAATCGCATCAATTTTAAGTTACGGGTCGACCACCGCACCGTATTTGCGTTGTCGGCTGGCGTAGGCACGAATCGCCTGGTACAGGTGTTCGCTTGTAAAATCGGGCCAACAGACGTCGCTGACGTAAAGCTCCGCGTAGCTGATCTGCCAGAGTAGATAATTGCTGACGCGCATCTCACCTGCGGTGCGAATCATCAGGTCCGGGTCGGGCAGACCCGCGGTGTAGAGATGATTGCTAACGGTGTCTTGGGTGATGGCGTCAGGATCGAGTCGGCCGGCTTTGACCTTCTGGGCAATGGCCCGGACGGCGTCGGTGATCTCGGTCCGTGAGCCGTAGTTCAGCGCCAACGCGAGGGTCAGACCGGTATTCGCCTTGGTGGTATCAATGGTCTGGTCGAGTTCGTCCAGGACACGCTGGGGCAGGCCCTGACGCCTACCGACCTGCACAAAGCGCACGTTGTTTTCCATCATCTCTTCACGCTCAGCGATCAGGTACTGGACGTAGAGGTCCATGAGGAACCCGATCTCATCGCCGGGACGCTTCCAATTTTCGATTGAAAAGCTGTACAACGTCAGCACGTCCAACTCGAGCCGTGCGCACTGGGTGACGATGGCACGCACAGCCTTGGCGCCCTGCTGGTGGCCGAAGATACGAGGCTTACCCTGTCCCCGTGCCCATCGGCCGTTGCCGTCCATGATGATCGCAATGTGGCGGGGCAATACCTCCTGGGGTAGCCCCAGTGCCGCCATCGACGCCTCGGTCTGCTGTGCGCGGCTCGCAGCCGCACTGTCACTGGCCACGGCTGTGGCACCGGGTGTATTTCCGCTTCGACGGTCAGCATCGTCAGAAACAGGATGTGCTGAAAAATCACTCATGTCCATAAACCTTAAACCGTCGCGTAGACGTTTAGGCTACCCCTCGCTCCCCTCACTGCCGCATGTCACCGCACGATGACCTGATCACGCCGGGGTCCGACACTGATCATACCCACCGGCACGCCCACGTGTTGCTCGATCTTTTCGACATAAGCTCTGGCTTGAGGGGGCAACTGGTCAAATTCTCGACACTCCGTGACCTCCTGGTCAAACCCAGCCATCTCTTCATAGATCGGCTCGACCGCCTCGAGCGTGCCAGCATCGGCTGGGAATGCATCGACCTCACCGCCCGCGTACCTGTAGCCCACACATACTTTTAATATCTCATGCCCCGCTAACACATCGAGCAGCATCAGGCAGATGTTGTTAACCCCGTTAAGTTTAGCGGTGTATCGCACAGCCACGAGGTCGAGCCAGCCACACCGCCTTGGTCGGCCCGTGGTCGTGCCGTACTCCCGCCCCACGTCACGGATACGCTGGCCCACTGTGTCGTGTAGTTCGGTAGGCATGGGTCCGCCGCCCACGCGCGTCGAGTAGGCTTTCATCACCCCGACCGTAGCCCCCACAGTTGATCCCGGCACACCCGCGCCAGCGTAAATGCCCAGCGTCGAGCAATTACTCGAAGTCACAAACGGGTACGTCCCGTGATCGACGTCCAGCAAGGTCGCGTTCGCACCCTCGAACAAAACCTGCTTGCCAGCGTCCATCGACTCGTGCAACAAGCGAGTGGTATCACAGACGTGCTGGGACAAAGTCCGGCCGTGCTGCGTGTATTGTTCGCAAAGCTGATCGGCGTCAAACGGCTCGAAGTCCTGACCGCACTGTTGCGCCAGCGCAGCAAGCTGTGCGTTTTTAATCGTAACGATGAGTTGCAGCTTTGAGGCGAGCTGGTCGGCGTCGGCAAGCTCACCGACGCGGATCGCGGTCGACCGAAGTGCCTTGTCAGCGTAGCAAGGCCCGATACCCCGGCCCGTCGTGCCGATCTTTTCTCCGTCGCCACGCAGGATACTCAACGCGCTTTCATACAGTTGATCTTGAAGGTGGTGGTACGGGAGCACGACGTGTGCACGATTGCTGATGCGGAGATTAGCCGCGACTTCGACGCTGCGCTGGCGCAGGCCTTCGATCTCCTTGATCAACACAACCGGGTCGATCACCACGCCGTTGCCGATGACGTTGAACTTATCGGGGTACAGGATGCCCGAGGGTATCAGGTGCAGCGCGTAACGATCAGCTCCGACCTGTACGCTGTGCCCAGCGTTGGCGCCACCGTTGTACCGCACGATCAGGTCGTACTTCCGGGCGAACAGGTCGACGATCTTACCCTTGCCCTCGTCACCCCACTGCAACCCAACGACCGCGCAGTGGCCTGTGCCCAAGTCGAAACCCTCGAACAACTCTGTGCCCGGTAAGGTTTGAATGTCTGGTTGCTTGGCCATATCGGGCCTCCCCTTCACAAAACCGCCACCCCACCACGGAGCGGCCAAACCTTTAATCTTACCACATACAGACTCCGCAGGCCTGGGTTACGCCTGAAAAAATACGCAATGGATGGTGCTCACTTTAATCCCCAAACGAGATGCTCATATCACGGACCGCCTGAATATATGGATGGTCCATCGGCACCAGCCGCTGCTTGTCCACCACGTCGTACAGGCTGATGTCGGTGACGTTTCGACCTTGCATGACGACCATGCGGTTTTCCTTGCCCGCCATCAGCGTGGTGATGGCAGCGTGCCCAAACGCGGTGGCGAGCAGACGGTCTTGGGGAATTGGTGAGCCGCCCCGCTGGATGTGACCGAGAATCGTCGTGCGCGTCTCGATACCGGTCATTTTTTCGATCTGGTCGGCGACGATCCTGCTGATCCCGCCTAGCCTCACGGGATCGGCACTGGTGTGGTCGTACCGCGCGACCACCTGCTCGCCGTCGATAGGCCGAGCGCCCTCAGCTACGCAAAGGATGCTAAACCGCTTTCCATGTCTTGAGCGGTCGGTCACTTTTTCGCAGACCTTGTCGATGCTAAACGGGATCTCGGGTATAAGGATAATGTCCGCACCCGATGCGACGCCGGCGTACAACGCGATCCAACCCGCGTTTCGTCCCATCACCTCAACGAGCATAGCGCGATGGTGACTGGCCGCGGTGGTATGGATACGGTCGAGCGCCTCGGTCGCCACGTAATAGGCAGTCGGAAAGCCAAACGTGACGTCACAGCTCTCCAGGTCATTGTCGATCGTTTTGGGTACGCCGATGCAATTCACACCTCTGCGTGCGAAGTTTGACGCGACCGCCATGGTCCCGTCCCCACCAATCACGATCAGGGCATCGAGCGATCTGGATTTAATGTGCCCCATCACCTGCTCAGACAGGTCCTGTATCTGCATTTGGCCGTCGACCTCGACGTGGTAGCGGGCTGGGTTGCACTTGTTGTTGGTCCCCAGGATCGTCCCGCCGTGCGTAAGGATATTGCTTACATCCTCCATACCCAGCGGGTGCATCCGGTTATGCAGCAACCCCTCAAACCCGTCCTCGATACCAAAGACTTCCAATCCGTGTTGATTGATCGCACTCTTGGTGACCGCACGGATAACAGCGTTTAGCCCCGCGCAGTCCCCCCCGCCGGTAAGCACGCCTATTTTTTTGATCCGTTTTGTCATGAACCCAATTCTCTAACAAAAGGCCAGAGTATCTGCACAGACCCAGCGAGCCTCGCAGGGTCTGGCGTGAAAAATCCGTGGCATTCCAATATAATATGTAATGAGGTGAGCCGGTACTCAGTTTAACTGGGGTGGCACTCGTATGATTTACTCAAATGCTTGCGCGTACGCGATCCGTGCGATTTCTCGTCTCGCTATGCTGCGCCCAGACGGATACGTCTTGCTCGACGAACTGTGCAACGACACGGATCTGCCTCGGCACTTTGTAGCCAAGATACTCCAAGACCTCGTTCGCAAGGGCCTGCTCGCCAGCGCCAAGGGCCGGGGCGGGGGTTTCGCTTTGTCGCGCAGCGCCGAGCACATCACGCTCTACGATATCGTGGCGGCAGTAGACGGCGTTGACCAGCTTGACCACTGCGTCGTCGGCATGGACCCCTGTAACGACAAACAACCTTGCCCTGAGCACGACCAATGGAAATCCTTACGCACACACCTGCGGGAATACCTACAAGAAACCACCCTGGCCAAAATGAGCGCCACCCTTCAACGTAAACTCGATCTGCTTGGCAAGTCACTGCCTACACCGAATAGCAAATCCAAAGCCGCTCAGTAAAGACGAACCACCCTCCCGATGGCGTATCCCTAACAAAGCGGCGCAGCTATCCACCCCATCACCCGCGCACACGTCCACGCTACCGACCCGCAACGACGGGCTTTTCCATTTTGTAAACATCCCGGGTGATTACCTCGAGAGGTGCACTGCGTCGTTTGTCGCCACTCGTATCAAGCCCAAAGTGCGACACCCGAGTGTAGGAATTTTTAGCCCGACTCATCTCAGGCCACGGGTAATGCTCAGCCAAACATGTAATGATTTGGCTTTCCGGTGCGACCAGTAGAAAAACCGGCTGTCGAGCGATGCGCCAAGCAAATGCTGCCCCACGAGGCAGTCGGCCCGCCGTCGTCGCCACAAGCAACCGCCCGTCTTCACACCGCAAAGGCACGAGCTGAAACTGCCACGCCTGCCGCCTGCTGAACGTACCCAGCACGCTACGGTCTACACTTTCTCGGCGTAGATCGACCCGCGTACCGTAGCTCAGGTACTGCTCGACCCAAGCCTGCTCGACCGCCTCATGGCTCACGCCGTACAGGTGCTCGGCCAATTCACCGAATGGTCTTGGATGATGCTCTTGGTGCTCTAGGATGAATGCGACTTGTTCATCCGATAACTCTTTTCGATCCTTGAGGATTGTTCCGATCCGCGCATGATTTTGCCCTGACATTATATGGACCTTCTTTCACGGTTCGGGACAGCATGCGGGACTTATCGTCCAACTCCAAGAGCGGCTTTAGCACAATCAGAAAAAATTTAAAAAAACCATTCACACTGTAAGGTTTACCCCAATAAGACTGCCTGAAATTGATACGCCGCACACACCTGGATCGTGTGTACACTTGCTTTCCACATCAAACGCGTCGCTTGACAAGTACACCAATTCACCAGAAACTGTTCGAAGCATTTAGTTCATATGACTTCATGTCTATGATTTGTGGGAATAACGCGTTTCTGCGGTGGAGTGAGCAAACAAATTTAGTATCAGGAAGGGTGGAGATCGTCACATGATTTCATTTCAGTGAACACATTAAACGCCACAGCAGTATGACTAAAGCTGTGCGTCACTCAAAATATAGTTTGAGTTAATAAAAAATGACCCCAAGACGGTTGTACGTCTTGAGGTCACTAGGAGGTCGGTAAGTTCCGACCCACGCCCGCGTCGTCACGGGACAGCAGCGACGCGGGTTTTTTTATCGGCATAATCGAGCACAACATAAGAAATTACTTCTACAGGTACCGCAAACACAATGGTTTACAAGACCGAAGCGACGACATCTAGACCAGGTTATCCTGGAATATAAGATTCTGTTTTAAAACAGCTTACACGCACATGCGCGTGCATATGCACCTGTCATATTCCCCCCTGATTGGCCCATCGCCCCGATTGCGAAAAATGTAACGCTAATCTTCGTGTGAGCCGTTTTCTTGTGGCAAGTTCACCGTGATGACCTTCAACATTCCCGGCCGATGACGCAGCCTATTGAGCAACGACTCGGGCACCGGCGCATCGACCTTGAGCACCATCAGCGCGGTGTCGTCGCGTCGGCTAATCGCCATGTCGGCGATATTTACCTGCGCTTCGCCTATCTCCGTACCCACCAAACCAACCATCCCGGGCATGTCCTGATTCAGGATCAGCAGCATCGCGCCTGCGGGGACTATATCCATGTGATAACCGTCGATCTCAACCACACGCGGGCGCATGTCGTGGTACACACGTCCTACAATCCGGTGTGGCTGATCACCGCCTCGCACCTCGATCGCCAACTGTGGGCCTTCGAGCTTGCCCTCTTCGCTCGTGACGATGCGCAGCTTAATGCCTCGCTGTTCCGCTACGTGCTTGACGTTGACGATATTCAAAGGCACATCCATGTGGCTACCCAACACCCCGACTAATCCGACACGCTCAATCATGCTCGCCGAGGACGCCAGCGCCTCGCCGCTGAGTTCAAACGTCACCTGTGCCACACCGGCTGTGATCATCGGGCTCATGAGGCACGCCATGCGTCGTGTCAATTGGACAAACCGCTCTTGGATGGGGTCGAGGTCCACGCGCAGGCCACCGGCGTTAACCGCGCCTTGGATACCCTCGCCACGCAGATATGTCAGCAGCGAAGCGGCGGCATCAACACTCACAGCACGCTGAGCCTCGACGGTGCTGGCGCCGAGGTGCGGGGTGACCAAGACACGCGGGTGGCTACGCAATGGGCTGTCAGCCTCCAACGGCTCAGTCTCGAATACGTCCAGTGCCGCGCCACCGCAGCGGCCCGTCTCCAGCGCCACCATCAATGCTTTCTCGTCGATGACCCCGCCACGCGAGGCGTTTACCACCATCACACCCTTGCGGCACAGCTCAAATGTTTGTCCGTTGAGCATGCCCCGGGTCTGATCGTTTAGCGGGACGTGAAACGTCAAGATATCCGCGTGGGGCAGCAGGTCCTCAGCTTTTTTGAACATCTTGACCCTGCCGTCCATCGCGGTGGCCGCGTTGAAAAACGGGTCATACGCGACGACCCCCATGCCAAACGCCAACGCGCGCTCGGCGACAGCCTGACCAATGCGCCCAAAGCCGATCACTCCGAGCGTCTTGCCAGCGAGTTGGGTACCTTGAAATTTTTGACGATCCCAGCCGCCCTGTGCCATCGTCTTGTACGCAGCACCGATATTCCTCGCCAGCGCCATCATCAGGGTAAACGCGTGCTCGGCTGTGGTGATCGTGCTGGCCTCCGCGGAGTTCATGACCAGGATGCCCTTGGCGGTCGCCGCTGTCAGGTCGATGTTGTCCACGCCCACACCGGCACGTGCGATCGCTTTGAGTCGACCAGGATTGGCCAAGACCTTGGCGGTCACCTGCGCACCGCTGCGCACGATCAACCCGTCGTACTGGCCCACAATCCCACTCAATTCGTCCTCGGTCAGGCCGGGCTTGCTCTCTAGTTCCGCGTCGGGCTGGGAACGCACGTAATCCAAGCCCTCTTGAGCGAGCTTGTCCGCAGCGAGAATCTTGAACTTGTCACCCACGGTTATTTTGCACTCCTATTGATCTAACTATTTGATTAATGGCCGGCCAAAACTTCAAAAGCCTGGCTCGCAGCTTCTATGGTCTGGTCGATACAACCCGGGTCGTGGGCTGTGCTAACGAACCACGTCTCGTACTGGCTGGGCGGGATGACAACACCCCGATCCAGCAGACCTCTAAAGAAAGCCCCAAACGCCCCGGTATCGCACCGCAACGCCTGCTCGTAATTCTCGACCGGCGCGTCCGTGAAGAAGCAACACACCATCGACCCCACATGCGAGCACCGCACCGGCACCCCCGCCGCGATCGCGCCGGCCTCGAGACCGCCTACCAACGCCGCTCCCGCCTGCTCGAGCACGTCGTAGACACCCGGCTCTTGCAGCGCTTCGAGCGTGGCGATCCCCGCCGCCATCGCCAATGGATTCCCGCTCAGTGTGCCCGCCTGATACACAGGCCCCTGAGGCGAAACTTGTTGCATCAAATCCGCCCGCCCACCGTATGCCGCACACGGCAGCCCCCCGCCGATGACCTTACCCAGGCACGTCAGGTCCGGCTTGACCCCGTACAACAACTGCGCACCGCCATACGCCACGCGGAAACCGGTCATCACCTCGTCGAAAATCAAGACCGCCCCGTGTTCATCGCACAGTTGTCGTAACTCCTGGAGGAACCCCTCCCGCGGCAAGACGCAGCCCATGTTCCCAGCAATCGGCTCGACAATCACCGCAGCGACGGCATCGGCGTGTTGGGCAAACAACGCCCCAACGGCTTGTTCGTCGTTGTACGGCGCCAGCAGTGTGTGCTGCGTCACCGACGACGGCACGCCCGGGGAACTGGGCACACCCAAGGTCGTGGCGCCGCTGCCAGCCTCGACGAGCAAGCCGTCGCTGTGGCCGTGGTAGCAACCGGTGAACTTGATCACCTTGTCACGCCTTGTAGCCGCCCGTGCGAGCCGAATGGCACTCATCGTCGCTTCCGTGCCGCTGTTGACGAACCGCACGCGTTCGATCGACGCGACAGCTTCGATGATCATCCCCGCCAGAGTCGATTCCGCTTTGGTGGGCATGCCGAAGCTGATACCCTTCGACGCCGCCTTGTTCACCGCCGCCAGCACCCGGTCGTCGGTATGGCCCAAGATCAGCGGGCCGTACCCGCAGACGTAGTCGATATATGGGTTCCCGTCCACGTCAGTGACGCGGGCACCGCTACCCTTCCGCACCACGATCGGGTCGCGTCCGACGGCCTTATAGGCACGCACGGGGGAGTTGACCCCGCCGGGCATTAGCTGCTGCGCCTGCTCGAAAACGAGGTGTGAACGGGCGTAACGATCTTGGGCTGTATCGAGCGTTTTCATGAATTCGCCAGTGTATCACGAGGCCGCGGAGCCCGCCTGTTGCCATCCGCGTTGGGCTTCGGTAGAATCTGCTACGAATTTCGGGCACCGAATTAACTGTTTTAAATTAACTATTTTATAAGATAGTACGGCTTCACAAGATGGCACTGATCGCAGAACAAAAAACACAACTGATTACCGAGTACCGCTGCGACGATTCGGACACCGGCTCGCCACAGGTCCAGATCGCTCTGCTGACCAAGCGGATATCTGGGCTCACCGACCACCTACGCACCCACAAGCACGACCATGCCTCGAGGCGAGGTCTGCTGATGATGGTTAGCAAGCGCAACCGCCTGCTGAGCTATCTGTCCCGGAAAGACCGTCCGGGGTACCAGACGCTCATTGGACGGTTGGGACTCAGAAAGTAAACGTCAAGCCCTTCTGCTCGCGATCTCTTGATCGTTAAGGGAGAAAGTGCAGACGGCAGTGGGCTCAACGCATACCGCCCGGCGCGGTCCTGTGCGTTCAGCCTTCTGTCATCTGCTTTTCTCGCAGAATGGGCCTAATCCATAACGGCTCGGCTCTCACGCCGACCACGACCCTGGCCCTAAGCTCGTAATAACCACGACTTCTTAAAACGGGCTAAACAAAGAGGAATTGCAGCATGGCAGCACATCGCGTTGAATTAGAACTCGGCGGCAGAACGTTGAGCATCGAAACCGGAAAACTCGCAAAGCAAGCTGACGGTTCCGTCCTCGTCCAGTACGGCGAGACGGTCGTCCTGGGCACAGCGGTACACGCATCGCCACGCGAGGGGATCGACTTCTTCCCGTTGACCGTGGATTACCGTGAAAAGATGAACGCCGCGGGCAAGTTCCCAGGCGGGTTCCGCAAACGCGAGGGCGCGCCCAACCAAAAAGAAATACTGACCATGCGGAACATCGACCGACCCATCCGGCCGCTGTTCCCCAAGGGCTACTACGACGAGGTGCAGATCCAGTGCTGGGTGCTAGCCGCCGACGGGCAAAACGAGCCCGACGTCCTGGCGGGAATCGCCGCATCCGCAGCACTAGCGATCAGCTCGATCCCGTTCCAGGGACCTGTGGGCAACGTCCGAGTCGGTCGCGTCGACGGGCAGTACGTCATCATGCCTACCGCTGCGCAGAGTGAGTACAGCGACCTGGACATGCTCCTGTGTGGCCACAACGATGGGCTGAATATGATCGAGGTCGGTGCCCACGATTTACCTGAGCAAGCGGTATTCGGGGCCATCGAATTCGGCTACGACGCGATCAAAAAGATCGTCTCCTTGATCGAGGAACTGGTCTCGAAAACCGGTGGCAAAGAAAAGGTGTGCAACCTGATCGAGCCGGCCGCCGACGTCGTTGAAACGGTTAAGAGCAAACTCGCAGGCCCACTCAAAGCCGCCAAGACTTCTGAAGGCTCCAAGCTAGAGCGTCAAGAGGCAGTCAAAAAGGCGATCTCAGATTTCTTCACCGACAACTACCCCGCTCTCGACGAGAATGCCACCGTCGCCCAGCACAACCGCTGGAAGCAACAGACCAAAGACGCCAAAATGGCGGTACACGACCTCGAAGAAGACCTCACCCGCGAGATCATCCGCAGCGGCAAGCGAACCGACGGGCGGACCTTCGATCAACTCCGCAAGATCACCTGCGAGGCCGGCGTGCTCCCACGCGTGCACGGATCAGCTGTATTTACACGCGGCGAGACCCAGGCACTAGTCACCATCACGCTAGGCACGAGCCGCGACGAGCAGATCGTCGATGGCCTGGGCGAGGAATACGCAGAGAAATTTTACCTGCACTACAACTTCCCGCCCTTCTCGGTCGGCGAGGCGAAGCGGATCATGGGTCCCGGCCGGCGCGAGATCGGCCACGGCATGCTTGCGCAGCGGGCTGTGCAGCCCGTACTCCCACCCGTTGATCAGTTCCCCTACACCGTACGCGCGGTCAGCGACATCCTCGAGTCCAACGGCTCGTCGAGCATGGCCTCGGCCTGCGGCTGCACGCTGGCGCTGATGGACGCAGGCGTGCCGATCAAGGCGCCCGTGGCGGGTATCAGCATCGGCATGATCAGCGGTGACGGCAGCGACGAAGACGTCTACCTGACCGACATCCAGGGCGAAGAAGACCACTTCGGCGATATGGACTTCAAGGTCACCGGCACGCGCGACGGGATCACCGCCATCCAGCTCGACCTCAAGATACGTGGGCTAAACATGGACCAGATCCGTAAGACCTTTGACCTGGCCCGCAAAAACCGGTTGGAGATCATTGAAATGATCGAAGCCGAGATCCCCACTCCCCGCGAGTCGACGAGCAAATACGCCCCGAAGATGCTCACCACGAAGATCCACCCGGAAAAGATCGGCAGACTCATCGGCCCAGGCGGCAAGACCATCCGTGCGATCCAGGAAACCACCGGCGCACAGATCGACGTGGAAGAGGACGGCACGATCTACATCTCAGGCGTCGGCGAGGGCAAAGCAGAGAGCGCGCTCGAAGAAGTCGAGAAACTGTGTGCGGAGGTCAAGGTCGGCCAAATTTACTCCGGCAAGGTCTCGTCCGTCAAGGACTTCGGCGCCTTTATCGAGATCATCCCCGGCCAAGACGGGTTGTGTCACATCTCGGAACTCGCAGACGGCTTCGTGGACAAGGTTGCCGACGTGGTCAAAGTCGGCGACTCGATCCGTGTCAAGGTCCTGCTGATCGACGAGCAGGGACGCGTCAAGCTATCTCGCAAAGCCGCGATTAAGGAAGAAGAAAACGAAGCCGTCACCACCAATTGAGCGATTGATCAGGCCAGCACTCGTAACGCGCAAGCGTCGTCGGGTATCCTGTTAGATTAATGAGCCTGTACTGGTTTTTTATTGGTTTGGGCACGGGTGTCTTGTTAGCTGTCCCGGTGGCGCTGGTCGCAATCATCCGCGCCACGCAACGCACGCGGGCACTGGAGCGTCGCGCCCGGGCGTCGGGGCGATTGGCGGAATTGGGTACGCTCACCGGCGGGCTGGCGCACGAGATCAAGAACCCGCTCTCGACCATCGGGCTCAACATCGGCCTGCTCCAAGAGGACCTGCGGGCAATCGGTCAGCAGACACAACCGCAGCCGGACGTGCACGAACAGGTCGGCAGGACGATACGGCGATTTGACTCACTGTCTCGCGAGACCGATCGTCTCCGCGACATCCTCGAAGACTTCCTGCGATTTGCCGGCCGGGTCAAGCTCCACCGCGTCGAGACCGACGCCAATACACTTGTGGACGAGCTTGTCGATTTCTTCAGCCCCGAAGCCCAAGCCAGCGGCATCCGCATCCGTACCCAGACCCTGGCTCACCCCGCCACGATCTGGGCCGACACCAACCTGCTCAAACAGGCGCTGCTGAACATCCTGATCAACGCCGCGCAGGCTATGACCGACGCCCACCAATCGGGCCGACCCCACGGGGGTTGCAATGAGTTGTTTATCCGCACCGAACGCTCACGCGCTCACGGCCAAGACGAGATCAACATCCACATCACCGACACCGGACCCGGGATCGCCCCGGACAGGCTCGAAAAAATATTCCACCCGTACTTCTCGTCCAAGAAAGGCGGCACCGGCTTGGGCCTGCCCACCGCACGCAGGCTCGTCGAGGAGCACGGTGGCAGCCTGACCGTGCATTCGGAGCCGGGCCGCGGCACCGACTTCGTCGTCGCATTGCCCACCGAAAAACCAACCGATGCCGACCCCGATTCGGATACGTGACCCACGCCGCTTTTAAACTATTAGAGCACTTGGCGTAATTAATCTCCATTGACCGGGTGGCACGGCTTGCTTGCAAGCCGTGAAATACAGATGTTTGTTACACCTGCGGTCCAATCAAGATGGCGAATATTGACGCCAGTTGCTCTAACCCTGTACAAACGGGTTGTGTAGCCGCTCCTGGCCGATCGTCGTGGACGGCCCGTGCCCGCAGTGCACGCGCGTCTCGTCGGGCAACGTGTATAGCTGTGTGCGGATACTGTTGAATAGCGTCGCCTGATCCGAGGTGGGGAAGTCGCACCTGCCGATGCTGCCCGAAAACAGGGCGTCGCCAACGAGCACCAAATTGGCGTCGGCTTGATACAGCGATATCCCTCCCGGGCTGTGGCCGGGCATGTGACGCACCTCAAATACACAACCGTCCAACGCCAACTTCTGACCATGCGTGAGCGTGGCCGTCGCCTCCGGAGCAATGACCGCTTCGGGTAGCACAATCGAAAGGTTCAACGCCGCGTCCGTCAGAAACTCCCGCTCTGCTTCGTGAACGACAATCGGCACCCTCGGCCAAACCGATCGCACCGCGTGCAGGCCCGCGATGTGGTCCACGTGCGCGTGTGTCAGGATCACCTGTTCGAGCTGCAGCCCGCGCGATTGGACGAACTCGATCATCGGCTCGGGCGCATATCCGGCATCGATAATCCAGCAGCGCCCGCCGGCATATTCCCCACGCTCTGATTCGGATTCGCCAGCGTCGTCCTCGCGATCCGCACCCGTAGCCAAAATAGGGTCCACGTACACGACGTAGCAATTGGTTTGCCATTCGCCCAGTGTGTATCGCCTGACGTGAAGCCGATTGACCATTTTCTTAGCACCTATTTCAAAGCGGCGACTGCTGGGGTATCCCCAGCCCCCGCGGATACGCCTTCGGGGTCACACGGTCTTTTTCCACGCTGACGATCACCGCGTCCTGCTCGTCGGCCGACAGGTACGCGTCCATCACCTGTACCTGCCCCGCACCCAGCAGCGTCATCGCGTCGCCCGCTTCGTCTAGTTCTTGCTCGACCGTAGAGCCCTTGATCGTCATCACCCGTCCGCCGACGCGCACCAGGGGCAGCGTGTATTCCAAAATACGCCTCATCGGCCCCACGCCTCGGCACACCGCAACATCGTAACGCTGGCGGTGCTGACCGTCCTGACCCACCGTCTCGGCCCGCTGATGGACCACCCGCACCGTGCTAAGACCCAATTGGGTTGCGCAATGTTTGAGAAATTTCGCCTTCTTACCACGCGCTTCGAGCAGCGTGACGCGCAGACTCGGCACCGCGATCGCAATGGGGATGCCCGGCACGCCGCCGCCCGATCCGACGTCGATCAGCGATCCACCCGCGGGCAGTTGCGCCAGTTCAGGTACCAGTGTCAGGCTGTCGAGGATCAACCGCCGCCACGCCTGGGCCCGGTCACGCACAGCGGTCAGGTTAAATTTCTGATTCTCAGTGAGCAGAAGGTCGAGGTACGCCCCGAGACGAGAGACCAATTCGTCGTCGCAGGTGAGCCCTAGTGATTGTAAACCTTGGCCCACAAACTCGGGCACGCTTTGTTCATCCATGACATACTCATTTAATCGTACGGTACTTTGGCTGTCTTCTCGGCTCACGTGGCTACACCCATCCGGTCAAACTCAAACGCTGGCCTCGCGAGCATCACGGGCGTGCGCGACGCGAAATTCAACACCAACCCCACCATGATGTACGCCGCCAAGAGGCTCGACCCGCCATACGACACAAACGGCAGTGTGATTCCCGTCACGGGCAGCAACCCCAGCGTCATGCCCATGTTGATCACCGCTTGGCTAAATAATAACCCCGCAAACCCCACCGTCGCCAAGCGTACAAACGGGTCTTTCTTCCCGCCCGCGACCAGCAGCAGCGACACCACCAGCACCACATACAGCCCGACGACGACCGAGCCGCCAAGCAAGCCCCAGCGGTTCATGATCACCGCGAAGATCATGTCGTTGTGATTTTCGGGTAGCCGATTGAGCCGAACGACCACTTCTGATTGATCGGTTCCGTACCCGCTCACACCGCCGGCGCCCGCCAGCGTCATGGCCTTGTCCTGTTGATAACCAGTCTGCTTGATGTACCGGTTATCGCCCTGCACACGGCTAACCATCGCGATGATACGTTGTCGCTGATGTGCCTTGAGAAGCTGCATTGAGTCGGGCAGGGTGTAGATCACCACCACGTTCATCACGACAGCGATGACAGCAAGCCCCACCAGGATACTTAGGTGCTTTAGCCGAGCACCCGCCGCGACCAGCATCACGAACAGGGCTGGCACAAAGATCAACGCTGTGCCCAGATCGGGTTGATTGAGGATCAGCAAAACGGGAATAAACATCAACCCAAACGGCACGAGCAACCCGCCCAGCGTCCGGTAGCTGCGCCGGTACCGCAGGTACAACGCCAGCGCCAAGACGAATATCGTTTTGGCCACCTCCGACGGCTGGAACATCATAAAGTGCAGGTTAATCCAACACGTAGCGCCGTTACGCACCGGCACGACCGACCGCGGCACCCCGGGCACGAGCAGCAACACCAGCAACGCCAGCGTCACCCACATCGTCGGCCCGACTACCTTGGCAATCAGCTTCGGGTGCGGCAGCACCACGGCGCCCGCGACCAGCAGCGAGATCACCAGCCACTTGAGTTGTATCGCTCCATAAACAGGGCGCACACCCTCGATCGCTGCGATCCCCAGGCCCGACAACGCCAACACCGACCCCAACACAAGCCACGCCGGCTGCGGCCGACACAAATGACGGATTTGCCCAGGTAATAGCATCATGCCCACGCGCCACGGTATTCAAAGATTACGTATCGATCTGTTTTCACAAGTACCCCTCCGCGCGCATGGCGTGCAGTATCTGGTTGACGATCGGCGCCGCCACCGCCCCGCCGCTGCCGCCGTATTCCACAACCACCGCCACGACGAAATCGGGTCGCGGCGACCCGGGTCGCTGGACTAAGCACAGCGTCCACGCGTGATCGCCTCGTCTGACGATACGGTCCACCTCCCGGTTAAACCGCCCGTCTCTATCCTCGTCGAGCCACAAGGGCACACCCTGAGCCGTACCGCTCTTGGCAAAAATGCGCACCGACTCGATGTTAAATACCGGCTCGTGCCTCAATAGTGTCAGGCTGTGTACCGAGCCATACGGTTTGGTGACCGCGTCCTCCAGCCCCCCCATCGCCGCCTCGACGCCACGCGGGTCGAGTTCCAGATCATACCCGTCTTGCCCTTCGACACGATCGCCCAGCATGACCAAGTTCGGACTAATCGCGTATCCCCCACGCGCCAGTGCCGCGTAGGCGCCGGCAGCTTGTAGGGGCGTCCAACGGATCGGCCCCTGCCCGATGCCCATGAAAATCGCATCGGCGACACTTAGGTTCACCACGCTGCCGTATCCCTGTGCGCCAAGCTTCGGCAGGTCGCCGCGAACCTCTTCAGCCAGCCCGCATCCCGTCGATCGCCCCAGCCCAAAACGGTCATACCACCCCACCAAGCCCCCGCTCAAACGCCGACCCAGGGTATAGAAGAAAATGTTGCAGCTACGCGCGATGGCTTCCCGGCCAGCGAGTGGGCCGTGCGTTGAGTTGAAAGACTTGTATATCCAACAGCGGTAGCGGTCGTTGTGATTCGGGTCCAGGTGGCCGTTGCATTCGATTGTTTCGCCCCCACTGATCTTGCCGTCGGTCATCGCAGCGGCCAACACCAGCGGCTTTACGGTCGAGCCGGGTTGGTACGGCCGGGACACGGTGCGATTCAAAAAGGGTTGATTCTCATGGTCTCTCCATACCGAGCCGGGGTCGTCGCGCAGTTGTTGCAGGCTAAACCCGGGCACACTGACTGCTGCGAGTACCTGGCTCTGCTGCACGTCGAGCACCACGGCGGCACCGTTGAGTGTCTGGCCCGGCTGCGGCTCCAACGGGTCGGGACGCGGACCGTCGTGGTGCCAAGGCTGGACTCTCATCAACCCGAACGCCGGCGCCATGATCGCCTGTAAGCGTGCCTGGAGTTGGATGTCAACCGTTAATACCACATCGCCGCCGCCGAGCGGCTCGATGCGTTGCTGCTGATCGGTGTCGAGGTGTCTGACGACTTGGCCTCGCACGCCACGGAGCCGATCCTCCTGAGATTTTTCCATACCCCACCAGCCCACCGCGTCTCCAGGCAGGTAGCCGCCCAGGTCCATGCCCGCGCCGGCGGTGCCGCCATCGGGTCGGCGAAACGGCCGCCGTTGCACGTCTTCCTTCCAAACATTGCGCAGTGCCCCGATAAAGTGTGTCCCCACGCCGTTGACAGCCACCTCAATCGGCGTGTCCCTGCGTAGCGGACCGGGCAGGGTGTTACGCTCGACCAGCAGCGTCATATTTTGTAGCGGGTAGTAGCGGCTGCGCGACGGCTCGACGCTTACCTGACGCCACACCGCCATCCCGGGGTCGTCCGCTGCCGCCGCGATTAGGCTCTGAAACCGTATCAACGCCAAATGGTCGACGCCCTTGAGTAACGGGTGCGCCGCCGTCTGCTCGCTGATCGGCTGTGCCACCTCAATCAGTGAGATCGGCTCGCCCTCCTCCTCCATGCGCAGTTGCAATCGCCGATCCCACACCGTGCTGGCGATCTGCTTGACGCGGCGGACGATCGTAGCCTTTCGTTGTTCGAGTTCGTGGCGATCGATACCCCCCTCTCGGCACAGCGTCTGCCAGAGCTTCTCAACCTGCTGGTCGTACGGCCGCTGGTACTGCTCGATGAGCACTTGGCGGTCTTGCTCGTGGAATTGCACCCAGTGGGTCTTGTTGGCTTTGTAGGCATCCCGCCGTGCGCGTGTATAAGCCCAATCGCCGGTGAGTACCGCGTAGCGCACGCAGACGTCGTCGCTTGGCCGATCCGCTGCCAACACCCGCATACGCCGGTCAAGGATGCGCCCCCTGGCTGTGGGAATCAACCGTCTGTGCACCAGCGCCGCCTCCGCACGCCCCCGCCAGACCGCGCCCTCCACGATGGTCAGCCGTGCCATCTGGACGATCAGCACCACCG
Organism: Planctomycetota bacterium; assembly: GCA_024276075.1. Taxonomy (GTDB): domain Bacteria; phylum Planctomycetota; class Phycisphaerae; order Phycisphaerales; family Phycisphaeraceae; genus JAJRXX01. The sequence continues at coordinate 163,912 of JAJRXX010000062.1, forward strand.
CCGCCACCAACGCACCGCTACCCACCAGTATCAACCGGCGCTGGAACATGCTGGGCACCAGCCGGCTCAACAAAAATTGACCTCGGAATTTAGATCGCTTCACGCCCTTGCCTCATTCCTATTGACATGACACCGATTATAAGCCCCGACCCCCTGGTGCGTGCAGCACCCACGCCTAATTACAAAAACCCTCTCCCCTTAGGGGAGAGGCAGGGTGAGGGGTAAAAGTCTCGTAAATCATGAACGCTCGACCCTCCCCTTGCCCTCTCCATGAAAGGGAGGGGGAATTATTAAGCCGACTCTAGAATCATGGCTCGGCGGGAACGCGCCGCGACCAGGTATCGGCTTGGGCCTGAGCCGCGGCGAGCCGATCCAGGTCAAATACCGCGATGACCGGCGCGTGATCCGAGCCCTTGAGCAACTGCTTGTCCAATACCACCCGGGCAGACCCCGCGACTACCGCATGAGCCATGGCTTTGCTGGCAAGGATGTAGTCAATCGTGCTGCGGTACGGCTTTTTCAGATATGTAACCCGCTGCTGCGCGGGTAATTTCGCGTGCAGGTCGACTAGCAACGGCGCACCATCTCCAGACGCCCCGCCATCCCCAACGGGATCAAGCAGCGCCCGAAGCGGTGCGCTATCGGGAACGTCGTTGAGATCGCCGATCAATATGGCCATGGCCGACGCGGGTCGATCCGCAAACGAGTTTTGGATGATTCGCCTTGCCGTGACCGCCTCCGCCAGCCGCCGTGCCGCTGATTTTGGGTCGTTGCGCGACGACCGTTTGCTCTTGAAATGCACGACGAACACGTCGAGTACCGCATCGGGCGCCACCTGTATACGCACCTGCATCAGGTCACGCGCAAATCGCTTGCCCGCCGCCGGCCCATCCGTCACGTCTAAATCAATAAACCGGTGGCTGGTGACGCTGACAATCGGCCTTCGGCTGATTAACGCCAAATTTAGCCCAAACCGGGAATTGGTCTGCCCGACTACGACATACCGGTACCCCATATTGCGCAGGTACTCCCTGACAACGGATCGCAGGAAACCCTCGCTCTCCACCTCCTGTAGTGCCACGAGGTCGGCGTCTAGGCGGCGCAGCACCGCGACGATTTGTTTGATCTGCTTGGGGGTCTTGGCCGACGTCCGCTCGTCTTGGATGTAGGGGTCGTTGTGCTCGTCCAACAGATTCTGCACGTTGTACGTGGCAACCGTCAGCATCGCGGGCGCTGGTGCGCCGTTTTGCCCAAGCGCAACGGTCTGCCCAAGGACCAGCAGCCACACACACAGCAGTCGTCGTGCAATTAGACAGCCATCCCGGTCGTGCGTCATGGAAATTCACTCGTGTACGCCGGTGTGTAGGGCATCGCCCGGCAAACTCAACCCGTCCCGACAACCACAGCCGGCTTCGGGGGCAGTGCCAATCGCAAATGAAGCTCACGCAACTGAGCGTCGTCGACCAGCGACGGTGCTTCGGTCATCAGGTCGGCGCCGTTTTGCGTCTTGGGAAACGCGATCACGTCGCGGATGTTGTTCGTACCGACCAGGTGCATCATGATCCGGTCGAGCCCCAGGGCAATGCCGCCGTGCGGCGGGGCACCGTGCTTGAGCGCGTCGAGCAGGAACCCGAACTTTGCCCGTGCCGCCGATTCGTCGATCCCCAACAGCTTGAACACCTGCATCTGCACCTCGGACTGATGGATACGGATCGACCCACCGCCAAGCTCTGAGCCGTTGAGGATGATGTCGTACGCCTGCGACCGCACCGCTGCCGGATCGGTCTCGAGTAATTCCATATCCTCTGAACACGGCGCGGTGAACGGGTGGTGGAGGCTGTCCCACCGCTTCTGGTCCTCGTTCCACTCGACAGCCGGAAAGTCCACGACCCACAGCCAGCGCCATTGGCCTTCCTCGATCAGGTCACGCTCACGGGCCATCTTGATCCGCAACTCACCAAGTACCCGGTGCACGATCTTCGACCGGTCAGCCCCGAAGCACAGCAGGTCGCCCTGCTTTGCGCCCATCCGCTCGATCAGCTCACCCGCAACGGGTGCGAGAAACTTCGCGATGCCGGTTTCGAGCTTGTCGGGGCCAGCGACTTTCGTCACGGCTAGACCCTTAGCACCGAAACCCTTTGCCCAGTCAGCGAGCCCATCGGTTTCCTTGCGCGTCATGGTCCCGCCCCCGGGCACGCAGATACCCTTGACCGTCCCATCACCCGACGCCAAGCCCAACGCGCCTTTAAACACGCCGAAGTCCGTCTTGCCAGCGATATCGCCCAGGTCGATCAGTTCCATGCCGAACCGCGTGTCGGGTCGATCGGTGCCGAACCGGCTGATCGCCTCGTTGTAGCTCATCCGCGGGATGTCACCCACTTCCACTTCAAGCACCTCGCTCCACACCCGCCGTACCAAGCCCTCGATCAACGCCATGACATCCTGCGCCTCGACGAAGCTCATCTCCAGGTCCAACTGCGTAAACTCCGCCTGCCTGTCAGCACGCGGGTCCTCGTCGCGGAAGCACCGCACGATCTGCACGTACCGCTCGATCCCCCCAGCCATGAGTATCTGCTTAAAGAGCTGCGGGCTCTGAGGCAGTGCATAAAACTCGCCCGGCTGAAGCCTGCTGGGCACCAGGAAATCGCGTGCACCCTCCGGCGTCGACTTACACAGAAACGGCGTCTCCACCTCATAAAATCCGTGCTCGTCAAAGTAATCTCGCATGATCTTGGTCACGCGATGGCGTGCCTTGAGGATATGCACCATCCGGGGCCGACGCAGGTCGATGTACCGGTATTTCAGGCGCACTTCTTCGCCCACGCGCCCCGCCTCGTCGGGTGTGAACGGCGGAGCCTGAGTCTTATTCAAAACCTCGACGCGTGTCGCCTGCACCTCGATCTGCCCTGTGACGAGCTTCGGGTTTGCCATACCCGACTCACGCCCCACGCACTGACCCTCGACCCAGACGACGTCTTCGTTACGCAGCTTGTCCGCCGCCGCGTGGGCCTGAGCGTGCTCGGGGTGGAAGACGATCTGCGTCACCCCTTCCCGGTCGCGCAGGTCGATGAAGATGACCCCGCCGTGGTCGCGGTAGCTGTTGACCCAGCCCGCCAAGCTGACCGTTTGGCCAACGTGTTCATCCCGTAGCTCGCCGCAATTGTTTGTTCGTACTGGCATAAGCGATTATCCGTCCATCACCGCTCGGTCGCGGGGGTCTGTCCAAAGATCAGCAATCATAACACCAGCCGGTGCGCTACTCCATCCGACCGTTTAACGGTACAATCAGGAGAATTCGCCAAACCTCAATGCCCAACGCCCTTGTCTCTTGTCTATGCCGCCACATGGCCGAATGCTCACCATGACACAGACTTTAACCTCACTAAAAAACACGATCCGCTTCACCCTGTGCGTCGCGACGGTTGTCATCCCGCAGATTGCCTGGGGGCTGACCATCACACCGACCATCACCGGCCTGATCGACCTCGATAACGACGGGAGCATCCTCGACGAGACGGCTGTCATCGACCAAGCGATCCGCATCTGGGAGACCACCATCCCGACTAGCCGTGCATTTAGCTTGCAGGTTAACTTCCTTGATCAAGCAGCCACCGGCTCGGGCGTAGTCCTGGGAACCGATGCACAGCAAATCCCGAACACCGGCTTTATCCGTATCGACACCAACCCGGCCAACTCGCGTGGCTGGTTCGTCGACGACACCCCCAGCGAACACAGTGAGTTCACCCCCGACACGGATTTCGGGGCAGACCACCAGCACTACGTCGGGGGCTCAAGCACCGACTTCGACCTGCTCACGGTCGCGCTTCACGAGATCGGCCACGCACTGGGCTGGACTTTTCTCAATTTGAACCCAACGAGCAACCCACTCTACCTCGGGTTAATGGACCCGACCTTCGGCTCGTTCGTCAAAGGCACACGCGTACGCCTCACGTCGGGTACTTACGACGTCCCGCTAGACGGCGACGGTTTTACGATTGGCGAAGGCGGCTTGGGTAACAACCTCAGCCACATCTGGTTCGACCGACAGACGGGCGAAGGCATCCACACACTAATGAACAGCGGCCACGGGCCCGGCGAACGTTTCCTACCCGCCAACCCAGACATCCTGATGTTCCTGCACGCATTTGGCGACGAGGTCGTGCCCGTACCCGAGCCGACGGTGTTGAGCACACTCGTGATGCTGTGCCTCATGGCCATGCCGACCCGAAATCGAGTTGTGAGATGCCGATCAAAGGTTTAAAACCGCGATTGACAGGCAGCATCCAAATTGAATTGATCTAGCCGCCCGTGACCCGTACCGGCGAGCCTGTTTGTGTTTGTAGTACTGGGTGGTAGGCGTTTATGAATATTGATGTAACCACACCCGGATTGCTGTTCCCAGCTATCACGCTGCTGCTACTGGCGTACACCAACCGTTTCCTGGGGCTGGCCACCCTGATCCGCAACCTCCACACCGCCTATAAGACCAACCCCGACACGACCATCCTCAGCCAAATCGACAACCTCAGACACCGCGTCATACTCATCCGAAACATGCAAGCCCTGGGCATACTGAGTCTGTTGCTGTGCGTTTTGTGTATGTTCCTGCTGTTCGCCGGCCACGCCGAACTGGGCAAGTACGTCTTCGGCATCAGCTTGGTGCTGCTCATGGTTTCGCTTGGCCTATCGTTCCGCGAGATACACATTTCTGTCAACGCGCTGAACCTGCACCTGAAGGACCTGGAAAAAAACGACTCGTAACCATTCGAACCAGTCCGCCTAACGGGCCACGACACCATGACACGGTTCCATATCAGAAAAAGAGTCGTTCAACTCGCCGGCATGATTCTGTTCTTCGGCACGGGCTTGGTCCTGCTGCTCTTGGCGTCAACGTTCGACGCGCCAGAGACTATCACCGACGTATCGCAATACGCTGACATCCTGAAATGGCACGACATCTCGGGCCTGACCGACCATTTCCCGCGTCAAGTCCCGCCCGAAGCAACGGAAGCACGCATGTCGTTTAACGCAGGGTACCGCTACGGCGGCACACATCTCCAACTTTGGCTACGGCTGCCGCCCGGCCACGCCGCCGACATCCGCAAACAATACGACCACAAAGCCCTCTACCGATTCCAAGGCGGCAACCGGAAAATACACCGGGATCTGCCCGGCGGTGTGCCGACAACCTTTTTCCGCACCAGCGGCACCGATACCGTCAAATTCCCCGACTCATTCACGATCCTGGTCCTGGGCTTCGACGAAGACGAAACAGCCGACAAGAAATGGGGGCACGTCGATACCTTCGGCCTAGCGATCAGCGAGACGACCTCCAAGGTCGTGTACTGGGCTGAGGCCTGGTAATCGCCCCGCTCCCACGACGCAATCACCAATTAACTACCCTGTGCCACATGAAAGCCATCACTCTAGACCAATTGCCGCAAGAAGGGGTATCGCACAACCCGCAGATCCGTAAACGGGTCATGTTGCGACGCGGCGAGCTGCCGCACTTGGCGAATTTTTCACAAGCACGCTTCGCACCCGGCGACGTCGCCAACGCGCACGCACACAACAACATGTGGGAGGTGTTCTTCGTGGAATCGGGGCAAGGCGTCATCCGCGTTGACGGGCGTGAGCAGCCGCTGACCGCCGGCGTCTGCGTCTTGATCGAGCCAGGCGAACGCCACGAAGTCGCCAACACCGGTACCGTTGACTTGGTCATCACCTATTTCGGGATCAATGCCTGACGCTTCCGACGCGCGCCTTCAACACAGGCACGGTGTCCAGGGTTGCTCAACAACTCATACGGATCACACTATTGATGATGTATACTTGCTTCACGCCACGCAGCTACGCCTACCAGCAAGCCCAGCCCACCGAACATCCCGGAGCCCCGCTGATATGTCTAGACCCAAATTAATTACCGTCATTGTGCTGGCTGTCCTAGCGGTTGTCATCTTATTTCAGAACATAGAAACGGGAGATACCAATATCTTGTTTTGGACGGTTCCAGTTCCACGAGCATTGTTTTTCTTTTGTGCTGTGTTGCTGGGCTTCGCTGCCGGCGTACTAGTGACCAAGTCGTACCTAAAAAAACCGTGATACGCACTGCGTAACCCCACTCTGATAAACTAGCAATATGTTCACGGGTATCGTCCAAATCCTAGGCCGAATAGGCACGGTTCAACAGCGACCGTTCGGCATACACCTCACCATCGAGCACGACGGTTGGGACAACGGCACCCCATCGCCAGGCGATTCGGTCTGTATCAGTGGCGTCTGCCTGACCGTCGTGGAATCTACCCAACGGGTGCTGAGCTTTGACGTGGTGGCCGAGACACTTGCCAAGACCACGCTGGGCGATATTGAGCCGGGGCAAATGGTCAACCTCGAACCCGCACTCACGCCCAATACACCCATCGGCGGTCACTTTGTCCAAGGCCACATCGACGGCCTGGGCCAAATCACAGGCGTCCGCGCCGACACCGACGACCGTCGGATCACCGTCGTGCCCGCTGTAGAGTCACCCGCAGTTGCTGCTGAACTGATGGAAGCCATCGTACCCAAGGGCTCGGTGGCCATCGACGGCGTGAGCCTGACCGTCGCGGCAGTAGATCGGTCGCAGTTCGAGGTGGCACTGATCCCGACGACGCTCGAACACACCACGCTCGGCCGCGCCAAGGTTGACGACCGCGTGAACCTCGAAACCGACATCGTCAGCAAAACAGTAGTCCACTGGCTGCGGCAACGCTCCGCCTCGCAAACCAGCGTCTCCATGGACAACCTACGCAACGCGGGATTCTTGGGTCAATAAAACAAACACATCGCCACGCCGGGGTAACGCCCCGCTGCTAGAACATTTTCAATTGACCTGCGGTGTACACAACGAGCCGCGACCGTCAGGGAGCGGTCAATTTGTTGCAACCAAACGCTATAGATGTGTTGAGAATGCGCTAGACGTCTTTAGATTTTGAACTGATCCCCGGCTAGCCGACGGCACGTTGACCCGCTGTGGTGAGGCTCTTGGACTCACCAGCAACCTCCCGCTCCCGCTTGGCACCGATGCACAGTACCGTCAGGTCGTCGCGTTGGTTCAGGGAACCGATCTGCTGATCGAGCTTGCCTTCCAGACGGCTCACCGCCTGATCCAACGGCCCGTTCGCCAAGTCCTTAAATTCCTCGAGGTACTGCATGTTGGCGGGGCACGCTTGGGCGTCGTCGCCCTCACTTAGCTGCGGAAACGCGGTCTGAAACCCGTCACTGTACACCAGCAAACGATCGCCCGGCGTCAGACGGATGCTCGCCACCTCGTATTGGCTATCGGGGAACATGCCAAGCAGCATCCCGTCAGGCTGAAGTTCGTCCACCGTGCCGTCGGCACGCAGCAACAGTGGGAACGGGTGCCCCGCGCGCGCCACCGACACCTCAAGTGTTTGACAATTAATCACCCCATAACAAGCGGTGACGAACCGCGTTTTACCCGTGCGATGGCGGAACATGTCGTTGTTGAGTCGTGCCAGCGCCTCGCCGGGAGGTACCAGCCGATACCCACTTGGGGCATTGGGGTCTTCGTCGATGCCGTGCAGAGACCGCTTGAGATACATCGTCATCAGCGCCGCCGGCACGCCGTGCCCCGCTGCATCGGCGACGAAAAAACCCACGTGATGATCGTCGAGACGAACCGCGTCGTATAGGTCTCCGCTGACATATCCCGCTGGTCGAAACAACACGCGTAGCTCCACGTGATCACAACCGGGCAGAATTTGTGGCAAAAATTCTCGCTGGATTTGCGACGCGAGGCGCAGCTCCTCATCGATCTTGCCTATCTGGTCACACAAGCCGTCCTGGTGCACCTGTAGCATGCGCATTTCAGCTTTGAGCGACTGGACGATACCCGCTTGATTCCACAAGGTACGCAGCATGGCGCACAACGAGCCCGCGTCAGTGTCAGCCGGCGCCATGACAACACCGTCTTGAAACGGCGTGCCCATCGGCTGTGTATCGCCCGACACAGTGAGCATCGCGGAAATGTGATGCTGCCCCAGCAAACCGACAAGCTCGCCTAGCTGTGAGTTATCCTTACTATCCAACACGATCCACGCCACGCGCGTGCCGTCGAGGATCGTTTCATCGTCGAGGATGTGCTCTACCGTGGTCGTGAGGATGGGGGGAAACTCACGGTCGGGCCACGACCGCAGCGCCGCATCGACCCAATCCGACCGCAGCACGCCCGGCGTTGACCCGATCAGCGTCAGGGATCTGATGCGCATAAACGCCCACACTGCCTGAGAGGAGATTTAAGAAATGACCACCTCGATTACTATCGGGCTAGCGGGCTTGTTTCTTAAGCGCTTCTAACGGCAAATCCACCTTGGTACCGGGCTTAAGACCAAATGAACCGAGCGTCCCGCCCCGCAGTTCGATCGCAAACTGGGCTGGCCAACGACTTGTGTATCGCCGAAGTTCGTCTTCCGGCCTATCGAAAGGCTCCACCACCATCGCATGCGTTCCCACGACACGGCCGTTGGGCCCCAGGAAAATCAGATCGATCGGCACAAGGCAACGACGCATGACAAATTGCAACACCCCCGCTCTCGGAAAGACAAAAAGCATACCCCCCTCAACCGAGACCTCACGCCGGTCGGATAACCCTTGGTAGCGAGCCTGGCCGTCCAGCGCTAGTTCCAGGTTAAACACCCTGCCACCTAGCACCACCCGCTGATGGGTAGGCGTTGTCTCCGCCACGCCGCCGCATCCCGTCAACACAGCAAACATCAACCACCCTACCGTCATACCGATTATTAACTTTAACCTTGCAATAGCCATGCGTGATCCTTTTGCGTAAACGTCACCGGCCCACGTGGCAAACCTGTAAGAGCAAAGCCATTAAGAAACTCGCTCGCTCCCATCGGTTCATTATGGTCTACCACACCGCACCACCGCGCGATTAGGCCGATGACCCGCTCGCTTCGCACGCCCTGTTGCCGATACGTCGCCAGCTTCGTGTCGCCGTGCCGCTTCGCTAGGCGCCTGCCATCCGGGCCCAGCACCAGCGGCACGTGTATGTACTGTGGCACGGGCGTTAAATCCAACATCCGATACAGCCATAGCTGCCGACCCGTCGACCGGATCAGATCGTCGCCGCGGATCACCTCCGTCACCCCCTGGCGAGCGTCGTCCACCACGACCGCTAACTGATACGCGGGCAGCCCCGCCTTCGTCGCCACGACAAAGTCGCCCACCTGTTGTTGCACATCCACGCGCTGCGGGCCGCAGAGCTGATCGGTAAATTGGACCACCTCGTCGGGCACCACGACCCGCCACGCCGCCGCGTCCGTCGCAAGTGCCACACCACCCCCGCCGCCGCCGCCGCCAATCCCCCTCGCACCACCCCCGCCTGTACCACTGACCCCCGCGCCGGGCCGACACGTGCCAGGGTACCGCAGTTCGTGATCGTCGCCGTGCGGTGCCGACTGTACCGCCACGACCTCGCTGCGGGTGCATGTACAGGGGTACACCAATCCCTGTTGTTTAAGCCGGGCCAAAGCGTCCCTGTAGGGTGCCAAATCGCTCCGCTGGTAGAGCGGCCCGCCCTCCCAGTCGATCCCCAGCCACCGCAGGTCTTCAATGGCCTGCTCGCTGGCGCCTTCCTTGACCCGTGGGCCGTCCAGGTCCTCGATGCGTAAAAGCAACCGGTGCCCTTGCCCACGAGCGATCGCCCAATTGATCAGGAACGTGCGAGCGTTGCCCAGGTGCATCGCACCCGTAGGCGACGGAGCCAAGCGTGTGGTCGGGGTATCCATCACCGATTATCCTATCAACGATGACCCTTGAACCCGCGAATACAAAACCCCTGGGACTGGCAGTACTGATCAGCGGCGGAGGCACCACGCTCCAAAACCTCATCGACGAGATCGACCGTGGCCAGCTCAACGCTCAGATCAAGCTCGTCGTCAGCTCCAACCCCACCGCCTTTGGCCTCGAACGCGCAAACAAAGCCGCAATCCCCACCGCCGTCGTGACCAAAAAAGACTTCGACACCCCCGCCCGAATGTCGCAGCATGTATTCGACCTGGTCCGTGATGCCGGTGCCGACTTGGTCTGCCTAGCCGGTTACCTGAGCCTATTGGAAATCCCCGACGACTTCGCCACCCGCGTGATCAACATCCACCCCGCCCTGTTACCCGCGTTCGGGGGCACGGGCATGTACGGCCGCCGCGTGCACGAAGCTGTGTTAGCCGCCGGGTGTAAGGTCTCAGGACCCACGGTGCACTTCTGCGACCAGACCTACGACACCGGCCCCATCATCGTCCAGCGTACCTGCCCCGTGCTCGAAGGCGACACGCCCGACACCCTGGCCCAGCGCGTGTTCGAGCAAGAGTGCATCGCCTACCCCGAAGCAATCCGCCTGATCGCTGCTGACCGGGTTAATACCAATCAAGATTAATACTTGCGCAGCATCTGCGAACGCGAAAACAGGGCAGACAATAACTTACATCACTTACGACGCGCTAAAACTACACGCAATGCGTATCACTGATTGCAAGCAACCAGTGCCACCCTGACTCCGTGACAACTATTATGCGACAGGTGTATCATGCCCGTGAAGGGGCTGCTCATCGTGAGTGCTACGACGGCTCGTCGTCTGATAGCAGGTCGTCGGCAGCGCCATCGCGGAGGTGCTCGACGGCTTTGCGGTAAATGGCGTTGGACTGGGGTGCTTGCGGCTGGGCGGGGGGTTGCTTGGTTGCGTTTTTGGCGGGTTGAGCAGGGGATTTCTCGGTTGAGATTTTTGTGGGTTCGGTGGTGGCTGGCGTTGCGGCGGTGGGCGCTTTGTGAGCGACGGACTGCAATAAAACCCGACTCTGGTCGAGCAACGTCTCGGCACGCCGAGTCAGCGTGGCGATCTGCAACTGCGAGGCTTCCCACTGACGCTGGAGTGTGTCGATTTTTGTTTCTAGCTTGGTCAGCGAACGGGTAAAGTTCTGGTCAAACCGAGCCATCCACTGGTCGTAGGTCTGGAGCGTGCTGGCGACGTCCTTCTGTATCTGATCACGCAGGTGGTCTTGCTGATCCTTAATTTGGCCCAGCAGGTCCTGCTGCTGCGTGGTATAGGCCTCGGCGGCTTTGAATAGCTGCATGCCTAGCTGAACGCGCTGCTGCGCCTGGGCGGTTACACGGCGGATCGCTTCGGACTGCTGCTTGGGCGATAATGGGCCTCTGGGTGGGATCGGCAGCGCATCGGCTTTCATTAATCGTAATTTTGGTGCTTGGCTCATGGTGTTGTTTCAGATCAATCGGTCAACCGGGGGCCCGTGCTGCACAATCACCGCGTTCTGCGGTAAGCTGCCCTGATGCGGCTCGAAGAGGTATTGACAATCCTGCGTGGCTTAGCGGACGAGCGTCTAGCGGAGTCGTGGGACCGCGTGGGGCTACAGGTGGGCGATCCGGCGTGGACCGTACGCGGTGCGATCCTGTGTATCGACCTGACGCAACAAGTGCTCGAAGAGGCAATCGGGGCGAAGGCGTCCCTGATCGTGGCGTATCACCCGCTGATCTTCGCGCCGCTCGAAAGCGTGACGGCGCTTGAGCCCAAGAGTCGGATCGTCTTGGAGGCGGCTAGGCGGCGGATCGCGGTCTACAGCCCGCACACAGCACTGGACGCGGTACAGGGTGGCGTGAACGATTGGCTGTGTGACGGCTTGGGGCAGGGCGTCCGGGAGCCGATTCGGGCCACAGCGTCGGGCCAGGCGGTGCAATATAAAATAGTGACGTTTGTCCCTCACGATCACGCGGAGGGGTTGCGCATGGCGCTGGCATTGGCGGGGGCGGGCGTCATCGGCGACTACACGCAGTGCTCGTTTGGCGTGTCGGGCCAGGGGACGTTTCGGGGTGGGCAATCGACGAACCCCGCGGTGGGCAAGCGTGGCAGACTGGAGCGCGTGGCAGAGCTACGCATCGAGATGGTGTGCCCAGCCGATCGTCTGGGGCAGGTGGTCGCGACGCTGCGCGGGGCGCACCCGTACGAGGAGCCCGCGTTTGATGTTTACCGTTTGGAGTCGCCCCCTCAATCGGGCCAGGGCCAGGGCAGGGTTGTCACATTTGATAAGCCGGTAAGCACCGCGACGCTGATCAAGCGGGTTAAGCAACACCTGGGGGTCGATGTCTTAGATGTGGCGGTGCCCGACGGCGTGAAGCATATCAAGCGCATCGGCGTGTGTGCAGGTTCGGGCGGGTCGCTGTTGGCCAAGGCGGGCCAAATCGACGCGTTCCTAACCGGTGAGATGCGCCACCACGACGTGCTCAGTGCCAAGGGGCGTGACGTCATGGTCATGCTCGCGGGGCACACACAGACGGAGCGGCCGTACCTGAAGGTCTACCGCAAGCGGATCATGAAAGCGGGTGGCAAGGGCATCGACTGGCGGATTAGCAGAGCGGATCAGCCGCCATCGCGGCTCACTTAGCCCCGGGGGGGTGACCTACACCCGTCGGGTGGCACAGCTTGCTTGCAAGCTGTGTTGCAGAGGGTCGTGACTCACGGGTTGCAAGCAACCCGTGCCACACCTGTCGGATGCCACGGGTGTGATCACCCGGGGCTAAATGGGTCCGGATTCAGCCGTAGGCCCGGCATCGTGCCGGGCAATGAATCACCAACACACACACCAAGCTGCCCGGCATTGTGCCGGGCCTACCGGGTAGCACGTCGGCGCTGCTTCTGGCGGGGGGGGGGTTGTGTCTCCTGGGGCGGCGCAGGCATTTGGCTTCACGGCGTTTGGCCTATAGAATCCCTGCTCGTGACGTGAATGCCGTCGCCGCGGCTGTGTTTGGCTAGCGGCTATTTAACCCGAGACGGAGTGACTTGAAATGGCAGAATTTACTAAACTCAAAGCGAAGTCGGGGTCGATCCTGAAGCTCGCTAAGAAGAGCAGCACCGGCGTCGTGCACATCGACTACCGCGACATCGACTCGCTACAACGGCTGCTGACCCCCAACGGCAAGGTCCAGGGACGCAAGCGCACAGGTCTATCGGCACGCGAGCAGCGGTTAGCAGCACAGGCGATCAAGCGGGCACGCTACATGGCGTTGCTCCCCTACACCTCCGCGACGCTGTAGCGCATTCTCAACGCATCTGTGGCGATTGGTTACAACAAATGGCCCGCTCCCTGACGGTCGCGGCTCGTTTTATGCCAGTCAAGATTAATACTTGCGCGGTATCTGCGAACGCGAGGATAGAACAAACAATAACTTACATCACTTACAACGCGCTAGAAATATACGCAATGCGTATTAGACGCTACACATGGATTGAGAACGCTCTAGTATCGCCGTGTCTCGGTGCATGGATTGCGTGGTGAGTTCAATGGCTCTTAAGACGATATCAATCCGCGGTGCTCGAGAGCACAACCTCAAGAGCGTCGATATCGACATCCCACGCGATAAGTTCGTCGTGGTGACCGGGCTGTCTGGCAGCGGCAAGAGCACGCTGGTCTTTGACACGATCTACGCTGAGGGGCAACGTAAATACATCGAGAGCTTGTCGGCGTATGCCAGGCAGTTCCTCGATCAGTTGCAGAAGCCCGACGTCGAGTCGATCGAGGGCTTACCCCCGACGATCGCAATCCAGCAGCGGTCAGCATCGCACAACCCCCGATCAACCGTGGCGACCACGACGGAGGTGTACGACTATCTTCGGCTGCTGTTCGCACGGGCGGGCACACCTCGCTGTTGGCACCAAGACGGCAAGGGGCATGCGTGTGGCAGGGTCATTACCAGCCAGTCGGCGACGCAGATCGTCGAGCAGGTCTGGTCGCTACCCGACGGCAGCAAGTTGATGGTGTTGGCACCGCTGGTGCGTGGCAAGAAGGGACACCACAAGGATGTCTTGGACGCGATGGGTCGGCAGGGGTTTGTGCGAGCCAGGGTCAACGGGCAGGTGGTGGACCTGCGTGAGCCGAAAAAAATTAAACTCGAACGATACAAAGCTCACACGATCGAAACCGTAGTGGACCGGATCGTCATCCGACACGACGACGAGGAAAATGTGCGATCGCGATTGGCGGACTCGATCGAATTGGCATTGAAATCGTCGGGCGGGCTGGTCGTGGTTAGTGTGGCGGACGGTGACGGTACCGACGCTTGGACGGACACGACATTTAGTGAGAACTATGCGTGCTCCGTTCACCCCGAGTGCAGCTTGGAGGACATGGAGCCGCGGCTGTTTAGTTTTAATAGCCCCTACGGCGCGTGCTCGGCGTGCGGTGGGCTGGGCACGGTGATGGAGTTCGACCCGGACCTGGTCGTGCCCGACACGAGCGTGAGCCTATCGGAGGGCGCGGTGGACGCGTGGCGACACCAGGGCAAGCGGATGAACATCTATTACAACCGGATGATCCGCAGGTTTTGCAAGGGCGCGGGGGTTGACTCGAAATTGCCTTACAAGAAACTACCCAAACCGATCCAGCGGGTGCTTATGCACGGCACGACGAGCCGAGACGAGGAGAAATACGGGCTGCGGTTCGAGGGTGTGCTCCCAAACCTTCAGCGGCGATGGCGCAACACCGACAGCGAATACGTCCAGGCGAAGCTCCACCAGTTCATGTCCGAGTCGTCATGCGAGACGTGTGGCGGGTCGCGGCTACGCACCGAGGCGATGAACGTTTTTATCGAGGGCGGCGGTGTCGAGCCGACGAACATCGCTGGTGTCACGGCGATGACCATCGAGCAGGCGGTGGCGTTTTTCGATCGCCTCAAGTTCCGTGGTGAGCACCGCAAAATAGCTGTGCCGATCCTGAAGGAAGTTTCCGCAAGACTCGGATTCATGTTCAGTGTCGGGCTGGGATACCTCTCGCTGGACCGGGCAACGGGCACGCTCTCGGGCGGTGAGGGCCAGCGTATCCGTCTGGCAACGCAGGTGGGTTCGGGCTTGGTGGGTTGTTGTTACGTACTCGACGAGCCGACGATCGGCTTACACAACCGCGACAACGATCGGCTGATCGAGACGCTGCGACACCTGACGGATATCGGCAACACCGTGCTGGTCGTCGAGCACGACGAGGACACGATCAAGGCTGCGGACTGGCTGGTGGACGTCGGCCCGGGACCGGGTCGGCACGGTGGCAGGGTCGTGGCGCAGGGGTCGCTCGACCAGATCATCGGCGAGCCGGAGTCGATCACGGGACGGTATTTTTCCGGGGAATTATCGATCCGAGTCCCCGACCGTCGGCGGGATCTCGACCACAAACGGCCCATGTCGGTCCAGGGTGCGCGGGAGAATAACCTCAAGGGTATCGACGTGTCGTTTCCGCTTGGCGGGATCGTCTGCGTGACGGGTGTATCCGGTTCGGGCAAGAGCACGCTGGTAAATCAGATATTGCTGCGATCGGTCAAGCGTCACCTGCACGGCTCGCGTGAAAAGCCAGGCACGCACTACAGCGTGACCGGCCTCAAGGGGATCGACCGGGTGATCGAGGTGGACCAGTCGCCGATCGGGCGCACTCCGAGGTCGAACCCCGCGACGTACACAGGCGTCTTCGACGTGATCCGCCAACTCTACACCCAGACGAAGGAGTCGAAGATACGCGGGTACAAGCCGGGGCGGTTCAGCTTTAACGTCAAGGGCGGGCGCTGCGAATCGTGTCAGGGGCAGGGGACCAAAAAAATTGAGATGCACTTCCTGCCCGACGTGTACGTACAGTGCGATCAATGCAAAGGCAGGCGATACAACCGCGAGACGCTTGAGGTGCATTACCGAGCAAAGTCGATTGCGGACGTGTTGGAGATGACGGTTGAGGAGGCGTTAGGCTTTTTCGAGAACTTCCCAGTAATCCACCGGCTGCTCGACGCGCTCAACGACGTGGGCCTGAGTTACGTGCAGCTAGGCCAAAGCTCGACGACGCTGTCGGGTGGCGAGGCGCAGCGTGTGAAGCTGGCGACGGAGCTGGGCAAGCGTGCTACGGGCCACACGCTGTACGTCTTGGACGAGCCGACAACGGGGTTGCACTTTGCTGATATTGACAAGCTGCTGGGTGTGCTGGGGCGATTGGCTGACGTGGGCAACACGGTCGTCGTGATCGAGCACAACATGGACGTGATCAAGTGTGCCGATTGGATCATCGACCTGGGGCCAGAGGGTGGCGACCGGGGTGGCAAGGTCGTGGCGACGGGCACGCCCGAGCAGGTGGCGAAGAAGAAAAAATCGTACACGGGGCAGTACCTGCGTCGGCACGCGGCCAGACAGGTGCCGGCGGGGGTGTGTTAAATCGTGAGCGGGTTGGGAGAGTAACGCTTGCGGGCTACGGGTAGGGTGTTTTGACACCGTGTCGGGTGGCTTTAGAATCGCAGAGCACACTTAGGAGAATCGCCGTGGCGAAAAATTTTCGATGCTCGTTGGTGACGCCCCAGCACGAGGTGCTTGAACAGGACGTGTCGTACGCGTCGATCCCGGCCCACGACGGGCAGCTTGGCGTGATGCACCAGCGAGCGCCGCTGCTGGTGAAGCTAGGCGACGGGGCGCTGCGGCTAGACATAACAGACGCCAAGGACGGGGCAGGCGACTCGGCGGGCACACGGTGGTTCTTTGTCGGCGGCGGCTTCGCGCAGATGAAGGACAACAAGCTGACGCTGCTGGCCAGCGAGGCGGTGCCGGCCCAGGAGATGTCCAAGCAGGACGCCCAAGCGGCGCTCAAAGAGGCGCAGGCTCGGGTCGCGAATACGGATGAGGAAGTTGCTCGCCGTGACCGCGAGATGACCCGTGCACGCACGATGCTGCGGGTGCTCGAGGGCAAAGCTGGGTAGAGGGAATTGTATAACTCCCCTCCCTTTCAGGGAGGGGCAGGGGGAGGGTAGGGCGCACATCATTTACGGGGCTTTCACCCCTCACCCAACCTCTCCCCTCGAGGGGAGAGGGGTTCTGAAATAGTTTTCAATCGATAGCCCCCTGTCTCGTCGCGCGGCTGCGCGATTACAGTTTACCTTCGGGCCCAATCACCGTGCATCGGCTGTCAATCTTATACGCATTGCGTATATTTTTAGCGCGTTGTAAAGGATGTGAGTTATTGTCTGTTTTGCCTTCGCGTTCGCAGATGCCGCGCAAATATTAATCTTGATGGGTCTAGAGCACCTTGCATAAATAATCGCCATGTCAGTTCTGGAGTAGGGCAGGTCATTGACCTGCCTTCTTCTTGAGGAGATGGAGAATAATGACGCCAGTTGCTCTAATTCAGTACCTTCGCCAACTGCCGAAGCGCCTGACGTATCCGCTGCTCATTCTCGACCAACGCCATGCGCACGTAGCCCTCACCCAGATCGCCGAACGCCGAGCCGGGTGTTATGGCCACCTCCGCCTGATCGACCATCGCTAAACAGAAGTCCGACGTCTTGCCGCTGTACAGCGCCAGGTGCTCGGGCTTGACCTTGGCCCAAACAAACATCGACGCACGCGGCGGCTCGACGTCCCAGCCCAGCTTTCGCAAGCCCGACACCAGCAGATCACGACGCTTCTCATACACCCGCGCCTGACGCTCAATGTGCGCGTCCCCCTCGCGCATCGCGATGATCGCGGCAATCTGCACCGCCTGGAATATCCCGTAATCGTAGTAGCCCTTGATCGTCGCCAGCGACTTGACCATCTCGGGGTGCCCCGCGCAGAAGCCGATCCGCCACCCAGCCATGTTGTAAGGCTTGCTGAGCGTCGAAAACTCCACGCCGAACTGCTTCGCACCGTCGACCTGGAGAAAGCTCGGAGCTTTGTACCCATCAAAGCACGTCTCGCCATACGCGAAATCGTGGATGATCATCACTTGGTGCTTGTCAGCCATGCGCACGACCTTGTCAAAGAAGCTTAGCTCCACGGTCATAGCCGTCGGGTTGTGCGGGTAGTTCAGGATCACCACTTTGGGCTTGGGCGTCATCTGCTCGAGTTTATCTTCGATCCTTCTTAGAAACGCCTCGTCATTGCCCAGCGGCACAGCGATCGCGCTAGCACCCGTTAGAATGACCGCGTATGTGTGTATCTGAAACGCCGGGTTGCCCACCACAGCCGTATCGCCCGGCTCAAGCAACGCCAAACACAGATGACTAAAGCCCTCCTTCGACCCGATCGTCGCGATCACCTCGGTCGCCGGGTCCAGTTCGACGCCCCACTTTCTACGATACTTCAATGCCATATCGCGGCGCAGGTTGTACACACCCGCCGACACCGAGTACCTGCTGTTGCGCGGGTCGAGCACTGCCTCACGCAGCTTGTCCACCACCGCTTCGGGCGGCGCGTCGGACGGGTTGCCCATGTTCATATCGATCACATCCGCCCCAGCTCGGCGGCGCTCGTAGATCATCTGCTTGAGCTTGCCCAACACGTAAGGCGGCAGCCGCTGGATTCGGTTGGCCACTTCAATCTGCATCGTTACATCAAACCCAATTGAAACCCGTGTGTGCTTACGAAGACAACCCCATAGCCATCAATACTCTACGACGCTCGGACGCGACAAGAACACTCGCTCATGCGATGAGCCGACCGTCTCACGTTACATCGGCCCGATCGGCACGCGATGATTACAGGATCGTTCCCGTCTCCAACTCGGACGCCGGAACCACAGCCGCTGCTACCGCCCCCCCAGCAACTTCCCACGCCGACGCTGCCAATCCGTGTGCAGCAACGGGTCCAAAACAACCACGTCCGCCTCGCTAAGCATCGTCCTGGCCCGCCGCTGCATCAGCACCCATTCCACACGACGACGCACTTTCTCCGTCAGTTTCGCCTTGACCTGGTCCGGGTCTACGCCCGTGCCTTCGACCTTTCGCTCAAGCCGCAGCACCGCAAACCCCCGCTCCAATGCCACCGGATCGCTGACCTGTCCCGGCTCAAGCGCACCCAGTGCCACCCGCACCGCTTTGGGTAGCGTCGGATCGACCAAGCTAACGGAGCCAATCAGCCCCCCCTGCGCCCGACTGGCGTCCGAGCTGTGAGCGATCGCCAAATCGATAAACGACTCGCCCGCGCGCGCGCGACGCACAAGCTCCGTCGCATTGACCAGCGACCCGGTCACAATGAGCCTCGCCTCGTACCGCGGGCCGTGCTCGAGTTGATACGCCTGATCGACCGCGGCGTCCGACACCTCGACCTCGTCCTGTACCAGCAACCGCAGCCCTGCGTTGCGTTTTAACAATTTCCTAAACCGGTGCTCGCCCAGCCCACGCCGTTGACGCAACTCACCGAGCAACCGCTGCGCCTGATCGGAGTCGGCGTCGAGCGTGGCTAACAACAGCGACTTCTCCTGATCGACCGTCGCAGGCTCAATCGTCTCACCACGATCCGACAGCGCCCTGGCGATCTGGCGGTCGAGGATCAATTCGCTCAAGACCTCGCCACCCTTGGCCTCCACGAGCAACGCCCATAGGTCGCCCCGGTGTATCGCCTTTCCGCCCACGTAACCCACCGGCCGCTGATCAGACCCCGGCGCAGCGACCACACCACCGTCGCTCGCCGCGTTGCCCATCTGAGCCTGATCCGCAGCTGCACACCCACCCACGAGCAGGCCCAGGACACTCAATATCATCGCATATATCTTCATCGCCCCACGCTATGAACAGCAATCCATGCTGTCAATCGCCCGCAACTGTCAATATGAACGAAGGCTTTAGATATGCGGTAGATTAATGTAGGTAAATCTACATTATCCTAGGTCTACCTACTCTATTATAAAGGCACCCCAAATCCGGAGACCTGTTCTTGACCGCCTCTCAACGCATCTACATGGACAACGCCGCCACGAGCTTCCCCAAGCCGCCCGCTGTCCACGACGCCATGACGCGGTTCGCCACCGGGCTTGGTGCCAGCCCCGGCCGCGGCGCTTACGCCGAGGCACGCGAAGCCGGACGACTCCTCTACCAGTGTCGCCAACGGATCAATACCCTCATCCACGGCGAAAAGCCCGAGCACGTCATCTTCACGCTCAACACCACCGATGCACTAAACCTCGCCATCCGAGGCCTGATCCAGTCGGGCGATCACGTCATCACCACCACGATGGATCACAACTCCGTGCTGCGTCCCTACAACGCCTTGGCCAACTACCTCGATCTCCAACAAACCCGCGTTCCCTGCGACCCACGCACAGGCCTGGTCGATCCCGACGACATCCGAAAAGCCATCCGACCCCGCACCCGCGTGATCGCCGCTGTCCACGGGTCCAACGTCACCGGCACCCTCCAACCCATCGCCCACATTGGGCGCATTGCGCGCGAGCACGACATCCCCCTGCTCGTCGACGCCGCTCAGACCATCGGACACGTCCCGATCGACGTCCAAGCCGACCACATCGACCTGCTGGCATTCCCCGGCCACAAGGGGCTGCTTGGACCGCTAGGCACCGGCGGCTTGTACATTCGGCCAGGCATCGACCGCCGCATGCGCACCTGCCGCGAGGGTGGCACAGGCTCGCTAAGCGAAAACGACATCCAACCAGACTTCCTACCCGACCGCTTCGAACCGGGTAGCCACAACGCCGTCGGCATCGTTGGCCTATCCGAAGCCGTCGCGTGGATTCTCGACCAAACAGTCGAAAAACTCTGGCTACACGAGCAATCCCTGATCCGCGCCATGATCGCCGGGCTGTCCGACACCGGCACGATGCCCGGACTCACCCTGTATGGCCCGCAGGGCATCAAAGACCGCTGCGGCGTCTTCTCCGTGCGCGTCGACGGATTCGACAATCCGCAGGCTCTGTCCGATCTGCTCGAACGAGACTACGGCATCCTCACCCGGGCCGGCATCCACTGCGCGCCGCTGGCACACAAGACGTTCGGCACGCACACCCTGGGCGGCACCACGCGATTCTCATTTGGCCCGTTCCTTAAAGTCCAAGACGTGCAATACGCATGCGACGCGCTGGCGCACCTGAGCGAACGACACGCAGCCGTCACACACTGAAACGGCAAACCATTAAAATTGTAAATGTCATCTTCGTCTACTGGCGTCCGCTATCAACAGCCGAACCACCTATCAGCGACATCGCGTGCGCCACAGCAGGCGGAGCGTACACCCGGCTCTCCGCAGGCGGCGCGTCACCTTGAGCCACCACGATCCATTCGTTATGCAACTGGATCAACAACGGACACGCGGGGTACGCTCGTGAGGTCGAACCCGCCGTCACCACCCAGTCAAATTCGCCCGTATCGAACCGCTGCTGAAGCTGTGCCGACTCATAATTACGCGGGTCGTACTGGTGGACGATCAAATCATCGCGTCCCTCCCGAAGCAGCACATACCTCACCACCGGCCACGCCTGCGCCAAGACCTCGTCGCCCGGCTTCGCAAGGCGAGCCAACTCCTGCACCACGCGTACGAGCTTGGTATTCGCACGGTCGCTTGGCGGTGTCTGAGTGGTCTGCCCACCCAAGATGGCTCCCAACGCCAGCACCGCCAACGCTGCACCTATGGGTCCGGGCAACCGCCACCATGCCGGCTGCCCAACATCCATACGACGCGTACCACGTAGCCGAGCCGCCTGCGCCATGCGAGCCAGCCACAACCCAGCCAAAGGGCCGCCCAAGATGACCGGTGGGATCAGGTACAAGCTGTACACCAAATCCATGATGTGCGAACTGTGGATCGACAGCCCAATCCCCAGCGTAAACACAGCCAACGTCCGGGGCACAGCCCCTCGCTGCTTCCACGCGCGCATCAAGATCAAACCAATCGCCACGCCCATACCCGTCAGCAGCAAGGGATACCCTGTCGCATACCACCACACATAAGCGTATTTGGGCACGTGCTCATAGATTTCGCCTCGAAACAGTGTGCGATGCCCCAGCTTGGCGTAACGCACGTAGTAAGCGAAATTCATCAGCACATGGAGCTTGTATAGACCGGCCGGCCACAGCACCGCGATCCCAGCCAGGCACGTACCCGTCGCCACCCATAGGTGTCGATGCACCGCGATGAACGGGAACAACCGGCTACGGACTAAATACGGCCAACGCCACCGCACGCCCACCCGATGCGGACGCACCAGCGCCACCGCCGCGAAGCTCAGCCCCACCACGACGGGCCCGTACTCCATCGACAGGAACTGCCCCGCCAGCGTTAAGCCAAATGCCACTGCTCGGCCCCTCGTAGGTCGCAGCAAGTACCGGCACAGCGTCCATATGTTCAGGAACAAGAAAAACGCGACGAATGGGTGAGGCCTGGCAACGGCTGTCATGAGCACCGCCGCCGGAGCCGTCGCGTACAACAGCCCTACCACAGCACCCACGATCAGCTTCGCTTTACGACGCCCATGCGCCAGGTCGTAACCCGCCAATACCGCCAAGCCCGACGTCAAGACACTGATCACGACCGCAGGCAGCCGAATCGTCCATTCACTGATCCCAAGCAAGGTTGTGCTGAGCCAAATAGCGTAGAACGACAGCGGAGCGTGGTAGTGACGCAAGTCGGGGTTCAGGTCCCAGCGGTCCAGTGCATTGGCGACGATCCCATGCCGAGCTGCGAAAACGTAATCCGCCTCGTCCCACATGATCACGTCGTGCAACACGCCACAATGTAGCCACGCGGAAACACCAACGACCCCCGCCAATATCAACAACAGCGTGGTGATAGCCCCCCCGCGTGACCAGTCCGCGTACGTTTCTAAACGCTGTGTTTTCGCTGTGCTCATCTTTGATCCCGTTGTATCGGTTGTATCGGTTGTACGGACACTGGGCTTGATTGGCCCCTACCTCGTTATCCGCTTCTAGAACTACCCTTTACAGCTACATTCGGTCACCGAAGCACTCATCCAGTTGCTGCAAAAACTGATATTGGGACCCTAAAGTCAGCGTATAGCTGTGACGATGGTAGGGGTTGTAGCGGTCGTAAAAGATATACCGCCGCTGCAGAGGTCGCTCTCACGAGGCCGATAATGCCTTAGATAAGGAACACGGGTAACCCCGCGATCACACACAACGCACGATCCAGGATCCACCCTTTGCAAAAACCGCACCCCACCCGAGGCTAAGACATGTTTAAGACACTGAGCATCGTGATCCCGGTCTACAATGAACGCGACCTGCTGCCCCATGTCATCGAACGTGTCAACGAAGTACCACTACCCACCGGCATACGCAGGCAGATTATCGTCGTGGACGACTGTTCCACCGACGGCACCACCGACGTCCTGCACGACCTGGCACACCAGTACCCGAACCTGGACGCTCACTTCCACCAGATAAACCGCGGCAAGGGCGCTGCGCTGCGTACCGGCTTTACACGCGCCACCGGCGATATCGTCCTGATCCAGGACGCCGACCTTGAATACGACCCTCGCGAGTACACCCAACTGCTCAAGCCGATCCTCGAAGGCCAGGCAGACGTCGTCTACGGCTCACGATTCATAGGCGAGACCCACCGCGTGCTCTATTATTGGCACAGCTTGGGCAACCGCTTCCTGACGATGCTCAGCAACATGTTCAGCAACATCAACCTCACCGACATGGAGTGCTGCTACAAGCTCTTTCGTCGGCCGGTGATCAACATGCTCATCCCCACCCTCCGCGAGGACCGGTTCGGATTCGAGCCCGAGATCACCGCCAAGGTTTCCAAGATGAGCGCTCGGATCTACGAGGTCCCCGTGAGCTACGCCGGGCGAACCTACAAAGAAGGCAAGAAGATCAACTGGAAAGACGGCTTCTCCGCACTGCGCTGCATCATGCGGTACAACCTATTCCCTGGGAGCATCCCCACACTCGCCGAGACCGCGACACCCCTACCTCAGATACGCCCCGCCGCTGGGCCTGTGATCGCTCGCACCACAGCCCGCAAAGCAGCGTAAGACGGATCGCGCCGATCAACGACTCGATCCTATTTGTGGCATCCGTTTTCTTCTCCCCTCCCTGTCAGGGAGGGGCTGGGGGAGGGTTGCGCGTCCATGATTTACGAGGGTTTCATCCCCTCACCCTGCCTCTCCCCTCAAGGGGAGAGGAGCTTGGAATCAGCTTTCAAAATCTTGCCAATTAACACCGCTCCTCGCTACGCAACGCAACGGCTCGTGCCGCTCATAACGAGCCGCGACCGTCAGGGAGCGGTCTTTTTTCCCCGTTGAGCCAACGGCTATCCCTGATATATTGAATTACGCATAGCATGGCCCAGAGCCTTGCTCAACGGAATTCCGGTTAATCATCGGTTATGCGCAATGAGGTCTCAAGGAATCGATGTCAGACCTAACCGCCATCGAAAAGCGTAAGCTTGAACGTGCCCTCGGGATGGAAAGTGGTTATGTGTTGGGCTTCTCCAATCGAACATTCGCCGAATTCTTTCTCGATAGTTTTAGAATTGACATCTACGATACCAAGTACGACTACGGTTCCGGGTCAAAGGCAAATCGGATGCGTGCATTCTGGGACCGCGAAAGTAATTACTTGGTCGGACAGGTACTTGATCTGCTCTTCACTGAGTGGGATGAGTTCAAGGGGTATGGCGCACCAGATGAGGCCCCGAAGGAATGCCTTCGTATTGTCCGCCGGCTGAAAGAGAGTGCGCCCGTTCCTGATATAGAGGCGGTAACACCCAATGTTGAAGATCAGTCTTTTGAAACCTTGGCACGCTCAGTTCGGGAGTCGATTGACAAAAACGAACCTGAGACAGGCCTCGATCGGCTTCACACTTTCGTAGTGAAGTATTTTCGTGTTCTCTGCGAAAGCAAGGGAATCGCAATACCACGGGAGAAGCCCCTACATAGCCTTGTTGGCGAATATGTGAAGACTCTGAGGCGAGAAGGCGTCATTGAATCGGATATGACGGAACGGATACTGAAGTCGAGCATTTCTGTTATGGAAGCTTTTAATCGCGTGAGGAACGAACAGAGCTTCGCGCACGACAACGAAGTGCTAACTTACAACGAAAGCCTCTTGATCTTCAGTCACGTGACTAGTTCGATCAAATTCATTGAAGCCATCGAGAATCGGGACACAAAGATACCAGCTGCCGCAGACGCCGCTCCATAGCCCCCCCACATCGGGGCTCGACAGATGACACAGCTTATTCGCAAATTTTCGTGCTACGCTACGCGTCGATCACGCCCGGGACGCGGTTCCGCTGAAGGCTGTGCTGATTTGACCCGTATCCCCGCCCGCTTACGCTGCAGCCCTCAGACTGGCTTTACTGGCTACTGACTTGGCGGCGTCGGCTTCGGCTAGCCTCAGGTCTTCCTGCACCATCTCCCGCACGAGCTGCTCGAACGGTACCGTGTGCGACCAGCCCAGTGTCCGCTTGGCTTTGGACGGATCGCCCAGCAGCACCTGCACCTCAGCGGGACGTAGGAAACGCGGGTCGATCACCACGTGGTCCTGGTAGTCGAGCCCGACGCAGGCAAACGCCGCTTGTGCCAATTCACGCACCGAATGCATGGTTCCCGTCGCAATCACATAATCATCCGGCTCGTCCTGCTGGAGCATCAGCCACATGGCGTGCACGTAGTCCCGTGCGTGGCCCCAGTCTCGCTTGGCGTCGAGGTTGCCCAGGCGCACTTCGGTGGCTAACCCGAGCTTGATCCGCGCTGCGTGGCGAGTGATCTTGCGCGTCACGAACTCGAAACCGCGCCGCGGCGACTCGTGGTTGTACAAGATGCCCGACGTGGCGTGCAGACCGTAGGCTTCACGATAATTCCGCGTCAGGTGAAAGCCGGCGACCTTTGATATTCCATAAGCTGACCGTGGATGAAACGGCGTCGCTTCGTCCTGAGGCGTCTGATGCACCCTGCCGAACATCTCGCTCGACGCGGCGAAGTAAAACTTGCACGACGGGGCAGCCTCTTTCAACGCCGACAGGAGGTAGTGCGTCCCGTTGATGTTCGTGTTGAGCGTGGAGAACTCGTCGTCGAACGATTGGCTCACGAAGCTCTGCGCCGCCAGGTGGTAGCACTCATCAGGTTCGACGCGCTGCACCACCTTGAACAGGCTCGGGTAGCTCTCGAGCGACGCTGAGTGGATGTGGATATCGTCGAGCAATCCCAACACACGCCGCATCCGGTGATCGGGGTCCTCGATAGCGGTCCGCCGTACCGTGCCGTGCACCTCGTAGCCCTTTTCCAATAGCAACTCTGCCAGGTACGACCCGTCCTGACCCGTGATCCCCGTGATTAATGCTCGTTTTTTGTTCATAGTTGTTTTCTTTGCTGTTCTTGGACAAACCTCGCAGCTTGTGATTATGCGGCTTTGCTTACGTCCTTTGTGTCGGTCACGGACAACGACTCATGGTCGCCGTCCAGAAGCGAATTCAGGGGCTCGAGGCAACGCTCCCAATCGTAATAGCGCTCGACTTGCCCCCGTGCCATGACCGATAATCGCGTACGCTGCGCCGGGTCGGTCAACACCTCCTCGAGGCTATCGACCCACTGATGCGGCGTGTCCGCGACGAGCAGGTGCACGCTGTCCTCAGCTTTGATCCCGTCGGCAGCCCCGCGCGAACAGACCACCGCACGCCCGCACGCCATCGCTTCGAGCACCTTCGTCTGCACACCCCGCGCGATCTGTAGGGGCGCCACGACCGCTGTCGCTTGTGCTAAGTATTGACGCACGTCCGGCACGGGCCCCACGACCTCGACACCGGGTTGATCGCCCAACGCCTTCACCGCAGGAGTCGGGTGCCTACCGACGATCTTCAGACGCACGCCCTCGACCCGCTTGGCTAACAACGGCATCACCTCGTTGACGAACCACGCAATCCCTTGGGCATTCGGCTTGTAATTAAGCACACCCACAAACATGATGGTCTTGGTGTCTGCGTCCGGTAACGGCTGAAAATAGTCCAAATCCACTGCGTGACGCACCACGGTCAGCCCGGGGTGATCACCCACGTGTCGCCGGTATAGCTGCGCCTCAGCGTCGCTGACCACCGCGATACCGTCGAAATCATCGTATTGCCCCGCCTCGATCCGCCGCAGACGCCGCGACTCGGCCCCATAGACCCACCGCATCGGGACTCGAGCGTGCTGCGCGTAATCGAGCCACTTGGCACTATCCACGTCCACCAAATCGATCACGTGCCTAGGCCGATTCGCACCGCCTTGTGGCTTCCTGATGCGACGCCCTATCAACTCACGAGCGTACCCGACCATGCCCGTGCAGTACGTCAGCACCACGTCGAACGGCTCATTACTGTGCCACCGCTTGATCGTTTTCGCTAACCCTCTGCGGTAATAGCACGCCGGCGTGACAGCGCCACCCGTCAGCAGCGCCGCGGCGCCACGGGCTTTGCCGTACAGGGGCGATATCCGCTGTATCGCCACGTGGTGTGCCAAGCGGTACAGCACGCGCCTCTGCTCTTTACTCACAGGCTCGTCGCTCGTGCAGGCGATCGACACGTCGTACCAGCGCGACAGGTATTCGAGTATGTGATACCCCCGGATACGGTCGCCCCTGTCGAGTGGGTAAGGCACACGGTGCGTGAGCATGAGCACGCGTCGCCGCCGCGTCGCTCGGGTAGCCCAATCGTGATCCTCGTGTTCCCAGGTAAGCGATTCACCGTCTGTCATGACAAACCTCGACGTGTATCGAACAACTCACCCGCAAGCGGTGTAACCGTTACGACCGTTAATATCGGCAAATTCGGACCCTCACTATTGCCTTTCAAGCTACATTCAGGCACGTGGCCGATAAGAATGCTGCCATGCCTCACACCACCACACCGCCCGATAACATCGCAGCCGAGGACCAACCCGGTTCGACTGAGCTGGTCGTCTTCTCCGATGACTGGGGCCGCCACCCCTCGAGCTGCCAGCATCTGACCAGCCACCTGCTCGCTCGCCACCGGGTCTTGTGGGTCAATACGATCGGCACGCGCCGGCCGCGGCTATCAATCGAAGACGTGACCAAGGTCGCCGCCAAGCTCCGCCGGTGGTTTGTCTCGTCGCCGGACAACGAATCGCTCCCCGCCAACCTCACCGTGATTAATCCGCGTATGTACCCCGGGTTTCGCACACGCTGGCAGCGCCGTCTCAACGCGCACCTGATCAGCCAATCTGTGAACCGCGCACTGGGCCCCCGCCGCCCCGGTCAGCGGCGCGTCGTGGTCACCACCGTGCCCATCGTCGCTGACCTGATCGATCGGCTCGACGTAGATCGCTGGGTCTACTACTGCGTGGACGACTTCTCGGTTTGGCCTGGACTGGACGGAACAATCATCGACGAGATGGAACGTCAACTGGTTCGCCAAGCAGACGGAGTCGTCGCGGTTTCACAGACCTTGTGTCAACGACTACAGACCATGGGGGGCCAGCCGCACCTGCTCACACACGGGATCAATCCAGCGGACTGGGAATTACAAGCCAATAAGACCGATCTGCCTGCTTGGTGGGCCACGCTCAAGCCACCGGTTCTGTTGTTCTGGGGTGTGGTCGACCGTCGCCTGGACACCGCCTGGTGCCAAGCCTTGGCGCAGCGCTGCGGCACACTCGTGCTCGTGGGTCCACAGCAATCGCCCGACCCCGCATTGAACGCGATCAGCAAGCTGCACATGCCCGGCCCCGTGCCGTATCGCGACCTGCCCGCACTCGCCGGGGCCGCACACGTGCTCGTTATGCCCTACGCCGACCTACCCGTGACACGCGCGATTCAGCCGCTGAAGCTCAAGGAATACCTTGCAACCGGCAAACCCGCCGTCGTGCGCAAGCTACCCTCGACCACGCCGTGGGCCGACACCGCCGACGTCGTCGATAACATCGACGAGTTGGTCGAGTTCGCTTCGCTCCGCGCACGCACCGACACGCCCACCCACCAGCACGAATCCCGCCTACGCCGCCTCGCTACTGAATCGTGGAGCGTCAAGGCGCAACAACTCGATCAAATCCTGCTCGACGATGCCAGCGACGCCTGGGTATCACACCCTTTCAAGCAGGGGCCGCACAACAAGCACGCCGCGTAACCCGCTTGATACCAAATCCCATTCGAAACCTCCACGCACACGGACGCGGGCGTTGATGTAGTAATGGCCTAAAGCCGATTTCATAACTCCCCTCCCTGTCAGGGAGGGGCTGGGGGGAGGGTCGAGCGTCCATGATTTGCGAGGCTTTCACCCCTGGCCCTACCTCTCCCCTGGAGGGGAGAGGGGTTTTAAAACAGCTTCTAATACCCAACGCTCTAAAACTTACGCAATGCGTATAAACCCCCCAACCCGGATAACCGATACATCCGATACCTCGCTCGCGGAAGGAGAGGCAATGTCGGATACGCTAAATCTTAACGGCCGCTTGAACCGTGAGTTCGAACACTTTGAAAACCATTACGCCCAAGAAGCCGCACAGGGTATCGACCCGCTGAGCGACTTCGATAGGCACCGTTACACCAACCCACCAGCCAACACGATCTACCCACGCGAGTTCTACTACCACCTGCTAAACCCGCTGCGTGGCAAGGACGTGCTTGAAATCGCCTGTGGCAACGGCATCGACGCCTCCATTTGTGGGTACAACGGCGCCAACGTCCACGCCTACGACATCACCAATCAATCGATCCAGATGACGCGCAAGCGCGCCGAAGCCAACGGCGTGTCAGACCGTGTTAATCTCCAAGTCTGTGGCGGATTCGACCAGGCATTTTCAGGTCAAAAATTCGACCACGTCATTGGGTACGCTGCGCTGCACCACATCCCCATGGACGGGTTGTCGCAGATGGTCTACGACCGTCTCAAGCCAGGCGGGGTCGCCGTCTTTGCCGAGCCGGTGATTAACTCCAAGCTGCTCGACGCCGTGCGCCAACGCATCCCCTTCTACCACGTGCAACCGACCGAAGACGAGGTGCCCCTGAACGACGGTGACATCACCGAGTTCGCCAAGCCGTTTGACCGCATCGTCCGCCGTGAGTTCCAGGTCATCAGCCGAATCTGGCCGTTCTTCCCGAACAATTGGCCACTGGCTGTCTCGCTGCACTGGCTCGACTACCACCTGCTCAAACTCCCGTTCATGAGGCGGTTCGCCTCAGTGGTGGTTTTCGGACTCTACCGGGATCGGTGAATCCAGAGCGGGGCCAAACGACGATCTAAAAGGTGAATCTCACTCATCAAGACCGGAGCCCAACGGGATGACCCCTGCCAAGAAACGCTTTGCCGCTTTTGCCGCCGCGACACTGATGCTCATCGCCGTGGCGATCGAGTTGACGTTACAAGCCGCGTACCAGCTATCACCAACGGTTGAATTTCAACTGGCGCTTCCGGGTACCGTCTCCAAGATCGACGACGAGCGCTTGGGCTGGCGGGGGCACCCGGGAAACCCTCAGCACGACCGCAAAGGTTTCCGCAATCCCTATGTACCCAAGCGTGCCGACGTCGTCGCCATGGGCGATTCGCAAACATACGGCTACCACGTTCAGGCGGATGAAGCCTGGCCGCGACGACTCGAAGAATCGACCGGCCTGACCAGCTACAGCATGGCGTACGGCGGTTACGGACCGGTTCACAGCCTGCTGCTGTGGGACGAAGCCATGGCGTTACAGCCCAAGGTCGTCATCGAAGCGATGTACTCGGGCAACGACCTTTTTGAAGCGTTTAAACTCGTCTACTACGAAAACCAGGCACCCTGGCTCAAGTCCACCGAGCCCACGATCATTAACACCATCGAACGCGCGGAAAAAGACCAAACCGTCAAGGACAAGATCAGCCGGGTCTACTGGATGGGCCAACCACCCGTCATTAGCACCCCGAAGCTGACCGACTCCGCTCTGCGAAACATCATCTCCAAATACTACCGCACCTATGGGCTTCTACGCACGATCAAAAACGCAGCGGTCAGAGCGGTGTACGGCAAACCGCCGCGTCCGGAGATCGAAACCGATTGGGACGTGAATAAGCAATACGTTTCGCAGCACAAGGACTACTGCATCGCCTTTGAAGACGGATCGATCCGTACCGTGATGAATCCCTTCTGCCGTGCATTGGCAATGGACCTAGACGACCCGCGCATCGCTGAGGGACACCGCATCGCGCTGCGTGCCAACCGTGCCATGGCCCAACGGGCACGCGAAGCGGGGATCGAATTCATCGTCCTGATGATCCCCACCAAGGAACTGGTCTTCAGCGATGTTGTCCTGCGGTCAGGATTCGAGATGCCCATCGCTTACTACGACGCGGTCAAAAACGAACGACGCATGTGGCAGGCGACCAAACGATACTTTGACCAGCACGAAATCGAGTACATCGACCCGCTCGATACCCTGAGGCAGCGGCTAGCCGACGGCGCGCAGCCGTTTCACATCTCTCTTGACACGCACCTGAACCCCGAGGGACACCGAGTCGTAACCGAGCTGATTAACACCCATCTCGCCGATCAGAACAAGATACACCACCCGCCCCTGCTGGCGTCCAAGCCGTAACCACGACGGCGTATCACCCATTGCACCGAAGCCCTGGTCCGCTTACCGATTCCAAACTCATGACGACCGCCACCAATCAGCCCGTTGACGCCGCGACTTCGGACGGGATCCTGCCTCCGCCCCACGATACACACCTGGCCACGCACAACAGACCCCGTTCAACGCTCATGAAATCGGCGTGGCTCGCTCCCACGCTGATATTCATAATCGCCTCGGCTCTGCGCCTCACACTGTTTCTGACCGGCCCAGCACACGACCTGCAACGCGCCTATTACGACGACTCGTACCGGTACATCGAATTGGCTGAAAACATGCTGGCGTTCGGCAGCTTTGCCAAGGCAGAAGAAGACAGCGGAGCCGTCCACATCCCGCTGTCACAGCTTCGACTAGAACGCGGTGAAATGGAGCCTCGTTTCAAAAACGGGCTGCGCCCGGAAGTTTTTCGTACACCGGGCTACCCCGCATTCATCGCAAGCATCTTCGGGTTCAACGGCTCGATCCGAGCCGTCCTGATCGCGCAGTGCGTGGTCAGTGCCGCGGGTGTGGTGCTGGTGTATCTGCTGGGAATACGGCTGGGGATATCGCGGCTGGGAGCTGCGGCAGCAGCGATGATCGTCGCGGTGAACCCCGCCGACACCGTCTCAGCCAACAGCCTCCTCTCCGAAACACTCTTTACGACAATTGTGCTGCTGGGCCTGTGGCTCGTATTGCAAGGCAGAAACCGTAATACCTACGTGCTCTGCACCGGCGCAGCGATTATTGGCTTATCTGTTTTGATTCGACCGGTCTCCATCCTGCTGGGACCCGCGATCGGAATCTGGATGGTGGCTACGGATCGCCGTGCCAAAAGCGTCCTAGCTGCCTTGGTAATCACAGCCTGTTCGCTTCTTCCCGCAGCAGCCTGGGCCGCCCGCAACAATTCGGTCGGCTTGGGATTCCGCGTTAGCAGCGTCCCTTACATTAACAACTACTTCTACACGACTGCCTACATGGACATCGTCAGCGATGGCAAAGACAAACGCGCCGATTGGCCCAACAGTGTGGCTCATCTCTTTGATGAATTACGTGCCAATATCGGACCCGAAGAGGATGTCTTCGCGGCGATGAACCGACTCACAACGACGAAGGTCTGGTCAAACCCTAGCCTCTACGCGCAAGTGATCACCCAAAGCGCGATCAAATTTATGACCGACCACTCGGCGAGCGACCTCTACAAAACGCTAGACAAACCCTATCAGCCCACAGGCCTGCGAGACCGGCTGCTGCGCGGCGATTGGTCGTTGGGCCCTAATACCAATTCGACGGCTCTGCTCGTGGCTGGTGCGTGGATAACGCTAAACATCGCGTTGGCCGGGCTAATGGTCGCCGGACTGATTCGGTTAGCGGTCCTTCGCCAATGGGCACCCCTGCTGCTGCTGGGAGGGGTGATTCTCTATTTCATGCTGGCCACGCAGGCAACGGGTCTCGAACGGTTCCGCCTGCCCGTATTGGGTCTCCAAGCGTTGTGCGTAGCTGCGATCTTCGAACCACGTCAACGTAAATCCATCGTCCTATAACGACACCGCCGCTGGCCTCCTGCTTCCGATCGAGTAGGGCGCCACGATTAAGACCGGTTTAAATTGTGCCGAATATACCGTCTGTAGGGGTCGTATCAGTCTTCGACCCTCCCGGTCCCTCCATCGCAAGGACCTTCAATGGCCGGACACGACGCTACCCCCCCAGCCCCCCTGCACCCGACTCGTGAAGGGGCTGCCCAAGATATACCGATCGCTGCCATCGCGCCGGACTGTCGGCACTACCAAGGCGATCGGCCATGCATCCACAACCGGCTGTGCACCGGCTGCGAACATTACGCACCCTACTCACACCGCATCTGCATCATCAAGATCGGCGCCCTGGGCGACGTGATCCGCACGCTGTGCATCCTCTCAAAACTCCGTGAACAGTATCCCGATGCGCACGTGACCTGGGTAAGCAAACCCAATGGCTGCCGAATGCTCTCGGGCCACCGCATGATCGATCGGCTCATGCCTCTGGATGCGATGACAGCCCTGACACTTAGTCAGGAAACATTCGACACGGTGATCAACCTCGACAAGGAACCACAGCCTTGCGCCCTAGCCGGCACACTGAAATCCACCAAAAAATTGGGCGTCGGGCTCAGCGAATACGGCACGCCCATACCGTTGAACCCCGAGGCTCATGACTACTTCCATCTGGGGTTAAGCGACGAACTGAAGTTTCACCGCAACACAAAGAGCTACTCACAGTTGATCTACGAGGCACTGGGGTGGCGTTACGATGGTCAGCGATACGAGCTTCCGGTCAACAACTCGGCCCGGGAGCGGATGCGGTACCACCTCGCGGCACGAGGGTGGAACCGACACAAGCCCACGCTGGGTATCAATGTCGGCGCCGGCCATGTATTCGCCAACAAAATGTGGCCCGCCCCCAAGATCGTGCAGGTCATCCGGCTAATCCAACAGGCTGAACTCGATACCCAAATCGTCTTGCTGGGGGGCCCAGACGAGCAACCGATTATCAATGCCATCCAGGCGCGTCTGCGCACGGCACACCCGGATTGCCGTGTGATCGACAGCGGAACCAATCACGATGAGTCTTCGTTTGTAGCGCTAGTCGATGCCTGCGACGTCGTGTTCTGCGGCGACACCATGGCCATGCACGTCGCGATCGCGCTGGGCAAGCACGCGGTGGTATTCTTCGGCCCGACGTGTGAACAGGAAATCGATCTATTCGGCAGGGGCGAAAAGCTCGTTGCAAAGCTCCCCTGTGCGCCGTGTTACAAGCGGTTCTGCGATCAACAAAACGTCTGTGTCGACCAGGTCACCCCGGGAGAAGCGGCCGACGCCATCCAACGTGTATTGGCAAAGTTTTACACAACAAGCCCGAGGCCCAACCAGACACCGTTACGGGTGGCGGGATAGCCCTAGCCACATAGGTCCAAAGATGACCTAAAGGTTTCTAATGAAACAGTTTTTGCTGATGATATTCGTAACCATGTTTGCCACTGTCGCGGCAATGACCGAGCCGTTTTGGGGCTTGCTGCTCTATTACACTTTTGCGGTATTACGCCCCCAGTACATGTGGCGATGGGCATTGCCGATTGAGTTGCGGTGGTCTTTGTTTGCCGCGCTTTTGGTCATGGTTAGCGCGAGCCTGAACCTCGGACGGATCGCGCACAAGATCAAACCCAACTTTGTAGCAATCCTCACAGCTATCTTCGGCGCATTGGTGATGCTCAGTGTTGTGACCGCTTATGACACCGATATCGCTCAGAAGTGGGGTATTGAGTACGGCAAGATCATCCTGATGGCCCTGATTGCAGCTGTCCTGATTACAGAGATTTGGCACATCCGAATACTGTCACTGATGGCATTATCAATGCTTGGTTACATCGCGTGGGAGATCAATTCACTTTATCTCATCGACGGTCGGCTAGACATTTTCCACAACGGCTACGGCAACCTAGACAACAACGGCGCGGGGCTTTTAATGGCTCTGGGTACACCGTTCGCTTATGCATTTGCCATCTCATCACGGCGGATGTGGCAGCGTGGATTAAGTTGGTTTGCAGGCGTGCTCATGATCCATGCTCTGATGATGAGCTATTCGCGAGGCGCTATGCTCGCCGCGCTGGTCGGAGCTGTATGGCTACTGATCCATCACCGACCCCGCCTACAAGCCGGCTTGATCGCCGTAATACTGTGCCTGACTATCTCTGTCTTGGCCGGCAAGGAAATCCAGGAACGCTTTATTTCCACGACGAATTTTGAAACCGATTACAGCGCTCAATCACGTATCGCGAGTTGGGAAGCCGCATGGACCCTCGCGTGGGAACGGCCACTCATCGGACAGGGTATCCGTAACTCCAACCAATTCACCTACTACTACGGTGCGGACAACCGGGGCCGAACGATCCACAACCAGTTTCTTCAGATCGCTGCTGACTCGGGTATACCCGCCATGACGGTATACATTCTGATTATGCTCACCACCGGCTTCTACCTCCATCGCAGCCGACAACTGTGCCAAAGATTTCTCCGTGATGTCTATTCTGAACGCCAACCCCGCGTTTCTGATGACCAAATCCATGCGATCAAAGCGATCGATGCGATCGCCCTTGGCTGCCAAGGCAGTTTGGTCGTCTTCATTACCGGCGCTACGTTCTTATCTCTCGAATGGGTCGAGGTGCCCTGGTTGGTGACGATCATCGGAGGCGTCTTGCCCGGGGTGATTCACAAGCACCTGGCCGACCTGACGCAACAGCAAGAACAAGAACAGTTGCTTGGCCACACGCAGCCCCCGACACCTGATACCGCAGGCCCCCCGAGACACGTGCACCCCGTGCCGCCGCCGGCCATAGCGTAGAAAGACCTCGACCATGACCATGATCGAGACATCACTTAGCCGACACCTCGCCCAGGCGGTGCGCGTCACAGGGAGGCTCAAGCAACGCCACCAGCGGCCCGTCGTCTTCGCACGGGCATTCCAGGGATTGGACTTCTTGGCGCGGGGCGTCTTCCACGTCTGGCGGAACCGGCGGTACCTGTCCACCATAAAATTAATCAACATGGCGATGATCAATATCCAGTTCAAGCTCAAGACGCAGCGCGTCATTGGGCGGCCGTACCGGATGAAGATCGAATCGACCAATATCTGCAACACGAAATGCCAACTGTGCCCAACCGGCATCGGCTTACAGGGCAGGCCCAAGGGCAAGATGTCGTTCGACCATTTCAAACGGCTCGTCGATCAATTCAAGCGTCACCTCGTCGCGCTGGACCTGTCGATGTGGGGCGACCCACTGATCGTGCCCGAAATCTACGACATGATCCGCTACACCCACGACCGGGGCATATGGACGTACATCAGCTCAAACCTGCACGCCTTCAAGCCCGACAAGGGCCAAGCCGAAGCGCTGGTCAAAAGCGGTCTGGACCTGCTCACATGCTCGCTGCACGGCGCGTCGCAAGAGACGTTTGCGATCTATCAGCCGGGCAAGAACTTTAAAGAAGCGGTCGAAAAGGTACGCCACATCATCGAGACGTGCGACCGGATGGGTAGCGTCACACCAGCCGTCCAGCTCAACTTCGTGGTCACCCGACACAACGAGCACGAGAAAGCCGCGTTCGAGCAACTCGCTGACGACCTGGGTTGCAAAGCGGTCTTCTCCACACCCGCGATGAACGTCCGCTTCCTCAACCAGGACAAGCAGCTCCAGCCGCTGGGGTTGGCACCGGATATCCTCGCGAGCAAGGTACGCCAACACCTCCAGGATTGGCTGCCCAAGGACTCCGAACATGTCCTCGAGCCTTACAAACAGATACTAAACGGCGCATCGCAGTCAGAAGACTACAACGGACACAAGCCCATCGACTGCTCCTGGCCATGGCGCCAGACCGTGATCAACTGGGACGGCGAAATCGTCACCTGCTGCGGGTCGTTTGACCCCAAGGAAGACATGGGCAACGTCTTCGAAGTCCCTTTTTCGAAGTTATGGAACGGAAAAAAATACCAGATGGCACGGCGCAGCTTTAAGCACAAGCTCAAAGACTCACAAGCACAGGACAACCCCTGCGCCAACTGCCCCGGCTTCATGCTCTAACGATCCACCCCCCGACCAAACTCGTAACCGCCCATGACACCGCACCGCCCAGCCAAGGACTCGGATAAAACCCTCACGCTAAAGCTGCGTCACGTCATACCCGCGCGGCGGCCAGCCAAGACCGCGCCGAAGCCGCACATGGTCCTGCACACCCGCGTGGTGACACGCAGCGGCGGCGGGCCCGACAAGACCATCCTGCGCTCGGCGGCGTATCTCGATCCCGCAAAATTTCAGATGGCAGCGGCGTACATGCGACCCCTTCACGACGCGGGGATGGCCACGCTCCGCGAGCGCGCCAAGCAATGGGACTGCCCGCTGTGGGAAGTCGCTGAGTCGGGACCCGTGGACCCGCACACCGTGCACCACCTGCTTCGGATCTGCCGTCTGCAAAATGTCGCGATCTGGCACGGGCACGACTACAAGTCCAATCTCCTGGGCCTGCTCGTACGAAAATGGTGGCCTATGAAGCTCGTGACCACGGTCCACGGCTGGACGTGGGATACCCTCAGAACAAAGCTTTACTACCACATCGATAATTGGTGCCTGCGCCGGTACGACCGTGTCGTCACGGTGAACCCGTCTCTGCTCGACCACTGCCTGGCACACGACGTGCAGCCCAAGCGGTTGACGCTGATCCCCAACGCGATTGAGCCAGCCGAGTACAAACGCCAATTCGACACGACCGACGCCAGGGTACAACTAGGCATCCAGAACGATCGGCTGGTGATCGGCGTGGTGGGTCGTCTGAGCATTGAAAAGGGCGTCGACCGGGCTGTGCGCATGATCGCGCAGCTTCGCCAACAACACCCCAACGCCCAGCTACACCTGATCGGTGACGGCCCGCAGCGAAGCAACCTCGAGCAATTGACCCGTCAGCTAGGCGTATCTGATGCGATACGGTTCTGGGGCTGGCAGTCGCACCCGCAACGATTTTACGAAGCGATGGACATGCTCTTGCTGCCCAGCCACACGGAGGGATTGCCCAATACGGTTCTCGAAGCGATGGCGATGGGCGTACCCGTCGCCGCGACGGACGTCGGTGGGACCGCGGAGCTGCTCGACCACGGCCACTGTGGGGTGATCCTCAGCGACGACGACGACACCTGGTCCGACCGCGTAGCGTACCTGCTCGATAGCACCGACCGCCGTATGGATTTCGCTCGCCTCGCACGTGCCCGTGTCCAGCAGCACTACACATTTCGGCAACGCATGGACCACATCCAAGCCATCTACCGGCGTGTGCTGGGTATCGAGAAACCCATCGCCAAACTCGGTGCCCGGTCAGACCGAAAAGCCGCGTAGGCCATCACGAGAGGTCGGATTGATAAAATCTAGCTGCCGACTCACGAAAAACAAGCCTTCGCGCTTTTCCCTATTAACGGTATATAATTATCGATATGAACCTTTGCCGTGGTTGGCGAAGGCTGTCGGAAACGTTCAACAGCGGCTTGCCCGCTAAATGCCGGCTATCAGCAGGAGTGGTTTCATGATTGAAAAATTGATGAAAGTTGGAATACCCAGCTTCTTCCCTTATTCCAACACGATCGCTGGCGGGACCGGCGGGTTTTGCTCGCAAGGCGTAATCAACGGGATTCTCAATGGGCAGCACAAGTTTCTGCCCTTCGTCGCAAACGGGATTAACTCGGTCGCCACACAGGGCCAAGACGTGATCAGCGCACACTTTTCGGGTGCATCATGGCCGCGTTCCGGGATAACGGCGTGAACAAGGTGTGCCACATCTCCACGGGCGACGATTTCGGGGACTGCAAGCCGGCCTGGGACGCAGCCAAAGCGAACTATACAAATGTTTTCGAGTTTTGCCCCAGCGATTTCATCGACAATACAGCACACACAAAATGCTACGGACTGATCACATCAGATTTTCAGACATACATGGTTCTAACGCATCCAAGGCAGGTCCCTAGGCCCGGCGGTGGGCACGCGACATCTGACGAACAATTCGTGAAAATCGAGAAAGCGCGTCTGTTGAAGTAAACAGAAGTATTCCCGCTGCGCAAAACAGTCCTATCGGGAAAGAGACATCTCCCCGCTGCGCAAAACCTCAGGTGTTCGATCGAGGTCTTGGAGTATTCTTAAATTGACTTATGGCGTACGCAACGAGCCGCGACCGTCAGGGAGCGGGTGCCTTCTTGACTGTAATACGAACGATTAAATCTAGTTTGGTAAGACAGCCACAATTGAAAAGACCACGCTACAAAATCTTCGGTACCGTCTTCAATTTCTTGAATGACTTTTGCTGGTTTAGCCGATTCGCCTTCTGGTCGCACCGGTAAATTTGACGAAAGAGCCCTTCAAGTTCAGCGATCTCATCATCTCGTATGTTGTCCCAGACCTCGAAAATCGAGAAATGAGACCATAGGTCGTCCTTGGTCTTACGATGCCGACGTAGGCGACCCTGAATTCCCCTCTTATTACCTGACCAAGACATCCCTACGTAGACGACGTCGTATGCCTCTGCCTTTCGTCGGTACTTATAAAGCACATAAATCCCCCGAAGTTCATGCGGAATGTTTTCAAGATCGCACTTAGGCACAAATTCCTGAATTCGACGGACAAGCCTGAGTTCGCTCTGAGGCATTAGTAATCCTGTCTGTCTAAAACCTCTGCGAACAAATCACATCTGGGTGACACCAACAACCACCTCCCTACCCCTCCAGCTTCGTCGGGTCGGGGCGGTACATGCGGGTTTCTAGTGCCCATATCTTTTCGGTGAAGTTCCCGCCAAGGTCGTCGTCCGCCATCCCGTCGGCGCGTGTCGCGGCGATGGCCATATTCATCTTCGCATCCATGTTGTCGAGCAAGCTCACCGCCACGGCCTCGGGCGTCGAGGGTATCTTTAACGCGCCAAACTCGGGCTTGCCGTGGTGCGACAAGATGATGTGGTGCAAGACCATGAGCACAGGTTCGGGGATTTTGTTGCCCATAGCGGCGCAGTCCTGGGCCTTGCGCTGAAGCCAAAGCACACCCCGTGCGATGTGGCCCACCAGTTGGCCGTCGTCGGTGTAGCCCATCCCCTCGCGCCAGGTGAGTTCCTGACACTTGCCCAGGTCGTGAATGAACAGACCTAGCAGAATCAGGTCACGGTTGAGCTGCGGGTACAACGGGCAGAACGCGTCGGCGAGTTGCATCAGGCTCAGCGTGTGTTCGAGCAGCCCACCGATGTAGGCGTGGTGGAGCAACACCGCTGCGGGTGCCTGCTTGAAATAGGTCATCAGCTCCTCGTCGCCCAGGTACGCCTGTGCCAATGCTTTGAGCGAGGGGTCGGTGATCGTGTCCAGGGCGTCGCGGACCGCGGCGAACATCTCGTCGATATCTCGGTCCGTGCGGGGCAGCAGGTCCAACAGGTCGTTGTCGTCGGGCTCGACG
>JAJRXX010000063.1 GCA_024276075.1 Planctomycetota bacterium
AAATAATCGCCATGTCAGTTCTGGAGTAGGGCAGGTCATTGACCTGCCTTCTTCTTGGGGAGATGGAGAATAATTACGCAAGTTGCTCTAGAGAACTATCGCAACGCAAATTGAAACGGGACTTTTATAACAGTCCGGATGTGATGCCCCTTACGCATAGCGGGATCGAACGTGGCTGCCCGCACCGCAGCGATGGCAGCGTCAATAAGACGCGGGTAACCGGGTTCTTTCAAGACACGAATCGTGCCGGCGATACCGTTTGGCAACACCTCAACCTCCAATAGAACCAGACCCTCTTCGCCTCGACGACGGGACCGAAGCGGGTATTTTGGCTTAGGCAAACTCAAGACCCGTGCCCCGTTTTCGATGCCTCCATCAGCTGTGGTTTTCGGTGGTTCGAACGATGCTGCTGCCTTCTGGTTGATTGGCTTGAGGCGGGGTGATTGAACCGTTTCATCTAGTGGTGGTGCCACGGCGGTGTCTGAGCCACTTACCAAATCCGCATCGACGAGGGTAGACGAGGGTGTTGCTTGGGGCGGGTGTTCGTGGAGGGCTTGGCTGTTGGGCTGATCCGCAGGGGCAGGTTCCATGGACTGCTCTTGAATCGTAGTCGCGATGTCGGCGGGTTTGATTGGCTCAGAAACTTCGGGCTCTATGCCCGCCGAAGCTGTTTCGGGCGATCCGGTGCCCAGTGTCAAGGCTTGTCCCGTTGGGTTTCCGCTATCTTGATTGTGCTGTAAAGGGCGGGGGTTCGTAAGAGCTTCAAGCTCAGCAGTGGATAAAAATCTTACCGTCACCTCAACGGGTGTTTCACCCCGTGCGTATCTAAGCCGAGGCAAATCAATTGGGTCCGATAGATTTGAAAAATACGCTAACGCCCCAATCCCTCCCGCATGCACCAACAGCGAGCAACCAAACGCTAACCAAGCGGTAGGAACTTGTATCAGGCCCACGTGGCATGCGTCTCCTGTCGGATCGCCGTTGCTACCGGTCATTGAAGCGGCAACTCATCCCCAAATATTTTAACCCGCGTGTTTGGAGCCGCGCATCAAAAGGTTATATCCATGCCAATCACAAAATTCCTCCCCGGCTCATTCTGCCCTGACCCGTGGACGCGGTAATCCTCGTTGGTGATGTTTTCCACAGCCAAAATCAGGTTAACATTGTCTTGTAGACGCCAACCACTTCGTATGGAAAAAACCTCGTAGCCCGGTGTGCCTCCAGGCGGGATGCGCTGCGTGTCTGCCGCATCGCGGGTTGATAATTTGTCCTGGTTGTCAGCGATCGTCAACAACCCCTCGATCCAGAAATTCCCAGCAGGGTCATCCCACCGTAAACCCACAAGGCCGGTCAGCGGCATAAGGCGATCCAGAGGCTCACGCGATACCACCGGTGCTGACGTTGGGAATGTGTTAACCTCACCCTCCATCCACGTGACCGCGGCAAAAACGGTCCACTGAGGATGAAAACGATAGCTGGCGTCCAGTTCGATGCCCTGGACAAACCCATCGCCCGCGTTGCGCTTGGTTACCTCGGAATCACCGCTGATGGTGTTGCCCGTGGGCGTACGCACGATCATGTCTTGTATGTCGGTGTAGAAATACGCCGCCTGCATCGTGAAGTCGTCGTAGTTGGCCTTGAGCCCAACCTCGAATGACACGTAAGCCTCGGAGTCCAACCCCGGCGCGGGTGTTTCGATCTCGTTGCTGCGAGCCGTATCAAACCGTGTCAGATCAGAAAGGTTCGGTGCCCGGAACCCCTGGGAAACGCCCCCGTACAGATTCCAGTGATCCTCGCTATCCAGGTGGCTCACCACACGTACGCTGCCGATGAACGAATTCCAATCCTCGGTGAGCGAGATTTTGGTCCCTGAGTTTGGGTCTCGGACACTGTTCGCATCGGCGCGTGCGTAGTTAAACCGAGCGCCCAGGATTACATCGATTGCATCAGACACGTCAAGCGTGTCCTGGATAAACACACCCACCAGGTCGTAGGAAGCGTCGTCGGCGACCGGCCCCTGGATCGCGTTGGTTGATGAAAACGAATTGACGTTGTCGTGATAGTATTCGACGCCGTAGACGAGGTGCCCGATCGGGCTGGTGCTTTCAAATTGGGCCCAGAAGCCCAGTGTGTTTACGTCGAATCCCTGCAAGCTGCGGCTGCCGTTGCTCTTGACCCGATCTCGCGTCTCGGATTGCCTCTGGTGTGAGAGGCTGATTTTCGCGGTTTCGATAAAGGAACCCTGGTTTTCGACGTATAGCTGAATATACGTCAGCTCCCTCTCTTGATCGAGGTCGCGCTTCAGGTCGCTTCCGATGGTTGTCCCGTTGAAACTCTTTGCGGCGGTGGTTTTGTGCGTGCGTGGGACGTTGTTTTGCCTGACACGCTGGTGTGCCGCGACGATTTTGGTATTGGGGTTGAGGAAATACTCAGCCTTGAAGTCGGTGTCGTACTCGTCATAGCCGGTGTTGGTTTGGCGTCTGGTGCCATGCCCGCCCTGAAGGTCGCCGAAGTGTTTGCCCGTGGCA
Source organism: Planctomycetota bacterium (assembly GCA_024276075.1). Lineage (GTDB taxonomy): Bacteria > Planctomycetota > Phycisphaerae > Phycisphaerales > Phycisphaeraceae > JAJRXX01. The sequence goes on from JAJRXX010000063.1 coordinate 2,529, forward strand.
CCCACAAACAAACCCCATTCGTTATTGGCTGTGGTGCTTAGCTCTCCACGCCCTGTGTGAGACCGCTCGGCGCTTGAGGTGCGGTAGTACAGGCGCCCGCCGCTGTTTAACCCTTGGCCGTAACCTGTCGGCCCCTTGGTGATGGCGTTGATCGTGCCCCCGATGGCATCGGAGCCGTACAGCACGGAGCTTGGCCCCTTCACGACTTCTAAACGGTTGATCGACAACAGGTCCACCGTGTTCCAGTACTGATTTGGCCCATCGCGGAACACCGAGTTATTGAGCCGTATACCGTCGATCAGCAGCAAGTTGCGAAACCCTGTAAAGCCTCGGATAAAAGGCGACCCTTGCCCGTGCGAGGTCTTTTGCACCATGACGCCCGGCACTCCACGCAAAGCCTCCGGCGTGGTGCGATACATCCCTTGAGACACCTCTTGAGACGAAATGACCTCAGTGGTATAAGGCGAGTCAAACGACGTGCCCGGCGAACGCGTAGCCGTAACGACGATCGTGTCGAGTGTGGATAATGAGCCTTCATTTGTAGTCGGGGAAACCCGCGATGGCTGGTTGTTCTGGCTTTGAGCCTGGACACTTTGACTGGTTGGCACACATACAAGCATGAACGCAACCGATAGGCTCAGCCAATCTAATGTTCCGAGGCGGGCATAGCGCAATCGTGAATTCTGCATCATCAATTTACTCTCGGTAAAGGTTTTGGTGGGATCACGGTGACGGCTGGACCTTAACACCATGAGACAACAGCGACCAAAAGCGTGCATATTTTTCACACTCCCGCTGTCGTGGAGACTGTGAATTAGAATATCGTGGTCGAAACCTATTCATGCCAAGGGGACGCACCTGATGGGATTGGCCCAAAAATTAGCCTTGAAGATCACCGCTTTGGTGGTGGCTCTTGTGCTCGTTGGTGGGGCGTCGCTCTGGGGATTGATGGGCCTGAGTCGGCATTTTGACGTGGCGCAGGATGAGTATGAACAGCTCCGTGAGATTTATAAAATCGGCCACCACGCAGCGCTAGCGAAGATGTTGATCTATATGACGGTCAACAATCATGAAGCCATCCGCGAGCAGTTAGAAGCCGCGATCCGCAAGTCAGAAAACCTTCTGAACACCGATCCACCGAAGTATCATGGTCTCGACGCTGCCAATCGGTCAACCGTCGCGTCTATCGTGATGCACCTTCGCACCGCGTACGATCAGATCACGCCGGGTGGCGATGCGGGCGTAGATCCGCTCCGGATCAACGCCGCCCTGGGACACGTAGCGGAACTCGCTGGACAGATCAAGTCACGCATCATTGTGAACCGCCGCACCGCCGCGTCGCATTTGCGTATCACCATCATTGTCTTGGCGATCCTCACCGCCGCCACGATCGCGATGGCGACGATCATCGGCGTCAACCAATACCGCGGCGTCATGCGTCCGCTGCGGAGGTTTGAAGAAGGTGTTAAAAAAGTGGCGGAAGCGGACTTTACCGAACGGGTTCCCTTGGCGGGTGATCGTGAATTCTCACGCCTCGCTGCTCGGTTCAATCACATGGCTGAGGAACTCGACGGCTTCTACAACCGGCTCGAAGAACAGGTGGTTGCCAAGAGCCGACAACTGATCAGTTCGGAGCGTCTGGCTTGCGTCGGTTATTTGGCCGCCGGTCTCGCACACGAGATCAACAACCCGCTCGGGATTATCAGTGGGTATGCCGAAGCGTTGCTCGGGAAAATAGAAAACAACAACAACAACGACAACGGATCGATCGATCAGGCAACACGGACGCTCAACATCATCTGTGAAGAAGCATTCCGCTGCAATGAAATTACGTCAAAGCTGCTGAGCCTTGCCTGCCCGGGCGCTGAAAAACGAACGAGCGTGTCGGTCACTCGTGTTGCCAAACGGGTTGTCGAGATGATGGGTGGCCTGCCGCAATTCCATGATTGCCGCATCACGCTCACCGTGGACGGCGACGAGGACGACCTGTTCGTCCAATCCAACGAAGCCGAATTAAATCAGGTACTCATTAACCTGGTCGGCAACGCTTTGGAGGCTGTTTCTCCGGGTGGCGGGCGGGTGGCTGTGGAAATTAAACGCCGTGGCAGATGGGTCACGCTCCGGATCCGAGACAACGGACGGGGCATGACCGAAGAGGTCATGGGGCAGGTATTCGATCCGTTCTTTACCGACAAGCCTCAACGCGATCAACACGGTATCGGCCTTGGGCTTTGCGTCACCCATGCGATTGTAGAGCATCATGGTGGGCACATACGTCTCAACAGTGACGGGGCCGGCAAAGGAAGTGAGTTTATTATCGAATTGCCCGCTCTAACGCTGGAGGCTGTCGTCCATGGATAGTCCTCACCAAGGCAGGCGGCGCGGTGCTTTTCGAGTGCTCGTGGTTGAAGACGAGTCCCGCATGCGTGACCTGCTGATGGATGTCCTGCCCGGCATGGGGTACGAAGCTGTTGGCACGCGCATCGCCGAACAGGCCCTGCGCCTGATGCGCCAACAACCAGCCGACATGATCATCCTCGACCTGAACTTACCGGTGATGGACGGCATGACCTTCCTGGAACAATTCCGTTGCCATTGGCCCACGACGCCCGTGATCATCATGACGGGTTTCGGTAATCTCGAATCCGCGAAACGAGCAATCCGATACAACGTCGTCGATTTTCTTACCAAGCCATGCCACCTCGGTGAAATTGAAGCAGCACTCGGTCGCGCTCGGCGACTGATTGGTCGACCAAGGGTAGTTGCTGACGATGCAAAGGGGCTTATCAATACACCCGTCGAGTCGGAGATTGCGGAAGTGGATACAAAAGTGATTATACCTACTCCGACGACACTAACCGATGCGGACCGTCGCCTGATCGAAGCGGCATTACGCCGCCACAACGGCAATCGCAGCGCCGCAGCGACTGAGTTGGGCATCAGCCGCCGCACTCTTTATAACCGGTTAGCAAAGTGAGCGCCGGGACAACGGGGCTGTACACGGTGTCTGATGATAGAGTAGCGGGCCATCATGCGGCCTCCTGTCCGTCCCCGGTTTTCCGCTTGATGGCGCGTCGTGACCATACTTATTGGGAAGCCCGGATGCTTGAGTGTGAGTTGGCGGTGTTCCGTGGGCAACGGACCCGGGTCGAGCCTCGCCACCGGTCGCGGTATACCCCGGAGCAGCGGGCTGAGATACTTCAGATCATGCGGTTGAAAGGCTGGTCTGCCAAGCGGATGGTCAGTCGATTCGTAATCCATCCCAACACGAAGGTCGAGCGAATCTTCCGGACACTCAAGTTCTGACAGCGGCTTTCACTGATGATTCTACCTATGCGTTCGATCCAGAGGCCGTTGAATCTGTACCGTGTGTGGTACAATCGATATCGGCTGCACACGTCGCTTGGTCTTGACACCGACCGACGCGATCTTGGGTCATCGGTTTTCTGAAGCAGTTCCGATCACGTTGACGAGATGAGGTAAATCCATCGCTCAAGGTTAAGCGAAAATATTTCGGCGGTGATCTGCACCTCCCGGTGATCAAGATCGATGCAGTACTCAGACCACGCTTGGCAGCGTAATCCGGGGATTGTTCTTTGAAAAGTGAATCACGGTGAGGCGAGATGACGGGGAATCTGCGCACAGATAAAAGGAAAAGGTGAAAACCTATGCCCCCCCCCCATAAGAATGCCGAGAATTTGAAAGGCCGTTTTCGAACCGCTATCCAACGCCGCGCACAATCTCGCGGGCCCCCTACTCTGGCCTGCTATTGGCCCGTGTTAAGAAATTTAACGAATGTGCTTTCAAACATGCCGCTAGGTATTTGGACGTAAATTTGACGATGCCCTCAAGAGGTCTATTGACACTATAGCGTTGTTAGCTATTCTTGAAAATTCAATTCTCAGAGGGTGGTCAAGAAGGGAGCGTCTGCCGACAATCCGTGAATAAATTCGATCTTGTTAAAGATCTCTCCGGTTAAACCGCTTGCCTGGCAATGTTATAGCCGGTTTGTGTTTCTAGGATTTCGATCTCAATTTTACGTAATAACAGGTCTTACAGGGGTGTATGATGTCGCAAAGCTCACGATTGTACGAACGCCTCCGGTCACTAACACATCATGTCAAAGAACGTAGCCGTTCGTATGTCACGAGGGTGAAAGCTGCAGGGAGGGAGGGCTCTGTCGATGTAGCCCAACACTACGATGTTGAGCCACTTGAGCAGCGGATCCTATTGAGTGTTTCGAGTCTCGGTGCTTCGAATGTATTTGCTCAGTTTGATGGTGAAGTGGAAGAGCCCGGTATCGCGGTCGAGGTGCCGATTATAATATCGCCCGCCGACTTCTCGCTTGCTAACGGATCTACCATGCTGGGTTTTCATGTGTCGAAAGCGGGGGGAGGCAGTTTTGACCCTTCTTCAATCAGGATCCGCAATGGCGCAGGTGGTATTGTTTCTCCTTTGTCCGCCGTCGTCGACTTGCCTGGCAGCACGGACGGCTTGTCGATTGCGGATTTAACAGCGGGTAATTACACCTTAGAGGTAGAGGGCGAAGGAGAAACCGTGGGTGGGTTTCACCTCGAAGTCAGTTTAGTCGGTGACACCGACGGCGACCGTGATGTAGATACCGCGGATCGCTTACGCGTGCGAAGCATTCTTGGTCGCCAATATGGACAGGCGGGTTATTTATTAGAGGCTGACGCGAATCGAGATGGGTTGATCAGTTCATTCGACTATTCTCTGGCACTGCGTAATTTGGGTGATCTGGCGTCGGCACAGCCTCTGCATTTATCGCTGTCTCTTAACCCTAAGTTAACTGAAATTCTGCCTGACGGAAGTTTGTTGGCAACCACGTCCGCGCTCAACATCAACGGCACGACAAGTCCACAAGCTCAGGTTGATTTAGATATTGATGGAGATGGTTTCGACGACGGGTCCGTCTTAGCTGGGTCGAATGGCGATTTTTCTTTTACCGTGAATTTAAGCACGGGCCTGAATGAACTGGGGGTCCGTGCTTCAGATAGTTTCGGCCAGGAAGTGATTGAAAACTTCAATGTAATTCTTGACGATAGCGGTAGTCCTCCTGCCGACACGATAGCCCCTGTGGTCACGGCGTCGTTAGCCAATGACACGGGAGTGAGCAACTCCGACGGAGTGACGTCCGATCCGACGGTGATCGGTATGGTGACAGATGCGAGTCTCGTAACGGGTTTTCGTACGAGCTTAGACGGCGGAGCATTGGTCGACGTACTAGGTACGCTGCTTGGTGGATCATTTACACTGTCGCCTTCGGATTTGGCTGTGATCAACGGCGGTCCGGTTGCCGATGGTGCGCACACGCTAACGCTGGAGGCCGAGGATGAACACGGTAATGTGTCATCGCCGTTTACGCTTTCGTTTACGCTCGTATCGCAGTCGCTGACGGTGACGCTTGGTTCGGTGTCTGTGTCCGAGGGAGCGGGTATCGGTGCGGTGACGGGTACGGTAACGCGTAACAGCGACCCGACGAACCCGCTGACGGTGACGCTGTCGAGCAGCGACACGAGTGAGGCGACGGTTCCCGCGACGGTGACGATCGCAGCGGGTCAGACGTCGGCAACGTTCTTGGTTGATGCGGTGGACGACGCGATCGTGGACGGGACGCAGCCGGTGACGATTACGGGCATCGCGGCCGGCCACGCGTTTGGTAGCGGCGTGCTGGATGTAACGGACGACGACGTGGCGTCGCTGACGGTGACGCTTGGTTCGGTGTCTGTGTCCGAGGGAGCGGGTATCGGTGCGGTGACGGGTACGGTAACGCGTAACAGCGACCCGACGAACCCGCTGACGGTGACGCTGTCGAGCAGCGACACGAGTGAGGC
>JAJRXX010000064.1 GCA_024276075.1 Planctomycetota bacterium
CCTCTCCCTGTGAGCAGGATTTTGCACAATTGCTGTAAGTGCTTCAAATTCATTGGTGAAGGAGTACGGCATAGAGGATCATTGCGGCTTGTACCCAGCGTTGTACGCGTCGTTGGGTGCGGACCCATGGCGGTAACGCGTCGAGCCCGATACGGCTGCTAGCTAGAGCACCTTGCATAAATAATCGCCATGTCAGTTCTGGAGTAGGGCAGGTCATTGACCTGCCTTCTTCTTGGGGAGATGGAGAATAATGACGCAAGTTGCTCTAATACCAATTCAAATTAATACTTGCGCGGTGTCTACGAACGCGAAAACAGGGCAGGCAATAACTTACATCACTTACGACGCGCTAGAATTATACGCAATGCGTATAAGGGGTCCTCTCCTTGACAGTCGCGCATGAAAGAGTGTATCGATCGCCAAGCCATATTGCCGTACACGAAACTGAAAAATGCTCTAAAGCACAAAAATTAACTGGAATGCGTATCAAACGTCGTCGCGCACCTCGACGACAGACTTTCGATCCTTATCGTAGACACAACACTTGCCGGGTTCCTCTTGCTTGGCGAGCTTGTGCGAACCATCGCAATGCGGCAGATTCTGGCTTAACCCACACATACATATCCAAGCGCTCTTGTCCTGAGGCTTGACCTCTTGCGGGCCGGTGGCGTCGTGGCGAATCATTCGTGCCATGGGTGTCTCCTTAAAGTAATCCCCGTGTAGCGTCCGAAACGAGCCGCGACCGTCAGGGAGCGGTCTGTTCAATGCCGCCGTATGCTACAGATTTGTGAAAAATGCTGCTAGAGCACTTGGCGTAATTAATCTCCATTGACCGGGTGGCACGGCTTGCTTGCAAGCCGTGAAATACAGATGTCTGTTACACCTGCGGTCCAATCAAGATGGCGAATATTGACGCCCGTTGCTCTAGACAACGAAGACGCAACACGTCGCTAGACGGGATCGGGTGCGATCCGGGTGATGATCTTAGCACCCACCGCATCGCCCCAGACGTTGACAGTAGTACGGCACATGTCCAGGACACGATCGACGCCTAGGATGATACCCACCGCTGCCAGTGGCAGCTGCTGATCTTCAGGCAGCCCCAGCGAATTGTTGACTGCCGCCACGACGATGACCATCGTCACCAGCCCGGCACTGGGAATACCCGCAGCCCCCACTGCAGCCAGGGTGGCAGTGATCACGACGATCGCCAACTGTGTCGGCCCCAGCGCGATGCCGAAACACTGAAACAGAAACACCACCGCCACCGCCTCGTACAACGCGGTGCCGTCCATGTTCACCGTCGCACCCAGGGGCAAGACGAACCCAGCCGCTCGCTTGGAGACCCCGCCCAGCGTTTCGGCACACTCGATCGTCACGGGTAGCGTCGCAGAGCTGGAATCCGTGCCAAACGCCGTCATCAGCGCCCCACGCATCTGGTGCATATAAAGAAACGGGTTTGTCCGACCAAACACCCACAACGCCAACGGCAAGATAATGAGGCCGTGAATCATCAAGCCCAAGAGCACCGTGACCATAAAAATACCCAACGGCCCGACGAGACTAGCGGTACCGATCCGCGCCACCGTCCACGCCACCAGACAAAACACGCCCAGCGGCGCTAGCCACAGAATCCAGTCGACCAGCTTCATGACCGCAGCAAAGAGACTCTCAAAAAACGCCAGCACCGGCTGGCCACGCGGACCGATCACCGTCAGCACAATCCCCAGCATCAGGCTAAATGAAATAACCGGCAGCAACCGTCCGTTGGCGGCGTCGGCGATCGGGTTTTCCGGAATGAGCTGCGTAATGATGTTCTTGAACGCGCCCCACAGGCCAATGCTACTTGCCGCTTCGACGCGATCTTGCGTGGCACCGGTAGTCACGGAAAACTGCTGTACCTCCTGGACACGAAACGCCTCGTCGAAGCCCCGCCCGGGCTGGATCGACACAACCAAAACCACGCCCAGCACCACCGCGATGGCCATCGTGGTGAAGTAATACAAAACGGTCCACCCACCCACCCTGCCCAGTTGAGCGGGGTCGCCGATCGACGAGACACCCACGATCACCGACGACACCACCAACGGCAGCAGCACCATCTTGAGCAGCCCAATGAAAAACGTATTACCTACAAAGCTCAGCCCCTCGAGCAGGCCATCGGGCACAGCCCCCGAATACGCACGGTAGAGCACCTCACCCAAGACCACGCCTAGCACGAGGCCAGCAAGGATGCCCGCGGTGAGGATCGTGTGTTTGCTGAACTTGACGCTCATAGACAACCTATGGTGACCGACGACGCTGCCATGTCGCCCGCGTTGAGCTACGAGATTTGCGAAGCGTACTGGGCAAACGTCGGCTCGAACTCGGCGAACTCAAACCCGAAGTGCTCCTGGGCCTTGGCGATATCACACGTCGAGTCCTCCTGGCTCATGATGACCTGATCGCGGTTAAACGGCACGCCCGGCATGCCCGCAATCATCGTGGCGTACCACACCGGCACCGCGCGGGGCTTGCGTCCCCGTTTCGCGCCCGGCAGGTGCTTATGACAAGTCGTGTACAACCCCGGCCAACCGTAGACGTCAGGCCCGCCAAGTGGGTACGTCTCATTAATAGCACGCTCGTTCGAAATCGCATCGGCAAAACTGCGGGCGACGTCTTCGACCCAAACCGGCTGTAGGATGCCCGCGCCACGCTGACCCAATAACCCCGCGCCGAAATAGGGCATGAAGGGCGGAAACAAGCCGCAGCAAAAGCCCTTGACCATCCCCATAAACTCACCGTCCGGACCGTGGATGATCGACGGGCGGAAAATCGTATTATCCAAACCACTGTCCCGCACAGCACATTCCCCCTGCCACTTGGTGCGATGGTACTGGCTCACAGCGTCGGGCCTGCTGCCCAGCGCCGACATGTGTACCCACCGACGGACCCCCGCCGCCTTCGCCGCGTCCAATAGCCGACGTGTGCCAAGCGCGTGCACGCGGTCAAACGTCTGCCCCCTGCGTGGCCGCTCCATGATGATGCCCACCAAGTGAACCACAGCATCGGCGCCATCGACCAGCTCAGCCAAAGCCGCTTCATCAAATAGACCGCCCCGGACGGCGTGCAGCTTGGCATCGCCCTTGGGCAGCTTCCCGGGGTCACGCACCAACGCACGCACACGGTACCCCCCAGCCAATAGGCGCACCAATACATGACGACCGACGAACCCGGTAGCGCCGGTCAACGCAACGCAGAGCCTCGATTCAGCCATGAGATGACCCCGATAAAATCGAGTAGTGGGTCAGTTTGAATCCGAGTGTCACCGCCACGAGCCGCGACCGTCAGGGAGCGGGCCTCTTCTGCTTTGAAAATCCCTTGCCATCGACACTTCGAATGACAATTCCCGCCAAAATATTCAAACTGACTCACTACTACAAATCGCAACAAATGCAGCCTACAACGGCTCACGGTGCACAGCTATAGTAAAGGTCCATCGAAGAGGATTCAATTGCGCACCAGCAAACGCCCCATCATCATCGCGTCTCGACTCAGCCGATTGGCTCGCGCGCAGGCACAAACAATCGGCCAAACGCTGGCGAAAATGACGCCCGGCGTCGACGTCAATTACAAATGGATCGAGTCGGAAGCGGATCGGTTCACGGACCGGCCACTTGCAGACGCAGGGGGAAAGGGCCTATTTACCGGCGCCGTCGAGCAGGCGCTTCTAAACGGTGACGCCGACATCGCCGTGCACAGCCTCAAGGACATGCCCGCCAACGAAGCCACGCCCGGCCTGATCATCGCCGCTGTACCGCAACGCGCCGACCCTAGGGACTGCCTGATCGCCAAATCGACAGCATCGACCATCGACGACCTGCCCCGAGCCACGATACTGGGCACCGCAAGCCCCCGCCGGGCCGCACAGGTAAAACGGCTGCGACCAGACATTGAAATACAGCTAATCCGTGGCAACGTCGAGACCCGCATACGCAAAACAATCGATCAAGGCGATTACGACGCTACGCTCCTAGCAATGGCGGGCCTGCAACGGTTGGATTTGACACAACACACCACCCACCCGATCGACTCGTCGGTGATCCTACCCTCCGCGGGACAGGGAGCCCTAGCCATACAGTGTCGCGCCGACGACCATGTAACGCTGGCTCGCACCCTACCGCTCAACGACGCCATGACAGCCGCAGCGGTACACGCAGAACGGCAGATCGTCGCGGGGTTAGACGGCGACTGCCACTCCCCCATCGCTGTGCTGATCGAACCGAACATCGTCGACCCCAAGATCACGTTCCGCATCCGCGCCAGGGTGCTGAGCCACGATGGGCAGCAATGCCTGGAAATCGACCAGCAGACCGACAGCAAAGACCTGAATCGAACGGCTAAGCAGATAATCGACGAGCTGCGTCGATCGGGCAGCGACCAGATCATGGCGAACGGATAAACAGCAGACGCCGCTGGCCTGGGGCACATACAGATGTATAATTACGGGTCTCGACCGGGGGCGGGCTAGAGCAACAGGCGTCATTAATTCCCGTTAGCCGGGTGGCACAGCTTGCTTGCAAGCCGTGAGATACAAATGCAAGTAACATCTACGGGCCAACGTGATGGAGAATAATTATGCCAGTTGCTCTAAAAACAGCTAAGTTAAACCACCAGAGGGCTCTAGAATGACAGCTCGAATGCCGATCATCGGCGGCAATTGGAAGATGAACCTGGATCGTGCCCAAGCGGTCAAATTGGCCGGTGCCTTGGCGCAGCGCTTCGGACACGCAGACAGGGTCGAGGTGGTCGTGTTCCCGCCCTTCCTATACCTCGAAGCGGTGAACACCGCATTGAATGAATCATCAAATACAACGGCCAGCCGGGCAATCAAGCTCGGGGCACAAGACTGTTACGATCAGCCAAACGGCGCGTTCACAGGCGAGGTCAGCGTCGCCATGCTCAAGGACATCGGCGTCGAAACCGTGCTCACCGGGCACAGCGAACGGCGACACGTGCTCGGTGAAAGCAACGAGTTGATTAATCGAAAGACCCGCGCAGCACTGGACGCCGGGCTGGACGTGATCCTCTGTGTGGGTGAAAAATTAGAGCAGCGCGACCTTGACCAAACCGATGCGGTGAACGCGGCACAGACACAGTACGGCTTGGCAGGAGTCAATCGGGAACAGATGCAGCACGTAACAATCGCGTACGAACCGGTCTGGGCGATCGGTACGGGCAAGACCGCCACCGCCCACGACGCACAAGCAGCACACCTGTCGATCCGAAAGACCCTAGCGACTATGTTCGACGACCAGACCGCGCAAGCGACGCGCATCCAATACGGCGGCTCGGTCAAAGCCGCCAACGCGGCACAACTCTTCGCACAGCCTGATATTGATGGCGGCTTGATCGGCGGCGCATCGCTGAAGGCGGACGATTTCCTGGCAATTGTCGAGGCCGCCGCGGCGACGGCGGTGGTGACGGCGTGAACAGACCCCAGCGATCCGACTTTCGATCCGATCGCCAAGTCCGCCGACGAATGTTGAGTGATTAATGAGAGGCCGGACCTAAAACCCCCAGCCGTCAGTCAAAGGACCAAGATGATGTTCATGCTCGCGCAATGGTACGTATCGATGCTAGCAATCCTGTTCGCCGGCATTTGCCTTTTCATGATTATGGTGATCCTGATCCAGAAGCCGCGTGGCGGGGGCTTGTCGGGCGCGTTCGGCGGCTCAGGGGGAAACGCCCAAGCCGCGTTCGGCGCCAAGACCGGAGACGTGCTCACTTGGTTCACGGTGATCTGTTTTGCCGCGTTTCTGCTATTGGCCGTCGGGCTGACGTGGTCGATCAAGCCCGTCGATCAGGGACCGGTAGCGATCGTCGACCCAAACGCACCAACTGATGACGTCCCAACCCCCGGAACCAATAGCGAGAACAGCCCAACCAACGAACCCTCGCACGACGCACATGACGATCACGCCCACGATGTAAACCACGTCACGGATGACGCAGCCAAAACGACCCCGTAATCCACCAGCGGTATCCGCAGCCACGGAGACACCACCTTGATCCGATCGATGACCGGCTTCGGCGACGCTTCCGATCAAGCGGACGGCATCTTCTACAGCGTGGAAATCCGTAGCCTCAACAACCGCTACTACAAAGCATCGGTCCGGCTACCCGAGTCATTGTCTTCTCTCGAAGCCCAGCTAGACGCCCAACTGCGTCAACGGCTTAGCCGCGGGTCGGTGACACTAACCGTCAAAATGCACAACGCCCGCGCCAGCAAAGCACCCCGGGTAAACGATGACGTGCTCGTGGGCTACCTCGATCACCTGGAAACACTACGGTCCAAGACCATCGCGGATGGTCACACACTAAACATCGATCTGACCGCGCTGCTGGCACTGCCGGGGGTGCTACAGACCACCGAAGACGAGCAAACGATTTTAGAGCGTGCTCAACCCGCGATTCTGCGGCTGATGCAACGGGCTTGCGACAAGCTCACAGACATGCGCGATACCGAGGGGCGATCGATCGCCGATGAGTTGACCCGACACCGCTGTACCATCGACGAGTTACTCGCCCAGATCGCTCAACGCGCGCCGCGGGTCATCGAGTCCTATCATGAAAAGCTGCGGACCCGCATGGACGACCTGCTCGCCCGCGCACAGCTACAGGTCGACGAAAAGGACCTGATCCGTGAGGTGGCGATCTTCGCCGAACGCGCCGATATCGCCGAAGAGGTCAGCCGAATGACCACGCATATGCAGCAACTCGACCAAATCATCAGCGACCCCAGCGGAGAACCAGCGGGCAGAACGCTTGATTTCTTGGCACAAGAAATGCTCCGAGAGGCGAACACCATCGCCAGCAAATCCAATGACGCGCAGATCAGCAGGGCTATCGTCGATATCAAAGGCGCGATCGACCGGATCAAAGAACAAGTGCAAAACGTCGAATAATACCAATCAAGATTAATGCCCCCGCGACATCTGCGAACGCGGAAACAGGACAGACAATAATTTACATCGCTTACGACGCGCTAGAAATATACGCAATGCGTATAATACGCTCCCGCAACTCGTACCGAATCCGAAGCAACAGATATTAATCGGCATATCAACGCGACCCCGTTATCGCACACGTCTATGATCAGCCAACGGTGACCGTCATGAGCACATCGCCTTCAGACCCCAAACCACCACCAGGCCTATCCACCACGTCGCTGGGCTCGGGACAACGGCTCGTCGGCCCCGGCCGTGACCAGTTCGCCGCTGATGAATTGGCGATTGTGCTAAGCCACTTTGACATCGGGACGATCGCGTCGATTAAAGAATTTCCACGCGGTTCACGGCGAGCACCGAAGCTCCTGGTCCGGTCGGACAAGGGCACCTACCTGCTCAAACGACGGGCGATCGGCAAGGACGATCCGTTCAAAGTCGCGTTCTGCCACGACCTGCAGATATACCTCGTCGAAAAGCAGTTCCCGTTGCCAAACCTGATCGGAACCAAAAACGACAACAACTCCATGCTCCAGTGCAAGGGCAACGTCTACGAGCTGTTCGAATACATCAGCGGCACGGGCTTTGACAGCTCAGAACAGGCGACAATCGACGCGGGGAAGGTGCTGGCATTATTCCAGAAGCTCTTGCTGGACTTCCAATCGGAATACGAACCCGCCCGAGGCTCGTACCACGGTGCACGCAGCGTCGCTAGATCAATGCAGTCGATCCCACAAACCCTGGCACGTATAAACGCTGACAGGGCTTCGCAGCAGAAACAGACGATCGAGCAAACGATCCAGTTCCTGCACAGCAGCTACAACACCGCGACGGTCGGCGTAAACGAACTGGGCCTACCCGACTGGCCCCCACAGATCGTCCACAGCGATTGGCACCCCGGCAATATGCTGTTCCGAGGACAATCCGTGGTCGCGGTGCTCGACTACGATGCCGCACGCCTCCAGCAACGGGTACTGGACGTGGCAAACGGAGCACTGCAGTTTTCGATCCTCGGTGGCGGAGACGACCCAGCGAGTTGGCCCAGCCACCTCGATACCACACGGTTTAAATGCTTCCTAGAAGGCTTCGAGTCCGTGCCCGAGAGCGTATTAGCTAAAGCCGAGCTCAGAGCGATCCCCTTGTTGATGATCGAAGCGCTGATCGCCGAGACGGTCATCCCGATCGCCATCACAGGATCGTTTGCGAACATGGACGGGCTCGATTTTCTCCAGATGGTTCAGAAAAAAGTTCGCTGGCTACAAAACCACACCGATGAATTGAGCCGAGCACTGGAAGGCTAATTTAGGGCAGACAACCGTGCTAAAAATCTCTACGCACCGATCCAATCACGCCATCGTCTTACTGACGGTACTGTTTGTGATATTCATCGCCGCTCCGGCACACGCTTTACACCCGTCGCATGACGCTTCGATACTCGACGGATTAGCCCACGCCAGCTTCGACACCCGCGAAGCCACGACGGAAAAACTACTCACCGATCCCGATCTCAGCGACGAGGACCTCGCCCGGATTTTTAAGCAAGCCCAGCTACCCGAACAGCAACACCGACTGCTCAAAGTAGCCCAGCACGTGGCGCTTCGGCGTATGCGGATCGACGCATTCGACGACAAAACCGGCAAGGGCGCGATCGGTATCAGACACGAAGCATTCGACGCGCGATATTTTCCTGAGATTAATCAACCGGGCCTGCTGGTGATTAAAACGTTTACCGGGTTTCCCGGCCACGCATACCTGCGACCCGGAGACATCATCGTGGCGATCGACGGGCGATCGTTCCCTCCTGGACTAGATACACAGAAAATCGCCGCGATGTTCATCGGCATGGTCCAGTCGCACGGAGCGGGGACCCTGACACGATTCACGGTCATCCGCAACGGACACGAGACAATCGTTCAATTCCACCTCGCCGGACTCGATGCCCTGCAGGGAATCTACGGCAACGGCGAAAAACTCGGGCAGCCGTTCCGGGACGGCTGGGAGACAGCCAAACAAAAACTACTCTTGCTAAGACCTACAAAGATACCCACACTACCAATCGAAATACCAGCAGAGACAGGCGACGAACCAGACGGCAAACCCCCTGCGTAAAGACCACACATCGACTCAAAGCGATTGATTTAAGATCATGGTAACTGTGTTAGAGCACTTGGCGTAATTAATCTCCATTGGCCGGGTGGCACGGCTTGCTTGCAAGCCGTGAAATACAGATGTTTGTTATGCCTGCGATCCAAATCAAGATAGAGAATATTGACGCCAGTTGCTCTAGACCGATGAATGAGTAAATCATCACTCAATAGCACTCCTTGCTGACGGTTTGATAAATGACAAAACCACAAAACATCTTCGTGCATTGGCTCCGTTATATGGTGATCCTGCTAGCTGTGATCGTCACCGGCGGCTTGGCGCAGATCGCAGCACCTCGCGCCCAAGCATGCCCCATGTGCAGCGAACTCCTGCCCAACGACCAAGGACCCGCCGACGCCGCGACGCAGACCTCACCCGACGCTACATCGCCGCCACAGACAGGCGCCTCGTTGGCAAAGGGGTTTTACTACTCGATCCTGTTCATGCTCGCTGTGCCCTTCCTACTGGTGACGGGGCTCAGCGGGATGCTCTATCTGAGCGTCAAAAAGGCCCGAGAACCCAGCCAAGCCCTGGCTGCCAACCGACCCTAGAGCGGTTTCAATCCACGTGTAGCGTCCCCAACGAGCCGCGCGCGTCAGCAAGCGGGCCTCTTCCGCTTCACGAGCCGCGCGCGTCAGCAAGCGGTCAATTTGCTGTAACCAAACGCTACAGATGCGTTAAAATCACCCTAGAGCACCTTGCATAAATAATCGCCATGTCAGTAGGGCAGGTCATTGACCTGCCTTCTTCTTGGGGAGATGGAGAATAATTACGCAAGTTGCTCTAATTGCTATAACCCGCAAACCCGAGGAGGGATCGAAAAAAATTCGCTTTTCTTATTTGCGTCCCTACGAGTTATATCATTTGGTTTCAGTAGACAGCCACCGTGCCGTCTATATTTGGAGGCAAACCAGATGAAAAACCTACTCTCGTGCACCGTGTGGATCGCCGCGGTAGCGGGTCTGCTGTACCTCGTAATCGCTCCGGAAAACGGGCTGATCTATTCCGGCCCACACACCGTCGCTGGCTTGGGTCTGATCGGCTTGGGACTGTGCCGCATGACCCGCAAAAAGCCCACACCCGCAACGGTCAAAGCCTAATACGCCTTCCAATTAATCCTTGTGTGCACAACGACCGGGTGGCACGGCTTGCTTGCCAGCCGTGAGATACAAATGCAAATAACAGGTCGTGTCCTAGTCTGAAACCGGGCGTCACCGCCACGAGCCGCGACCGTCAGAGAGCGGGGCTCTTCGTTTTTTTTAACTAGAACTCATCCCAAAACCTTCGATGGAAGTTGAATCGGGTGCCACTGGCTGCTTGTCAGCCAGTGTAAATAACGAAAGTTTATATCGGCGGATCAGTTGTCGGTGGTTTATTGTGTGGGTTTTGGGATGGGTTCTAGCTTCCCGCATCCATTTTGTTAAACGCTCTTAATCTCAACGCGTGTAACAAAGCGGATCAACCAGAATCCGACAACGGCTCGAACGGCTCGTCACCCTTCAACGCCCCCACCAACGGATCGACCACATCGTTGGGATCAATGCGTACACCCACCAACCGAGCAGGTACGCCTATCCCCAGCGAAGCGAGCGACGATTCGAAGCCCATCGCGCGCAGCCCGTTGACAGTCGCCATAGCCAAGAGCGTGTCGGGATCGGTGCCATCACGACGGTAGAGGTGCCGCATCTGTGCACCGATGCCCAAGGGTTGCACCTCGTTCGGTGGCTGGCAGATGATCGAATCCGTACCCAGGCAAACGTTGACGCCCCCAGCGAGCATGTCGCGGTATCGGTGCACCCGGTTGCACTTGGGCTGATGATGACCGAAGTAATCGCTAGCCACGGGACAATAGGCCACGGAAGCTCGGCAGCGCGCCAGCAACGGGATATGGTGATCCTCAACATAATTGCAATGTGCCAGCAACCACGGTGCTCGCTCCAACGCAGGCGCTAGCCAATCGATCGGATGCTGGCCGGTTGGCTTAATCGCGTCGTCCCATCGGCCTAACTCCCGCACCAAGTCCGCCATTGGGCCGTCCGCGTCTCGCACAAACCGCACCTCTGCCATCGTCTCCGCCAAGTGCGTGCTCAGGCGATAACCATGTTCGCACGCCAACGCCGCAGCCGCGGCGTAGAGGTCAGGCCCCACGGAATACGGCGAATGAGGCTGGATGCCCAGGACAAGACCCCCATCTGACGCCTGCGTGCTACCTGCCCCATCCGACTGATGGCTTGGCGCGGACCGCAGGCGGCGGGCGGCGAGGTCGGCACGCAAACCGTCTAATTGCGAGCCCAATTGTGCAATAGCTGTGGATTGACGCCCCCCCAACCCAAAGCACTCAAGGTACGTCACACCCGGCAAATGACCGGCGAGTCGCCTGCCGGTGACGGCTGCGGATCGACTGGTGATATCCCCCAAATAGCCCGTCCCAGACCCGTGCGACAAGGCCACCCCTTGTGCCACAGCCCGAGTAATCTGGCCCTCTTGAACGGGCCCCTGATCAATGACCGACCGCAACCAATGGGCAAAATCTCCGTCGTACAGCCGAGGCCCGATGGCGGTTAAGTCCAGGTGGGCGTGGGCGTTCACGAAAGCGGGCAACACCAAAATGCGTGGCAGGTCCACGACGCGAACCCCGGAAGGTATCAGCGTGTTTTGTGGATGGCCCACTGCCACAATTCGGCCACCCTCGACGATCACCACTGCGGGCCGGGCGTAGGTCCCCAGCGCATCGCGCGCAGCGGCAACACGGTAGGCGAGCGGTAACGACGAGCTTGTATCTACCCGTTCGGGCATGGGACCGGTCCGGTTTGGCTGCGTTGATTTTCAAAACTAAAACGATAGGTTGATATGATATTCTGCTCCCCTGCGATACTCCTCGGAAAGGATAGGCCGAAATGAACGTTCAAAACAATATACAACCTCGCGTGAAATGGGTGCTCCTAGCGGTAGCAACGATGACAGCCTTGGGCTGCGTGTCTCAGCGATACGTCGACGATTTGGAGACGCTCTACCGCCGTAGTCAGGAACAGACCCTCGACCTGCAAGCGAGGCTCGAAGAAAAGAACACAGAGATCGAGGTGCTCCGGTCCTCGCTAAACAGCCAAGACCCTGAAATCCTCGCCAAGCTCGAAAAGGCATTATCAAGCCACACCAAGCTCACCTCGGCACTGGCGAAAGCCGAGGGCCGCCTGCGTGAGATCAGTTCCGAGCCGATCCTCGACCCCGCCATGGACGCGGCACTGGTGCAACTGGTCCAGTCGAATCCGAAGCTGATGACCTACGAGCCGGAAATCGGCATGGTGAAATTCCATAGCGATTTGACGTTTGCCCTGGGTAGCGCGGACGTAAACGCCCAGGCGAGCACCAGCCTCCAATCACTGGCACAGATCCTTAAATCCAAGGTCGGCCAAAACTACATCACCAGGATCGTCGGACACACGGACAATGTACCGATCGGCAGGCCCGCCACACGCGCCAAGCACCCGACGAATTGGCACCTCTCGGTGAACCGCGCCATCGCGGTGAAAGACCTGCTCGTCAAGGCCGGGGTAGACCCCAGTCGCATGGGCGTCGCGGGATACGGCGAGCACCGCCCGATCGCGCCCAACGGACCCAAGGGCAACGAACTCAATCGCCGAGTGGAGATATACCTGGTGCGCTACGCCCCTTCGCATAACCTCGCGTCGCCTGCAGGATCGGGGTCGGGCCTGGATTTGAAGTCGCGTGAAAAAGAAGCCGACTCGAACCCACGGACCGGGATACAGACAGCCGACGCTCCGGGCGGGATGTTTAAATAACACCCAGAACCACGCACGGATTTCGAAATAGAGCAACTGGCGTGATTAATCTCCATTAACCGGGTGGCACGGCTTGCTTGCAAGCCGTGAAATGCAGGTGTTTACTACACCTATGATCCAACAAGATGGAGACATTGACGCCAATTGCTCTAGAAATCCAATCATGGCTTTACCGTCGCAGATATCGATCGGACCCCACACGGTCTCGGACGGTGGCCCAACGCTGGTAATCGCCGAAGCGGGTGTAAACCACAACGGAGACGCCGACCTCGCCAAGCAACTGGTACGTGCAGCCAAATCAGCGGGCGCCGATTGTGTGAAGTTCCAAACGTTTCGCGCCCACCAGATCGCGACACAGACCGCACCCAAAGCAGCCTATCAGCTACGCACGACCGACCCCGATCAGTCGCAACTGGACATGCTGCGGGCACTTGAACTATCGCGAGACGACTACGAGCAGATCGTCGATGTCTGCCGCGACGAACATATCCTGTTCCTGTCCACGCCTTATGGATTTGAAGACGTCGAGTTGCTCGAATCACTAGACGTGCCAGCATATAAAATCGCCTCGGGTCAAGCCGTCGAGCCGGTGTTCCTCGAATACGTCGCACGCAAGGGCAAACCGGTGATCCTGTCGACGGGTATGTGCACGCTCGCGGAGGTCAAGCGAGCAGTACAAACGATCTGCGACGCGGGTAATGATCAGATCATCGTGCTGCAGTGCACCACGAACTACCCTAGCTCAATCGACGAAGCCAACCTACGAGCCATGACCACCATGCACGACGAGTTAGGCGTGCTCGTCGGCTACTCGGACCACACACCGAGTCTGACCGCTGCGACGATGGCGGTGGGCCTGGGTGCGTGTGTGATCGAACGGCACTTCACACTCGACCGTCAACTACCCGGGCCCGACCAAGCCTGCTCGTCAGAACCACCGCAGTTTGCGGAATTGGTCGGGGCAATCCGTGAAGCCCAACGAGCACTGGGTTCGGACGCTAAATCGCCTACGAGTACTGAACGTGAAAACATGCCCCGCATTCGGCGTGGCCTATTCGCCGCCAAGCCCATTGCCGCCAATACCACCTTCACGCTCGATAACATCGCGCTCAAACGCCCTGTTTCAGGTCTGGGAGGCGACGAACTACCATCCGTCTTAGGCAGACGCGCTGCAGTTGATATCGCTTCGGACACAGCCATCCAGAGGGAGATGATCACGTGAAAAACGGTGCTGCGATCATCGGCGGCGGAGGCCAGGCGCAAGTCGTGGCGGCTATCCTCAAAGCACAAAAATTACCGATACTCGGCTTCTTTGACGATGCATGTAATAGGTTAGAGGGTCAGGCAATTGGCAATGCCCCCGTACTGGGGCGGTGCAACGAGGTGCACAAGCACCGAGACAGGATCACAGCGGTGTACCTGGCGATCGGCGACAACACCACCCGAGCAAAACTATTCGACGCACTAACCGATCAGGGATTCGACCTACCACCCCTGATACACCCCTGGGCGATGGTCGAAACAGACGCGACGATCGGACCCGGTAGCACCGTGTGCATGGGGGCAATGATCGTGACACAGGCATCCGTGGGCAAAGGGTGTATCGTGAACACCGGCTGCTGCCTGGACCACGAATCGGTGCTCGAAGACTTTGTGCACCTTGCGCCACGATCGACCGTAGCAGGACGGACACGGATCGGCGCGGAATCGTTTGTGGGGATGGGAACGTCCATAGCCCAAGACCTGCGTATCGGAGCGGGCGCCGTAATCGGTGCAAACAGCGTGGTGCTACGCAACGTAGCCCAGAATGAGAAAATCGTCGGCGTACACCACTAAAAACCGAATCATCGGTGTGCACCGAGCTGAAAACGCCCTGTAAAACTAACACGCGGTACATAAGAATCGTTATATGAAATAGGTTACGCCACGATAGCCACGCACCGCCGCGTCCGTAAACGGGATACAATCTACTAGAGCGTTCTCAATTTACGTGTAGCGTCCACCAACGAGCCGCGACCGTAAGGGAGCGGTTAAATTTGCCTTCGCAAACGATACGCCTGAAGTTAAGAACGCTCTAAGGTAGATGTTGGGGGATACCACAATGAACGATCAAACCACAGCCACGGGACCTACGGACAATACCGAACGTCCGAAAAAACGACGGTGGCTACGCCGGATCGTCTGGAACGTCACAGGGCTGCTTGTACTGCTGCTCACGACAGTGCTGCTATTGCCGACCCTGGTCAATACGCCGCTAGGTACTCGGTGGGTCCTGTCATTTGTAAACAATCAGATACCCGGAACATTCCAGGTACAGACGATCTCTGTGGGTTGGTTCTCTAGCCAATCGGTGGAAGGGCTCGAGCTGACAGACCCGCAGGGCCGCCGCGTACTGACCGTAGACCAGATTGAAGCACCAACGGTATCGATATCGTCGCTGCTGTGGTATGGAATGGACCTGGGGACGATACGCGTGGTGCGTTTGGAAGTTGAAGTCGAGCAATACGAAGACGGCTCAAACTCGTTAGCCCAAGCGCTGGGGACGCCAAGCAAATCGCAGACAGACCACACGGGTCAACCGCAATCAGGCTCAAGTGCCAACTCAAGCGCAGTAGACCTGATGGACCTGCGTGGGAAACTGGTGTTGCGCGACGCCACACTCACCTACAAAGCCCCAGCTATGCAACCGGTCGAGCTGACCGACGTTTCGGGCTGGGGCAATGTGCGTAACCTGCAGGACATCAGGGCTCAGGTCGATGCGCTTGTGCGCCAAGGCAGCACCCGGGGAAAAGTCACTGGTCAGCTAAAAGTGGTGCAGTTGTTTAATAACCAGGGACGGATGTCACCTGGTGGCGCGCGGATCGACGCCAACGTCGAACTCAAAGAGCTGCCGGTCGTGCTGCTGGATTACCTCTTTGGACAAAGCAACCGTCTCGCCGCGGTTCTGGGGCCGGTGCTTAACGGGCACATCGCCGCGAAAGGTCGGCTCGAATCGTTCACGGCCACCGCATGGGCGAACACGCAGAATTTCAAAGCTCAACTGGAACTGATAGGCACAGAAGACGGCGGGATTAGCACCGGGCCGGATTCGTCGATTCAGCTACGCGTACAACCGGCAGCCTGGGCGGCGCTCAACAAGAACACCGACCCATCTTTGACGACGACGCTGGCGCAACCCTTCAACATCCAAGCGGACCTGAAAAAACTGCATGCGAAGCGGTACGGCCAACAGCTAAGCCCGCTTGGGGTTACCTGCCTGGTCGATCTGAAAATCGGAGACATTGTTTTAAATACCCCCCAACCACGGCCAGAGCAATTGGCCCTGCGTGAAACCAACGGGCAATTGCTCTACGACGGGCCAGGGAAAATCGCCGAGATGACACTCGCGTCTGTAGCACAACAAGGTACCGATTCGGGCCGAATCGACTTGTCCGTCACAGCCCACAACCCACTAGATAAAGAAGGCCGATTTAACCGCACGGGTCTGGACGCAACGGTGAAGGGCCGGATCAATAAGCTGCCCATGAAAGTAATCGACGCGGTGGCGGGTACGGGTGAGGTACTGGTGGCGGCGGTGGGCCCGGTGCTCGAAGCGCAAATCGACGCCGAGGTAAAGCCGGTATCAGTCAACAAACCGGTGCAGGGATCATTCACCCTCACAGCTAAATCGCAACAGGCAGACGCGGCGCTGCGTGGACGTGTAACGAGCGATGGAATCACGGTCGAATCCGGCAGCCACGTCCAATTGACGATTGATCCCCGCGTGGTGCCGATTGTGATGGGGTCAACGGGTACGGGTGCACTGGGTCTGGCACACCCAACGAAAGTACGAATCGATATCGAAAAAATGGTGTTGCCGCTCGATGCACCACAGGGTCGCGCTGTGTACGCAAACCTACGCGGGACCATCGACGAGATTGCGATCGCCGGCGACCCGCGTCTGGAAGATGTCCGAATAAAAAATACGGAGATAACGATTCCCATGGCGGACCTGATGGGACCGTTCAAGCTGATCGCTAACACGCGATTGGCCCATGGCAACCACGCAGCCCCGATACATACCACGTTAAACGTAAAACACTCAGCAACCGGAGCGAGTGCGGTCGAGGTCAGCGGCGAGATAAAAAACCTGCCCGTCGCACTGATCGATTCGGTGGCGGAATCAGACGGCACGCTGGAACGCTGGCTCGGTGAACTGGTGGGTAACGTGGCGTTTTCGGTGATAACCAGCAACGATGGAAAAATCGAGGCGTCGGCACGGGTGGCGTCGGATCAGTTGTTGGCAGAAGTAGCCGGCCGATACGACAGCAGCAACCGATTAATCACACTAAACGAAGGCTCGTGGGTGCAGTACCGCATTACACCGGCGTGGCTCGACGCGTGGCTGTACACGGATATGCCGGACGCGGCGCGGTTAGAGCTCGAAAGCGAATCGATGCTGCGGCTAACGATCCAGCAAGCGCAGGCCGGGCTGTGGAAAACGAGCAATCCGAACCACGCAGATAGCGGGATGATCGACGTGCGGCTGCCGGTAGACCCGAAACGGGTGAAGCTG
The DNA here is from genome assembly GCA_024276075.1 of Planctomycetota bacterium. GTDB lineage: Bacteria > Planctomycetota > Phycisphaerae > Phycisphaerales > Phycisphaeraceae > JAJRXX01. Next base: position 17,487 of record JAJRXX010000064.1, read on the forward strand.
GCTCTAGACATAGCAGGCGGCGGCGGGACATTGCGGTGGCGAGAAACCGGGCAAGCGATACGGTTCCGCAACTTCAAAGCAACACTCAATACCACCGACCTAGCAGGAACGATCGTATCGACGCTCCAGGTCGGGTTTGATCGAATGGGGAACGGCGACCTACTCCCGGGTAGCGCCGGTTCACGCACACTGATTACGGGATTGTTCACCCCCGAGGGAGAAATCAACACGGCGGGGATGACGCTAGAGACAACCACAACGGCTCAGGACCTACCTCTCGGCGTGATCGACGCGGTCAATGGCTGGGGCGGACAGCTTGTGGACCTTTTAGGCGAAACCCTATCCCTATCAGTGCAAGGTGGTGCCGACCCGAACCAGCCACGCCAATTCGACGTGTCGCTGGACAGCAAAAACAGTAAGGCTCGGGCGTCGATGGTGTTGAGTGAAACGATAACACTATCGAAAGACGCAACCGCAAACCTGACCCTGTCGCCACAGCTATCACAGCGGTGGCTCAAACGCGTCTTCCCGCTGCTCAATGAAGCGGTATCGTCGACCAGACCCATCCAGTTGACCATTCAGCAAAAGGGGTTTGACGTGCCGCTGCGTGAATACGCAATGGATAAAGTCAAAGCAGACGCACAACTGGACCTGGGCACCGTGCAGTTCAAACAAAACGGACTGATGAACCTGATCCGTCAAACGTTCAAACGTGACACGAGCCAAGCGCCGACGGCTAGATTCACGCCGATGAACATACACATAGACGGCGAAACCGTGTCGTTCAAAGATTTCTCCATGATCATGGATAACCTGACACTCGGTTTCCGCGGCCGCGTCAATCAGGCAACACGTGACATTGAGCACATGACAATGACCGTACCGGGCCAAACCATGGCAAAGGCGTTCGGCTTGGGCGGCGTGATTGAACCCGGATACGAGTTCGAGATGCCCATCCGCGGCACCATCGACAAACCTGAACTGGACCTCGGCGCGATCGCGGTAGAAGCGGGACGACTTATAGCAAAATCCGAGATCAAAAAACACCTCGGCGGGATCGAGGGTGAAGCAGCAGGCGAAATCCTAGACCTGTTCCTAGGCGGGAAAAAGAAAAAAGATTAGAGCAACTGGCATAATTAATCTCCATTAATCGGGTGGCACGGCTTGCTTGCAAGCCGTGAAATACAGATGTCTGTTATACCTGTGATTCAATCAAGATGGCGAATATTGACGCCAGTTGCTCTAACAACCGATCGGTGAACCGGACAGCTTCCGTCAGGCCACCCGTGCGCTGTGCGATCGCTCAGCCTCATCGGCGATACCGTGCCGCTGCGATGATTGTTGGCCCACCCCAGCCCGATCGTAGAGGTGCGCCACCGCCTCAAGGGAGATGCGAATGCTGGAATTGAACGAAGTGATGTCGGGGTAGATCTGCGCGGTGGTCGACAAGATCAATCGCGAGTCGCCACAAGAAAAATCAGGCTTGATCGCTTGATAGCCCACAGGGTAAATCGGCTCGACGTAAGGCGTCCGAAACACAAACCGCTCGACGATGTCCGAACGGTCCAACCCCTGGCCCTGATACAGCGACAATAACTGGTCAGTCCAACGATCGGCGATCGTTTCGTCGTCTTCCTTGAACAGATCACAGCCGCCGTCGCAGTATTTCATGAGGTAGACCAGGTGCTGACCGTCGTAACGGGCCCGATCAGTGACCAGGGCGGACATCTCGACGATGCCGTCAAACTCGGTCCCCGCACCGACCACGGGTGTGGCGTACCAACCATCGAGCGGCTTGTTAAGGAAAATTAACGCGTTGACGACCCCTTGGTACGTCACAGGCGGGCTTTTGAATTGGTGACGCAGCGGCGAGCCCTCGGTCATCTTCTCCAAGAGCGGCAGCGCCACGGTGGAGATAATCCAATCGGCTTCGAGCGTCTGGCCACTATCGAGCGCGACGCGCATCGGACACTCTACGCCGTCCACTTGTCTGATCGATCGCACCGCAGCACCTGTATGTATCACGCCGCCGTGCTGACGAATGGATTGCTCGACAGCGTCGATCAGGCTCTTGTGACCAGCGTGGAGGTACCCGCGTGTGGAGGTGTTCTTCTCGCGTCCCAAACGGTGCCAAATGTACAGCGCGGGCAGTTCCGCAGCTCGGTCGCCAAATTTTGCACGGAACATCGGCTCCCAGAACCGTCGCCAAATTGCTTGTCCATACAACTTGGTTAGCCACGACTCGACGGTGACGTTATCGAGGTCTTTACCCTCACCGAGCCTGCGGATCAATAGGGTCATGACGCCTAGCCGCAGACGCTCGAAAAATGTAAGCGGGTCGAATTTTAAAACATCTACAGGCGTATTGAATGGGTAACGCTTGTCGCCGTAGGTAAATCCCATGCGGGTCGCTGTCCAACGCAGTTGATCCTCCAGGCCAACCTGTTTGATCAGGTCAAGCAGGCCCTGGTCTGTGGGCATGATGCAGTGGTAAAATCGCTCGATCCATTTTCCCCCTCTGGCGAAAAACGTACCCAAGCCCCCGAGCTGGTCGCTGGCCTCGACCAAGGTCACGTTGTGTCCATCGCGCGCCAAACGATTCGCTGCGGATAAGCCGTTGATCCCACCCCCAATGACGACGACTCGCATCGTCACGACGCGACCTTGTGGGAATAGACGGGAACGATCGGCTTGGAGTGGGTCATCCGAGACGGCGGCGGGGCGACCCGATCACGTATCGCCAGATTTATGTACTGAAGGATCGTACGGCCGAGCTTGAGTTTGCTCTGGCCAGCCTTGCGGTCGTACCGCAGCACTAGCGGCACTTCCTCGATCGTCGGGTGCCAATGACGGAGCTTTAGAAGCAACTCCACCATACAGGCGAAACCCCGCTCTTCGACCAATCGCTCACCCCAGTGAGCCGCTGCTGGACGCAATAAACTCACGTGGTACGCACGGTAACCACTGGTAAAATCTTTAACCCCGACGAGCGGAAACAGAATGCGAAAAACCCAAAACGCACCCCGCGACAACAGCCTGCGAAATGCCGGAGCCGTGCTGTCGTCGCCGCCAGCAACAAAACGCGAAGCAATCACGATATGCGCCCCCGCATCGACGCGCTGCCTCATGATCTTGATCAGATTCACATCGTGCGTATCATCGGAATCCATAACGACCGCGATATCGTTTTCACCAGCCGCATCCAGAACCGCGTGAATACCGGTATTGAGAGCCTGCCCCAAACCTTTGTTCGCCGGGTGCTGCAACAGCCGAACATCCAAATCACCAGCACCGTGGCGGGCAATCTCCGGCGTCTGATCGTGCGACCCATCATCGACCACCCAAACGACCAGACGAGATGGCAACTCCGCCGACAGACGCTCCAAACGGCTCAATAACGGAGGCAACGAACCCTCTTCGTTATAAGCAGGCAGAACAACGTGGACCGTACACTCCGGACGCAACACGTCACGAGCATCGCCTTGTGTATCTATCTTCACTTTTACTATTCCCAATCAAAGGAACTCAGAAAATGACCAATACAAGAAATGCCATCCACTAACCGCATATCGGCGTCGACAAGGGAACTAATATTGAGTTGAAAGACAACCTCAAGCCAACATACATTAGCAAGCTTAATATAGCACATCCACAAGAGTTTACAATACCTAAATCGTGTAATAGACGATAAAAGTGTAAATCCGCCTTGTTTAAATCCACTAATGAAAAAAAACTTCGTCCCCTTACGCATTTCCTCCAATCGAACCAGCAGAGGATTTCCGTTGCAAAGCAGTATCAAAAATGTACTTAACGTACCAAGCGGCACAATCGGAAGCTTGCTCAAAGCACACCCAAACGGAATAACGTGTGACAACCATGATCGGGCTCTGGCCACTACCCCAAACTATATAGAACCAAGCTGGAGATGCTTCCCCAACACCTACCAGCTACCGCGACACGCATGCTGACATGGATACGCAGATGAGCAACGAATCAACGAATTCGCCTCCACGAAATAGCCCGCTTCCTCAACAAGAGCCCGCATCGAATAAACCTCTCCTGCCCCCAGGGTCTGTGAGCATCGACATGGACAGGCTCAACGACTACGCAAGGGGGTATGGCTTCGAGTGTACGACAGGCGAAGCCGACCCTGTCTACACACACGGGTTAACACGATTCCTGGATTTATTTGCCAAGCACCGCATCCGTGCGACGATCTTTGTGGTTGGACGAGACACACTCGTTCCGCAGCACGCCCAGGTACTCAAGCGCGCGGTGCGCGAGGGGCACGAGCTAGCCAACCACACACTCAACCATCCTCGACGCCTAGCATCGCTGACAGACCAACAACTAAGTAACGAAATCGACGAAGCACACCGGCTTATCAGTCAAATCAGCGGCGAGACCGTGTGTGGCTTCCGGGCTCCGTGCTACGACATCTCATCCCGAACAATCGACCTGCTGCGGCAGCACGGATACCTGTACGATTCATCGATACACCCGACTTTCTTTGGAATACTCATCGACATGATCGTGCTGCTGAAATCAGGTTTCCGCCGATGGGAAGCTCGACCGGGCACGTACCTGCACCTGCTGTCATCACTTCGGCCTTACTACCCCGCCAGGTCGGCGTGCTGGCGTGCAGCGCGGCGTGATACGGGGGCTTTGATCGAGTTGCCACTATCAGCAATGCCGTGGAGCCGACTCCCGTTTTATGGAACCTTTACCCAGATGGCAGGGATGAATGTATTCGGCGTGTTCCTGGCTTGGCTGAAACTACACCGATGCCCGTTGAATTTTCATTTCCATGGCATCGAGTTGATCGATCTAAACGACGAAGGCGTGGACCCACGATTGGCGATACATCCCGGGCTAAAAAAACCGCCCTCACAAAAAATCGATGAGGTAGGGCAGATCCTTGGGCGATTCAATGAAGCTTACGAGATGATGCCGCTCAAACAGATGGCTCAGCGATACCTGAACCAAACCCATTGAGATGCCGAAGCGCGAGATCAATGCGAATCATGTGGCCCCCCAGAACAGGCCCAGCCGCTTCGCCGAGTTAGTTAAACCCTCGTCTTAGCTGTTTCAAAACCCCTCTCCCCTCCAGGGGAGAGGTTGGGTGAGGGGTGATAGCCCCGCAAATCATGGACACGCGACCCCCCTGACAGGCTAAGTCAAACAGCCCGATCCTGACGGCGAGTGGCTTACAATCTAAGACCTAAATAGTTTAAATATAGCGGTTGGTGGTTTTTTTCTTTAGCTCCAACCACATTAGAATATGCCCCACGCCCTTCCCATTCCTGGGAAGTCCATCGGTAATAACGCGATCACCGAGCTACTCATCAGCCAATAGGTCTATTTCGATAGGAATAGCCTTCAGCCCTGCCGAGTAATCTCGTGGTGGCACTGTCGTAACCGATAGTAAAGGTTAGTACGTAAGGTCTAAGGAGCAGGTCGATCATGCTTGAACGCAGGCACTTCCCCCGCACACCTTTTGAGTCTGAGGTCCGGGTAACTCACCCGACGTTTGGGACTGTGATCCTGATGATGCGGGATTTTTCCAACGGCGGCCTGTTCATCTGTACCAAAGACCAAGACGTGCAGATGCCCCCCCTGGACAGCACCCTCGAAGTGCAAGCATTAGCGTTCGGCGAATCCGCGCCGATACTCAAGGCAAAGATCGTCCGGGTCATGCCCGACGGCGTAGGGGTGATGTTTTATGATCTGCCAGAACCACCAGAAGAAGACGAAACAGAAGATATAGGCGAAAAACAGGAAAAGGAAACCAACAGCTAGAGCAACTGGCGTCATTAATCTTCATTGACCGGGTGGCACGGCTTGCTTGCAAGCCGTGAAATACAGATGTTTGTTACACCTACGATCCAATCAAAATGGTAAATATTGACGCCAGTTGCTCTAGATCAGTCAAACCCCTTTTAAAACGCGACGTGTACAGGCTGTTTTCAGATTTGCTCAAAGCCCCTTAACAATATCGGATTCTATGCGCCGGCCCCTTGCTCCTGTGTAATGCTTATATTCTCATATGCTCGCGGACCCTATGGCGACTGTTGCAGCGCACCGCGATGGTTATTCGTTTAAGGTCGTAGCCATGACGTATCAACCAATCGAAAACTACGGGATCATCGGCGACCTGCACACGGTCGCGTTGGTGGGTATGGACGGATCGATCGACTTTATGTCGTTCCCACACTTCGATTCGCCAACGATATTCGCAGCCCTGCTCGATCATGAAAAAGGCGGTCGGTTCCGACTCGCGCCGGTACTCGAAGAGGCTCGCCACAAACAGCTCTACCTACCCGACTCGAACATGCTGCTCACGCGGTTTCTCTCCCGTGACGGCGTGGCGGAGGTATCCGACTTCATGCCCATCCAGCACAGCGATCAGGCGCGCGCGGTGGTCCGTCGTGCCAAGACGGTGCGAGGCGAGGTGTGCTTCCGGATGATCTGCCAACCTCGGTTCAACTACGCGCGGTCGGAACACAAGGTGGAACAAAAAGACGGGGAGGTATTGTTCCGATCGCTGGGACCGGACGGCACCGTACTACGGCTACGAACGCCGAAACCTGTAATAATCCACGATGGCGCCGCGGTCGCGGAATTCACACTCCACGAAGGCGAGACAGCGGCGTTTATCCTCGAAGATGCTCGCGGGGGCGATAGTTCCCCTTCTGCCCAACCCGACTATGTCGCCACATCGTTTAAGGACACGATGAACTACTGGCACAGTTGGTTGGCACGTTCAACGTACCGTGGCCGATGGCGAGAAATCATAAACCGCTCGGCACTGACGCTGAAACTTTTAACATCACAGCCACACGGATCGATCGTGGCGGCACCGACGTTTGGACTGCCCGAGGAACTGGGAGGCGAGCGTAACTGGGACTACAGATACACATGGATCCGCGACGGATCATTCACGCTATACGCGCTCATACGGCTAGGGTACACCGAAGAAGCCGAAGCATTCATGAACTGGATCGAAGCCCGCTGTTGTGAGTTGTGCGAAGACGGGTCGTTGCAGATCATGTATGCCCTAGACGGACGCCACGACCTGACCGAACAAGCCTTGGGACACCTAGAAGGCTACCGCGGGTCTTCCCCCATACGAATCGGCAACGGGGCGCATAACCAACTCCAGCTAGACATCTACGGCGAGCTGATGGATTCCGTTTACCTGTACGACAAATACGGGAAACCCATCTCGTACGAACTCTGGAAAAACCTCGTGCGGCTAATCGAGTGGGTGTGTAACAATTGGCGTCGCAGCGACGAGGGGATATGGGAGGTGCGCGGGGGGCGACAAGAATTCCTTTACTCACGGTTGATGTGCTGGGTAGCCATCGACCGGGGCCTGCGGCTGGCGCGGAATCGCTCGCTGCCCGCGCCCCGCACCCGGTGGCACGAAGCGCGGGATCAGATATACCAGGATATCCATAAAAATTTCTGGGATCAGAACCAAAACGCGTTTATTCAACACAAAGGCTCGACCACACTCGACGCGGCAAGCCTGCTGATGCCCCTGGTGAAATTCATAGGCCCAACCGACGGGCGGTGGCTGTCGACGCTGCGCGCGATCGAGAAGCATCTCGTAGACGACTCACTGGTCTACCGATACAAAATCGGTGACGCGGCGTCCGACGGGCTCGCAGGAGAGGAGGGCACATTTAACATGTGCTCATTCTGGTACGTCGAGTGCCTGGCCCGGTCGGGGGACCTGCACAAAGCAAGATTCGTCTTCGAAAAAATGCTCGGATACTCCAACCACCTGGGCCTGTACGCTGAGGAGTTGGGCTCTAGCGGTGAGCACCTGGGCAACTTCCCGCAGGCGTTCACGCACCTGGCGCTGATCAGCGCGGCGTTTGATCTGGATCGACGCCTCTCGGCCAGCGGATACCGAGAGTAACCCCCACCTCATTTGATGCCATCGCCTAGATTGCGCACTAAACCCGATTCTCTCAAACCGACTGGTACGAAGAACGGGAAGGGGGCATGCGAAAGCCCGGGTTGTCGGATATGTGAGGCGACCCTCAATCGGACACCCATATAGCCGTTATCATGAGTTAATTGGGATCGATGATGGCAGAAACACCTGCTGAAACTGATCGTCAGACAAACTCCGCTGCAGCCCCTTCGACCGGGCGGATCAGTGCTCGTGGGCATGTCCTGGTCGCCGACGACGACCGCTCCATCCGTATGCTGATCGCAAAAATCCTGTCGAAAGCCGGCTACAGTGTGACGCAAGCAGAGACGGGGGCTCAGGTCATCCCTCTGATGAATTCAAAAAGAGCCGACTTGGTGCTCCTGGATATCGAGATGCCAGGAATGGACGGCCTCCAGACGCTGCGCGTGCTAAAGCGTAACCCGTCCACACAACACATTCCCGTCATGATGTTGTCAGCTCATCTGTCGGGCACGTATGTCAAAGAATGCGTCGATTTAGGGGCCGACGATTTTATCGTCAAACAAAGCATGCAACCACAAAGGTTGGTCGAGCGTATCCATCGCGCCATGCAGGCCAAAGCCAGCGAGGCGAAACCGACGCCCCAGCCAGAAGAATTAGCTAATGAACCAGCCATCGACCAAGCGGCATGGACCCGCAAGATGGCAGACATAGGCCGCAGCAACACCGAGGTGACAAGAGAGTCCCTCAACGCGACCTCGATACCCATGATATTCCCCGCTATCTGTGACGAAGTATGTCTTATAGCAAACGCCCAACCAGCCGATGACCTTAAACTCACACTGGCGATCGAACAGGAACCAGCCATCATCTTGCCGCTGATGAAAGCAGCGGGACTATTCCAAACACACACCAACAAGAAAACCTTGGACGTAAAAACGCTTGTCGGACAACTCCGCCAAGCTGACATCGCATCACTGTCGCGGGGCGTCTTATCCCAATACGAAGCCGCATCAGGCGGACTGCGGTCGTGGATGCTGCGATGGTGGCGACACGCACTGGCCGTGTCACGGATAGCCGCCGAGCTAGCCCCAGCGGTGGGCCTAAGCCCAGCAACCGCCCGGACCGCGGGGATGATACATGACATCGGAAGACTCCTGCTACTCCGTAGCGAGTTCGGCGCAAAAGTGGTATCCGTATACGACCTGGCACGGAATATGATTATCCCGACCGTGTACGCCGAACAGACACTGCTGGGGATGAACCACAAGCAAATCGGCCTGGAATTGTGCCGCCGATACGCGGTCCCCGAAGAATTAGCCAACATCTGTGAGACACACGATTACGACGATGAGCAACGCGAGCGCCTCGATGAAGACTCCCGCACGCTCAGTGCCGTGGTGTGCGCCGCAAATACACTGGCAAAAGCAACGGGGTACGGCTCACTGCCAAACGATGAATTGCCCCCGCTACCTCGCATCATGGCAGAACCCGCGACACAAGCACGCGACCAGATCGACGATGCGCTTGCGGAAACAGCAAATCTGTTTCAACAACGTATCGCGTCGGAATCGATCGACGTATCTTGGCCCGTCGTAACGCTCAGCAACATACGGATCACATTCATCCGCCCGTCGACCTCTGGGTATGCCTACCTCCAAGCCCTCGAAAAAGCCGGAGCCACAGCAACCATCTCCACTGACATCGAAAGTGCCGCCCTCTCCTCATCCCAGCACGACGTGGCGGTCCTGGACTACACCGACACAAACGTAGCACCCGTCGCAGCGACGCTAGAGGCTATGACGCAGGGATCACCCATGTCGCGAATACCAATGCTGCTGTTAGCACGACGGTCAGACGACGCCGAAGACCTCCTCGAAGAGATCGAACTGCCGATCCATGTTTATGCAACGCCTATCCGTGTCAACTCGTTGCTGCAATCGGTCGTGCGGCTGTCACAGGACAAACAAGGCTAGAGCGTTTTTTGATTTGGTGTACAGCCCCACCACGAGCCGCGACCGTCGCGAAGCGTTACCCCCTCGCCCTCACAGGGAGAGGGCTGGGGTGAGGGTCGTATCAACGACAACCATCCCGTACCCATTTTGTTATACCAATTCAAATTAGAGCACCTTGCATAAATAATCGCCATGTCAGTTCTGGAGTAGGGCAGGTCATTGACCTGCCTTCTTCTTGGGGAGATGGAGAATAATGACGCAAGTTGCTCTAATACTTGCGCGGTGTCTATGAACGCGGGGATAAGGCAGACAATCACTTACATCCTTTACAACACGCTAAAACATACGCAATGCGTATTAGTCGTCTTTCAAATCGAACGAACACCCGACTCGTATGTAACTGGTAACAGCTTGTGTGGTGTATTGCGTACGCCAATTGACCTTCGACTGCTGCTTGGCTTCGCTGATAAAAGCATCGAGCGTCGCCTGACCCCCGATGCTCGCGTGGTAGCTCTCCACCGTACGCGTCGGATCGATAAAGAGGCTCGGATTGATCTCCACCAAGTTACCCGTCTCCGTCAGCTCCGCGGGGTCCTGCGGGTTAAGTTCCATCGCCGGCTTGCCTTGTTTGCGGGGCCAATTATAGATCACGTTGTTCCGCACCGTGAGGTTCTGGTGCGGCTTGAACTGCACCGTAATCCCCGCGCCACCGCCCAATACAGACGGGTCCTTGTTCACGATTACGTTGTTCTCCACCAAGCCGTCCTTGGTCGTGATCAACTGAAAACCACCGGCACGATCCGCGCCCTCGACAAACTTAGCCAGGTCGATCAGGACGTTGTTGCGGATGATGAAGCCCTCGTGTGACATCGTCGAGAACGTCTTCGAGGCGTCCAGGAAACTACCCACCGCGTTGGCGACGTACAAATTGCCTTCGATGATGAAGTCCTTGAAACCACCCGTCGCGTCGCTGCTGCACTTAACGCCCATGAGCGAACCCCGCGACAGGATGTTGTTGCGCACCGTGACGTGCTTGTCTTCCTTCAGGTAGATGTTGTGGTTGAAGATCGTCCGGTCCGCTCCCGAGATCGTGCCGTGCCAACCGTTGTGGTCGAACACGTTCTCCTCGATCAGCAGGTCCTCGGTTTTACGGATCCACATCCCCTGCGAGTGCGAAGCCGTCGAGTACGCATCGGTGATCACATTCCGTCGGATCTGAATGTTGCGGGGCGACGGGTTGCCGTTGGTCTCATGGACAGAAAC
>JAJRXX010000065.1 GCA_024276075.1 Planctomycetota bacterium
GACCTTGTCGTGTGGGTATGGGTCGTCGATGAGGTCGGCGAGTTGGTGTCCGAACCACCGTGCCCATACCCAGCGTTTTGAAAATTTCATGGCAATGATCCATCGGTTGACCGGTTCGACGTATGCGCTCAAGCGGGTGATGGTGTCCCAAGGCACGGGTTGACCGAGGCAGAACGCGCAGCCGGCGGGCGTGGTGGCCCCGGGGCCGGCGGTGGCGCCGCAGCGGTGACAGTAGGCGTCGGTTGTATCAATGCGCCAGCCGTCAACAGTAGCGGCGTCTACATCCGTGTCGCAGTACGCTGGGAGTAGGTCTGCCAGTACGGATCGGAAAAAGCGCTTGACGGTGTGGACAGCTTGGGACATGGGGCGACGACGTGGCAGTCAGATTTGAGTGTGTTTCGAGACGTGATATTGACTCTCACCGTTATACTAGAGTACTTGGCGTAACTAATCTCCATTGACTGGGTGGCACGGCTTGCTTGCAAGCCGTGAAGTACAGATGCCTGTTACACCTGCGATTCAGTCAAGATGGAGAAAATTGACGCTAGTTGCTCTAGCGGTTTGTCAGCGATTCTAGCGGATTAAATGCATGATCGATGCGGGTACTCAAGACAGCGAGAGCAACGCAACACCGGGGACGCATCACCGCGCACGGTTCGATGCGGTGGTGCGGTTCAATCGGCAGGTTTGTCGTGAGCATTACATCTTGCGGTTGGCCCTACCGGGTGGGTTTCCTGCGACACGGCCGGGCCAGTTTGTGCAGTTGGGGTGTCGCCCGCCCGATGGTGCGATTGACCTAGATCGCCTGTTGTGTCGTGAGCACAAGTGGGAGTCGGGACGTGGCGTGGTGATCGAGCAGCAGGAGCTGTGCGGGTCGTCGGCGTTTCTACGGCGGCCGTTTAGCCTAGCGGGCAGGGGTGATGACGCTTCGGGGACCTGGATCGACGTGATCCATCGCGTGGTGGGTGTGGGGACAGGGTGGCTTGCTGGGTTAAAGGAAGACGACAAGGTCGATCTGATCGGTCCGCTGGGCAATTGGTTTTCGCTGCCACGAGGCAAGTCGATTGGGCTGCTGGTGGGCGGCGGCGTGGGGTTGCCCCCGATGTTTTACCTGGCCCAGACGCTAGCCCAAGCTCGGTGGGCAGCGGTGGGATTCGTCGGCGCGACCACAGCCGACCTGTTAGCGGTGACGTTTGTCGAGGGTGTGGTGCCGGACCAGGATGGTGCGGTGGCGCAGAGTGTGGTCCAGTTTGCCCAACTTGGCTACGGCGCGGTGGTGACCACGGACGACGGATCGTTGGGTCTGCGTGGGCGGATCACGGACGGGTTGGTGCGGTACCTGCAATCACAATCGCCAGAGGACGCGCAGCAGACGGTGGTGTTTACATGCGGGCCAGAGGCGATGATGCACGCGGTGGCGGATTTGGCGGGGCGGTGTGGCGTGGCGTGCCAGGTATGCCTCGAACAGGCGATGGCGTGCGGGATGGGTACGTGCCAATCGTGTGTGGTGCGGATCGGACACGACCAAGACGACTCACACGGCGTGGCGGAGGATGGGCGTGCGTGGCGGTACCGGTTGGCGTGCAGTGACGGCCCGATATTCGAGGCACAGCAAGTGGTGTGGTAGCGGCTGCGGCAAGACGCAGGCCACGGATGTGTGTCGAGAGTGGTTGAAAATTAAATACGATCTTTAGATGTCAGTGGGCGTTTGACCTTGAAGGCGCGGTTGCCTTTGTATCGGCCTAGTGAGCCGATGTATTTTCGTTTGTCGCCGATGACGAGGGTCAGCGGTGTGGACGCGGGCTTTTCGGTTAGCAGAATGTCGCCCACCTGGAGGTCCATCAGTTCCTTGAGGGTGATGGTGGTGTCGGCGAGGATGGCGGATACGGTGAGTTTGGCGGCGTCGAGCGTCTCGGCGACCTGGTGGCGCAATTCGTCGCCACGACTGCGTTTATAGGCGGCCCAGGTCTGGCTGCTGAGCTTGGCGACCACAGGCTCGATGACGTTGTAGGGGATACAGAGGCTCATGGTGCCAGCGCGGCCCCCCATCTTGAGCTCGAATCCGACGACGACCACCACCTCGTTTGGCGGGACGATCTGGACCAGTTGCGGGTTGCTTTCGGTGTCCTCTAGTTCAAAAGTAATCAGCGCGACGTTGGACCACGCCTCCTGGAGACTCGTGGACGCCCGGTCGACGATCTTCTTGACCAGGCGCAGCTCGATAGCGGTCAGCGGGCGCTGGGGGATGAACAGGTCGGCGTTGGAGCCGCCTAGCAGGCGGTCGATGACGGGGTAAATAATCAATGGGCTGATTTCGAGGCAGAAGTTCCCCTCGAGCGGCTCAGCGGATAAGAGGTTAAATGACGTCGGGTTGGGAAGCGAGTGCGTAAACTCGCTGAAGGTCATCTGCTCGATGTTGGCGACCTTGACCTCGGTGATGGTGCGTAAAAAGCCCGACAACCCGGCGCCGAATGAGCGGGCGAAGTTGTCGTGGAGGTTTTCCAGGGCACGCATCTGGTCTTTGCTGACGCGCTCGGGACGCTTAAAGTCGTAGGGCCTAACCTCGACGTTTTCGAGCTGCTCACCCTTTCGCCAACTGGAGAAGACCCTGCCCTGAGCGTCGGCATCGTCGTCGGCACCGACGTCGCCTGACTCGACAGCGGATAACAGGGCATCGACTTCGTCTTGGCTTAGTACGTCAACCATGGCTGGGGTCGGGGTCCGTTTCCGCGTCTGTCGCGGCTGGTAGTTATTATCGGGCGGTCGGAGAGGTCCGCTTCAAAACGGGCAGGCCTACGGCTCCGTGGGAGCAAAATAGACGGGTATTTGAAACAATCAACTCAGTTTGAGGATAGGGTTACTTAGTGGATGTTCGATACGGTATGAGCCTATGCACAAAGGATTGATATATCTAGTTGTACTGGTGTTGGTCGCGGGCGGTGCGGCTTCGTCTGCGCAGTCGGTGCCCGACCCGGTGGTCACGGTACGGACCGTGTGGTCGGCCGATCAGGCGCACGGGGGCGACCGACGTGTGTTGGCGGTCGTGGTGGATATCCACGAAGGGTTTCACATTAACCCGCGTGCTCAGGAGCTTGAAGACGATCTGCTGATACCCACACAACTGGAAGCGGTCGAGACGCCGGGGGAGGTATCGGTAAGCCGAGTGCGGTACCCTGCGCCGGGGCTGGTGACGGTCGGCCCGATCGAGCAGCCCAGGCAGGTGTTGGGCTATGAAAGGCGTGTGGTGCTGCACGTGCCCGTGCGTGTGGCTGGGTCGTCGTCGGTTGGGGTGAAACGGCTGGAACTGAATTTGACGTATCAGGCGTGCGATCGGACGCGATGTCTGGCACCGGTGACGGTGCTTGTGGCTGCTGAGCTGGAAGTGGTCGCCGATAGCGTGGCGATCGATGAGACGGTGGATAGTGAGCTGTTTGGCAGTGTAGATAAGGGTGATGGTTGGGAGGGGGCGGTGTCGTTCGATGCGTTTGGGTTTGGATTTTCAGTTAATACGATGGGTTGGGTGGGCTTCGCGGCTTTGCTTGCGGTGGCGGGGCTGGGCGGGCTATTGCTGAACTTTACACCGTGCGTGCTGCCTGTGATCCCGTTGAAGATGATGGGCCTAAGCCAGGCTGCGGGAAACCGTGGTCGGTGCTTGGCGTTGGGTGTGGCCATGTCGGGCGGCGTGGTGGCGTTCTGGGTGGGGCTGGGCGCGATGATTGCTGCGGTTGGGGGTTTTAGCGCGACGAACCAGTTGTTTCAATACCCGCTGTTCACGATCGGCGTGGGCGTGGTGATCGCGGTGATGGCGGCGGGGATGTGGGGCGTGTACACGACACAGCTACCACGGTGGGTGTACGCGATCGATCCCCGTGCGGACTCGCTGGGCGGGTCGTTTGTCCTGGGGGTGATGACCGCGGTGCTGTCGACGCCTTGCACAGCTCCGTTTATGGGCGCTGCTGCTGCGTGGGCTGCGGGCCAGCGTGTGGGGACGACGCTGACGACATTCGGCGCGATCGGCGGGGGTATGGCGCTGCCGTACCTGCTGCTGGCGGCGTTCCCGATGTTAATTAGTCGGATGCCGCGCACGGGGCCGGCCAGTGAGTTGATCAAGCAGGTGATGGGTTTGCTGCTGGGCGCGGTGGCGGCGTATTTTGTGGGTGTGGGGCTAACGGGTTTGGCGGCAGACGGGGCCCAACCAACGGGGCTGGCGTACTGGTGGGCGGTGATGGCGTTCGTGGCGTGTGGCGGCGTGTGGCTGGCGTGGCGTGGTTGGCGGGTGGCGTCGTCGCGTGGCGGGCGCGCCGTGTTGGCGGGGCTGGGGGTATTGATCGTGGCGGGCGCGTTGTATGGCGGGGTGCGGCTGACGGACAAGGGCACGGTAGCGTGGGTGTATTACACACCCGACCGGTTCGACGCGGCGTTGCGAGACGGCAACGTCGTGGTGATGGACTTCACAGCCGAGTGGTGCCTGAATTGCAAATGGCTCGAGAAAAATGTGCTCAATCGGCGAGCCGTTGCTGACTTGCTCAATAGCGATGGCGTTGTGCCCATGAAGGTTGACCTGACGGGCACGAACCCGACTGGTGCGAGCAAGCTAAAAGAGGTGGGCCGTGTGGCGATCCCATTGCTGGTGGTATTCGCGCCGGACGGGCGTGAGGTATTTAAGAGCGACTTCTACGCGGCTAGCCAGGTAGTCGAGGCGATAGAACAAGCGGCGGGGCGGTAGTCGATTGATGATCAGGTTGGCATCGCGGCACGTATTGCGCGTTGACTGTTTCAATCTGTTTCAATCCGTAAGTTTTTTACCAAGCGGGATGAGTGGCCGCACGGCCTTGGAGGACAGCCACGACGTCGCGCACGACCCAGCTCATGTTTTGCAGAGCGTGGTGCGTACGTGATGCGAGGTGGGGTAATAGGCGGACGTTTGGTAGGCCATACAATGGGTAATCGTGGGGGGGCGGTTCGGGTTCGTGCACGTCGATGATGGCGCGTGCGTCGGCGGTGGTGCGTGCCCATTGTGCCAGGGCAGCGGGATCGACGACCATGCCACGGGAGGTATTGATCAATAGGCAGGACGGCTTGAGTTGAGCCAGCGCAGCGGCGTCGATCAGGTGGTGGTTTTCGGATCGCCCGTCGACGTGAATCGTCAAGATATCGCTGTCGGCGTACAGCGTGGGTTTGTCGACGAAGTCGTAGGGGTAGCTGACGGCTTGGCGTAGCTGTGTGTCGTGCAGCAGGTCGTTGACGAGCAGGTTCATACCCAGTGCGTGTGCGACGGCGCCGAGGTGTTGGCCGATGCGACCGAACCCGAGTATGCCCAGCGTCAGGCTGGCGAGCTCGGTGCCGACCTGTGTACGGCGCAGCTCGTGAAAGGTGTCCGGCGAGGCGTGGGCATCGAGCGTGGCGCGTGGGCGCAGGGCGTCGAGCATCAGGGCTAGGACGTATTCGGCGACGGTGTGGGTGTTGGCGTCTGGGGTGTAGACGACCGAGACGTGCCGCTCCTTGCACGCGGTGAGGTCGATGTTGTCCAGTCCTACGCCAGCGCGCCCGACGACTTTGAGGTTGGGCGCGTGATCGAGCAAGCTCGCGTCGACGCGAGTGTAGGTACGCACAATCAGCGCATCGGCGCGTGCGAGGTGGGTCAGCAGCTTATTGGGTTTGTCGTGGCTCGACCAGACGACGTCGGCGTGGTTGGCTAGCCAATCGGCGCAGGCTTGGTCGAGGGTCTCGGTGATGACGACGAGTGGGCGGGGCATGATATCAATCACCAAGTATTGTCCTACGGTCTTTGTACACGGGGTCAGATGTCGCAAATACTTGTGTACGTACGACGCAGTTAAAATATACGCGGATGCGTATGAGGTAGGGGCAATAATACAGCACCACGCTGTGTCGGGGTTAACCGGGTGTGGTGTGAGTGATTAAATGGGTGGGGATGTGGTCGCGCCGGGGAGGGTTGCCGTAGCGCTTTGGTACGTGGCAGAAAGCCCAACAACGGCTTAAGTGCTTACGACGTGGTCAAAACATACGTGGATGCGTATTACTTGTAGTACTCGGCGTTCTTCTCGATGTAGGACGCCCACTCGCTTGGCAGGTCTTCCTCGGGGAAGATCGCCTTCACGGGGCACTCATCGACGCACAGCCCGCAGTCGATACAGGTGTCCGGCTCGATATACAGCATCTCAGCCGATTCGAACTCGGGCTCATCTTTAGTCGGGTGGATGCAATCGACGGGGCATACCTCGACGCAAGCGGTGTCTTTGGTCCCGATGCAGGGTTCGGCGATGATGTGTGGCATATCTGGGTCCCTTATCCTTTGAATCAAGGGTAAGAATCAACGTGTTTACACCCCAAGTATAGACGGCTGATCGGACATGGCAAGGTGCGTGCCGTAGCGAGAAATTGCGACTAATTGGATGCTCTGGACCGCGACTGTGCGGGGTTGGCTGACCATGTACAATCGGGGCGTGGGCAGCGGCGTGAGCAAATCGATCCCCGAAAACGAGCTGGCGGTGGGCGACTGTATCGAGCTGATGCGGTCGTGGCCGACGGGGTCGGTGGACTTGGTCTTTGCCGATCCGCCATACAACATCGGTTACGAATACGATCAATACGACGACAAGCGTACGCGCGACGATTACGTCGCCTGGACGGCCGATTGGATCGACGCGGCGGTGGGCGTGCTCAAGCCGACGGGCAGTCTGTACATCCTGATCGGCGACGAATACGCGGCTGACGTGCGCATGCACCTGCGTGCGCACGAACGGGCTGGGCGGTTGGTGTTTCGCAATTGGATTATTTGGCACTACACGTTTGGGCAGAACTGCAAATTGAAGTTCAATCGGTCGCACGCGCACCTGTTCTACGCGGTGGGGTCAGTAGCGGTGGGGCGTGGCGATATTACGAAGAACCCGCCGTTTGCGTTTAACCGGGACGCGATCGCGGTACCCAGCGCGAGGCAGACGACGTACGGCGACCGGCGTGCGAACCCCAAGGGCAAGCTCCCGGACGACACGTGGTATCTCAGGCCGCAGGAGACGCCGGCGGATGACTATTTCCAGGCGGAAAGCGATACGTGGTACGTGTCGCGTCTGTGTGGGACGTTTAAAGAGCGAGTGGGTTGGCACCCGTGTCAATTACCCGAGGCGCTGCTGGAACGAGTCATCAAGGTATCGAGCCGCGAGGGTGATCTGGTGCTCGACCCGTTTGCGGGCAGCGGGACGACTCTGGCGGTGGCGAATCGTCTGGGTAGGCGATGGTTGGGGTGCGAGCTCAGCGACGACTATGCCGCCAAGGCGACGCAACGGATACTCGAAACAGCGAGTAGCGTTAGCGCCGGACCTAACGAGACAATGGGGAAGACGAAACAGCCGCGGCGGAAAAAGAAGGACAAAGCGGAGGCTATTTAAAACGGTCTAACGTACCCAAGGGGGTGCGGTCGGTGTGTAGCCACTAGATAAAGGATAACGAAAGAAAGGGTTGCGTGTGAATCGTCAGAAATGGATAGCTGCGTGGGTTTGTGTAGGGGTTGTGTCGGTCGGCGTGCTGACAGCGGCTGCATCAGAACCGGAACAGCGAGAGGCGCCGACGACGCAGCCAACGCAACAAAAGGAAGCATACTCGCCACAGTCGCCGTGTTGCGCGGTTGACGAAGTCGCTAGCCCTTCGGCCGATGCGGACCAGTCGGCGGACTCATACACATCGGGTGACGCGGATGCGTCGGCGGGGGGTAGCCGCCAGGAGGAAGCGTCGCCTTCAACAGAAGACGAGCCGACCACGACGGAATTAGCACGCGCGGGCCAATGGGTTGAGGCCGATGATCGTGAGGCGTTTGACTTGGAATATGACGCGACGAACCAGGGTGGCGTTGCAATAAGTCTTACTGAGTTAGCGGGACGGCCCACGGTGATGTCATTTATCTTCACGCGCTGCCCAATGCCGAAGATGTGTCCGCTGATCACGGTGCGCATGGCCCAGTTGCAGCAAGGGCTCAAAGAGGCGGGGCTAGACGAGCGGGTGAATCTGGTGCTGATGACCTACGACCCTGTGTTCGACACGCCCGAGCCGCTTGAGCGGTACGGAACGGACAGGGGGCTCGTATTTAATGACCGTGTCATGATGCTGCGCCCGGGTGTGGAGCGGTTCCGTGAGTTGCTCCACGAGTTCCAGGTGGGCGTGAATTATCAATCGGACGGGTCGATCAGCCATTTCATTGAGCTGTTATTGATCGATCATGAGGGCCGGTTTGTGCGTGACTATCAGGGACAGGTGTGGGAGAACACGCCTGTGCTCGACGACCTCAAACGGCTGGTGGCCCAACAGCAAGCTGGCCAGCAGGTGATGGTCGAATAAAGGGGGGCGACGGGTTGCGGGTATATCACGGTGGCTAGGCAGCGCGGCCCATCTGCCCCAGCATCAGCCCGGCGAACAGGGCCGCAAGCCCCAGCCCGTTTTGTGCCAAGACGTGTGCCGCTACGTACAGCCATTGCGAGCTGCGCATCATTTGGCCCGTTTCAAATAGGTAAGTCGAGAACGTCGTAAACGCGCCGAGGAAGCCGACGAAGACGATCAGCTTGGTGTGGCTGTCGGTATGGACGCGGTGTTCGACCACCGACCACGCCAAACCGAACAAAAAACAACCCAGTACGTTGACCGCCAGTGTGCCCCAGGGGAAGACAGCAGCGCCTTGCGCGGTGGTAGCGGATTGGGGTTGGCCGTTGAACAGCCCCCATAGGCTATTGTGCACAGCGTGCTGTATGAGCGAGGACAGGCTGTAGCGAGCGAGTGTGCCCAGCGCGCCAGCGGCGGCAAGCAGTGAGAGTTTTAGCCACATGGTCTTGTGCTCCTAGGTAAGTGTGGGGAATTACTTTGGCTGCGATCGGACCAAGCAAGATTGTAAGGATGTAAGCGGCTCGCGGGTAAGCCAAGGGCCGCAACGGCTAGAGCGTTTTCTGATTTCGCATGGGGGATTCTCAGCGAGCCGCGCGCGTCAGCAAGCGGTTTTTTGGCTCTAATTGGTCCGCTCCCTGACGGTCGCGGCTCGTAGGAAGTCCTGTCAACCGTATACTCATTCAGAAAACGCGCTAAACTTACAGCATGTCAGATCGGCTCGAGCGGTCGTTTTATCGGCGTGACGCGGTGCGTGTAGCCAAGGGGCTGCTTGGCCAGCGGTTGGTGCGTATGCGAAAGGGTCAGCGATTGGCGGGGCTGATCGTCGAGGTCGAGGCGTATCTGGGTGTGCCCGACCGAGCGGCGCACACCTATAACGGCCGGCGTACCGCTCGCAACGAGTCGATGTGGGGTGACGGCGGCCACGCGTATGTGTATTTCACCTACGGCATGCATCATTGCGTGAATGTGGTGGCGGGGTGTGCGGATCAGCCCATTGCAGCATTGGTGCGCGCGGTCGAACCCGTGGAGGGGCTGGACGTGATGCGTCGGCTACGGGGCAAGGCGAGACGCGATACGGACCTGTGTTCCGGTCCGGGCAAGCTGGGCCAGGCGTTGGCGATTAACCGAGCATTGGACGGGCAGAACCTGGTCGATGGTCGGCAGCTATTTATCGAGCAGGTGCGCCGCCGTGCGTACCCGTTGCGCATGATCGGCGTGGGGTCTCGTGTCGGTGTGGGCTATGCGGGGGTTTGGGCGCTCAAGCCGTTGCGGTTTTATCTGAAGGGCAACGCGCACGTCAGCGGTGGCCCGCGTGAGAACGGATAGACCTATTAAGGCCTTCGCTATTTCAACTGTTAGGGCAGGAGTATGAAGTAGTAGCGGTCCCCAGAGATTTTTTGGAATCCACCTGTGGTAAGATCGCCGTCGTCGAGGATGGCGTCGATGTCCTGCATGTATGCGTCGCCGGGGTTTGGTGCGCCGTTGAAGTGCACTCCGAATGCGGACGTGATGCCGAATGAGTTGAGCTCAAAGTCCCACATGCCGCCGATAGGTGTGCCGTTGGTCCATTTGCCTGCGTTGACGAAGGGGCCCCAGCCGGTCGGTAGCGCTCCGGAGGCGGAATCCTCCAGCAGCAGGCCTGTGGAGAGTGTGTAGCGTTGGGCGGCGTTTTCGTAGGTCTTCACATCGGAGACGAAAGCAGCTTTCCGGGCGTCTTCGGACCCGTCACGGACGTAGAAAATCACAATCGCCGCCAGAATGCCGAGGATAGCCACGACGATCAGTACTTCGACCAGCGTAAAGCCAGCGGTTTTAGCTATGCGTGATTGGGTCATGTCGTGTGCTCCGGTCTGCGGGTCAGACGCCTATTTAAGATCGGCCGCAGCGGTAGGGTGAAGTAGTCTTGGGGCATGAAGCACCGATCACGAACAGGCGTGTAATCCGTGTGTGCCGATTGGTCAGTCAGGCAGCGTGCTAGGTATCACGAGCCGGTTGTTTCTGGCGGCGGCATACGGGATTTTGACCTTGTGTATAAGCGATTATCGGTCGACCCAGGGGACGCGGGTACGGTTTAAAGTAAACGAAACATCGCGACGATGACTGTTGTGCCGGTTGTAGCGATTGCACCGGTTATCGGGCCGTCATCGGGGCGGTCGACGCAGCAGGGTTACCAGGAGATACACGGTGTCGACTTCCTCATCGATTGGCAGAGTTCTTCCGGTGGGATCATCGCCGCCGAAAGCTGTCTCTGGATCAGGGATCGTGCTTCGACCGCGGTTGGGGCTTCGTGCATCGGAGCTGACAAAGCTGTGGCGTTACCGCGAATTGCTCTTTTTCCTGGCGTTACGCGACGTCAAGGTGCGCTACAAGCAGACCGCACTGGGTGCGTTGTGGGCGGTGCTCCAGCCGTTTGTGATGATGATCGTGTTGAGCACGTTTTTCGGGCGGGTGATCGACATCAACATGGAAGACAAGACCAGCGGTATCCCGTACCCCATTTTTCTGTATGCCGGGTTGTTGCCGTGGATGTTCTTCTCAGCCACGGTGACGGCATCGACCAATAGCCTTGTGGCCAACGCGAACATGCTCCGCAAAGTGTACTTCCCGCGCCTGGTGGTCCCTGTGGCGTCGGCGGGTGCGCCGCTGATGGACTACGCGGTCTCGTTTGCCGTGATGCTGGGCTTGATGGGTTGGTACCACGTGGTCCCGACCGTGCAATTGTTGTGGTTGCCGCTGTTTGTGTTTGTCACAATCGTGGCGGCGATGGGAGTGGGTATTGGGTTGTCTGGGTTGACGGTTAGCTTTAGAGATTTTCGTTACGTGGTGCCGTTTACGCTGCAGGTATGGTTCTTTGTGACGCCGGTGATCTGGCCGGTGACGATCGTGGCGGAAAAATACCATTGGCTGCTACGCCTGAACCCGATGGGAGGGACCATCGAGGCGATCCGTGCGTGTGTGCTGGGTACGCCGATCGATTGGGGCGCGATGGGGTTGTCAACCGGTATCGCGGTGTTGACGCTTGTAATGGGGCTTGCGTATTTCAACTACGCCGAGCGGCGGTTTGCGGACGTGGTATGAGCGAGTTGATAGGTATCAAGGGCATGGGCCCACAGGTAATAATCCTATGAGTGACGTGGTGATCCAAGTCCGCGATCTGGGTAAAAAGTACCGATTGGGCGGCCAAAAAAGGCTCGACCAAACGTTGCCCGAGGCCATCAGCGAGAAATTCAAAGGCATGTTGAACTGGTCGGGGCGGTCTGGTTGGCGTATTGAGAAAGATCAGGGAAACGAGTTTTGGGCGCTGAGGCATGTGAATTTTGACGTGCGGCACGGCGAGGCGGTGGGGATCATTGGCCGAAATGGTGCGGGCAAATCAACGCTGCTCAAGATACTCTCTCAGATCACTGACCCCACAGAGGGGCACGCCGTGGTCGACGGGCGCGTGGCGAGCTTGTTGGAAGTGGGTACCGGCTTCCACCCCGAGCTGACGGGCCGTGAGAACGTCTACCTGAACGGGTCGATCCTCGGGATGACTCGGCGCGAGATCAAAACAAAATTCGACGAGATCGTGGATTTCAGCGGTGTGGAGCGCTTTCTCGACACCCCGATCAAGCGGTATTCGTCGGGCATGATCATGCGATTGGCATTCTCGGTGGCGGCACACCTGGAGCCGGAGATTCTGGTGATCGACGAGGTGTTGGCAGTAGGGGACGCGGCGTTTCAGAAGAAATGTCTTGGGAAGATGGACGAGGTCGCCAAGCAGGGCCGCACGGTGCTGTTTGTCAGTCACAACATGAGCGCGGTGAATCGGCTGTGCCAGCGGGGGATCCTGTTGGTGGATGGCCAGGTCGCCGCTGCGGGTGAGATCGAAGAGGTGACCAGCCGGTACTACCACGACGTGAATCAGGGGGCGCAGACGCCACAGATCGATCTGAGGGAATGCCGAAGCCGACACGGTGACGGGGAGCTGGAGGTGCTGTCGGTCGAGCTGCTCAATCCGTATGCAAATAACTTTGCGGTGTCGTGGGACCAGCCGATTCGGCTAAAGGCTCGCATCCGGGTCAACAAACCAGTGCGGGATGTGACTTTTGCGGTAGGGTGCCGAACGCTGGATTACGTAACGGTATTCAACGTCTACAGCAACAACATTCATCACACCAATCGTGTGGACCTCAGTGAGCCCGGCGAGCGTGACGTCGTGGTGTCGATCGATCACAACCTGAACGCGGGGTTTTATAACGTCGTATTGGGCATTTCTTCGGGGCAGCGTGTTTGTTATCACAATGAGATGGCGGCTCAGTTAGAGGTTCTGGATATAGGCGAACAGGAATATCACGACAAGCGGCGGGGGCTGATTCACTGCGCTTCGCAATGGAGTATCTGAGATGTTTTTCCCCGAGCGTGTGCGAGGGATCAGAGAGGGCGACCGTGTGCTGGAGATCGGCCCGGGGTCGATGCCGCACCCGCGTGCCGATGTGTTCTTGGATCGTCGTTTTGACGATGAAGCCACTGCTTACGCGCAACGGGGTAACGCTCCCGACACCGCGGACAGTTCGCGCATGGTGTACTACGACGGGGGCCGGTTCCCGTTTGATGACAACGAATTTGACTACGTGGTTTGCTCACACGTGCTTGAGCACGTGCCGGACGACGAACTGGACGTATTCATTTCGGAGCTTGCGCGGGTGGCTAGGCGGGGGTACCTCGAATTCCCGTCGGTGTTCTACGAGTTGATTAATTTCCAGAAGTACCACCATTGGATGATGAACTACCGGGACGGGGAGATCCTCCTATACGACAAGCGTCAATTCCAGACGAACTACATCCATCAGGTATACCGAGAGATGTTCTACGCGCCGGATCGGTATTTGTACCAGGCGTTTCGGCGATACAAGGACGTGTTCTTCTGCGGGTTCGAGTGGGAGGGGCAGGTGCGTTACCAACGTGTTAACGATCTAAACCAACTAATCCAGCAGAGCGATCATCAACGGCTCAGCGCGTATCTAGCGTCGTTCCCGGCTGCGGCCCCGGCCAAAAAGAAGGGTTGGGCTGCCGATCGGCTTGGACGGATCGGTGCAGGCGTAGCGAGGCGGCTGACACTGGGGCGCTCGCGCCGTGGTCAAACCCAGCGTGCGCCGGGTGTGTGTATGTGAATGGGTGTGTCGCTGTCAGGGGACGCGAGTGTGCACAAGAATCAGAGATGGAAAAAATATGCGCATTCTCTACGCCGTTCACAAATACGATTACGCCCAGCCACAGCGAGGGTACTGCTACGAGCACTACAACTTCTACCAGACGCTGTTGAGCATGGGGCACGAAGTGGCGTACTTCGACTTCCCGACCGTGGCGCAGCAGCTTGGCCGACAAGCGATGAACCATCGGTTGCTCGAGACGGTTAAAGCCCAGAAGCCGGACGTGATGTTTACTGTGGCGTGGGGTGACTACCTGGACCACGAAACGGTGCGAAAAATCTCGCAAGAGACCGACACTGCTACGGTCAATTGGTTCTGCGACGACCATTGGAAATTCGATCAGTTTTCACGGCTTTGGGCGCCGTGTTTCAACTGGGTGGTGACCACAGCCCAGTGCACGCTCGAGAAGTACGCACGGATCGGATACCAGAACGTGATCAAGAGCCAGTGGGCGTGCAATCACCTGCTGTATCGCAAGCTCGACCTGCCGTTGAAATACGACGTGACCTTTGTGGGGATTCCTCACGGTGTCCGGGGCGCCGCGGTCAAGTCGCTGCGTGACGCGGGTATCGACGTGCGTGCTTGGGGGCAGGGTTGGGAAGCGGGCAGGCTCTCGCAGCAGCAGATGATCGAAGTGTTTAACCAGAGCCGGGTGAGCTTGAACTTTTCCGCGGATCACCGGGCGGGCGGGTCACGGGGTCGCCTTGGGCAGATGGCGCATCGGTATATCGAGCGACCCTTGAACGCGGTGCCGGGCGGGTGGCGCGTGGCGGCGGCGGGTAGGGCGCTGGCGTCAAAGGTGGTGCCGTCTGGCGGTACGGATGGGCACAGCGGTCCGCGGCAGATCAAGGGGCGGGTGTTCGAGGTGCCGGGTTGCGGCGGCTTTCTGCTCACCGGCGACGCGGAAAACCTAAACGATTACTACCGGACGGGTCAAGAGATGTTGGTTTTTAACAGTATCGCCGACCTGATTGAGAAGATCCGCTATTACCTCGATCACGAACAAGAGCGTGCGGCGATTGCCCAGGCGGGCTACCAGCGGACACTGCGCGAGCACACTTATGTGCAGCGGTTTACGGAGATATTCAAACGCATGGGGTTGGCCGGCGTAGCAAAATCGGAGTCTGCTGTGCGCGACACAGCGAGCGGCGAAACCGGGTTGCGTAGCTGCGAGGGGAGCACCTCGCTGGTTGCGTAATGGATCATCGTGCTGCGATGAAGAGGATTAAATCATGACACAAACATTGACCAATACACTCGAACGTGTGCGGGTGGCGTACCGCGCTGCCATGCCAAAGCACAGGTTGCACCGATACGTCGGACGCGCCAGTGAGGTATTTACATACACGTCGGTGGCGGAGCGGCTGCTCCTGTTCGAAGAGGCGTTGGTTGCGCTGCGCGCGCCCGGTGCCGGCGGTCGGTGCCTGGAGATAGGCTCGTATCTGGGCGCGTCGGCGGCGGTGTTGGCCGAGGCGATGCGCTGGGCGGGGCACGGGGATGCTGGGCGTGTCTTCTGCATCGACACGTGGCAAAACGACGCGATGACCGAAGGCCAGCGTGATACATACGAAGAATTTTTGCGGAACACAGCCGATTGGCCGGGCCTGATCGTACCGATCCGTGGCGCGAGCACCGAGGTCGATCTGCCAACCCAGCAGAGTATGGATTTGGTTTTTATCGACGGCGATCACAGCTACGAAGCGGCCCGCGCCGACGTTGAACGATTCGCACCGATGGTCGCTGACGGTGGGCGGTTGGTTATGCACGACCATCGCTCAAAGCCCGGTGTGACGCGTGTGTTGGGCGAGGTGCTTACCACCGGTCAATGGGTGATCCAGCGTTGCGTGGAGAGCATTGTTTCACTGCGTCGGGTGCCACAGAATCAGGATTAAGATGTCTGTACAAGTGACGTGGTTGCTACCCGTGAAAGACGCGATGCCGCACCTGAGGCAGACGCTCGAATCAATCGGCGCGCAGACGCGCCGCCATTGGCAAGTGCTGGCTTGGGATAACGGCTCGACAGACGGCTCGGTGCGGGAACTTCAGCGGTGGATTCCGCACCGGCTGCCGGGGCGCGTGGTGGTGGACCAGCCGATGAGTTTGGGCGCGTGTCTGGCACGCATGGTGCAAGAGTCGTCCACGCCGCTGTGTGCCCGGATCGACGCCGACGACGTCAACGAGCCGGATCGACTCGAAAGGCAGGTGGCGTTCCTGCGTGACCACTCGCAGGTGGCAGTTGTGGGGACGGGTATCCGGTTTATTGACGAGCAGGGCAACGACCGCGACGGCGCATGGTCGGTCTACACCGACGATTCTGAGATACGCTGGCGGTTGCGGTTCTGCAACGCGCTGAATCACCCGACGGTTTTGTTCCGTCGCTCGGCGGTGTTGGCTGCGGGTAATTACCGTGACATGATGCCGGGTCAAGACTACGACCTGTGGGTGCGTGTGGCTGCGGGTGCGGCAATGGGGAACTTACCGCAGCCGTTGGTCCGGTACCGCCTCTCGCCGTCGAGTGTCGGGGCCAGACACCCCGGCATGAGCGAGCAATTGTTCGAGCGCGTCGCAAGCGACCACGCGAGCATCATGTTCCCCGGATTGGATCGAGAACAAGCATTGCGGCTGCGCCGGCTGGTGACGAACGAGACTCAAACGGGTGTGACCCTAACGGACTGCTTGAATTACCGGCGGTGCGCCGTCGAATCGGCTCGTCGCGTCGGCAGACACAGCCGTTATTTCCGGTCCACACAGAGCTATCGCCAGCAGTTCAGGAGTTTGTTTGTGCGTTGGCTCAAGCGTCAGCCCGGCGCTGCTGCTGCGGCGCCCGTGATACGCAGCGCCAGACGCAGACTTGGTAGCCCCCGAGAAACACGGAGCGTTAGCCATGGATCAGCATAACGGCGCATCCGTCAGCGCGGCGACGATACTTTGCGATCGCTACTGGCCCGACGCACACGGCGGGCTGGAGCGCAAGATGTACAACCAGTCGCGCGCCATGGCGCGGTGTGGCGTATCTGTACATGTGATTACGGAAAACCGCATCGGAGCTCCAAAGCACGAGACGATCGAGCCGAACCTGTCGGTACAGCGGATTGTGCCCATGCAGTGCGGCCGGTTGTGGCGATGCCGATCGCTCGTGCGCGTGTGGTGGTGGTACCGGATTATCCGCACCAAAGTCGGCGCGGGATCGATTTGGGTGAGCGACCCCCGAGCAGCGGTGGCGGCGGTGATGGCGGGGCGCAGGGGGGACTTGGTATACCAACCCATCGGCTGCCAAGTGGCGATGAACAGGCTATGGCAGGCGCGTCGTGGTGTGGACACGATGCGGACCACAGGGGTCATGCGGTGGTTAGATCGGTTGGCATACCGCTTGGCGCCGCGGATCATATTTGAATCGCAAAACGTGCGAGAACAGTTCAAGCAATCATACGGGCCACGGCACAGTGTGTGTGATGTGCACAACGGCGTCGAGCCCGCGCCGTCTACGAGCGTAGAGGCGCGGTCCGAGGCGCTTCGGAGTTTAGGCTTGAAAGATCAGCACTGGGTAGTGGGTTTTGTGGGTCGGCTCGATCCTTGTAAAGGGCTTGAATTTCTATTCGAAGCGATCGCGTCCGACGTGATCGACGAGGACATCTGCCTCCTGTTAGTCGGTGACGGCCCGGACCGTGCGAGGCTCGATGCGATGGCTACACAGTTAGGGTTAACCGATCGGATCATCTGGGCGGGTCGGCTAGACGACTTGACGCAGACGTTCGCGGCGATGGACGTGTTCGTATTGCCGTCGGTGTACGAGGCATTCGGGAATGTATTGATGGAGGCGATGGCCGCGGGTGTGCCCGTGATGGGGCGTCGTCGTGATGACGACCCGGAGCGTCCCGTTTTGACCGCCAACGAAGAGTTGATCCTGCAGGGCCAAACAGGTTTGCTGGTGGACCCGCACGACCCTCAAGACCTGGCTCGTCAACTGATGGTGCTGCGTCTGTTTCCCGGTGCCCG
Source organism: Planctomycetota bacterium (assembly GCA_024276075.1). Classification (GTDB taxonomy): domain Bacteria; phylum Planctomycetota; class Phycisphaerae; order Phycisphaerales; family Phycisphaeraceae; genus JAJRXX01. The sequence continues at coordinate 17,580 of JAJRXX010000065.1, forward strand.
TGACGCCATGAGCCGTCGGAGCAGGGCCTGCGCAGCTTCGCGGCCGTGGGGGGCTGTGGTGCGGGAGTATCTGCAGGTCGCGCATCAACCCGCCGAAAAATGGGCCGCCAGGGCCGCGTAACGCGGTGCCACGAGCGACCGATAAATCAACTCGCAGTGAGTCTGTACCGATTGCACGGATCGTGTCGATTGTGAAGGCGGGCGGTTGATACTGCTCTCTCCACGCAGGTGTGGGATTGTCAGCGAATAACTCAGACGGGATACGAAATGTCAGACTTCAACAGCAGACCGCAACTAGTAAAAACACGCGATGCGTGGGAGGCGCAGCCGACGCTTGAGCAACTAACCTCTCACGACATATGGGAGCTTCGACGGGGGTTTATCGAGCGGCTGTTCGTCGACGTGCAGGACATGAGCGTGGTGGAGGTGGGCAGCGGCCCGGCGCACGATTCGTTGACGTTTGCGCAGCGTGGGGGGCATGTAACCGCTGTGGACTTCTCGCGTCAGGGTCTGGATATTGCTGAGCAGATTTACAGTGGCCTGGGTCTGCCTCTGCGTACCGTGCAGGCCGACGCGATGGACTTGCCGTTTGACGACGGCGAGTTTGATTTGGCGTTTAACGGCGGTGTGCTCGAGCACTTCACCGACGAGCAGCTCGAGCACGTGATCGACGAGATGATGCGCGTCGTGCGCCCCGGCGGGTTGGTGCTTGCGTTTTGCCCGAACCGGTACAACATTTTTTATCAGGCAAATCTTCGCCGCGCCAGGCGGCATGCGTACGACTTCGAGCGTGCCTTTACAGCTGGGGAGGTCCGTCGCCGGTTCATGGCACGCGGGCTGATCGACGTGCGGCTGAGCGGTGTGCATGTGCACCCGGCACCAAATTATCTGCTGCCGTCTTGGCTACCCAAGCACCACAAGATCGAGCCGTTGTCCCGAAAATGCTTCGGGTGGTTCGAACGGCTCGAGGGGTTGCACCGGCTCAAATCACTGATTGGCCAGGACTTTGTCGCGTGGGGGCGCGTGCCCATGCGGGTCTTCCAGCGGCGCTCGTTGACTGGGTTCGGCGGCGGACCGGCGGTCAAGACCCCGATGCGCAAAGCGGCCTGATATACATCCAGATGAATCCTTGTGCGTACACACCGTGCCGCGATCGTCAGGAAATGATGCACAATGGAAGTGTAGGGTCCGCTGTGCGGGCCGCTCCAGCCGCTTATCCAACAACGGGGGTGGCATGGGTTGCTTGCAACCCGTGAATTATACGCATTCTGATTAGAGCCGGTTTCATAACTCCCCTCCCTTTCAGGGAGGGGCAGGGGGAGGGTAGAGTGTCCGTGATTAGAGCACCTTGCATAAATAATCGCCATGTCAGTTCTGGAGTAGGGCAGGTCATTGACCTGCCTTCTTCTTGGGGAGATGGAGAATAATTACGCAAGTTGCTCTAACGAGGCTTTTACCCCTCACCCAACCTCTTCCCTCAAGGGGAGAGGGGGTTTTGAAACAGCTTCTAATCCCCGTGCTTCAATCACAGTAAAGAAGCCCGCTCCCTTACAGTCGCGGCTCGTTGTGTACGCACAAGTATTAATTTGAATTGGTATTGCGACTGCCCCACCACAGCTTGCCAGCAAGCTATGCCATCGGAGCGGGCAATTCGTTGTAACCAAGCGCTACGATTGCATTGGAAATTCGCTAGCCCGCTTTGGCTAAGTGCAGCGTGCCTTGCTGCGCTTTTTTGCGTGCTGCCACAAAGGGGTAGCAGTTGCGGTCGTACCGCTTTGATATCCCCACGTTGTGCGATGTGGACAGGTGTTGGAGGAACTCAAAGTCTCCGATGCCGTGCAACTCGCCGATCAGAGCCGACGCGCCGTCGATCAGGCGTTGGGGTATGCCTTTGAGGATGTCCAGTTCCGCGCCCTCGGCGTCGATCTTGAACAGGTCTACCTGCTTGATATCGAGCTCTCGACAGACTTCGCCGACCGTGGTCACCGGCAGGTTGATCACCTGTGTGGGGTCGTTGCCGTCGACGTGGTAGCTGCCGCCGCCCAGGTTTGCCGGGTCGCTAGACGGGTGGAAGGGAAACGTGCCTATCTGTTGGCCCAATCCCGTGGGAATGACGGTGATGCGATCGGCGAGCGGGGCTGTGTTGAAACGTAGCGCCTCGACGTTTTCCGGCACCGGCTCGAAGCAATAGATACGTGCTTTTGGGTACACCGCTGCGTAGTACAGCGAGGTAATCCCGATGTTGGCACCAATGTCGAAAATGACACGAGGGTCGATCGGCATGGGCAGGCGGTATTCGGAGTCCTCACAGAGTATCTGCCGAATCAGCTCGGTATCGATCGTCCCGCCGCGGACCTGCACCCGGAACCGGCGCCCCCGGAAACGGATGCTCAATACCCGCTTCGCCGCCGAAGGCAGGCACAGGTGCCTTAGTGTGGCGAGGTTGCCCGCCATCTGAACGGACTGGAGGTGGCGTCGCAGACGGGCTGTGAAATCGGGCAGCATGGCCATGGCGGAATCTCCGGGCGTTGATGGGTATCTATCGACCAATACGCGCGATTTCGCTCAAACCATGATCGACACACTGAATCGGACCTAGCGGCGATACACGTAGCGAGCTGCGGCGTGATGCGGGTCGGTGTAATGGGTTGGCCGTCGGCGTGGTTCGATTATCGGACGGGAGGCCAATTTATCTCCCGGTGAAATCGGTGGATGACGATGAGGTCATCGGGAAACATTGGCAGAGAAATTTCGCTAATCATCGAGCCGAGCAAATGAAGATCAGTGACCTGCTCAATACAAACAAGACAGCGTGCCCCGCACCTCGCTCGGTTTACCGCTGAGCACGATAGGACGTGGCACACCAAACCCATACAACGGATGGATCATTAATGAGTCAACCCCGCATTACAGTCGTTACGACAAATTACAACCACGGGCGATACCTCGAACGCGCAATTTGTAGCGTCTTGGATCAGGGCTACGAAAACCTTGAGTACTTTGTCATCGACGGCGGTTCGACTGACGACAGCGTGGACATCATTCGGCTGTATGAGGGTGAACTGGCGGGTTGGGTCAGCGAGCCGGACGGTGGCCCCGGTGACGCGGTCAACAAGGGCCTGGCCCGTGCGACGGGCGATATCGTGGCGTATCTGGCCAGCGATGATGTGTACCTGCCCGGCACGCTGCTCGAAGTGGGGCTGCAGATGTCGGGCCGATACGCGTCGCAGTGGTTGGTCGGACAGCCTCGTGAGCTCGACGCGTACGACGAACTGGTGTCCAGCTCGGCGACCTGTGCGCCGCAGTCGTTGGCGTCGTACCTGATGCACGATTCGGGGAATCTGCCGGGTGCGGCGAGCTTCTGGCACAAGTCATTGATCGAGGCAAACGGCCTGTTCGATGCGGAGATGGAAAGCGGATTTGATTATGAATACGCCTGTCGGCTGCTGGCGGCGGGACATGGCCCGACGGTTATCGGCGACGCGGTGGTTGCGAGGCGACGCGTGGGCGGGGGCAACGCGTCAGATACCGTTCGGCAGGGGATCGAATACATCACCGCGGCGCAGCGGTACGCGGAATACCTTCCCATGGCACAGCGGTATGCGTTGTGGATGAATTGTGACACCCGCAGGCGGATCTACACGCTGGCGCAGGCGGAGGCTCAGAACGGCAACGGCAGGCGGTATCTCTGGCAGCAACTCGCCCGTCGGCCTTGGTGGATCACCAGCGAGGCGGTACGGCGTGCGCTGGTACACGGCGTGGCGGCGTTCGAGCCGGCGGGGGTACGACGGGCCGCGGCTTGAGGACCAGACCCCGTGGTGGGGCGTGCGGGTATGACCGTGACATACCGGATTATCAGCCGTGGGGCTAAGGTCGATATACGTTTGTGGCCGATATTCGATGTGGGGTTGAGGTCTGCCGAATTGTTGGGGTGTTACCTAATTTAGGAACTGGGGTAAGGACGGATGGTCATGCAGGCGCGACAAGGTAAATCAACGAACCCATACCTGAAGACGAAGGTGATGACCGCCACACCGCAGGAATTGCGGCTGATGCTCTACGAGGGCGTGTTGCGGTTTTGCCGTCAGGCACAGGATGCGTTGGAGCAGGATAAGCTTGAGCCGTTCTACAATGCGCTGACCCGGGCTCACAAAATTGTCCTGGAGCTATCGACGAGTCTGCGTTCCGAGGCGGCGCCGGAGCTGTGCGAGAAACTCAATGCGTTGTACGTGTACATCTACCGCCTGCTGGTGGACGCGAGCGTCAACCGGGACAAGAAGGCACTCGATGAGGCGTTGGACCTGCTCACTTACGAGAAGCAGACGTGGGAGATGCTGATGGACAAGTTGGCCAAGGAAGGTCACGGCCCGTCGGCGACGCCTCAATCGACTGATCTGACGGGCGCTCAGCAGACCGCGATCAGCAGCCTATCAATCGACGGCTAACCAAAAAACACCTGTATATAGAGGCATAGGCTTGGGCTGTGCGTGCTACGATTGCGCGTGTGGCGGGGTGGTGTATATCCATGTGGTGCATGTCCATATGGCTTGCGGGAACATTCAAGCGGATATGTGGGTTGTGTATTTCAGAGGGGTGTATCTGAGGGCGTTCTCAATTCACGTGTAGCGTCCACAACGAGCCGCGACCGTGAGGGAGCGGGTAATTTAATGTGACCAAACGCTACAGATGCGTTCAGAACGCTCTAGCAAGTGTTTTTTTATGATTTTGAATCGTGCTGATAGAGGGTTCCGCTGTGGGGGTGTGCGTGCGGGATTGATCGTGTTGCTCGCGGGCGTGGCCGCGATGGCTGTGGTACCGACACTAATACGCCAAGCTGTGTCGGGTGCTTCGGACACCATCGGGTGGACGGACGATTTCGATGACGCCCAATCGATTTCCGTTGAAACCGGTAAGCCGATTTTGCTGAAGTTCACCGCCGACTGGTGCGGCCCGTGCCAGCAGATGAAGCACGAGGTTTTTTCACGCGAGCGTGTCGGCCAATTTGTGCGGGCATCGTTTGTGCCTGTCGTGGCGGATTTGTCGTTGCCGGGTAGCGACGGTCATACATTGGCGGACAGGTACGCGGTGGAGGCGTTGCCGACAATGATCGTCGTTGATCCAGGTGGTGTGGAGCTATCACGCAGCGTCGGTTACATGGGCTCGGATCAGTTGTTAGCCTGGCTGGCGCGTTTTGTGGCGGGGGGTACGGGAGACGGTCTGGGCGGTTAGGCGTGGGGTTTTAGGCTCGTTCAAGCCGGTGGGGGGCTAAGGCGGCTGCCCATGACAGTCGATGATTCCCTAGGAGTGGACAGCGATACTCGTGGGTGGGGCGGGGTTCGTTTTGGCAATGTCCTATAATGACGTAAGAAAACGTCTAAATGGTGCGTCCTCTAGTATGAGGGCGTGGGTAGGCTGTGTGTGATTGTCGTCGAACGGGTGGTGTTTAACCTATCAGCGGCGGCGGACGGAATGATCAATATTTTCGACTGATAAGATAAGGAGTTCGCGTATGCCATCGTCACTTGAATCCATTGTTGCCAGCGGGACCAAGCTTTGGCTCGACTCGATTGACCCGGACCTGGTGACCAAGAACAGGGCATTGGGCGCTACGGGCGCGACGTCGAACCCGATTATCATCGCGGA
>JAJRXX010000066.1 GCA_024276075.1 Planctomycetota bacterium
ACAAGGTCATCGTCTGCCCCGTCCCGATGCACTGGACACGTCGGCTGTGGCGAAGCTACGACCAGGCACAACTCATGGCCGCAGCCCTTGCGAAAAAACGTCGCTGGCGTGCCGTGCCCCTGCTGCGACGTACCCGCTACACGCGGCCGCAGACAGCGTTGCCCCCTTCGCAACGCTCCGCCAACGTCCGCGAATCGTTCGCCGTCAAGCCGATCGACCTGACCGGTTGGCACGTCTGCCTCGTCGACGACGTCAAGACCACCGGCTCCACTCTCGGCGCCTGCGCGCGGCTGCTACGCCGCGCCGGAGCTGAACGGATACACGCCGTCGTCGCAGCGGTCGGCGACCCACGGGGCACGGATTTCAAAAGAACTTAATTTAGAGCAGATAGCGTAATTAATCTCCGTTAGTCGGGTGGCACGGCTTGCTTGCAAGCCGTGAGATACAGAGACGTGGCGCACCAGCGACCCACCGGGATGGCGATTGTTTTTGCCACCTGCTCTAGTACAACTACCCCCGCAGTTGAGCGTCGACCTGAATCTCCAGCCGCTGCACAACCGCTGCCACCTGCGGGTCGACCTGTTCGTGGCGCAGCGTCGAAACGGGATCGCGGAAGAGCATCCGGAAACTGACGCTCTTCTTGCTCTTGGGGATGGGCTTGCCCCGATACACGTCGAGAAACGCCACGTCCTCCAACAGCGCCGGCTCGGTCGCTAACACGTGCCCCTGGATATCACCCCAACGCACCCTTTCATCCACCACTACCGACAGGTCCCGCTCGATCGCTGGGAACCGAGGCAACCCACCGACACGCCGCGTCGGCGGATACGCATCGAGCAGCGCGTCAAGGTCCAACTCGGCGATCACCACGGACACCTGCAGATCAAACAGCCGCTGTCTCCCCTCGTCAATCAGCCCGATTCGGCCCAGCCTCTGGCCGCTGATTTCAATCAGAGCCGCGCCTGTCAATCCATTGAGCTCCGCTGGAACAAATGACAAGCCCACATTCCCCGCCAGCCGTTCGACCAGTTCGCTCACCGTACCACGCACGTCACGCAGGGTCTGCTGTGCCTCGTGCGCGTCGCATAGCAGAGCTAAATGGTTGCGCTCGATTACCTTTCCCTCACGCCTGCTCCACACCGCGGCGCACTCGTACAGCCGAACATCGGTGTTCCCCGCGCCCTGATTCGCCTTTCGACAAGCCAACAAACTCGGCAACACCGACGGACGCAGCACCGGCTCGGCACGCGTACCCACGTGTCTCGACTGCTCATCGACGCTCACCACCTGTTCATCGGCAGTCAAAAATGCACGCCCGTGTTTTTCGTTCAAGAAACTAAACGTCACCGTCTCGTGGTAGCCGTGCGCTACAAGCACGCGTCCCAAGCTCTGCCTGGCCGCCACCCGAGGCTGGACCGGCCTGGTCACAATGTGGATCTTCTCCTGCACCGGCACCGCTTCGAGCCCGTGCGCACGAGCGACCTCCTCGATCAGGTCCACCTCACGCGACACGTCGAGCCGATAGCTGGGCACCGTACACACGACACGCTCGCCATCGCCTTCTGCGCGTGGCTCAAATCCCAATCGCTCAAGTAACTCCGCTATGACCGCTGGCGTAAGTCTAAGCCCCAGCAGCTCGTTGCACTGCCGCGTGCGCATCGTCACTTGTCGTGCCTGCGGAGCGTCGCCCCCCACTTGGATCAACTCGCCCGCCACATGCCCACCCGCAACCTCGCAGATCAGATTCGCCGCCCGTGCGCTGGCACGTTGCACACCCATTGGGTCTACGCCACGCTCAAAACGGAAGCTCGACTCGCTTGATAGCTTCAGCGCCCTGCCGGTACACCGCACGCTGCTCGGGTCAAACGCCGCTGACTCGAGCACCACGTCCACGGTCTTTTGCGTCACCCGGCTACCGAAGCCACCCATGATCCCCGCCACCGCCACCGGCTCACGATCGTCTGCGATCACCAGCATCCCGCTGGTCAGTTCGTGACGCGATCCGTCGATCGCGACGAACGCCTCACCGCGACGCGCCTGGCGAACAACAATCCGCCCCCCAGCCAACTGCGCCAAGTCAAAAGCGTGCAACGGCTGACCCAATTCAAGGAGCACGAAGTTCGTCACATCCGCCACGTTATTCACGCTGCGCTGCCCCACCGCCTCGAGCCGTTGTACGAGCCACGCAGGGCTTGGGCCTACTTTTACCCCACGGATCACCCTTGCTGTGTACTGCGAACACCGTTTGGCGTCCTCCACCCGCACACCGCCAAACTCGTTTGTGGTGTTGCCGCCCGACGCTGCGGATACGGTGTAATCCGGCTCGACCAGCGCACAGCCCGCCCCGGCCGCCATCTCACGCGCCAAACCTATATGACTCAGACAATCCGACCGGTTGCTGGTCACCTCGACGTCGAGCATCACATCGCCGCCAACCTCTAACCGTGACTCGATGGGCAACCCTTGGTCAGTCAACACCTGCTCGACTTGGTCCGCTTCGACCGATCGGTCCAGGTAGTTATTGAGCCATGCCAAGCTAATCTTCATAGCCGATAGAGGTTAGCAGCCTCATTTTTCGCGGCAAGCTACGCCAAACAACCTAGCCTTTTTCTACCCCGCCTTGCCCCTGCTGAGACGATTTAAATTTCGTCATTTCATACCCTAAAATACCCTTTCAAATCAGGATATCGTCGGCGTCCGCACCCAATGGACTTGACATGTCTACCTACCCTTAATTAGAATCCTTACAAGTGGAGTAGCCATTGCCTTTGTAGTGGCTGGGGTGATACGGGTCGAGAGAGGAATAAGAGAGCTATTCCTTCCTGCTGGCATCACACCCAATAGTAATTCCAAATAAATGCTCGCGTCATAACTGGCGGGCACGACGGAACGAGGAGAGCTAAAACGTGCAAAATCGGAGGCGAATGAGCTGTCTGTGTGGTATGTGCGCGGCCCTGCTTGTGACCATGGTGTTTGCCTCGACGTCACATGCAGCGATGGGCGTTTTGTTTCACGGGATGCCTCGTGATACCGGTGTCGAGATTAATTGCTCAACGGACTGCTTGGCGACCAAGGTCATCGAGCCCAGGCTTCACGCGACTTCTCCGATAGCGATCAGTTCATCGATCCCCATATGGCTAACGCAGGCACAGGTCTCGAGAATAAAAATCGTACCCGTACCCACCGCTGCATTGATGGGTATCGCAATGCTCGTAGGTTTAGGCCTCGCGCGCAGGTTCAGACGCAAATGATTTACTCCCACCCAATTTCCTCTATCAACCCCGCCTAACAAATTACGTCACCCGCAATCTTTGTAATGGCAATACCGCTTTTGGTTGTCGGGACAGCCAGCGTTACACTCTCATGCCATGTCGTATCAGAACATCCACGGTCGATCGCCCGGTCGAGGTATTAGGCCCTGGCTGATCGTGCCTAAGATCATCGCCGTGGCTGTCTACTTCGGCGCGATTGTTACCGTGACGGGTCTCTGGTTTACCTGTCGACACCTCAATACGCCGCTGGCACACGACCAATTGTCGGCCTTGATCAAGTTAATCAGCTTCGTCTTACGCTTCATCGCAGTGCCCGCGATGCTCGTTGCAATCGTGTTTGGAATCCTGCTGACTCTCCAACACGCGCACACGTTCACGCGCCTGCGCTGGTGGCGAATCAAGCTCGTCTCGATCGCCATCGCGGTCCCCGCTGCACACTTCTACCTCTCCGGGCGCCTGGCTGTACTGCGCGGGGCTGTGGAAGATCAAACCGCCGCACCCGACGCTGAACGACAATTCGGCATAGGATTGCTCGCTGTAGTCGTTACATTCATCTGGATCATCGCGCTGGGCAGGCTCAAACCCAGACTCAGGCAGAACTGGTCCCGCACGTTCCGTTCGAACCAACCAAGCAACGCACACTCAACGCCAACCCCCAAGCCACATGAATAGACCGCCCTGCACACCCCGAATCTACTTAGACACAAAGATCGTCTCGCTGCTCGTCTTGGTGATCGGTTGCTTGTCAGCTTGCCAGACCGACACCGCCCCATCCACGCACCCGATGCTGCCACCTGATTTTGCGCTTCGCTTCCACGTGTTAGGCAAGCCCAGTTCCGACGAGCCGCTACGCCAGAGGTCGCAATACGTGCTCGAACCCGATCGCGGCTTCCATGTCGCGGTAGGGGCTGGCGCCGTCATCGACTACTACCCCCCGCTGACCGCCCGCATCTCCCGCGTCGAGTATTACGACATCTGCCAGCACGTGATGCGAAATCACCTCATGGCTGAGCCAACCAGCCCAGCCGTAATCGACGGCACTCCCGGCTTACGCTACGACGTTCTAATCATCGCCCACGGCCGAACCCACCGCTACACCACGACGCCCCCCGAATCGCCGCCTACCGTCCAATTACTGCGTAAGCTCACCGAACTGCGTGCCGCAGCCTTCACCGCCCCGTGACTCAAACTGCCCCACGCCTGGTTGCCCAAACGACCCCATCCCGCTATAGTTAAGGGTTCTTTGCACCCCCATCGGAGTCTATTGCTATGCTCGAGACCCTCAACGACGACAAGCTCATCCACAAAATAGGTGGCCGGTTTAAATTCACCGCCTTGGTGCAGCACCGCATCCGCGAGTTGATGGAGGGTGCCCGTCCGCTGGTCGAGCGCCACGGCAGAAACGACTTCGAAGTCGCCGTCCAAGAAATCGCCGAAGAGAAGATATCTTTCGAGCTACCCGCAGATAGCGACGCCGATAGGCGCTAGGCCATGCCCGCCTCACAAGACAGCCACCCGCTCGACGACACGTTGCGCGATCGCCACGTCATCGTCGCCCTCACAGGTGGTATTGCTTGCTACAAGTCTGCTGACCTCGTTAGCCGCCTGGTCCAAGCCGGTGCTACGGTACGTGTGCTCATGACCGACTCCGCCACGCGGTTTGTCGCGCCCCTGACGTTCCAATCGCTGTCCAACGCCCCGGTCGTTACCAATGTCTGGGACGCTCAGTCGAATTACGGCTCGCCGCACATCGCACTGGCCCGTTGGTGTGAGTTGATGATCATCGCCCCCGCCAGCGCGGATGTCATTGCCAAGATAGCCGCGGGCATCTGCGAGGACGTGGTCTGCCTCGTTGGAGCCGCTATCGGGACCACGAAACCGATCCTGCTCGCCCCCGCTATGAACGCCGACATGTGGGGCAACCCGATCACGCAGCAGAACGTCGCCACACTCAAGGACACGCTGGGCTATCAATTCGTAGGCCCAGACTCCGGGTGGCAGGCGTGCAGGACCACGGGCCCAGGACGGATGAGCGAGCCCGAAGCGATCTTCAATACGGCTGTTGAATTGCTAAATCGGAAAAAGTCCAGCTAGAGCCGTTTGCATTGGGTGACAAACGGTATGCCTCGCTACAACCGCTCAGCCCCCATCTTTTCCCGTATCCGTAACATGGCCTCTTGCACGTTCGCTCTGCTGTTAAACGCGCTGATGCGGAAGTACCCCTCGCCTGCGGCGCCAAAGCCGCTCCCGGGCGTGCCCACCACGTGCGCGTCAGCGAGCAGCTTGTCGAAAAATGCCCAACTCGTCATCGCCCCGGGTGTCTTTAGCCAGATGTAGGGTCCGTTCACGCCGCCGTATATCTCGTACCCCAGCGATGTGAGTGTCTCGCGGATAATCTTCGCGTTGGCCATGTAAAATTCGACCAACTCTCGCACCTGCTGTTGACCCGCGTCGCTGTACACCGCCTCGGCACCGCGCTGTACCACATATGAGACGCCGTTGAATTTTGTCGTCTGACGCCTGCTCCAAAGCCGGTGCACGTCCACACGGTTGCCCTGTGCGTCGGTCCCCGCCACGGATCGCGGCACGACCGTAAAAGCGCACCGCGTGCCGGTGAACCCCGCGTTCTTCGAAAAGCTGCGGAACTCGATCGCCACGTCGCGGGCACCGTCGATCTCATAGATTGAGTGCGGGATCACCGTGTCCGTGATGAACGCCTCGTACGCCGCGTCGAACAGGATCAGCGCGTCGTTTGCCTTTGCGTACCCGACCCATTTGGCCAGCGTCTCTTTCGTCGCCACGGCACCCGTCGGATTATTCGGGTAGCACAAGTAGATCACGTCCACCTTCTGACTGGGCAACTCGGGCGAAAACCCGTTCTCTGCGGTGGCTGGGAGGTACACCAACCCTGTGTACTCGCCACGGTCGTTTGCCGGGCCTGTGTGGCCTGCCATCACATTCGTATCCACGTACACCGGGTATACCGGGTCCACCACCGCGACGACGTTGCCCGGGCCCAGGACGTCGAGGATGTTTGCTGTGTCGCACTTGCTGCCGTCGGATACGAACACCTCGTCCGCCGCTATCTCACAGCCGTGTGCGTGGTAGTCGTGCCCCACGATCTTCTCGCGCAAGAAAGCGTGCCCCTGCTCCGGGCCGTACCCGCGGAACGTATCGCGCTTGGCCATCTCGTCAATGGCCTTGTGCATCGCCTCGATCACCGCTGCCGGCAACGGCTCGGTCACGTCGCCGATCCCCAGCTTGATGAGCTTCGCCTCGGGGTGCGCCTGGGCAAACGCGTTCACCCGCCTGGCGATCTCGGGGAACAGGTACCCAGCTTTGAGTTTCAGGTAATGGTCGTTGATGCGTGCCATGGTTCGAGTTTAGCCCCGTATCTGACGAATGTTTTAGTGGGTTCACAATTTTGATTTGGCGAACTCACGCCCCACGTCCAATGCCTGGTCAAATTTGGCGGGGTCTTTGCCGCCCGCCTGCGCCATGTCGGGCCTGCCGCCGCCGCCGCCGCCCGCTGCCTTCGCCACCTCACGCACCCAGTCGCCCGCCTTGAGCCCACGGTCGATCATCGCCTTGGGCACCGCCGCCACAAACGCCACCTGTTGGCCGTTTACCCCACCCAGGAGCAACGCCGTCTCGGGTCGCTTCTTACGAATCACGTCCATCGCCGTGCGTAGCGACGCCGCGTCAGCACCGGAAAGCGACGCCACCACCACCTCGCCCGCCGATTCCTCCGCCAGCTTACGCGCCTGCTCGACCACCGCGCCAGCCGACGCTTTGTTACGCTGTTTATCGTGTTCCTTCACCTTCTTTTGTAGCCGTGCCAAGCCCTCACGCAGCATTGCCTTTACCAACAGGGGTAGCACTCGCGTGCTGATCTGCTCACCAAGCTGCGCCACTTGATCCGCTAGCTGATCTCCCGCCATGTCGCCCAGACCTTCGATCCGCGACAGCAGCATCTCTCCCTGCGCTGCTGCACGGTGCGCGGTCTGACCGGTCAGTGCTGTGATCCGCCGCACACCCTTTGCCACAGCTTCCTCGCTGACGACCACAAGCCCCTGGGCGTCGCCGGTCTTGGCCAGGTGCGTGCCCCCACAAAATTCGATCGAGTACCCCTGCCAAGCAGTATTGCTCGGCTCGGCAAGCAGCTTCGCCACCGGCATACCGACCGACACCACGCGCACGCGAGGCGGGTACTTCTCACCGAATACCGCACGCAGGCTATTGATTTTCAGCGCTTCTTGTTGATCCGCTTCCTGCGCGTACACCGGCAGGTCCGCGCCGATGTCGTGGTTCACCATCTGCTCGATACGATCTACCTCGTCGTCCGACACAGCGGCGTTGTGGGAAAAGTCAAACCGCAACTTCTCGTCGTCTACCAGTGAACCTTTCTGCTGCACGTGCTCGCCCAGCACGTCACGAAGGGCCCGGTTCATCAGGTGCGTGCCGGTGTGGTTGGCCATGATCTTTGCCCGACGCACCCGATCGACACACCGCTTCAGGTCCACACCCGTGTCAGCCTCGCCCGGCAAGTACTGCACAAACTCGCCCGTGCCTACCTCGCCCAAATGGAAGTGCACAGCCCCGATCTTCACCGTGTCGCGCACGCGAAATACGCCCCCATGTTTATTCTCGATCGTGCCGGTGTCACCCACCTGCCCGCCCGCCTCCGCATAGAACGGCGTGTGACCCACCACCACCGCTAATTCATCGCCCACTTGTGCGCTGGCCACGCGTTCGTAACCGCTGCCCACTCGCTTATACAGCAGGCAGAACGTCGCCACGTCGCTCTCGGTTTTGTCGTAGCCCAGAAACTGGGTTGCCGGGACGTTGTCCCGTCCCACCGCGTCGGTCAGCGCTGCCCCCGCATCGACGCGACCGCCGCCCGCGCGGGCCTTTTCCCGAGCCTCTTGCATGAGCCGTTCAAAGCCTTCGACATCCACCGCCATGCTGCGTTCCTGGGCCATCACCTGCGTCAGGTCCAACGGGAAGCCGTAGGTGTCGTGCAGCTTGAACGCGCCTTCCCCGCTAATGACGGGCACGCCATCTACTAGCTGTTTCATCAACTCCGGCGTGGTGTCGCCGAACTTGAACTTGTGCACAATCTCTTTGATATCCGATAGCTTGACGATCTCGATCGTCGAGTCCGCTCGGATCGGAAGCACACCCTCCCTGGCGATACGGTCCTCCTCCTCTTGTTGTTCCGTCTCAGAATAAAACTTAAGACCACCGCGCGACCACATGTGCAGGCGTTCGGCCTTTGGCTTGCGTTTCTGCTCGCTCTGAAATTGCTTCCACAACGCTGTGCCCGCGTAGTTCATCCACAACTCGATCCCCCGCTCGAGCGTTTTGCCAAAGCTCTGCTCCTCTTCCTTAATCAACCCGCCCACCCGATCCGGGTCTTTCTTTAATTCAGGGAATACGTCCCCCATCGCGTCCACGACCGTGGGCACCAGCCGATACAGGAATGGCTTGTTCATCCCCAGCGTCTGGTTGCCGTGGCGCACCGCACGCCTCAAGATGCGTCGCAGCACGTAGCCTCGCCCGTCGTTGCTGGGCACCGCGCCGTCCGTCAGCGCAAACGTCAAGCAACGCACATGGTCCGCGATCACGCGGTAGGCCATGTCCACTTTTCCAGTCACCGAGTCGTCTAGCCGACCGCTGTAAGGTGCAGCACCCGTGACACCCCGGATCGCCTCGAATATCGGTGCAAACACGTCCGTGTCGTAGTTGCTCGTCTTACCCTGGAGCACCGCGCATACCCGCTCAAAGCCCATGCCCGTGTCCACGTGCTTGGCTGGTAGCGACGTGAGCTTTCCCGCCGCGTCGCGGTTGAACTGGATAAACACCAGATTCCAAATCTCGATCACGCGCGCGTCGCCCGCGTTGACCAGTCCCGCACCACTCTTGTCGGGCGTCAGGTCGATGTGAATTTCACTGCAAGGCCCACACGGGCCCACCTCGCCCATCTCCCAGAAATTATCCTTCTTGCCAAACAGGTGTATGTGCGAAGGGTCGATGTCTGTCTGGCTTTGCCACAGACCTTGGGCTTCTGCGTCCGGGTTGAGCCCGTCCGCCAAGTCGCCGGCAAATACGGTCACGTGCAGGCGGTCCTTCTCCAGCCCCCATACATTCGTGAGCAGGTCCCACGCCCAGGCGATCGCTTCCTTTTTGAAGTAGTCCCCGAACGACCAGTTGCCGAGCATCTCGAAAAATGTGTGGTGGTACGTGTCCCTGCCCACGTCTTCCAGGTCGTTGTGCTTGCCACCGGCACGGATGCACTTCTGCGTATTCACAGCCCTGCTGTACGGCCGGGTGCCTGTAGCCAGGAACACGTCCTTGAACTGGTTCATGCCCGCATTGGCAAACAGCAGCGTCGGGTCGTCGTGAGGCACCACAGGCGACGAAGGCACGTCCGTGTGACCGTGCTTCTTCACAAAATAATCTACAAATTGCCTGCGTATCTCACCGCTGCTGGGCATCGGTCAGCTCCAATTGCGTCGTGTTCCACCCCTAAAATACGGGCCGCAAGTATAGCCCATCCCCACCCAACCCACCATAAATCCGCCCGGGGCAACCCCACCCGCAAAACCCCGCCGCCACCGCCTAAGTCCACCTCCCACAAGAAAATGACAGCCCGTCTATTGCATCCCGCCCCGTCCTGAACACAATGAGCACGGGGTCGCTCACCACAGCCAGGAGCGTGTCGCTATCGGACGGGTTAAGCGCCACCCCCATTATTGACCGATCAATCCTATCGGTGCCACATGCCAAGGTTCTAATTTATGGCTCGAGTTTGTATCTACCTTCAACTGCATCAGCCCCATCGGCTGCGACGCTACAGCGTCTTCGACACCCAGACCGACTATTTCGACGACAAGCGTAACGCCAAACTCGTCACCCACGCCGCCGAAGTGTGTTACCTGCCCGCCACCAAGCTGCTGCTAGACCTCGTTAAGAAACACGACTCACGGTTCCGATTCGCCATCTGCGTGTCAGGTTGCGTCGTCGATCAACTCAAGCAGCAAAGCCCCGAAGTGATCGAGCTATTACAAACGCTGGCCCAAACAGGCTGCGTCGAGTTCCTCAGCGAGACCTACCACCACAGTCTCGCGTTCCTCTACAGCCGAGACGAGTTCAAAAACCAGATCGACCTGCACACCAAGCTCATGGAGGACCTCGTCGGCCAGACCCCCACGGTCTTTCGCAATACCGAGTTGATCTACAACAACGAGCTAGCCAGCTACCTACGCGGCTTGGACCAGCACCGCGCTGTGCTCGTCCAGCCCATCGGTCGAGCACTGGGCGACCGGCCCCCGACCCACCTCTACCACCCGCCCGGCATGCCCGAAATTAAACTCCTGCTCAAAAACGACGGTCTCACCGACGACGTCGTCGTCCGCTTTTCCAACCCGCACTGGAACCAGTTCCCGCTCACTGCCGACAAATACACCCGCTGGATCAGCCAAATCGCTGACCCAAACATCGTCAACCTCTTCATGGAACTCGAAACGCTAGGCCTAATCCAACCCGAGGACACCGGTATCTTCGATTTCTTCGCCCACCTGCCCGACCAGCTACTCAAAGCGGGCGAAAACACCTTCGTCACGCCGTCCCAACTGGTCGATACCACCGAGCCCAGCGACGAGTATGACGACCCCCACGCCACCAGTTGGGCCGACACCGACCGCGACCTCTCACCCTGGCTGGGCAACGCCATGCAATCTAGTGCCATGCTTGAGCTCTACAAACTCGAAGCCGACGTCAAAGCCGCGGGCAACCCTGCTCTGCTCGACGACTGGCGCAACCTCACCTCAAGCGACCATTTTTATTACATGTCCACGAAATACTTTGCGAACGGCCACGCCCACACCTTTTTCAACCCCTACGAATCGCCCTACGACGCCTACATCAATTTCATGAACGTCTTGGACAACCTCCGCTCCCGCGTCGAGGGCAACGCCCCGATCCCCACCGCTTAATCTTTAAGCCATGTAATCAACTCATCTTACTGAACTTTCAAGGTCGTCCATACTGGCTGTGACCAACCCTTGTGGGGTCACCACGAATCCTAAAAACACCTGGTATTGTCCTAGTTTGAAACCGGGCGGATGCAGACGCGGGTGCGACAAATCGACCGGACGGTGCGCAGCCTGCTGGACAATATCACCAAGTCCAACCGCCGATTGGTAGATCAGCGTCTCACGGAGTTGGGCAAGGAGCGCGATCAGATTGAAGCCAAGCTCGATTCGTTCCGACGCATGATCCTGTCCGAGCAGGAGAGCCGCGAATTGGTCAATCAGATAGCTAGAGCAACTTGCGTAATTATTCTCCATCTCCCCAAGAAGAAGGCAGGTCAATGACCTGCCCTACTCCAGAACTGACATGGCGATTATTTATGCAAGGTGCTCTAGTTTGATCTGGTTTGTCGTTGTGCGTGGCTGGGCGCCGTGAGCGTAGCGAACGAAGCCCCGCCACGCTCACGGCTCGTTGTGTACGCACAAGGATTAATTTGAATACGTATGACTCACCCGTGGCTAAATGGGTACGGATTCATACAGCCGCAAACCTGCCCTTGACCCCCTCCATCAACGCCTCAAACACACTGTCCTGACCGCCGCCGGCGTCCACCACGAGATACCGATCCGGGTCCCGATTCGCCTGATCGAGATACCCCTGCCGGACCTTGCGCCAATACGGAGCATCGTTTAACTCCATCCGATCCGAAAAAAGCGTCGGCTGATTGATCTGGACGTGCGCTTTGTGCTTGGAGTTACCCACCAAACGCTTAGCAGCGGTGATCTCGTCTATATCCAAGATAACCGTCAAATCAGGGTAACACGACCGTACAGCAAATTCGCCGACACTGCGGATATCCGCTTCGGACAGGCCACCCGCAGTCCCCTGATATGCCAGTGTCGAACTGATAAACCGATCAGCGAGCACTAGCTCACCCCGCTCGAGTGCCGGCTTGATCTGCTCGACCACAAGCTGCGCACGGCTGGCCATGTACAGCAGCATCTCACAGCGGACGTCCATCTCATCGTTGGCAGGGTCCAACAACACCCGACGAACCTGTTCGCCGATCGGCGTTCCCCCCGGCTCACGCACCTCACACACCACAACCCCACCCGCGTGAACGGTGCTGACAAACCGCTGCATCTGTGTGCTCTTACCGCTCCCGTCGATCCCCTCGAACACCACAAATTTCCCTCGCAGGCGTTCGAGCCACGCGGCAATGTCTTCTGTCATAGCCGAAGCATAACGCATGGTGCTCGTTGATAGAAAACACACCCGCCTGCGTGAACAACGATCGCGCCGCGCGAATTTAATACGTTTTTTTAATCTCAATTTAACAAAATGGTATTGACACCATAACAAAGAACGTCATACTAATATGCATGAAAATCACGTTTAGAATAGTTCTAAACTCAGCCGTGCTGTGTAACTGCATTGATGTGCCTTTTAAAACCGCACCGGCATATGTATCTAGATCGCACAATAGCAACTTGTTTCAACACGATCGGGGCGCCGTAAACCAATCTTGCCGATTGGTGGCGATAGATGGCGTGCAAATACATAGCTGACCAGCGGGGCGAGGGAGAAAGCACAAGGGGCATGGGGGAGAGGAAACGGCGGGGAGTCAGTGGAGGTCAGAGGAAGGCCGGCATCATAGGGAGATGAGTTAGTCGTGGCCGGAGCGGAGAGGGGGCCCTTACCTGGGCTCATGGCCTGTGAATGAATCGTATCGGTGCGGCTTAGAGATAGGGAGTGACAGCCGCATTCGAGTGATTTAGCAGGCCGTGTGCTCAGGTTTTTTGTGCGCACCTCGGTACACATCGCTAGCTGACCACAACCTATCCTCCATCACCCAAGCAATCTCCTGACAACACCCTCCGCTAGAATGCCTCTATGGTTAACGATCCCTACCTCGATGCGTATCGTGAATCCGTTCAGAAACACGGCAGCGGTTTCGAAGCCACCCTGTGGGCCAACGAAGACACACAGAAACGCCGGTTCGAGGTGTTCACACAGATGTGCTTCCTGGTTGGCAAGCGCGTCCTGGATGCTGGGTGTAGCCGCGGCGACTTTGCTGCGTTTTTGATTAATCGCCAAATTTCGTTCGAGCGATACATCGGCGTCGACGCGCTCGACGAAGTCATCACTGCTGCCACGGGCCGTCGTCTGCCTGGTTGTGAATTTCACTGCGGTGACTTTATTGCCCAGCCCAAGCTGCTGTCAATCGGTAATCCCCAGGTCATCTGCATCTCCGGCTCGCTCAACACCATGACACTCACGCAGGCCCTCCAAGCACTCGAGTCCGCATGGTCGGCGGCGGGCGAATCATTGATATTTAACTTTCTCTCCGACCGCGCCGGCCACGACGCTGCCCCTCAAACCCAACCCGCGCGACGGCTCGACACCTTCAAGCTACTGGACTGGGCGATGCGGCAGACACCTGTGGTCGCATTTCGGCAAGACTATTTTGAACACGGCCACGACGCCACCATTTTGATGCGTAAACCACGGTAAATACTAGCGCCGATGAGCCTCGACGCTGACACCCGCCCTGCATATGACACCCTTGGCTGGCCCATCGCGGCTTGACGACCTGCCATAGCCGCGGGTATCTGTGTTACATGGAAGGTAAAGTTCTCACCGAAGGCATCACTTTCGACGACGTCCTGCTGCTGCCCGCTCGCAGCGATCTTGTCCCGGCAGATACCAACGTCTCCACCCATCTGACCAAGCGGATTTTGCTGAATATCCCCTTGCTGTCGTCGCCTATGGACACGGTGACCGAAGCGTCGCTGGCCATCGCCCTGGCGCAAGAGGGTGGCCTAGGGGTGATCCACAAAAATCTCGACGCCCAATCCCAGGTCCGCGAGGTGGCCAAGGTCAAACGCTCCGCCAACGGCGTCATCACCGATCCCGTAACACTCGGGCCCGACGCGCCCGTCAGTGAAGCTCGCTCGCTCATGACCGAGCACAACATCTCAGGCGTGCCCATCACCGATACAGGCAAGCGCAGCGGCAAGGTCGTCGGCATCCTCACCCGACGGGACATGAAGTTCCTCCCGAACCAAACGCTGCCGATCCGTCAGGTCATGACCAAGGACAGGCTCATCACCGCGCAGCCCGACACCGACCTGAAACAGGCTGAACAGGTCCTAAACGAAAACAAAGTCGAGAAGCTCCTGCTGGTCGACAGCGACATGCGGCTGACCGGCCTGATTACGATGCGCGACATCGACAAGCTCAGCCAATTCCCATTGGCCTGCCGAGATGAGCGGGGCAGGCTCAGAGTCGGTGCAGCAGTGGGCGTGCGCCAACTCGACCGCGTCGAGGCGCTGATCGCAGCAGAGGTAGACGTGATCGTCGTCGATACCGCACACGGACACAGCCGAAACGTCATCGAGACGGTCCAGGCTATCAAGGCCAAACACAATATCGATGTGATCGCTGGCAACATCGCCACGGAATCCGGTGCGCGTGACCTGATCGACGCGGGCGCCGACGCGATCAAGGTCGGCATCGGTCCGGGATCAATCTGCACGACACGCGTGGTCAGCGGTGTGGGTGTCCCACAGATCACCGCCATCATGAACGCCGCGAAAGCCGCCGAACCCAAAGGCATACCGGTCATCGCCGACGGCGGGATACGCCACAGCGGTGACATCACCAAGGCCCTGGCCGCCGGCGCGTCGTGCGTGATGCTCGGGTCACTATTCGCCGGACTAAACGAGTCGCCCGGTGAGTTGGTCATCCACATGGGCCGGCGCTACAAAATCTACCGCGGCATGGGGTCGCAGGGCGCCATGATCGCCGGCTCGGCGGACCGTTACGGCCAGACCGGCAAGCAGATCGGCAAGCTCGTGCCCGAGGGCGTCGAGGGGCGTGTGCCGTATCGCGGTCCGTTAAGCGACTTCGTGTATCAGCTCGTAGGCGGCCTACGTGCCGGCATGGGGTATTGCGGCACGTCTACGATCGATGCCCTGCGCCACGACGCCCGGTTCTGCCGTGTCTCAGCCGCCAGCGTGGCCGAATCGCACCCACACGACATCACCATCACCAAAGAAAGCCCAAACTACTCGGTCGAGTACCGAACCGAGCAGTAGCATCGGACTAGAGCGTTTTCTGATTTCGCATGCGGGATTTTCAGCGAGCTGCGCGCCAACAAGCGGTTTTTTGGCTCTAGAGCAACTGGCGTCATTAATCTTCATTGACCGGGTGGCGCGGCTTGCTTGCAAGCCGTGAAATACAGATGTTTGTTACACCTATCATCCAATCAAGATGGGAAATATTGACCCAGTTGCTCTAATACCAATCAAGATTAATGCTTGCGCGGCATCTACGAACGCGAAGGCAAAATAGACAATTATTTACATCCTTTACAACGCGCTAGTACAACGCGCTAGAACTATACGCAATGCGTATCACTATTTCGACAGCGTCGAAACGGCCCGATGCAGGCGTGACAGCTCTCCCAGCATGTCCAAAGCCTGGTCCAGCGGCAGCATCGTCGCCGCATCCGAAAGGGCCTCAGATGGCGAGGGGTGCGTTTCGATAAAGAGAGCCTGTACCCCAGCCGCCACCGCACAACGCGCCAGCATCGGCGCACGATCAGGCCGACCACCCGAACTCTTGCCGTCTACGCCCCCGCCCGGCTGCTGAGTCGAATGCGTTACGTCGAAGCACACCGGACAACTCAAATCCATCATGTCACCCACGCCGACGAAATCATTGACCAAACGGTGATACCCGAAAAACGTGCCCCGCTCGGTAAGGATGACATTCTCCACCGACGAACCGCCGTCAGTCAGCCGACCCTCGCGGAGTTTTTGCACCACGTTCTTCATCTCGGCCGGCGACATGAATTGACCTTTTTTGACATTAACCGGCTTACCCGTCGCGGCAACCGCCACCAACAGGTCGGTCTGACGGCACAAGAACGCGGGCACCTGAAGCAGATCGACCGCGCCGGCGACCGAAGCTGCTTGCTCCGGCGCATGCACATCGGTGGTAACGGGTACGCCCAACTCCGTACCCACGCGCCCGAGAATGACTAGCCCTTCGTCCAGGCCGGGCCCGCGGCGGCTGGTAATCGAGCTACGATTCGCCTTGTCGAAGCTGGCTTTGAAGATAAAGCTCAGCCCCAATTCCGCGCAACGATCGCGCACAGCTTGCCCGATTCGCAGGCACAAGTCGGCAGACTCAGCCACGCACGGGCCAGCGATGATCACCAGGGGTTGCCCCGGGCCGATCGTAATATTGCCCACGGTAACGGTCTGCATCGCTTGCATGGCTACGGATTCCTGTAATACCAATCAAGATTAATACTTGCGCAGCATCTGCGAACGCGAGAACAGAATAGACAATAATTTGCATCACCTACAACGCGCTAGAATTATACGCAATGCGTATAATTCGATTAATACGCCGCGACGGCCTGACCACCGGTCACAATCGCGACGCTCGCCGAGCAGCCTAACCGATCGGCGCCAGCCTCGATCATCGCCATCGCGTCGTCGCGGGTACGGATGCCCCCCGACGCCTTGACGCCCAGCCCCGCTGCGTATTTTTTCGTTAGCCGCACAGCCTCCACGGTAGCGCCCCCAGCAGGATGAAAACCCGTCGACGTCTTTACAAAATCACAACCGCTTTCCCTGGCAGCGATACAGGCAGCCTCAATCCTCACCTCGCCGCGGTCCACGTCCCCCATCAACAGCGCCGACTCGATGATCACTTTCACCACCACCCCCGGATTCGCTGAGCGGGCAGCTTTGACGATTTCAATAAACTCCGCCTTGGCCGACGCCGCGTCGCCATTCAATAGATACGGCACGTGCGCGACGAAGTCGATCTCCTGTGCCCCGTCCTTCACCGCCACGGAAGCTTCGATCGCTTTGACCGTGGCTTTGTTCGCGCCCAAAGGAAACCCAACAACGGCACAGGTCTTGACACCGGTACCCCGTAGCGCCTTGGCGACGTCGCTCACAAATACGCCGTTGACGCAGACCGAAGCGAACCGGTACTGCGTCGCCTCAGCCACGACCTTGTGAACGTCTCGGCGGGTGGCCTCGGCTTTGAGCAGCGTGTGATCGATTTTGTCAGCTATACCATTCGTCATAAATATTGTCCTATTGTCCTTGTACGTGGGAGCGGACTTTACAAATACTTATGCATACACGACGCGGTCAAAACATACGCGGATGCGTATATCTCCATGTGCGTGATACCCGTCTTCTAATTTCCCAACGCGAGGTCAACCCGTGACACCGCCCACATCGGAGGCGACTCGGATCGAACCGAGGCATTGATCCACCGCCTGAATGTATCGCCCCTGGTCGATCACAGCCAAATCGCTGTGCCCACCGCCCTCAAACACCACGAGCTGACCGCCCGGCGCAGCCGCCGCAATTTGCTCGCCCGACTCGAACCGTGATATCGGATCGTCCGTGCCGTGCAGGACCAGCAACGGGCATTGCAAACGCGCTGCATGTGCCACGCGGTCGAAGCCCCTCAAGCCGCCCAGCTTCACCGCCATCCACGCCGTGGCGATCCAGGCAAACGGAAACGATGGCAGACGACGCAACCGCAGTTGCCCAATGATAGGCTCCACAAAGTAGCGATACGGCGCTTCCACAATGACCCCTGCAATAGGATGGGTGCCCGTCGTGGCCAGCGCCGCCACGGCGATCGAGATGACCGCGCCCATAGAGCTGCCGTACAACACGATGGGGGTACCAGCGCCAGCCACCTGCTCGACAACGTCCAGCAAATCGCGCACCTCGGTGGTGCCCATACAGCACAACGTAGCGGTCGAATCGCCGTGCGCACGCAGGTCATACAGCACCAGACGCGACACGGATGCGATCAACAAGGGCATCCTTCCCAGCGACGCATACCTGCTGCTGGCCCACCCGTGCGACATGATCACGACCGGGCCAGCCGGGTTGCGCCCCTCGACGATCCACGCAGGCGTGGCCGTGCCGTCGGAAAATTTGAACTCCCGCTCGGTAAATACCAAGCCCTGTTCGCCCGGATCACCAGGCCAACCTTTCGCCAGCGCGTAGGCGTAGGTCTTGCGATTGGGCCGCTGTAGGGTATAAATCAGCGCCACCGAGCCAACCGCCAGCAAAACGAATCCCGCAGCAGCAAATAGGTTCAACAGGCCCATTACGATTACGCTAGAACAACTGGCGTAATTAATCTCCATAACCGGGTGGCACGGCTTGCTTGCAAGCCGTGAAATACAGAGGTCTGTTATACCTACGATCCAATCAGGATGGAGAATATTGACACCCGTTGCTTTAGAACAATTCGGCACGGTCTACCAGCGAGGTTCGTCTGCGGGCGTGGCAAACAGCAGCCAAGGTGACTAATACATGACCACCGACCAAGACCTGCTTAACGAAGCATTATGTGAGGCTCAGGCGGGCCTATCGGAGGGCGGGCTGCCGATTGGCGCGGTGCTCGCCGACGACCAGGGGCGCATCGTGGCACGCGGGCACAACATGCGCGTACAGACCAGCGACCCCACAGCCCACGCCGAGGTCGTGTGCCTGCGCCACGCAGGCCGACGCAGGGATTGGCATCGCCTCACACTCGTCAGCACGCTGTCCCCGTGCATCATGTGCACCGGAACTGCTCTGCTCTACCGTATCGGGCGCGTCGTGATCGGTGAGAACCGCA